>CAZFIV010000152.1:0-13863 GCA_964519665.1 uncultured Myxococcales bacterium
AGGTGCGGAATGTCGTTGTACAGCGACAGCTCCAGCATCTTCGGATCGACCATGATGAACTTCACTTCGTCGGGCGTCGCCTTGTAGAGCATCGACAAGACCATCGTGTTGATGCTGACGGACTTGCCGGACCCGGTCGTCCCCGCGATCATGAGGTGAGGCATCTTGCGCAGGTCGCGGACCTGCGGCTCTCCCTCCGCGTCTTTTCCCAGCGCCAGCGTCAACAGAGACTTCGAGTGCTTGAAGGCCTCATGAGCGATGATCTCTTTGAGATAGACGTTCTCCCGCCCATCGTTGGGAAGCTCGATCCCCACCACGCCCCGACCTGGAATCGGGGCGACGATGCGCACCCTGACCGCCTCCATCGACATGGCGATGTCATCAGAAAGGTTGGCGATCTTGGCCACTTTGACCCCGGGCGCGGGTTGATACTCGTAGGTGGTGACCACCGGCCCGGGCCGGATCGCCATCACCTTACCTTCAACACCGTAGGTCCTGAGCTTCTGCTCCAGCCGGGTCGCTCGTGCTTTGAGGGCCTGTTCGTCCACCGGCGCCGGCCCTTCGCTCTCGTAATCGAGCAGGTTGATCGGGGGCAGAACATACGCCGGCTTCTCGGGGACGTTGTTCGCGCGCTTGGTGAGCGGCAGTGGGCGATCGTCGCCGAAGTCCGCGTCGACCGCCTTTCGCTCATGGATGATGAGTTGCTCGTCCACCACCACCTCGTCCGGCGGCGCGCCGGACGCGTCGGCCGTCGAGCGCTCGGATGCCGGAACGAGTGCATCTACGCCCCAGACCACGTCGGCGGGCTCGACCTGCAGGGTCGCTCGCTCGGGCGCCCGAGAGACCGGCGAAGCGTCGGTCGGGCCTTCGGCGGAGTGATTCGCGGGGTGATTCGACCGCTCCTCGGGTTCGGTATCCGGGTCGCCCGAACTCATCTGGTCGATCCGGTCCAACACGTCGGCCGCGTTTTCGACGGGCGGCCGGGACGACCACGGGAATTCGTGAGGAGCTACGAAGGCCTTGATGAGCGGATCGGGATCGTGCGGCCCCGATACGGGCGTCGGAACCTCTTCGAGAACCGCCGCCGATCCATTGGACCGATTCTCGGTCGACCGATCCGGCGGCATCGGGCCGAGGAGGGCGGTGTCGGGCACTGGCGGGGGAACGAGCACCGTATCCGGCGGAGCGGCGTCGTGGAGCACCGGCGGGGAGTCGACCGCGGCCTGAGTCGTCCGCCTCGTCGACCGCACCGGTACGTGCGCCGAGCGACGTTCCGATTCGATCCGGGCCATGACCCGAGCGTCCTCGCGGGCCGTGGCTTCGAGGACCGCGACCCTCGCCCGTTCATCGTACGCTTGCTGTCGAGCTTGGGCCTGCAAACGGGCTTGTCGTTCTTCCTCGGCCCGCGCCTCGCGCTCGGCCATCCGCATCTCTTCTCGCCGGCGGCGCGCCGCCCGGCTCGCCTCCCGTCGGATGCGATACACCATCCAGGAGTGGCGTAGCCCGTTGGAGACCCAGTCGAAGCCCGTCTTGACGGCGTGTCGAAACGACACCCGCAGCATGACCACGAGCCCCGACAGAACCAGACCGACCGCGGTCAGGCCGGCTCCGGCAAGGCCCACGCTCTCGGTCAGGAGCTCCCCGACCGCCAGGCCGAGCCGCCCGCCTCGGTCGGCGCCATGCTCGGGCCAACAGAGGAATAGAAGGACCTCGACCCCGAGCACGGTGGCGATGAGCGCGATGACCAACGCCACCGATGGACGGCGGGGACGGCCGAACAAGACCAGCCCCGCCAGGGCGACAGCGGCGATACCGGTGAGGTATCCCAGCCAGCCAAAGAACGACACCACCCGCTCGGCCACGGCCGCGCCAAGGGGCCCGACCAGATTCTTCTCGCCGGTCGCGTCCTTGGGATCATAGGAAAACAGCGAAAAGCACAGGGCTAGGGAAACCAACACGAGGGCCAGACCCAGCACTTCCCTCGCCCGCGCCCCACCTTCATGGAGCTCTCGAGGGGCGCTTTCCGTCTTTTTTTTGTTCGTACGCGCCACGATGGTTCCGGCTTGCGCATAAGATCATGCGAAGGAATCGATCGGGCGTCAAAAACGGATCCCATCGGCGGATTACCGCCGAACAGACACAGGATTTGCCGGCCGAGGGGGCGTGTTCTAGCGTCAGGTCACCAGACGGATGCATGAACTCGGTCACACTCGCCCACGACTGGATGGTCGAAGCCGAAGCCGCGTCAAAGGAGCAAGGATGGTAATCAACGGCTGCACGATGCTCGTCGCGCTCACTCTGTCGATCGGCGCCCCGCCTCCGGCGTCGTCCGAAGAAGCGAAGTCCGACGGAAAGCCCGACCAAGGCGCCGGCCGGGAGCAGGACAGCGACCGCGCTGCGGTCGACAGCCTCATCACTAAGGTCCAGGCCTACTACGCGAAGGTCGACGACTACTCCGCCGAATTCGTGCAAACGTACGAAAAAGTCGCGCTCTCCCAAAAACGAGAGCTCCGAGGCGTCTTCATGCTGAAGAAGCCGAGCCAGGCTCGGTGGCTGTACCGGGATCCCCCAAAAGAGTGGGTCATCAGTGGTCGTCGAATGACCATGCTCGACCCTGAGCTCGAGCAGGCGTACGTAGACGAGAGCTTCGATGCTTCTGAGATCAGTCGGTCGATCAGCTTCCTGTGGGGCGACGGACGTCTGGACGAGGCCTTCAACGCTCAGCTCGGCAACGGTGAGGCCTACGGTTTCGCTGAGGGCCGGGCCGCCCTCGAGCTCGTCCCGAAAACCGGAGCGACGTACCGAAAGCTCGTGCTGGGGGTCGATCCCAAGACGGGAGGCGTCACCGACTCGATCCTTTTCGAGACCGCCGGCAACACTAACCGTTTCCAGTTTCTCAACGCCGAGTTGAACCCGGGTCTGGATCCGGCGCTCTTCGAGGCGCAAACGCCGGCGGATTGGGAGATCATCCGCCAGTAAGCGGTCATCTAGCGTATAACGGAGCGATGCGGAGGGCCCTACTGGCAGCTTTGGCGGCCGCCTCCTCGGCCTGCGAGGGAGGCGGAGATGTCGTGCCACCAAGCATGGAAACCCCGGAGCTCACGCCTCCCGAGCCTACGGTCAACAACGCCGTATTCCTCCGCGAGGACTTCGACAACACGATCTGGATCGAGCGAAAGCAGGGCGTGCTCCACGACATCAACCAAGGGCAAGTAACGTTGCCGGTCCGAGAGCTGCGTACGTCTCAGTCGAGCGGAACCGCCGTCTTCGCGGGCGCCGCAGACACCGACGGCCTGGTAGAGGCCGACCTGATCGTGGTGGACACCGGCGGTCGGGTGGAGGCCGCGGATTCGGTCGAGTTGCGCGCGACCCGAGAGGTCGTGGTCAGCGGAGACATCGAGGCGGGGAGCGGCGGTGTCGCGATTCTCGGTGGCGACCGGGTCGTCATTACCGGCAACATCGAGAGTCGGGGACCGGTGAGTTTGCAGCTCGTCAACCCCGATGGTCAAATCCTGGTGGCCGGTCGGGTCCGCACCCGAGCCGGGCTCGACCCGACGGCGCCCGACGCACCCGGTATCGAGATCGTCGGCCGGGGCAGCGCCGAAATCTCCGGGGAGCTGGTCACCGAGGCGGCCGAGGGCCGCACCGCTGGGGAAATCTTCGTGAGCATGTATGGCAAGGTCGAGATCCGCTCCGGCCGCATCGCCTCGACCGCCGAACCCGCCGGTATCGCCGGCGCTGTCCATATTCGCAGCGAGCAGGCCGTCGAGCTGTCCAGCGCCGGCCGCATCGGTCCCGCGTTCTCGGCGCTGGAGCCCGACGAGCGGGGCGGCCGGATCTCGATCGAATCGCCCTTCATCCGCGTCGGAGAGCTCTCCCAGGTCCGGGCCGGACAGTCGAAAGGCGTCGGCAGCCCGGTCATTCTGAACGCGACCGAAACCATCGAAGTCGGGCCGAGCGCCCGAATCGAAACCGGACCCGGCTCTACGAGCGGGCCGCTCACGATCCGGACCACCACGATGTTGGTGGGTGCGGATTCGGCCGTCCGAGTCGGGCCGGCTCAGGTCGCGGCGGGGGGGCTGGTCATAGAAGCGGCCGACCGGCTGGTGGTCGGGTCGGGGGCGACAATCGAAGGAGGCCGCACCTTCTGTGGGGGCGGAGGTCAGGTGACGGTGACCGTCGCCGGGGTTCTGCTGGTCGAGCCAGGGGCTCGACTGGCGGGCGGAGACTCGGCCGCTGCCGACGCCGTTCTTCCCTGCTCACAACCCCATCCCGGTGGGAATTTGACCATTCGGGCCCGCGCGGCCCACGACTACGAGACCGCGGTCAGCCCCGGCACCGGGTCGCCGGACGGCGTGGTCTTGGTCGACCTCTCGGCCGACGTCAAAGTCGCCGCGCCGACCCTTCCGAGCGATCGGCTGGGTTTTATCCGGTCTCGGGTCATCGACCGGGGCGGGGAAGACGTGGGCTTCCGTCCCATGTTGTCCGAGCTGGTCGCCGACATTCCGGAGGCGACACGGGTCGAGGTAAGCTTGGCAGGAAGTGACCAGGCCGCCGGCCCGTTTACCGACTGGGTCGATTTGAACGGTCCGAGCGGGGGGCTCGAACCGCTGCGGTCGCGCCGATTTCTCCGGTATCGGGTGCTTCTGTACGGGCGAGCGTTCGACACACCGGCCGTCGATTATCTCGAGATTCAGCTCCGACCGTCCCTGTAAGAGTCGAGGTGACCGTCGAAGCCCGCCCTCCGCGGGGTAGACGGCAGCCCGCGCCTGCCGCACGATTCTCGAGGTGGAGGACGACCAGGCGGTCATCACCGTCAACGGCCCGGGCCACAGCGGCACTCGGGTCGCCCTACAGGAAGGCATCACTTCGCTCGGGCGCCTTCCATCGAATGACGTCGTGCTAGTGGCCGATCGGGTCAGCCGCAACCACGCGCGGATCACCTTCTTCGAGGGCCGCGCGACGCTTCAAGACCTCGGCTCGCACAACGGTTCGTATGTCAACGGTATCCGGATCGGCGGCGCGAAGGTGCTGACCTCCGGAGACCTCTGCCGCATTGGACCGTTTCAGATCCTGTACCGGCGCGTAGTCGAGCGTCCGGGGGCGGATATCGCCGGCGACCACCACGCGCCCTCCGCCGAACCCGATCCGGCCGCCGTCCCGGTGGCTCCCCCCGGCGCCGAGCGCCCTTGGTCTTCACTGCTGGACAAGATAGAGGCCGCACGCAGCCACCCGGACGAGCAACCTCGCGCTTTGCAGGTCTTGTTGCGGGCAACCGAAGCGCTCGCGTCGGCCTCCGAGGTCGACGACTACCTTGGTCGGATGCTCCGCCTCGCGCTCGACCAAACCCAGGCCCTTCGAGGAGCCTACATCGAGGCTCGCCCTTGCGGCCTGCAGGTGATGTTGGTCGCCGGCCCCGAGGGCGCGGCGACCGATGCCCAAGTCGTCCCCGCCGTGGTCGAGTGGGCGGTGAGCAAGAACTTCCCGGTCAAGGTCGACGACCTGGCGGATGACCTGAGGTTCGCAGGGCCCGCCCAGGCGCTCTTGTGCGTGCCCGTCGCCTACGGACAAGACGTGCTGGGAGCGCTTCATCTCGCGAGAAATCTACCGTTCCCAGCCGAGGCCCTCGACACGTTGGTCGCCATCGCCCACCTGACCGGCCTAGGGATTCAGGCATCGCGAGCCCGCAGAACGGCCGTCCGGGCTCGGTTTGCCCGAGACACCCTCGCCCGGTGCTTTCACCCCGAGATCGCGGATATCCTGGCGGATCCCGCGCGGTCGGACGCGCACCGTCGGCAACTGACCCTGCTCGTCGTCAGCATCCGCGGGTGGTGCGAGGGAAGTGCTCGGCAAAGCCAGGCTCGGATCGCACCCGTGATGTCCGACTTCTGCGACCGAGTCATCCAGCAAGACGGGCGATGGTACATCGGCGCCGGCCCAACCCTGTACGCGACGTTCGAGGACGAAGCGGGTCCTTCGCGCGCAGTCGCCCTGGTCGACCGGCTGGGCAGCGCGCACCCACTCGCCGCCCACCTTCGAGCGGTAGTCGTCCGGGGGGTCCTCGTGACGGCGGTCGCCGACGGTGAACCTTATCGGCTCCCCCTCGTGGCCGGTCCTGGCCTCGAAGCCGCCGAGCGATGGCTCGAGAAAGTCCCCGTCGGCCAGATTTGGCTCGATGAAGGCGCCGCTCGCCTGTACCCCGGGCCCACCCGTTCGCTCGCCGAAGGTGCGTATCTACCGACCTGAGCGTGTAGACTAGGCGAAGCGTGAAGCCATCCATCCAGGGCTACGAAGTCGGCGACCGCCTGGGCGAAGGCGGCATGGCCCTCGTCTTTCGAGCTTGGTCGCACGAACGCCGCGACTTCGCAGTCATCAAGCTGCTGAGTCCGGAAGTCGAAGAGTCCCCGATGCTTCGGCAACGATGGGACACCGAAGCTCAGCTCGGGCGGTGGCTCGACCACCCATCGATCGCGCGAATTCTCGACGCGGGGCGCGACGCCCATGGCCAGTCGTACCTCGCCATGGAGTACGTGAGTGGCCAGACGCTGGCGGCGATCCACCGCGAGCTCCTCGGTCGGCAGCGCCGCTTTCCCCCACACTTGGCGATGGCCGTCTCCGAGGCGGTGCTCGGCGCGCTGGAGTTCGTGCACCGGGCCCGAAACCCGGAGACCAGCCGCCCGCTGGGCATCGTGCATCGCGACCTGAAGCCCGCCAATGTGATGATCACCTACGACGGCGTGGTCAAAGTCCTCGACTTTGGCGTCGCCCGCGTAGACCTCGGTAAGCTCCGGACCCAGACCGGAATGTTGACCGGAACCCCTGCCTACATGTCTCCGGAGCAAGTCCTGGCCGACAAACGGATCGATCTGCGCAGCGATATCTACTCGTGGGCGGCGGTCGTGTACGAGCTGCTGCGGGGCGAGCCGCTGGTCGGCGATTACGAGGATCGCCTCGAGCAGCTGAAGGCGGTGGTCATCGAGCCCCCCCCGACCATTCGCGAGCACGTACCGGAGTTGAAGTCCTCCGACGTCGACCACGTCCTCGCTACGGCCCTGGAGAAAGAACCCGAGAATCGCTTCGCGAGCGCCGCGGAGTTCTGGCTGCGGCTCGAAAAGGCAGGGGCCACCGATCTTGGCATCGGGACCCCCGAGGAACTCGGTCGGCTGGTCCGGAGCCTCTTTCCGGGCGGCTTGGAGAAAGAGCGACTTCTGCGCGCAATGCCCCGCGCGTGGTCGGCTCCGCTCACCGACGTCGTTCCTTCTGCTTCCAGAGAAAGCACGCCCTCCGCGGTTCGACCGCAACCCCTCGACGACCGACCGAACGACTCCGGCCCGCTGCCACCGTCCCCGATCGAAGTACCTCCGGCCCTCCCGGGCTACGCGATCAAGGGGCGCCTCGGCGAAGGAGGCAGCGGGGTCGTGTTCTTGGTCGAGCACGAAGCCACGGGGACCCTTCGCGCCCTCAAAGTGCTCCGCCCCGAACTCGCCGGCAATCCGGATATCCGCCGTCGCTTCGCGACCGAGGCTCAATTGGGTCACCGCATCGCGCATCCCGGCGTGGTCCGGGTGTTCGAAGTCGGCGAAGACCCCGAAGGTCGGCCGTTCATGGTCATGGAGCGGATCGAGGGGCAGGACCTCGCCGAGTGGCTCCGGCGCCTCGACCGGGCCGGCCGCCGCATGCCTCCGGAAGCCGCCTTGCGCATATCGCTCGACGTGCTCGAGTGTCTGGACTACGTCCACTCGCTCCAGGGGCCCAGCGGCAGCTTGGGTATCGTCCACCGCGACCTCAAGCCCAGCAACGTCATGGTCACCCCCGACGGCCAGGTGAAGGTGCTCGACTTCGGAATCGCCCGAGCGTGGCTGGGCCAGACCCGGACGCGCACCGGCTATCGATCCGGGACCGAGCTATACATGTCGCCTGAGCAGGCCCTCGCTCGCAAGGATCTCGACCACCGCAGCGACATCTACTCATGGGCCGTGGTGCTGTACGAGCTGCTTACGGGCACTCCTCTGATACGGGCCGAGGCCGCCGTCGAGATCCTCCCGTCGATCGTACAGACGCCCGCGCGCGAGCTCCTCGCCCCGCTCGAGGGCGTCGCCCCCCGGCTCCGCGTCCCGCTCGAACGCGCCCTCGCCAAGCAGCCCGCCGACCGGTTTCCGTCAGCCTCGGCCTTCGCGACCGACCTGGCGGCGGCCGCCCCCGAACTGGTCGGGCTCGGCAACGAGGCGCTCGGTCGCATGTGGAAGGCCGAGCCGCCGGTGGGGCCCGCGCACGGCCGACCAAGCGGGCCCGAACCATCGCTCAATCCCGCGGTCGATCCCGCCGAAGCGCCGACCGGGGGGCTGCCCCTCCTGCCCGGATACGTCGTGCGCAAGAAGCTCGATGAGGGGGGCTGCGGCGAGCTGTGGCTGGCCACGAAGTCCGGTGACACCCAGTGGTGGGTGATCAAGACGCTGCGGGCCGACCTCGTGCATCGGCCCCAGGTCGTACAGCGCTTCGAGCGCGAGGTCCGAATTCTCGCGGAGCTGGACCACCCCCACGTCGTGAGGGTCCACGGGGCCCGGCGAACCGAACAAGGCCAGCTGTTCACCGTGATGGAGTACATTCGGGGCCTCGACTTCGAGCAGGTCCTGTATTTCTTTCGCGCGCAAGACAGGCTGCTCCCGACCGACGTCAGCCTTCGGATCATGCTGGACGTGCTGTCGGGCTTGCACGCCGCCCATCAACTCTCGGACGGCGACCGCCCTATCGGCGTCGTTCACCGCGATCTATCTCCGCGCAATCTGATGATCGACGCCGACGGTACGACCAAGGTGATCGACTTCGGCCTCGCCGCGGCTCAGCTGTCACCGGTGCCTCGACAGACCCGCGCGGACGTGGGCACGCCGCGGTTCTGGTCGCCGGAGCAGGCCCGCGGACAGCTCGGCATCGACCGGCGCAGCGACGTGTACGCGGCCGGTATCATCTTGTACGAGGCCCTGACGGGGCGGGCCGGGTCACCGTTCGCGGGGCTCGAAGAGGTCCGACGCTCGGTCATGCACGACCACCCGCCCCCGGCTCGAACGGTCGTTCCTTCGCTGCCCGAGGCCCTGAGCCAGGCCGTGCAGCGAGCGATCAGTAAGAACCCCGACGATCGGTTCGCGTCGGCAGCGGCGTTTGGCGCAGCGCTCGAACACGCGTGGGGCCGTCGCGCCTTGCGAAGCCACTCGGAGGTCGCGGCGTTCCTCCGTAGAGACGGTCCGCACGCCTACCGAGAAGCCGCCGACCGATCGCCGGTGGCCATGGAGCGTCTCGCTCCGGCACCATTGAGGGCCCAAACGAACGAGGGGCGCCCGTCTGACCTGCTGCAGGACGCTCTGCATCCTCCGACCCGACACGGGGAGGCGACGCCGCCGCCCCGAAGGAGAGGTCAGTGGGTCCTGGCCGCGAGCGGGGCCGCCATGGTCGCGATCGTCGTCGCTCTATCGATGTCGGTCGAACCACCGAAGCCGAGCGTCAACGGTCCCGAGACGGCAGTGAAACCAGGAAGCATCGAACCGACCGCGACCGTCCCCGCCGCATCACCGCCCATCACCAGCCCGATCTTGACACCCGTTGAAGCCTCGGTCCCCGAGCCGGGCCGTCCGTTTATCGAGCCCCTGAGCGCCGCTCGGGGGAGGGCCCGCGACTCGGCGCGGCCCGGCCGCGTCAAAGCTGGCCCCAGTCGCAAAGACCGCGGATCGCAAACGGCGACCGCCCCGCCGCGGGAGCCGACGACGAGCGGGGCGGAGCCACCGGCCCCACCTCCGTCCAAGATCCCGGTCCTCGACCGGATTCGACGTGATGCCCGAAACAAGATGGAGGCCTCGGCCATGCTGCGCGCCGCAGCTCGGGACGCTGAAACGGCCGGACGACTCACGGCCGAAGAGCGCGCGGACATCGAGGTCTGTTTGGCGCGTCGATTCATGGCCGCTCGGGAGCGGCTTATTCGTGAATGCGGCGCTCCGCTACAGCGTTAAGGTAGAATGAGGGCGACGGTGGGCCTGCGGGAAAGACTGTTTCGACTGGCTGAACTCGAGTTTCGGAGCGCCATGCGGCGAATCCGCACCCCGATGGGGTCGGAATCACCGAAGCCCACCATGGATCTGGGCTCCGAGCTCCCCCCGCGGCCGCGGGAACGTTCGCAACCGTCCGCACCTCCGGAGATTCAGCGCTTTTACGCGAATCTCGAGCTCCCGGTGGGGGCATCCGTCGAAGAGGTCAAGGCCGCCTATCGACGCCTGATGCGTCGGTACCACCCCGACCGGCACGCGTCGGACCCGGAGCGCGCCGTGCTCGCGAACAACCTCGCTCAGCAGCTTCGCACGGCGTATGAGGCGTTGCTCGCCTATCTGGCTCATCCTCGAGGGCCGAATCACTAGCTGCGCTCGCCAAGAATACCGAGCCTCGGCTAGCGAACGCCTGGCAGGTCCGAGGTGAGGGTTGTGGAGGACGTCCATAGCCTCAGAGGCGACGCAAGTGTGATCCGCGCCTTTGTCAGCGCGTACGATGCCGAGGCCGTGCGGACGATCATCGTTCGGCGACCGTCCTCGAAGACCTCGAGCGTCACCCCGCGTACCTCGAGGTGCGAAAGGCCAGCCGCCCCGCGAGCGGCGGTCGAGGTGGCTGCCGTTGGGGACACTTCGGCGCCCGGCCCTGATCCGCCGCAGCCGACCGCCGTCGCCACGGCGCAAACGACGCCGAGCCCCTTGCGCAGCACCCGCCCAGCCTAACCCAGGTCGTCAGCCACCGCGCGGTCTGTTAACTTTGTGGGCCTTGACGGCTCCTCGACAGTTCGGGCGGCTCTGGGCGGTCTCCGAGGCCATGCGGGACCTCTTCGATCGGATGGCCGATGTGGCTCAAACCGACGCTTCGGTGGTCATCGAAGGGGAAACCGGCACCGGCAAAGAGTTGGTCGCCGAAGCGCTTCACGCGAAGAGTCGGCGCCCCAAAGGTCCCTACGTCGTGGTGGATTGCGCGGCCGTCCCCCGCGAGCTGATCGAGTCGGAGATCTTCGGCCATTCCAAGGGGGCGTTTACCGGCGCCATCGTGGAGCGCGAAGGCGCGTTTGAAGCCGCCGACGGCGGCACCATCTTTATCGATGAAATAGGAGAGCTTCCCATCGAGCTTCAGCCCCGGTTGCTGCGGGTGCTCGAAAAGCAGGAAGTCAAGCGGGTGGGTGCGAACGCGACCCGACGCATCGATGTACGGGTCCTCGCCGCCACGAACCGCGACCTGCGACGAGAGGTCGAGGCCGGGCGGTTCCGGGAAGATCTGTACTATCGACTCAATGTCGTTCGTCTGGACATCCCGCCCCTGCGGCACCGGCCCGAGGACATTATCTTCCTCACCGAACGCTTTCTTTCGGAGTTCCCCGGTGTTCAAGGCCCGATCCAATTGCGAGAGGAAACCAAGCCCAAGCTCAAGAGCTACCCGTGGCCGGGCAACGTTCGCGAGCTGCGCAATCTGATCGACCGGGGCGCCGCCCTGTCGGACCGATACTTCCGGCTGCCGGAGGACTTTGGCCAGGCGCTGGACCTCGATCTCAACGAGGATGGGCGAGCGCTCGGCTCGGGGGTCGGACTGATCGACGACGGCCTCGAATCGGAGCCGCCGACCGACGGGTCGAGCGATGCCTCGTCGGGATCGGTCACCCGACCCCTTTGGGAGGGTAAGACGTACAAAGACGCCAAGGAAGCCGTCATGGCGGACTTCGAGCGGGGCTACATCATAACCCTGCTGCAAGCTCACGGCGGCAACGTGTCGGGCGCGGCCCGCGCGGCCGGAATCCACCGAAACATCTTGCATCGGATGATGACTCGGTACGGGATCAAACGCTGAAGGCCTTTACGACTCGTCGATCTACGGGCAGCGTGCGCCGCGGTCGGCTTCATGAAACGTAGACTCCTGTACGGCATCCTCGGGATCGTGGTGGCCGGGACCGCCGTTGTTATCGTCGGCTTTCTGGCGCGCTACGAGCTGTTTCGCCTCGTCCTCGAGCTCCCCCCGTATTCGCACTCCGGCGGCGCGGTCCATCGGCAACACGTCACCATGAGCGACGGCGTTCGGCTCCAGACCCAGGTCTACTTGCCCGCAGGAGAAGGGCCGTTCCCGACGGTCCTGATCCGCGATCCCTACAACTATGCCGATATCTTTGGATTCCTGTGTGGAGTGTTCGCCCGATATGGGTACGCCTGCGTTCACCAGGACGTCCGCGGACGGATGGGCTCCGAGGGCGAGTGGGCCCCTCTCGCCAACGAACGCCGGGATGGCATCGACACCCTGGCGTGGCTGACCGCCCAACCCTTCCAGGACGGCCACATCGCGATGTGGGGCATGTCGTATCTGGCCGCGGTTCAGTGGAGCGTCGCTGACGTCCTCCCCCCGGAAGTCAAAACGCTCGTCCCGATGGTTTCGGGGACCGACTCCTACCGGGTCAGCTACAGCGGTGGAATGTTCCGCCCGGAGATCTTTACGGCGTGGGCTGCGCTCATGCCCGACCATTCGATGCGACTCGACCACGGCGACGAGTATTGGGCCGCCCTACGACACCGGCCGGCGCTCGAAGTCGACGAACGTTTCTTCGGGCGCAAGCTCGAGTGGTACCGGCTGTGGATCGCGAGCCCCAACCGCACCGACCCGGCGTGGCAGCGCCAAGAGGTGCTCGCCTTCCGCCGAATGCCGGAACAGACGCACGTCCCAGTCCTCATGTTGGGCGGGTGGTACGACTTCTTTCTACCGAGCCAACTCGAAGACTTTCGCGCCTTGGCTTCGAGAGAGCAAAGCCGCCTGGTTGTCGGTCCGTGGAATCACATCCAGCAGTCCCTGGAGACATTTCCGGGCGATATCGGCATGGGCGGACAATGGAGACAGGTCCTGAATTGGCTCGATCACCACCTGCGGGGCGGGCCGCTCGAGGGGCCCACGGGCGTCATCCAGACGTATGTGTACGGCGAAGGTCGATGGCAGACTCGGCGGGTCTTCCCGCCTCCCGATACGAGCACCCGCGCTTTCACCCTGTCGGATCTCGCTGCGTCCCCCACCTGCGCCGGGGGCCGACTCGACGCGGCGCGCACGACCACCGCGACGACGGCGATATCGAACGAAACCGGCGTCTCCTACCGCTACGATCCCGACGACCCGGTTCCCTCTCGGGGCGGCGCCAACATGCTGGCCTTCGCATTTCAAACCTATCGCGCGACGCAACCTGGTCCTCGGACCATCAACGGAGTATGCGAACGCACCGATGTCCTGACCTTCATCAGCGCTCCCCTCGCCGAACCCTTGCGGTTGGTCGGACCGACGGTCGTCGAGCTCCTGGTCAGCTCCTCCGCGCCGGATACCGCCTTCACGGCCAAGCTCATCGAGGTCGGCCCCGACGGTACGGCTCGTCACGTTCGTGATGGCATTCGGTCTCTCGCCTATCGGGACGGCGAGGGCGAAGGGCCTCCACGCCGGTACGCACCGAAGACCACGGTCGACCTCCGAATCGAACTATCTCCGATCGAGTGGACGTTTCCGGTCCACAGCCGGATACGGCTCGATGTGTCTTCGTCGAACTTTCCTGTCTACCACGCGCACTCGAACCGATATGGGCCCTGGGCGAGCCACACCGGGAGCGACGTCGCCACCAACACCGTGCACGGCGGGCGGCTGGCGCTCACCGAAGCACCGCCTGCCAACTCGCCAACCGCGCATTAGAAGCTCGAGATCGAGTCGCTGCTAGGAGCGCAACGAACGTCGCCGAAGATGACTCGACGAATTCTGACCCGTACTTCCCAACCGGGACACTCTAGGAGACTTGCTCCGAGCGAAGCGTGACAAAGAAGCGGACTTTGGGCGCTC
>CAZFIV010000153.1:0-13350 GCA_964519665.1 uncultured Myxococcales bacterium
CAGCCGACAGTCTCGGATCGCCCGTGCCACTGCCGTGCTACGGCTCGCGCTCGATCTCTTCTCCGCGATCTGCAGCTTCGCCGCGGCGCCCCCAAAGTCGGCGTCTTTGTCACGCTTCGCTCGCAGCAAGTCTCCCAGTGACCACCCATACCGGCGTTCGGGTGTTTTTGGCGAACCCCGGAGACGGCGGGACCGATAATCCTTACGTGGTGCAAAGCGTTTCCCCTGGACTGAGCGGCCCGACGACCTCGACGCGTCGGACCGTCGAGAAGACCGATCCAGCGGCTTCACGAACCGCCGACGGCGCCAACAGCGCCGAGACGGCCCCCCGGTCAGTCGGAGGGGCGGTCGACGAGGCGGCGGGCAGGCCGACCCGCCAGGCGACCGGCGAGACCGCGCGTCATGCCCGGCGCAAAGCGATGGCCGACGAGCGCCGGCGAGCCGTCGCGTTGGCCGGCACCGGCGGGACGACCCCGACCAGCCTTCACACCGAAGTGCTCGGCGACGGCGACGCCAACTGCCTCGAGAAGGCCGTGACCGGTGCCAAAGACCATCACGAGCTCGTGTTCATGGATGATCAGCGAACCGCGAGCGGAGGAAACGCAAACCGAGCAGGTCACGTCCTGATCCGGGATCCCGCCTCGGGCCGGGTGTGGGATCCGAACGCCGGAGCGCCGCCCGGCAACCCGCAAGCGTGGCCCCATCGAAGCGCCGAAGCCTGGGCCGCCGAGCAGGGTTTCACGGCCGACGGCAAGCCGGCCTACACGCCCGCCGGCGCCGCCAATGCGGGTGATGTCCGCTCCGTGCTATCGCTGCCTCCCCACGAGCGCGCCGCCGCGATCGCCAAGAATCCGGCCCTGCAGAACGTGGAGCACCGCGTAGTCGCCGACGACGACCAGGATCCCGGCGTTCCGGGCGCCGCCGGCCTAGGCCTCGCATTTCCGAAGGTCGCGAACGTCACCGGTACCCACGGGACAGCGCCCGAGACCGCCCTCAAAATTCTCGAGACCATGGCCGACGGAAAGCCGCCCTTCAAGCCCGACCTCGGCCTCGGCGGAGTGCAGTGGTTCGTGACCGACGGCAACCCGCACGTCGGGCCGACCTCGGGCAAAGGGGCGGTCATCCCCGTCGACATCGACGTCCCCAAGGGCTCGCTCGAGTTCCGGGAAGCCGACCTGAACCGTATCTTCGACGCCGAGCTGCCGGCGGCGCAGAAGTTGGCCGAAGAGCAGCTTCGGCAGCGCCAGGGGCTCAAGCCGACCGACGCGCTGAACAGCCGCCAACGGAGCACCATCCGCCACAACGCCAACAAGATTGCCGAGCGGGCGATGTGGAAGAAGGTCGGTGAGCAGGTCGCCGACTCGAGGACGGGCGTCGGCCGAGTCGTCCTCGAGAACAGCAAGTTCAGCCGCAGCGGCAATGGCACTTTCACCCTTACTTCCCGGCCGCAGGCGGTTCGCATTCAGGGCGGTGCGAAGGGCCTCGTCGACGTCATCAAGAAGACCGGGCAGAAGGTCGAAGGCCCGCTGCTCGAACGGGCCAAGAAGCTCGCGGGCAACAGCAAGTTCCAAGGCGCGTTCAAGGTCGGCGGCCGCGTGTTGGTCATCGCCGGCGCGGCGATGGACGGCGACCGCATCTTGACCGCCGAAGACAAACCCCGCGAGGCAGTCAAGGGCGCCGGGGGCTGGGGGGGCGCCGCGGCCGCGAGTAGCGCGGCCGGGTCATGGGCCTCGCCCATGTTGGCCGGCGGCCCGTGGGGCTGGGCCGGCTACGGCCTCGTCACCATCGGCGCGGGCGCCGTCGGCTACTTCGTCGGCGAAAGCGTGGCCGAGGAAGCCTACGAGCTCGTCATCGACGGGGACCCGATGTACTTTGGACCGGCCGACAAATGAACGATGCATCCCCTCCCTCCGTGAATGACCTCGAGTGGGCCGTCACCGGTCCCCCCGTCGGCACGTGGACCACCAGCAACGGCACGTTCGACGGCATGATGCAGGATACGTTGACGTTGGCCCACGACGGAACCGGATGGCTCCTGTCGCACTCGGCGATGCAGGGAACTCAACTGCTGCCGGTGATGTGGCGTCATCCGGAGCCCGGCTGCATCGAACTCACCGCCCTTCGCCCGGACGACGACCCGCAAGAAGATCCCTTCTACGAGAGGATTCGCTACGCCCCGCGCGTGGTCGAGTTCGACGTCGGCCGGCCCCAAGTCGTCCTCCAGAACACCGATGACGAGGTCTTTTGTTGTCTGGCCGGACCAATCGCCCTCAGGTCGCGGGTCCCGCTTCCCCCACCCGACGCCGAAGAGGCGTCGCCGCCCCCGCCGACCTAAACGAGGACCGGAACGATTGTTAAGGTTACCTGCTGGGCCCGAATCGGTTTCCGGCGAGCCGATAACAAACCGCACAAATGGTTTCCGAACAGGCCCCCGCACCGGCAGCACCAGTGGCCATTGCCTACGGAAAAGGAAGGACAGCGTCGCCTCCGAGATACGGTTTGGTCGCCCGTCAGCCATGGCTGCACTTGCGTCCCAACACCAAACGTGGAGTTATTGGTTTTCGACCTCGCCCCATTCGTGCACCGGACATCGGCTCTGAACTCGCTTCAAGTAGGCTTGGGTCAGGCGCTCGAGCGCACCTCGCCGCCCGTGGCGGGCGTCGAGCCGCCCCAAAGACCGTCGAAGCCAGCGCGCGCCCGTGGTCATGGACTGGCGTCGGGCGCGAATGATAGACAGGTATCGGGAACGGTCCGCGGCATCGACCCCGAGTCGATCGAGGCCCTCGTCGGCGCGGGACATCAGCTCGTCGATGAGGTCGAGCACCGGGCGCTCGACCGGAGACGGCGCTCGGCGGCTCGGCCACAGCAGCTTGGCGTCGAGCCCGTGCTGCGCGGCGCGGTAGAAGTTGTATTCAGCGTACCGAAACGGGAAGGCCGGCAGGAGACGGTCGACGTCGTCGCGAAGCCCCACCACGAGGCCGATCAGGAAGGCGGCGTTGGCCACCATGTCGATCGGCGTCGGACCAGCGGGAAGCGCACGAAACTCGACGCGCAGATGCCCCCCGCCCGCGGGATCGTATACGGCTCGATTCCACTGCCAGATCGTCCCCTGATGCAGCCGCAGTTCCGCCAGCCGGGGGACGCCGCCGTCGCGAACCGTCTGGAGTGACTCCTCATCTTCCGAAAGCGCGATGAGGGGAGGAAAGAGCGCGACCGATTCGGCGAACAGCTCATGAATGCCGCGCCGCACCCATCCGTGCCCGAAGGGGACCCGGACCGCCCGGCGCCACTCCCCGGCGGGGGGCTGCCGACCGATGAAGGTCTGCTTGAAGAGCGGAACCCGAGTCTCGTCCCACAGCAGCCGCCCGAAGAAGATCGGGGAGTTGGCGGCGAGCGCCAATACGAGGGGCGTGACGAGCTGCGCCGAGTTGTACGTTTCGGCGTACCGCGTCGGATCGACGCGCAGGTGGATTTGGAAAGACGTATTGCTCCCCTCGATCGCCAGAGACTCGCTTTCGACCTGCACGTATTCGTGTGGACCGTGAATGTCGATGCGCACCGGCAGAGGCTGCAGACGTGCCATCCCGTTGACGAGGGCGCGGTAACGAGGTTGGTCGGTCATAATCCCCGAATGCAGGTCCTCCGGCCTCAGCGTGGGGACGATGCCGATAGGGGCGAGGTGGCCGCCGGAGTCGACGCACGCGCCCTCCATCATCACCAGGGCCTCATCGAGCTCTCGCTCCAAGGCGGATAGCGGCCGCCCCGCCGCGAGCACCGGCGTGAGATTGAATTCGATGTTGAAGCGCACCAGCTCCAGCTGCATCCGAGGGTCCTGACAGCGTTCGAACACCGCTTCGTTGGCCGGCAGCGCGCATCCGGTCGGGTCGACGATCGACGCCTCGAGCTCCGCGCCGATCGACTCTGGACCGACCCCAAACCCCGGACGTTCGAGAAGCGCTCTGAGCGCCTGCAGATTTTCCTGCAAGCGGCTTTCAAAGGCATCGTATTCGGCCGTCGAGAACTGTTCCTGGTATATGGAGCGCCCCATGAATGTTCCTAGGGCAAACGCAGCCTGCCCTCTATGGGCGTGGCTGATATGGCTGGGTCTCGTCAACACGCGCCGGGTCATGCACGGCGGCGTCCGGCCCCGCCCCGGAGCACGTCAGCGGCCTTGCAAGGACCGGCATCGGTCAATCCGTCGCTTTAAGCCACTGGACCGTCTCGAGGAGCCGATGTCCGAGCGCGTCGATCTCGTCGAGATGGTTCTGGCTGATCTCGATCTGAACGCCGGCGTACCGTTCTTCCGGGAATCGTCGTCGTAAAGCGGCCACGATCGCGTCTCCGCGCCCATCGTAGGGCGCGTTCTCGACGGCGTTGACGTCGAGCCGGTGGAGCCCCTCGAGCAGCAGGTCGGCGGCGTGGCGTTCGAGGCGTCGGGCGGGGTCGAGCATGACGCCCATCGACATCTTACGAACTTCACCGGCGAACTCGCCGGTAAACGAGTGCACGGAAAGATGAAGGACGCATCGGTCGGGGCCGCCGACCGCGAAAGCCCCCTCGACCGTGCTAAAGACGCGATCCCAGTACGGCTGGTGAAAACGGCGCAATCGCGCCGCGCGCGCGTCGGGCGTGAGCCCCATATTCGCGGGGACCCGTACCCCGAAGGCGACTTCGGGGACCGAAGCCGGGTTTTCCGGGCTTCGGTTCAAATCTGCGACCAGCCGGGTGTAACGCCCGAGGAACAGCGGCGCCGACAATTCAGCGGCGATGATCGAAGCCACCTCGGGGGCGCCCGGATCCCATGCCACGTGGGTGTCGAGCACCTCCGCGGGCACGCCGAGGTCGAAGCCCTTGGGAACCGCGTTGCTCGCGTGTTCGACGGTAATCAAGACAAACCAGTCGTGGTGCATGAGGCCCGGAAAGTACCAGATCCACGGATCGGCCAGCGTAGCAAATGACCGACAGTGCGGTACGGCAATCGGGATCGCCCACCTGGCGCACCCGTGATGACACGCGATGAATCAGGGTCATCCGGCGGACGAGGTCGCGCTGGGACCGGTGGACGACGCCGATCACGGATCCAGAACACGGCGGCCCTGACTGCGCGCAGGATATGTTGACACGACGATGAGGTCCCGGCCGCGAAGCAGCCTCCGACGCGGGCCAACGCCGCCTCATTGAGAAGCTCACCGACCGCTGCTCATCGAACCAGCGGGCCCTCGAGCTGGTTGACGGCCGCGCTCAAGGCTCGGCGGGCGCCGAACGCTGCTCGCGCTTGACGCGGGTCGCCTCCAGACCGGCCGCTTTTTCCGCTTCGAGCCGCTCCAGCTCGGGAATGGCCGTCTCGACCGGATGCCGGGCCCGCTGGGCGGTCATGTATTCTTCGACGCGCTTGTTCAGCCGGGCCGGGAACACCTTCTGCAGGATGTCCTTCTTCACCGAATCGAAAGGCTGCTTGCTCTCTTTACGAGTGCGCCCGACCTTGTAGATATAGAAGCCGATGGGCGCCTCTTGCAGGGGCAGGACGGTGTTCGGCTTCGCCGCAAAAACGAGGTCTTCGGTGGCCTCGGGCAACGTATTGCGCGCCACCCACCCGATGTATCCACCGTGCGGGCCCTTGCCGCCGCGTGAATACTGGCGGGCGAGCTCTTCGAAGTTGTCAGGGTTCTCGACCGCCTGGGCATGAACCCGCTCCGCCCGCGTTCGCGCGATATCCCGGTCGCGCTGCACCATCCCTCGAGGCGCAGGAATGAAGATCCGCCACGTCTGAACCCCGGCGTGGTCCGTGAACTGCTGGGGATTCCGGTCGTAATAGTCGCGGGCGACCGCTTCGCTGTCGTCCATGATGCGGTCGAGGATCTTCTCTTGCACCTGCTGCCACAGGATGGCGGCCTCGGCGTCTTGTTGGCGGGTCTTGGCGTCCTTGCCGGCTTGAAGCAGGAACGCCTTGAAGGCCGGCTTGGCCTCCATACGGGCCTCCAGATCGGCCAACCACGCGTTGACCCGGCGCCGGTCCAACTTGACCTTGAGCTCTTTCGCCAGCTGCTCGCGGCGCGCTCGATCCGCCAGCTGATACACGGCCCCCGACAGCACCTCGTAGCGGGTGATATTCGAAGGGATGCCCACCGCCCGCATCTGAACCTGAAGCGTCCGGAGGCTCCCTTCGAGATCACCGGCAGTAAACTTCCTATCCCCCACGGACACAACCACATCATCCGACACGTCGGGCATCCTGAACAGCTCGTCGAGATCGATGGCCACCGTCGAGGTCGAATGCCCCGCGGGCAGGCTCGCCGCGCTCGCCGGCCCTCCAGGCTGGGAACCGGGCTGCGAACCCGGTGCGGACGCGGGCTGGCTGCCCGCAGGCGCATCGGGCGGCGCGTCCGCCGGGCTGGCGGATTCCTGCCGGTCCGCCGGCGCCGCCGGGTCGGTGGAACAGGCCACCATCGCCGCGGCTGCCAGGAAAACCCCAAAGTACGCTGGTCGCATCGATCGCACTGCAACACCGAGCGTTACGCAAAGCAACGCGAGGGGTCTGCCACCGCCTCGCCCAACACTCAGCCACCGCCCCCCGACCCGGTGGAACGCGAAACCGAAATCTACTTGTGATGCGCAGCGATCGTTGCTATCACCCTCGACCGCTCTGCGCGTGTAGCTCAGCTGGATAGAGCGTTGGCCTCCGAAGCCAAAGGCCACAGGTTCGAATCCTGTCACGCGCGAACCCTTTGGCCTGACTCCGAGCAAGCTGTGCCGGTAATGTGGTTGGCCAAAACCGATCCGTTTGGATTCCGGCAGCTTGGCAGAGGGCCCATCGGGCCGCAAACGGGCCGCTGACGGGTCCACATCTCCGGACCGGTCGCGGAAGATCGTCGTGATGCTCCGCCTTTATCCAGCTGCTACTCGCCTCCGTCGTCGTGGTTGGCCGAAGCCGCGCCAGCCTCGTCGCGGAGAATATCGCGCTCCGGCAACAGCTGGCGGTCATTAAGTCCGAAGGCCCCCGGCTGAAGATCACGCACCTGGATCGGGGGTTCTGGGTGCTCATATCGCGACTCTGGCCGTGCGAGTGCGCTGTACTTCTGGGCGATGGAGGCGCAGCAGATCTGCTGGGCCCACCTCATCCGCTGATTTGTTGGTTTCTCCCAGCGTGTGGGCCCCACGGGCGAGCACGGTCAACGGCTCCTCGAGTACACGGAGCTCGTCTTCGACCACCGGCATGCCTTCAAAGACGGCCGCTTGTCCCGGACTAAGTGGGCAGAGCGGATTCGCCCTGTCCGCCGGGACTTCGAGGCCGAACTGGAGAAGGCCCTTCGGCTACAAATCAGGAGCTTTCGGGCTCGTGTCAGGACATCCTTCATCACAAGAAGGCGCGGTGGACCTTTGTTGATGAGGAAGGTGTCGACCCGACGAATAATGAAGCCCTGGGGACCGAAGTCATGAGCCGAGTTCAGTGATCTATCGGTCTGGCCTATCCTGCCGACGGGCCTCCGATCTTCGGGGCTGGCCGCGAAGCTGTGGGATCTTGGAGGATTCTGCAAGTGACCGAGTCTACTCTTCGGATGAAGTAAGTAGCGAGCAGCACGGGGCGAACATGCGTCCGGGCAAGTCGGCCGATGTTACGATCGGCGTCACGTAAGGCGATGGTCGCTGATGTCTGCCATACTCGGCCTGCGGTGACCGAACGGCTGGATAACCAAGGCGAACCCGTCCTTCATGTCGAGCTTCTGGGACGATTCAGCGTGCGCGCCGGTAACGTCGACGTTCGAATCGAATCCCCGAGGCTTCGGGCCTTCATAGCCCATCTGGCAGTAGCAGGCCCGGAATTCAGAGGGCGAAGTTCTGGCCGAAGACGATGCGGGGAAAGACGTTGAGCACGGTGAACAGGTCGTCGGGAGCAGCGTGGCTCAACTTGCCGATGATCCGCTCACACATCGAGAGCTTCGTAGACACGATGGTAGGATCCATCAGCCCCGCGCCTACTCTTCTCATCGTTCTACTCGGTGTCGATCCAGTGTTTTGCCAGCACGGCGTCCCTCGATTGAGGCACACCTAGTGCTTACCCGCCTTTAGCGAGGATGGACCGTGAACACCCTATGATCTCGTGCACAGTGTTGTCTGTAAATCGGTTTACATGATTTTCTCTGTTACAATTCAACAGATCTTTACCTAGACCCGCATGACCGCAGGGCATCGCCGCCGAGCTTGCGAGTCCGAGGGCGCGTAATGACTATCTCTTTTGCGTTCGCCGCAACCCCGAGCGCCGAAAGAGAGTCATGAGCCAAGCCAGAGTCGAAGTTCTTGCCCCCGTGTCGGGCTACGAGACCATTCTTACCGATGAAGCCCTTGCCTTCGTCGGTGCCCTCGCGGCGAAGCACACGCCGTCGGTCCACGCGCTTCTCCAGAATCGGGTCGCCACTCAGGCCCGCTACGACCGGGGCGAGAAGCTCGACTTCTTGGCGAGCACCAAGTCCGTGCGGGACGGCGACTGGAAGGTCGCGCCGCTTCCCGCCGACCTCCAGGATCGCCGGGTCGAGATCACCGGCCCCGTGGACCGCAAGATGGTCATCAACGCCCTCAACTCGGGTGCCAAGATGTTTATGGCCGACTTCGAGGACTCGAACTCTCCCACCTGGGCGAACTGCCTCGATGGGCAAGTCAACCTTCGCGACGCCGTGGCCGGGACCATCGAGTTCACGAACGAGGCAGGCAAGCACTACAAGCTCAGCAGCAACCCCGCGACGCTGCTCGTCCGCCCGCGCGGATGGCACCTCGTCGAGAAGCACGCGCGTGTGAATGGTGAGCCCGTCCCCGCCGGCATCTTCGATTTTGGGCTGTACTTCTTTCACAACGCGAAGCCCCTGATAGAGAAGGGCAGCGGCCCATACTTTTATCTTCCCAAGCTGCAGAGCCATCTCGAAGCGCGCCTGTGGAACGACATCTTCGTGGACGCTCAGGCGGCTCTCGGCATCCCCAAGGGTACCATCAAGGCCACGGTGCTGATCGAGACGCTCCCGGCGAGCTTCGAGATGGACGAGATCCTCTACGAACTGCGGGACCACTCGGCGGGCCTCAACTGCGGACGCTGGGACTATATCTTCAGCTTCATCAAGACCTTCCGAAACCATCCGGATGCGATGCTGCCCGACCGCGCGCAGGTGGGCATGACGCAGCCCTTCATGGACGCCTACAGCCAGCTCGTCATCAAGACCTGCCACCGGCGGGGCGTGCATGCGATGGGCGGAATGGCGGCCCAGATCCCGATCAAGAACGACCCCGAGGCGAACGAGAGGGCCCTCGACAAGGTGCGCCAAGACAAGACTCGAGAGGCGAAGAACGGCCACGACGGCTCTTGGGTCGCGCACCCTGCCCTCGTGCCCATCGCCATGGACATCTTCGATGAGGTCATGCCCGAGCCCAACCAGATCTCGGTCAAGCGCGAGGACGTGAACGTCACCCCCGAAGACCTCATGCGCGTACCTCAGGGTACCCGCACGGAAGCCGGCTTGCGCCAGAACATCAACGTGGGCATCCAATACTTGGCCGCCTGGATCTGCGGTAACGGGTGCGTGCCGCTGCACAATCTCATGGAAGACGCGGCCACCGCCGAGATCTCTCGGACCCAAATCTGGCAGTGGGTCAAGCACGGCGCCACCCTCGACGACGGGCGCACCGTGACCCGCCAGCTCGTGCTCGAGACGCTCGAGGACGAGATGGCTTCCATCCGAACGACGGTGGGCGACGACGCCTACGAGTCCGGACGCTACGAGGACGCCAAGAAGCTCTTCCTCGACGTCGCCCTCGGCGAGACATGCGCAGACTTCCTCACTATCCCGGCCTACGAGGTCCTCACCGCTCGTTGAGCGGGAACTGAATCGAAACATCCAGGAACACTTTCAATGCCATACGACGGAGCAGGCGTAATGACTTATAGACAAGAAATCGAGAAGGCGCAGAGCCTCATCAAGGCCCACGGCGGCACGTGGGATGGAATCGAGCCCGAAGCTGTGGCACGCATGCGGGTCCAAAATCGTTTCCGAACCGGACTGGACATCGCCAAGTACACGGCCAAGATCATGCGCGAAGACATGGCCGCCTACGATGCCGACCCGGCCGCGTACACCCAGTCGCTCGGATGCTGGCACGGCTTCGTCGGCCAGCAGAAGATGATCTCGATCAAGAAGCACTTCGGGAGCACCAAGCGACGTTATCTCTATCTGTCGGGATGGATGGTCGCGGCGCTGCGCTCGGAGTTCGGGCCGCTTCCCGATCAGTCCATGCACGAGAAGACCGCCGTACCCGAGCTTATCGAGGAGCTCTATACCTTCCTCCGTCAGGCGGACGCGCGCGAGCTCGGCCTGATGTTCCGCGACCTCGACGCTGCCCGGAGCGCCGGCGATGAGGCCAAGCAAAAGGCGCTCGTCGAGGCCATCGAGAACCACCAGACCCACGTCGTGCCGATCATCGCGGACATCGACGCCGGCTTCGGAAATGCCGAGGCGACGTACCTGCTCGCGAAGAAGATGATCGAGGCGGGCGCCTGCGCGCTGCAGATCGAGAATCAGGTGTCCGACGAGAAGCAGTGCGGGCACCAGGACGGCAAGGTCACGGTCCCCCACGAGGAATTCATCGCCAAGGTTCGCGCCTGCCGCTATGCTTTCCTCGAGCTGGGCGTCGAGGATGGCATCATCGTGACCCGCACGGACAGCCTCGGCGCGGGCCTGACGAAGCAGATCGCCTACTCGAGGAAGCCGGGCGACATCGGCGACCAGTACAACAGTTTCCTCGACTGTGAAGAGGTCACGGTCGACCAGCTCTCGCCCAGCGACGTCGTGATCAAGCGCGACGGGAAGCTGATGCGTCCCAAGCGGCTTCCGTCAAATCTCTACCGCTTCAAGGCCGGCTCAGGCGCGGATCGCTGCGTCCTGGACTGCATCACCTCACTGCAAAACGGCGCGGATCTGCTGTGGATCGAGACCGAGAAGCCCCACGTCGAGCAGATCGCCAGCATGGTCGACCGCATTCGCGAGGTCGTCCCCAACGCGAAGCTGGTCTACAACAATTCGCCGTCCTTCAACTGGACCCTCAACTTCCGCCAGCAGGTCTTCGATGCCTGGACGGCCGAGGGCAAAGACCTCTCCCAGTACGATCGGACGAAGCTGATGAGCGCCGAATACGACAACACGGAGCTCGGTGCGGCCGCGGACCAGAAGATCCGCACTTTCCAGCGCGATGGCTCCGCCCGCGCGGGCATCTTCCATCACCTCATCACGCTGCCGACCTATCACACGACGGCGCTCTCCACGGACAACCTGGCGAAGCAGTACTTTGGCGACGAAGCGATGCTGGGCTACGTGAAGCATATTCAGCGTGAGGAGATCCGTCAGGGGATCGCGTGCGTGAAGCACCAAAACATGGCCGGCTCCGATATCGGCGACGATCACAAGGAATACTTTGCCGGCGAAGCGGCCCTTAAGGCCGGCGGCCAAGACAACACGATGAACCAGTTCTGAGCCCAGCCTGCGACCGAAGCGGAGCCCTCCTCCGTACTTAAGCCTGTCGACGATTCGACTGCCACCAACCCGTCGATCTCGGCTCTCCGGTCGGCATTCTGATCGCCTCGATGACCGATAGCATGACACGATCGTGCGTACTCGTACTCGAGGGTCGCATGACCCCCTGGGTGTTCTAGACTGAAGTTCGAGCGGTATCGAGACGTAAGTGTCCGTGTTCGAACGGGAAATAGCCGAGGCGGGGCTGTCAGATCTGGCCACACTGGGCCAGCAGCTCCAAGGCTCGGGCCTGGCCCTCGGTGGGTCTCGAGATGGTGTGGAAGGCCTCGCCCGTCGGAGTCTCGTGAGTTGTTCTCGCGACCATCGACAAGTTGCGCATGAGAGTCTGGAAGCTGTGGACGGTTTCGCCGCCATTCGTCTTCTTTGTGGCCTTCTTGGCCTTCGCTTCGGGCGATGGCTCAGCGGGCCTCACCGGATCGCGATCGTGGACCGTATCGGTCTCCTGGGCAAACAGGAGCGTGCGCCATGCCTCGCGCATGTGCCACTGCACATACTCTGCAAGCATGCAGAGAAACAGGTGGGCCCGGACTCGCGGCTCGCTGCGATGGAAGATCGGGCGGACCTTCAGGTCGCTCTTCATCGACCGAAAGACACGCTCCAGACGTGTCAGACGCTTGTAGTGGCGAACGACGTCTTTGGCGACGATCGCCTCTGAGGGTATGCTCGTCCGAACGACGTACACGCCATCAAGGGCGGCCTCGCGCCGAATGCTCTCGTAGTTGGTCCGGTAGCTCAGCTTGCCATCCTCGATCTCGATCTTGAAGTGCTTGGCCATCTTGTACTTGTTGAGCACACGGCCTACGCGAACGCCGATCAGACCTGCTTCCCGAAGGCGCCCCTTTGCGACCATCTCCTTGACCCGGTTGAGCTCGGTGCGCGTGGCCTCGAGCATCTCCTGCCGTTTGGCAGATCGCCGCTTGCCGAGTTGCTCGTTTCGACAGGCGACGAGTCGCTCGCCGGGGAACTCAGGGCTGGTCAGCTCGAACAGATTGCGCTGGTCAAAGAGCCCCATCTGCAGACTCCCCTCGGCGTGCAGCTTGCGGATGCCGCTCGACTTGAGCGCCGATATCCACTCGAATCCACCGTCTTGCGCGAGTTCGTCGATGACCGTCTGCGCAAGCATGCCGCGGTCGCCCACGAGGACGACCAGGTCGAGGCCAAAGTCATTCTTCAGCTTGACCATTTGGTCGCGGACCGTGGTCGGATCGGCCGTCCGACCTTCGTAGGCGTCGAGAGCGACCGGCCGTCCACGCTCGTCAGCGAGCACGCCATATGTGACTTGAAGCTTGTCCTTGCGGCCGTCGCGGCTGTAGCCCCGCGTGGCCAGTGGACATTGGGTCCCCTCGACGTACGACGAGGTCACGTCATACAGAACGAGCCCACACGGCTCCAGGTGCCGCTTCGCAAGCTTACGTTGGATCCGGGTTTGCTGCTCGAGCAGCCAGTCCATCGCGCGATACAGCTCGTCCTCCGTGGCATCATCGACGCCGAAGGTTTCCGCCAGCGACGTTGCGCTCCAGCTCCGGCTCGTGGCGAGCTTGCTGGCTGGCTCGATGATACGCGCCGCCACCATCGCCAAGACCAGCGCGCGCTCCCGGCACCGGGCAGCTGACACCAGTCTGTCGAACCCGAGCGCCTTCATGGCCGCGTGGACCGCCTGAACGTGACCATGGGGCTTGGAGGCGGTCACCGAAAACACCTCGCTCGGTGACACCGATGCCTCGCCCTTCAGTTGCCGCTCAATCGATCGCTGGATCGCCGTCGGCAGGTGCGTGATGTTGGC
>CAZFIV010000154.1:0-12456 GCA_964519665.1 uncultured Myxococcales bacterium
TTTTGACTTCTCGGCTGGCCGGTCAGATTTCTGCGTTTCTCAGGGGTCAACGACATGTGCGGGCTGCTCGCTGCGCTCACGCCTGCTCGTTCTCCCACGGTCGTCGCTCGTAACCTCGCTCCCTCCCTTCGCTCATCGGCTCCATGATCTCGCGGGGAAGGAATGAAACAGAACTAGTGAAGCGGTACAAGCCACGCCTGATGGCGCGGCTAATACCTCTTCCGCTAGTTCTGGTAGTGAGGCCAAATTTGGCCTCACCGTCTGCTAGCGGATATATACAACACTCCGCTCATCTGTTGGTTTGTTGGTTGTGTTGCTTCCGCCCTCACTGCCAGGTTTGTTCCCGCATCCCAGAGCGACGAAGCCGGTGAGCGAGAGGAGCGTCAGCGACGACAGCCGTAGCGAGCAGACCCGAGCGCCAGCGAAGGGTCCGCGCAGTGGAGCTCGCTCTATCCGGCGCAGTCAGCTCTGGGATACGTTCTAGTCTTCAAGAGATTTTCGATCAGTTCCGTAGAGTTAGCTGCACTGCGTTGGATTGTTCTTCTCACGGTCCGAGCGGATTTTATACTGTTCTTATGTCCGCTGCTGTTATTTCACTCGATGCGGTTCGTGCAGAGCTTGAAGGCGTTGAGCTCGATCCAACTGAGCCTTACCTGGTACGAGCCCAGGTTTTGATCGGTCAGGTGCAGGACATGCGCCCTCAGTCTCGCATCATGGATATCGGCGATGCGATCGCGGATGATCCTGACGATCCTGGAGTTCTGCACAACTGCCTGCGTAAGCTCGTCGGTCGCGTCCAGGGTGCGAAGACTGTCGATGAAGTCGTGTGCCTGCTCCAGGCTGCAGCTTGTCTTGGTGACGCCCTCGACATCTTGGAGCCTCCAGACGAGTCGATGCAGGTCGAGCCCATCGGCCCCGAGGATGGCGACGAATGGGGTGACGTCACGAGCCGCTTGTCCGCTCTCGGTTGGGAAGGGTGGTGTAAACCATTCGAGCTCGGTCGTGACCGACTTCCCCAGCGCTTAATCCGGCAGCTCATCGGTCGTCTCTCGAATTTCGCCATGCATCGCGAGACTCGTGGCGAGCGGCGTCAGCTCGCCATCGACATTTTGGTCCGGCTGTACCGATGACACGTTCTGTCCGTCCGCCTGCCTACCGGCAGCCTGATGTCGTCGACCGTCCTGCACTGTCGAGCACGTTCGGTGCTGCAGCTCAGTTGTTCGAGGCTGTGTTACCGTCCTTGGATTGGCGCAAGACGATGCTTTCACCGCCTCGTAAGCGTCAGATCGCTGATGGGCTAGGCATTGACGTTGAGACCCTCCAGACAGCCCTGAGCTTCTACCGGGGCACGAGGTACAGCGTCGGGTCTGCGGATCGATCACAGCCCCGCTGGATGCGTCAGAAGCCACGCAGGATCGAGCGGCACCGTGACGACGGCAGTCCCTACTGGTTCAGCGTCGGAGGCGTCATCGGAGCACAGGATGCGCTGACCGCCCTCATGGGTCGATGGGCGTACGCTGCTCCTTTGATGTCTGGTCACCTGTTCTGCATCGACCTCGACGAGCACGGAGGCGAGGCGCCGCTCGCGGATCGAGTGCAGGCTCTACATGACGTGTTCGGTCCACCAGCGTTGGCATGGAGGTCTCCACGAGGCGTCTGGTGCGCCTACAAGGTCACGACTGAGCCCGACGTGGTGATGACCGGGCAGGACGTCCGTGACGCTGCTACGAGCGTTCTAAGGAAGCGTGGCGTCGACCTTAAAGGCATCGAATTCCCAGAGTTCGTTCGTCTACCGCTGAGCTACTGGTCTCAGGCCCCCCGGGGCGGGTACTGCTACCTGCTCGGACCCGACTGCCAGATTCGGCTCGTCACCGATGACGACGAGCTGCGTGAGCACGGCCGCCAGATCGAGGTCATCGTCGATGCGCTCAGCCACACCCAGCTTGGTCGGGACGGTGACGTCGTCTGGACGTCAAAGGTCGGCTGTGTCCGGCTTGAGCCCGTCGAGACCATGGAGGAGGTCGCGGAGCCTAGGACACGGGTGACGGTCCGACCGAGCTCGATGACGCTGCCGTCCGACTGGGCACCTGACGAGTACGTGAGCCCGGACTCGGGCGAGAGCGACAATGCATTGCTGATGCTCGCCCATGAAGCCTTGTGCAAGGCGTTCGGTGCTGACGATGACGTGCTCGCCGATACCATCCTCGATGAGGTCGATCTCAGCCGGACCGAGCTCGACCATGGACAGGCACGAGCCAAGGTGATCGCCAAGCTGGCGTGGTGGCGTGAGCACTGGAATGATCAGCCATCAACGTCAACACGTCCGAAGGTCCTCGATGCTCGCATGACCGAGGCCGAGGCGATGTCCGTCAAGCGCATGACCGGTGACGTCAAGCGACTCTGGTCGGTGTTCGTGCGCTTGGCCAAGCATCGAGGCGTCAAAGACGGTGACGGATGGATCGTCGGAATCGAGCACCGTGAGCTCCAGGCCGGCCTTCACAGACGTGGTAGCCGGTACATCAATGCGCTCGACGAGCTGAAAGATGCTGGCCTTATCGAGGTCCACAAGGTGGGTGCGCAACGTGTAGCGTCAACTCGATGGCGGTTGAACGTCGAGCTCGACGTTCACGGTGGCGAGTACGTCGAGGCTGCTCATGCCCTTCGAGGTCGGGCACCGAAGCGTGATCCCCTAGAGCGTGTCGTTGATTTCTGGTCGAGCACGACCGAGGACAAGACCACCGAACGCAGTGCACCGAAGCGCGGTGCGGTCAGACTTGATCGACGTCTCGCCGTGTGATGAACTTTCCATGGTTTTTGGGTCCCCGAGGGACGCCCGGCTGCCACCGAGCGCCCCTCAAGTAGTCTTGATGCGATTCAGCTGAATCGGCCCCTGGACGGCGTGAAGCCGAGCAAGAGCCGATTCAGCCCTCGCATGACCCGCCGTCCCGAGAGCTGACCGCTGACCCTCTCCCGTTGACCCACGCCCGTCGCTTTGGAAGGGTCACGGACCTCTGGCGACTGCGTCGATCAGCCGATTCTTTAGGGCTTCGAGTTCATCACTGATGCGCAGGAGCTCGGCCTCATGCGCAGTGAGCCCCTCGTCCTCGTCCTCGTCTCGGTCGATTTCGTCGCCGAGCTCGATCGTGATGAGCTTTCGGCCGTAAGTCCTTCGTCGCTTGACGACGATCTCGTGGTTCACGAACGGATCGCTTTGGTCGAGTTGAGCCGACAGAGCGCTCGCGCTCTTTGGCCACCACCCACAGCGGCGCTCTGTCGGCGTTTGGCGATTGAGCTCGTACAGCAGACTCGAAGCGGTACCTTCCAGCCAGTCCGTGTCGGTTTCGATAAGCAATTTCTCGATGGCCTGAAGGGCGGTGGTCTTTTTCATCGTGCGCTCTCCTCGGCCTGGACCCGGCACCGCGCAACGAAAGCGTCGAGCTCGGCCTGGTCGTATCGAACGGAGCGTTCGCCGAGCCGGATGTGAGGCAACTTGCCCTCACGGCGCCAGATGCCGACCGTGATGGGTGAAAGGCCGAGATACTCGGCCGCTTGTTTTTCGTTGAGAAGACGCCGTTGTGGCGCTGACTTAGTCATACTCACACTATGAGTCCCGCGGGATCCCGTGGGAAGCTATATTTGCGTTTATCGTGGAACTTGAGAATGAATTATAGAAAATTTCTGTAATTATTACGGTAATTTGCAGCGATGTTTCACAGTCCTGGAATCTGTAAGCGAGATAATGGACCGATGGTCGTGAAAATCTCCGCGAGACAGCACATAAGTTTGCGATATCGATCAGAATCTGAGTCCGGTATAGGTTGAGGCGTGTTCAAGCTCCCTCGCCCACTATCCAAAAATGAGATCGATCGAGCTCATGATAGAGCCAACATCGATCGACCGATTCCATGCTCATCGATCGAGGATGCCATCAGAGCGCACAGACGGACCGTGGCTGCGTCCGAGCTCGCCAACGTGGCCAGAGAGATCGCCCAGCGGGTCGGGCCCTCAGACGATCGCATAGAGCCTGAGACCGAGCCGGGCTTGTGGACCGTGGAGCGCGTGGCCGAGTACCTCGGTGTGGCTTCAAAGACGGTACGCCGGCTGATGGAGCAAGGGGAATTGACGTGGGTCCGAGTCGGTGGCCAGATCCGGTTCCGGCCCGAGGACGTGCAGGCTTTCCTGCGCCGGAACGAGCTGCGCTAGCCGAGCGCCTTGTCCAGTGCAGTCACGAGCTGATCTTCGAGTTGCGGGCTGATGTGGGCGTAGACGCCCAAGGTCGTCGCCACGTCCTGATGGCCGAGACGCAGCGAGATCGCTTTCATCGATGCCCCGGCCTCCATCAAGAGCACGACGCTTGAGTGCCGAATCTCGTGCAAGGTGCGGGGAGGCACGCCGGCAGCCTCGATCACCTTCGGCAGCCATCGCGAGCGGATGTTGTCCTGGCCGTGCGGCTTTCCGCTGCCAGCGTCGAAGACAAATGCGTCGAGGCCAGCGCCCCGTCGTTCCTGCTCGGCCTCGATGCGCTCGACGAGCTTGGCGCTCACGGGGATCGTGCGTCGGCTGGCAGTCGACTTCATGTCCTCGACCTGCCTGGCCTTCGACCAGGTGCGACTGAAGCTGAGCTTGTTGGCACGAAGGTCGCGGAACCGTAGCCCGAGCGCCTCGGAGATCCTGCAGCCGGTGCCGGCGAGCAGGTGGAACAGCAATGCACCCTGTGTAGGCAGGACGGCGTCGGCCGCATCGAGGACCCGACGCAGCTCGTCCTGCGTCCAGTAGCGGATCGCGTCCTGCGCCTTCACGCGGGCGCGCTTGCTACCTCCCGGCCGGCGGACTTGGGCCATCGGGTTCGCTGATTCGGCGAGCCATCCTCGCTCGATGGCGTGCTTCATCACCTGCCGGAGGACGAGGTACGTCGCCTGTACGGTCGAGAGCGTCACGTCTCGACCGCGTAGGTCCTCGAACAGCGTGCGCACGTGGTCGGCGGTCAGTCGGTTCAGAGGGATGTGGCCACGGTTGGGTAGGACGTGGGACCCGAGCAGGCTCCGGTATTGGTTGTGGGTCGCGGTCCGGACCCGGTCCTTGGCTGCGTCCAGGTACTCCGTCACTGCCTCGGCGAGAGTGATGTCTGTCGCCGGGCGGGCATCGGGCCGGGCGCCCATCCAGGCGTTGCCCTCGTCGCTGAGGAGCCACCGGCGGCCCGCAGTTCGGGCGGCCCGCTCGCTCTTCTCGTAGATGACCTTCCGCTTGCCGTCCTGGCGTGGGGGCGACCGCCAGGTCCAGCGACCGTCTTTGCGCTGCGTCACCGACCCGAGGCCGTAGGTGCTTCCCATCGAGCCACTGGCGTCAAAAAGTGGCGTCAGGTCAATCGCGATTCTCTAAATGCTTGAAATGATTGTCGGGGTGAAAGGATTTGAACCTTCGACCTCTTGATCCCGAACCAAGCGCTCTGACCAAGCTGAGCTACACCCCGAGGCCTTTTTCGGCGCCTCTTTTGAGCGCCGCGATCGCTTGCCCGTAATCTTCCTTGGTGAAGACGGCGGAGCCGGCAACCAGGAGATTGGCACCTGCGGCGACAACCTCCGAAGCGGTGGCCGGGTTTATGCCTCCGTCCACCTCGATGTCAACGTCTTTCAGCGAGCGGCCCGCGCGAAGCAGGTTGTCCCGGATGCGGGTTATCTTGGGCAAGACCTGCGGGATGAAGGATTGCCCGCCAAAGCCGGGATTCACGCTCATCACGAGGACCAGGTCGAGGTCTTCGAGGACGTAGTCGAGGACCGATTCGGGGGTGGAAGGGTTCAGCGAGACGCCGGCTCGCTTCCCTAGGCCTTTGATCTGCTGGAGGGCGCCGTGCAGGTGGGTCGTGGCCTCGGCGTGCACGGTGATGCCGTCGGCGCCGGCCTTGGCGAACGCTTCCACGTATTTTTCGGGCTCGACGATCATCAGATGGACATCGAGGTAGAGCTTGGTGACCGGCCGCAGGGCCTTCACGACGACCGGGCCGATGGTGAGGTTGGGCACGTATCGGCCGTCCATGACGTCTACGTGCACCACGTCGGCGCCGGCGGCTTCGATGGCGCGGACTTCGTCGCCGAGGCGAGCGAAGTCTGCCGACAAGATCGACGGGGCGATGCGTACTGCGGGGCGCTCGGGGGCGGGCTGTGACATCGGGGCCCGTATATCACGGGCTCGGCGAGTCGTTTCGGTTGACCGTATGGACCGGTTCACTTGAGTTCAGCGGACCGTGGTTGCCCGAGACGTCGCCTTGGAGGTCCTGCGCCGGGTCGCGACCGAGCGGGCGTTCGCGTCGTCGGCGCTGCGGTCGGTTCTGGCCGCGCGCTCGGTCTCATCGGCCGACCGGGGCCTGGCGACCGAGCTCATCTACGGCGTTCTGCGCCGCCAGGGGTTACTCGACCGGGCGATTCGGCACGTGTCGGGGCGACGGATCAAAGACATCGATCCGAAGCTGATCGACGTCCTTCGCATCGGGGCTTACCAGCTCATGTACCTCGACCGCGTCCCCGCCCACGCCGCCGTCGATACCGCCGTTCAGCAGGCCAAGCACCGGCGGGGGCCGCGGGGCGGGGGGCTGGTGAACGCGGTGCTGCGCAAGATGGCGCGGCTGGCGCCCGAGGCGCGAATGCCGGCCGCGCCGCCGGTCGCCTCCGACCCCGTCGCTCATGTCGCCGCGGTCGGTGGCCTTCCCGACAAGCTTGCCCGCCGGCTGGTCGCCGATATGGGGGCCGAGGAGGCGGCTCGGTTCGCCGCCGCGTCCCTCGATCCGGCCCCGCTGACCCTGCGGGTGAATCGACTCCGCGATTCGGTCGAAGCGGTGGCGGCCGAGGTCGACGGGGCGCCCTCGCAGGTGGCGTGGTCGGTGCGTCTTCGGTCCGGTCGCGTGTTGCCGGCCGACTTGGCGCCGGTCCGCGAGGGGAGGGCGACCCCTCAGGACGAGGCCGCGATGAGGGTGGTCGAACTGCTCGACCCCCAGCCGGGCGAGGCCGTCCTCGACGTGTGCGCCGCGCCCGGGGGCAAGACGACCCACGCCGCGGAAGCCATGGGCGACCAGGGGCGGGTGGTGGCCCACGACCGCCTTCCCGGTCGCCTCCGTCGGGTCGCCGAGAGCGCCGAGCGGCTTGGCCTGCGCTCGGTCGAGATCGCCGAGGTGCTGCCGCCTGACGGAGACCTGTTCGACCGGGTTCTCGTCGATGCGCCGTGCTCGGGTCTCGGCACCCTGCGCCGACACCCCGAGATCCGCTGGCGCCTCACCGACGACGACCTCGCTGAGCTCACCCGCACTCAGTCGGTGGTGTTGGCCGAAGGCGCCCGCCGCGTCCGTCCCGGCGGTGTCCTCGTGTACGCGGTCTGTACGGTGACCACGATCGAAGGCAAAGATCACCTCGCGGAGCTCGGCGATGACTTCGAGGTGCAGGACATCCTGCGCACCGGTCCGCACCAGCCGGGCGCCCCCGACGGCTTCTTCGCGGCCCGCTTGCGCCGAAAGTCGACCTGACTCCATCTTACCGGGGGCTCCGTCGACCCGCGGGAGGCATCTCGGTTCCAGACGATCACCTCCCGCTTGGCCGGTTCACTCGAGCTCGCAAGCTTCATTGACCGGGGGCACCACGCTCGGCGCGGCGTTGACCGGACCGCCGTGAGTGGCCAAATCTTCGCGAAGGTGCTGAGATGACCGTGTGGAGACGGTGGACGTGCTCATCGTGGGCGGCGGGCCGGCTGGAAGTACCTGCGCCCGATTCTTGACCCGGGCCGGCGCGGAGGTGGTGATCGTCGACGCCGCTGAGTTCCCCCGGGTCAAACTGTGCGCGGGTTGGCTGTCAGAGCCGGTGTGGGATACCTTGCGCATCCGGCCGACCGACTATCCTGCGGGCTTATGGCCATGGCGCAAGTGCCACATATACTACCGCGGCCGACAGTATTCTGCGTCTCAGCGCGGCTACTTCATTCGCCGCTACGAGTTCGACGACTATCTGTTGCGTACCAGCGGCGCTCGCTTGGTGCTCGGTCATCGGGTCAAATCGGTGGTTCGCGACGGCCACACCATCGTGGTCGATGACCGGTGGCGGGCCCATCACATCGTCGGCGCGGGTGGAACCCACTGTCCGGTGGGGCGGGCGCTCTTTCCGTCTCGGCCGGACGAACCGGTCGGGGTTCGGGAACTCGAGTTCCCGCTCGATCCGGCCGAGATCGCGGCCACCCGCATCGGCGATGACGGCGAACCGGAGCTTCTCCTGCACGACGATTTGCACGGCTACTCCTGGAACATCGCCAAGACGTCCTGGCTGAACGTGGGCGCCGGAACGGTCGAAGCCAAGGCTTGCCGGGCGGCGATGGATGCGGCGTCCGACCATTTCTTCGGGCAGGGCCACCTGCCGGCGTCGGCGCGAGCTCCGCTGTCATCGATGAAAGGTCACAGCTACTACCTATTTCGCGAAGACGCGCCCGACCGGGCCGCCCGCCAACGAGCCTTCCTGGTCGGCGATGCACTCGGGCTCGCGCAGCCGATGACCGCGGAAGGTATTCTGCCGGCCATCGTTTCGGGTCGTCTGTGCGCCGAGGCGATCTCGGACGGCGGTGACTACGCCGAGCGTCTTCGGCAGCACCCCGTATTCGCCGACTACGAACTCATCACCCGACTCATGGTGGCCGGCGCCACCGTCTACCCGTTGACGCCTAAGCCTACATCGGCGGTCCGGTCGCAGGTCAGCGCCCTGACGGCCCGGCTTGCAGATTCGATGGTCGCTTCCGCTTTTGCTTGGATGTTCGCCGGTAAGCCGCTGCCGGCCCGACGGCTGCTCGATCGCGTTACCGCGCGGTTCCGTCGCCGACGGTCCGACGCCGCCGGGACGCCCGCGTCGGACTCCGTAAAAGGCTGATGCCATCGACGGTTTCTAGTAAGTACAAAGTATGGGCGAAAGTTTTCGTGTCAGAGAAATCCTAAACACGCTCCCGTTTCGGTGGTCGGGCGTTGTCGGTACTGCCGAAAGCGTCTGCCGGGGCCTGCTCGAACATGCCGGGGTCACGGTCGGGGGGCACGCCCCCCACGACATTGTCGTCCATAACCCAGACTTTTATCATCGCATCCTCGCCGAGGGGGTGATGGGCCTCGGTGAGAGTTACATGGACGGGTGGTGGGATTGCGACGCGATCGACCAGATGGTCGACCGTGTCACTCGGGCGGGGCTGTATCGGCAACACGTCATTCGCAGTCTGCCCCTGGTGGCCCACGCGGTGGTCGCGCGGGTGACCAACCTTCAGTCGGTCGCTCGAAGTTTCGAGGTCGGCCGACGCCACTACGACTTGGGAAACGATCTGTACGAGGCCATGCTCGACCGCCGCATGGTCTACACTTGTGGGTACTGGCGGGACGCCCAGAACCTCGACGACGCACAAGAAGCGAAGCTCGACCTCGTCTGCCGGAAACTGGGCTTGCAAAAGGGGATGCGCGTCCTCGAGCTCGGTTGTGGTTGGGGGAGTCTTGCGGAGTATGCAGCCTCGAAATACGGCGTGTCAGTCGAAGGCTACACCGTCTCGAAGGAGCAAGTCGCGTTGGGGCGGGAGCGTTGCCAAGGCCTGCCGGTGACCTTGCACTTGGCGGACTACCGCTCCGCCGAGGGTAAGTTCGACGCCGTGGTGTCGATCGGCATCATGGAGCACGTCGGCGCCAAGAACTATCGCGGCTACATGGAGCTCGCCGACCGCTGCCTCGTCGACGACGGCATCGCCTTCGTGCACACGATCGGCATTCATCGCCCCCAGGCCGCCATCGACCCCTTCTACCACCGTTACATTTTTCCGAATGCCCAGCTGCCGGCTCTGTCGCAGCTGACCGCGGCCGCCGACGACCTCTTCGTCATCGAGGACGTTCACAACTTTGGCCCCTACTACGATCCGACCTTGATGGCCTGGTGGCACAACTTCGATGCCGCGTGGCCGGAGCTCAAGAAGAGCCCCCGCTACGACGAACGCTTCTATCGAATGTGGAAGTTCTATTTGCTGACGTGCGCCGGGGGTTTCCGAAGCCGCACGGTTCAGCTCTTTCAGCTGGCCATGACCAAGCCGGGCCGGGCCCAACCCGACTGTCGCCTCGTGTAGCGAGGCTCGTTCGTTACGGGCATTCGTCTTCGTCGATGAGACCGAGGCGGCAGCGGTCGCTGAGGGGGAGCGGGTCCGTGTCGCCGAGAAGGCGCTCCGCCTCGGCGACGACCTTTTCGAGCGGCCAAGTGAGAGGCTCCAGGGACCACAGACGGCCTACGGCGTCGACCGAGCCGGTCACGATGTGCTTGCCGTTGGGGCTCAGGGCAGCCGTGTACAGCAGGTCGGTGTGGGTCGGCCACGCGACGACCTCGATCCACGAGTGCTCGTCGGCGGTCGCCCGCTTCCATACCCGGATCAGAGTATCGTCGCGGGAGCCGGTGTAGATGAAGGTGCCGGTGGGGTCGACGGCGGCGAAAGTGACCGGGCCGACGTGGCCCTTCAGCGTACGGACGGTCTTCCAGGGCTGCTTCGGTTCGGCCGGGCGCACCCAGATGTCCACTCTCTCGTTGTCGTAGGCCATCAGCATGAAGCGACTATCAGGGGCGACGGCGATCATTTCGATGGAAGCTGGGCCCGTGACGTATGCTTGACTCAGAAGGTTGGCGAAGCCGCTCTCCGCTGAACCGCGAACGAAGATGTCGCTGCCTGCGGCCGAGATCATGAGCTCGCCGTCCGGGCTAAACTGAATCTCGGTGGTCGCGGCGCCGAGCTCCGAGTATTCGTAGATGCGCTTCCACGGCTCGGTCGGTGGGTCGGGAATCTTCACTATGCGGATCGCCTGATCCTGGCTGCCCATCACCGCACTGCCGCTGTCGGGGGTGAACGCGACGGCGTCGACATCGTCGCTGAAGTCTTCGAAGATCTTCTGAACCTTCCAGTCGCCATCTGCGGTTCGGTTCCAAAGAATGCCGCGGTCATCGAAGCCCCCGGTCAATACCGCGGTTCCGCTCGGACTGAACGCGACCGCTCCGACCCATTCTTTGTGCGCTTTGAGTTCGGCCGTCGTCGATGCCGTCTCGACGCTCCAAATGCGAGCGGTGGCGTCGGAGGAGCCAGTGAGCACGAACTGCGAGTCCGGGCTGAAGTGCGACGCGTGAATGCCGTATTCGTGCCCGACCAGGGGCCGACTGCTCGCCGCCAGCACCGCGCTTCGCAGCGCCCACTGGGCCTCAGAAGGCGTGCGACCTTCGCCAGCTTCATCGGGCGGCAGCATCGCCGCGAGGCCGATGGCGAGGGCCTTCTTCGAGTCACCGCTCATGAGCGCCTTTCGGGCCTCCGAGGCGACGAACCGGGACGCGTTCACCTCGGCCGCATGAAGGGCCTCGATCGCGTCGTCCTCCGCCGCCACGGCGATGACCCGCTGCGCTTCAGCCTCCCGGGCCTGAATCGCGGCGATCCCGCCGGCCACGACTGCCAGGAGGGTGAGCATCAGGGCGGCCGCGAGGCCCAATCGCGTACGGGTAGCGATCCGGCGGGCGGCTTGTTCGCGCTCTCGGGCCGCGTTCACTTCGGCATCACGAAGGGCCGCCTCCGCCCTTGCCTTCTGTTCGAGGGCGGCCTGCTCGGCGGCCACCGCGGCCTCTCGCTCGGACAAGGCCCGCTGGCGCTCTTCGAGGTCCGCTTCGGCGGCGGCCTTGCGGCGCAGCTCGGCGGCCTCACTCTCGTCGAGGTACACGGCGATGTCCGGGTGCACCTGGTTGTCGCCCCGGGTGCCCAAGCGCCACTGCAGGGCTTCTTCGAGCGCGGCGCCGCGGAGCAGGCGGTCTTCGTGATGGCCGCTGGCCGTCCAGTCGGCGGCCGCCTCGAGAAGCCGGGTCGCTTCTCGAAGCCAGTCGAGGTCGACCTTCAGCGCGCGCTCGAGCTTCATGACGCCGTCGTAGAAGCCGGAGCCGGGCACCCGCTCGTCGGTGTAGAAGTGAATCCAGTTGAGGTCGGCGAGGGCGGCAGGAGGCGTGGCACCGCTGAACGGGGCGGGCACCACCGGAATCGTCCGCTTGTTCAGCCGGACGGCTTCATCGACCTCCCACGCACACACCGAAGACGCGGCGGAATGCTCCGACAGCACGAACACTACGCTGTCGCATCGGAGGAGCAAGTCGCCGAGCCGGTCTTTCCAGGCCTCGGCGGCATCGATGTCTTGGCTGTCGACGATCGCGTCGAAGCCGCGGTCTTCGAGGGCCAACACCAGCTGGCCCGCGAAATCTAAGTCCTTTCGGGAGTATGAAACGAAAACCTTGGGTTGTTCGGGGGTAGCGGGGTCCACGACGGCCCGAAAGTAAGCCAAGCCTCGACGGGGCGAAAGAGGCGGGGGAGCCTGCAGCCGGCGGCGTTCAGTTGGGAGGTCAGAGCGGCTAGGAGACTTGCTCCGAGCGAAGCGTGACAAAGAAGCGGACTTTGGGCGCT
>CAZFIV010000155.1:0-12377 GCA_964519665.1 uncultured Myxococcales bacterium
GTCGGGCCCCACACGTTCCCTGACAAGAACCCATCCGCCCCCGGCCTGCGCTGGCTTTCTTTCTTTCTTTCTTTCTTTCTTTCTTTCTTGCTTGGCTTGATTTGAGTCTGTATTGGGTGCGCATTTGTGCCTTCGGGGGTTGATCGGGCTTTGAGGTTGCCTTCTTTGACGGCCGGGTGCGGATGGGTTCTTGTCAGGGAAGCGGCGAAGACCGGGTGGTTGGCCTTTGAGAGACTTCCGCATTCGCCTCCCTTGGGGGCCCCGGTCTGTTTGTGCTTCAAAAGGATGGCGTCGGGCCTTACACGTTCCCTGACAAGAAGCCGATTGCGCCCGGCCTGCGCTGGCGTCGCTCCAGGCTGGTGGATCTGGCTGCCCAACAACTATCTGGTGACCCCGCTGCACCCTGCCTCGTCGCGAGCTGAACCCGACCGCTACGGCGGATACGCCGCGAACCGGATGAGCTACGACCTGCGCCGGCTCCGCGCTAACGGCATCATTGTCCGCGGGCCGAAGAACATCGCTACAGGCTGACCCTGCAAGGGAGGAGGGTCGCGCTCTTCATGACGAAGTTCTACGTGCTTGTGGTCCGGGCCATCTTCCAGCGCCTCGATCCACAGCTCCCGGACGACGCCCCCCCCTCAGGAGGGCCTGGAACGCCTGCGAAAAGGAACTCGAAAAGATTGTGTAGGAGGCCCTACTTGCGGCCTGATCTGACTGTTGGCTAGCACCTGATGACGGCAGGCCCCTGCGGTGGACCGGAGCGCCCAAAGTTGGCTTTCTTGTTACGCTTCGCTCGGAGCAAGTCTAGAGGAAAGGGTCGAACACCTGGCGGGTCGTGATGAAGAACTCGAGCCGGCCGCCGAGTCCGTTGACGTCGTCTATGGCCAACTGGTCGATGCTGGCCGGTACCGGTCCGTAGAGGAGGGCGGTTCCGTCTGCGGTGACCGTCGACCCGACCTGCTCGACGCCTCCGGCGATTCGCCCGATCGTGAACTCTCGGACTTGGACCCGTCCGTTCGCGGGGTCGAGGGTCGACAGGCGCCAGCCGATGTCGCCGCCGGGGCCTCCGCGGGCGAAAGTGTCCAGGCCGCTGACGACGAATCGACCGTCGTCGCCGACTGCGCAACCCAGCTGTCGATCGAAGGGGAGGCCCAGGGGTGGGCGGTCGGCTACGCTGGTGAGACCCGAGCGGGTGGGAAGGGCGTCGAAGTCGATGTCGTCGATGCGCTCTAGTCGACCGGTGGCGTTATCGCCCGATAGGTCGGCGCCGACCGACAGGTAGCCGTTGTCCCGGCTATCGGCGACGCATTCGGGGGCGCGGGTGCCTCCGGCGCCATTCGGTAGGCTGAGCAACGTCTGGCCCGCATAGCCCAGAACTTGAAGTCCGGTGGGGGTCGCACCTCCGATTCGAAGCAGGAAACCGAAGTCACCCTCGAGAGAGACGGACTCGTCGTCTCCGATGGCCACGTTTCCGTCGTCGACCCGCCGGCCGCCGAGGATTACGCCGTCGGGCCGTTCGTCGATGGTCTCGAATCGGATGGGCCCGAAGCCGACCACGATCGAGGTCGACCGCGTGGGGGCGTTCAGGTCGACCAGCACGAGTCGATGTTCCGCGAAGATGCTGCGGACCACGATCCAGATCCGATCTCGGCCGATCGCCTTCATGGTGACCACTTCCGCGACCTCGCGGATGTCGGGCAGCTCGACGCGAAGAGGCGGGCTGGGGACCCCGTCGGGACCGATGAGGCCCACCCAGAGCCCCTCTCCGAGCTCGCCGGCTTCGATGGTGAGGTCTCCGATCCGGGCCTGGTTGGTGACCCATCCCGCGTAGACCGCGTTCTCCGGAGTGTCTTCGAGAAAGGCGAAACGCACCTGAACCTCGTCCCGGAACGAAAGCGGCCATTCGCCCCCGAAGAACACACCGTTGCCGTTCCACCGGAGCTCGCCGGATGGGCTCGTCACGAAGGTGACGCCCCGGGCGGTCACCGCGGGGGTCGAGGTCTCGGCGAGCGGAACCCGCTGAGTGTCGTTGATGACGATCGTGTTTCTCGACAGGCTCGAGACGAGGATGTCGTCCCCGGCGACGCTGACGTCGAGAAGCGACAGGATTCCTTCCAAGAGAATCAGCTCGTCGGCTCGGCCCGTCCCGAGATCGACCGGGCCGGTTGCGGGCTCATCGCATGGCAGAACCCCCGAGATGGTGAGGGTATCGGGAGAGGTGGTGAGTTGGCCGACGGCGGTGGTGACCGCGCATAGGTCCAAGGCGGGGTTATCTTCGATCGCGACGCCGCCCTGGACCTCGCGAAGACTCGCGAGGCCGTCGAGCGACGCGAGGTCGAGGTTATCGACGAGCGTGAGGTCGCCGTCGATCGAGGTCAAGGCATCGAGGCCGCTCAGGTCGGTCAGGGCCTGGGTCGGTCCGATCGCCAACCGGTCGACTTCCTCCACCTGACGGAGGCCCTGCAGGTCGGCCGAAGTGCCGGTCCCTTCGATCACGATCTCCTCGACGAAAGAACACTGCGACAGATCGTCGTCCCGGTCGCTAAACGGAAAGAACGCTCTTTCTCGGACCAGATCCCCGTTTCGAAACACGGTGCGCTCGAACCGAGCGGTTCGGCAGACCGTACCGTCGTAGGGCGAGTATTCGAGGCATGCGACGGGTCCGATTCCCGTTAGCCAGAGCACGGCGAGCGGCGTCATCCCACGCGCGTTCATTGAAACCTCCACGTCCCGGCTACGGTCACCGGGACGGTCCACCCGTCGAGTCCATCGACGAGAAAGCTCGGGCCGCCTTCGACCATCAAGCCGAAGCGCCCCCACGCGGTCTCTCGCGAGTAGGCGAGGATGAGTCCGCTCATGAATGCCGTTTCCCAGCGGCGCAGGTCAGGGTCGACCGCGTCGCCGCCCACTTGGACCCCGACCACCTTGGTCACCAGTCCGAACTCCAGGTCTTGGCGCACCGCGAACGCCCGGAAGCTCCCGAAGACGGTCGTGGGGTGGGCGTAACCGACGCCGAGCTGAAAGTGGGTGAAGAGGTTGGCGTGCACCTCGGCCGAAAATCCGGTGCCCTCGCTCGCCGTCAAGGCGTCGAAGGTGGTGCCGACCCATGTTCCGACTCCGACCGGCCATCGCTTCTTGAGGGGGATCAGCTCGACCTTGGGGGCTCGCCGGGCCTCCGAATCGAGGTCTGCCAGGCGCACTCGGGTCTTCGCCGGCCGAAAGCCGGGTTTCTCGATCCGAATGTCGAGCGTATCGTCGGTGATGTCTTCCAAGATGACGGGGCTTTGGCCGACCGGTTCCCCCCCGACCATGACGCGTGCGCCAGCGGGCTGAGTGAACACGTGAACGGTGACCGGGGGCCGGGCCATCGCGATCCGAACCGGCGCCACTTCCCCAGGCTGTACGAACACCGAGCGCACCACCCGGGCCGTGCTCGACGTCAGCACGAGCTCGTGATCGCCGGCGCTCACGTCCTCGAGCACGATCGGTGTTCGGCCGATCCGCTTGCCGTCGAGTTCGGCGACCACGCCCTCGGGCTGGGTCTGGACGAGCAGGGCGCCGGTCGCCGACGGGTCGACCTGGCGTCCGAACAGAGTGCGCACGCCGCGTCGGAGGGTCTGGCGGAGCGCGGTTTCGGTCGCTGCTTCGCCCTCGAACCGGTCCAGCGCGACCCCGGTCGCGGCGTCGAGCCGAGCCATCACCACGACGAGCGGCGAGCCCTTCGAGGCGCGATCCAGCTGAGCGGTCAGGATCTCGTCGCCCTGGAGGTCGAGGTTGAGCTGTCCGGCGACCTCGACGCAACCCGCGCCCTTACAGCCGAGGAAGCGCTGGGCGTCGGCGAGCTCTATCCGGGCATTCACGTCGGCGACGCTCACCGTGGAGTATCCGAGGTTCTGGACCACGGCCGCGAGATAGTTGTCGTAGATGGAAGGTTCATCGCCGGACACATCGGGGGCCGAGACCTTCAGGATGACGATCCGTTTAGGCTCGTCGGCCTCCGCTCGAACGCCGCACAGCGCGGTCAGAGCGAACGCCCATGCCCCGAGCATCCTTGGAAAGTGCTTTGACATCATTACCACCGTTTCATTCGCCTCGGCCCGACGCCAGGGTCCGACATTCGAGCTCGACGACTACGTAGGACAATTGTCGGGGGGGCCAATCGACCTCGTCAAAGGGAGCTCGACGGACGCACGCGGTCAGCCGCGCTCCGTCGGTGGAGCGGCGCTTGCCGGCCCGCCAGGACTTCGACCGCACTCGGACTTCGCGATTTTCGTACAGCAACCGAAGCTCCACCCGGTCGGCCTCTTGTCGCTGTCGTGTAGCGCAGCGCTCGAGGTGGGCCCGGAGCGGTTGGACCACCGCTTGCGCCTCCTCGTCGGTCGTTCCGCCGAAGCCCCCCTGGGCGCGGTCGATCCGGCAGACCGTTTTCGGGGACCTCGCGGTCCGACGGGGTGTGCGTCGGGGGGCGGCCTGGACCGGTTCGGTGCGGTCTGACGCCTCGACAAGGGCGCTCGAATCCGTCGCTGCATCGACGGCGGACGGTTCGGCGCCGTCTTCATCGGGCTCGCTCGGAGCGAGCCCTTTGGCCACCGCAGTGGCCTCGATGGGGGTCGTCCATCGGGACCAGCCGAGGTAGCCCCCGGTGATGCTGAGCGCGATGACCAGGGGAACGATAAAGGGAATCAACGACCAGCCGGGCGGGTCGGGCGGCACGACCGAGGCTACGCTGGTCGGCAGGTCGCTCGGTTGGTCGCGGTCGGTGGCGGCCGGTGTTCCGCTGGGGCTTCGGAGCCGACTGAGGTGGTCGGCCACCATTTGATCGAGGATCTCCGCGACGCCCCGAGCGCTCGCAGGCCGTTCTTCGGGGCCCTTTTGGAGCAGGGCTTCGATCAGCGCGGCGAGTCTCCGTTCGAGCCGACCGTGACCCACCTGAAGGCGCGGAGGCGTCTCGTTGATGTGGGCCACGAGAACCCTGAACGCCGGTCGATCGTGGAAGGGGTGCTTCCCGGCGAGGGCCAGATAGCCGACCACCCCGAGGCTGTACAGGTCGCTGGCCGGACCGACCGACTCGCCCCGGCACTGTTCCGGCGACATGAAGGCCGCCGTGCCGAGGATCGAGCCGTCGACGGTATTGGGCGACGGGCCGCGGTCGGCCAGCCCCTCGGGCCGGACCACTTTCGCCAGCCCGAAGTCGAGCACCTTCACATGCTCGCGCGACGCGACCCGCTGAAGGAAGATATTGGCGGGCTTGAGGTCTCGATGAACGACCCCGAGGCCGTGCGCCTCTTCGAGCGCGCGCGCGATGTCCCGCAGGACCTCCGCGGTGCGCAACGGGCTGAGGCGGTCGGCTCGGAGCGCCTTGTCGAGGGTTCGGCCCTCGAGGCGCTCCATGACGATGTACGGTGTTCCGTTGACCCGCCCGAACTCGATGAGCTTCACCGAAAACGGGCTCTTGAGGCTCTGAATCACCCGGGCCTCGAGCTCGAAACGGGCGTCGGCCGCCTTGTGGTGCAGAACCTTGATGGCGACGTCTTCTCCGACCGAATCGGTGCGCCGAGCCACATAGACGGTTCCCATGCCGCCGCGTCCGAGGACATCGACCAGCCAATAGCGGCCCGCGAAGATCTGACCCACCGTTCCCGGCGAGTCAGGGCTGGCGTCGGAAGCGCTCATGAGATGGGTACCCTCAAAGCCAGTGAAGGGCCCGCGGCCAGTCGACGCCGTCCGCGCCGAGCAGCTGGGCAGTGAAAGCGTCGGCGGTCAGGTCCGCGGCTGCCGGCTGGACGCCGCCGCCTTGAATTCGACGCCACAAGCGGCGGAGGTCGTCGGGGGACAGCTCCAATAGGTGCTCATCGAGGCGGTCGGATGCCTTTCCGATCATCGCCGCGATCACCGCGTTGATCCGCACCGCGCGCAGCTCGGGCGACGCCGCGAGGACCCGTTCGTATAGGCGCAGGGCGTCGGCCGGGGCCCCCTTTATGAGCTCGACGTTGCCCAGGTTGTTCAGGAAGCGCGCCGACGCGTCCGGCTGCGCGGTCGCGCGAAGCAGGAGCGGTCGTGCGGCTTCGAGGTCTCCCATCTGGGCGAGGAGGGTGCCCGCCTCGCCCAATGCGTTGGGCGTTCCCTGGCGAATGAACGCGTCGGCTCGGCTTCGCACCCGGGCCACCCGGGCGGCGGAGAGCTCGTCGAGCGTGGCCTTGACCCGCTCGAGCGCGATGTCGGGTACGTGCTGAGCGCCTTCATCGCGGCCGAGGGTCGCCGCCGGGTAGCGAGCCCGGGCTTGGGCGACGTCGATGATCGTGGGCGCCATCGACGCGGAGCGCAGTCGTCGCTGGGCCGCCGCCCACGCCTCGGGGAAGCCGGCCTTCAGGTGCGTCGCTTCCACCGGGATGTAGACCTGGCCCCCGAAGCGGACGGTGGCCCCGTCGTCGATGGATAGGGCGGGTCGCATGTCGGGGGGCAGGCCCGTGCCGACCGCCACCAGGACGTGACTGGGCAACAGGAGCAGGATCGCGGAGCCCCCGACCGCCTCGACCAGGGAAGCGAAGGCGACCGAAAGGTCGTCGCAGTCGCCTCGACCGACCGACAAGGTCTCATCGGGGAACCGAACGAAGTCGAGGCGAGCCGGATCGAAGGGGCTCTTCGGATCGCGGGCGTAGGCCAGACTGCGCAGCGCCTCGGTCACCGCGACGGGCACCGCGAAGGGGTCCTCGAGCCCGCTGAGCTCGGCCTGAACCGAGGTCGCGATCGACTGGATGCCCGGCGCGTGCCCGTCGATAAAGCCCGCGATCGATTCGCCCTGATCGGCCCGCCACACCATCGCGTGCCGCTCGTACACGACGACCGGTCGCTTGGTCCGCGTGATCCGGCGCAGCGGCCCCAGGCCGTACTCGACTTGGATCGTCGCGAGGCTCTGTTCGGTTCGCGACTGTGCCCCCAGCCGGGCCCGGTCGAAGACCGCGCGCACGGGGATTCGGGCTTCTTGGCCGGCCGGCACGTCGACGGGCGCCGACTCGGTCGGCGTATCGGCGAAGCCGGGGAGCCAGACCCGGGTGACGACCCCATCGAGGTCTTCGTCGGTCGGGTTCCGGACGACGACCGTCGCGAACGGGAAGCGCGCATAGTGACCGAGCCGGCCCGGGAACACGCCCGGCGTTTCGAGCCCCAGGACCTGCAGTCCCGGGACCGGTCGACTGGACTGGATGCTCGACCGCCGGGCCTCGACGTCGCGGGCCAGGCGCCCGGTCAACGCGGTCACGCACCCGGCGAAGGCGCGGCGATGGCAACTGCCCCGAACCGACGCCACCCCGCCCCCGCGAGGGCGCAGCTTTGCGCTCAACCGCACGCCCAACTCACCTCGCCCCGACCCGAGAACCTTGCCGGTCAGCTCCAGCGCGGGCCCGGATGGGCCGCTCTTGTCTTTGGCCGGTTCGAGGAACCCGAGGCCCAGCAGGGCCTCGGTCGCGAAGTCCTGAACCAGGCGCGCTCGAGACGAGCGGCCGAACGACCGGACCCGAAGCGGGAGCTTCACGCCCCGGCGAGGGTCGAGCTCGACCACCACCTCGCGGCTGGAGTGCCCCACGACGACCAAGCTGGTGCCCGCCGTCTCGATCTCCAGGGCGAGGTCGGAGGTCTGGGAGCGGTCTTGGACGGTCACACTCAGCTGGGCGACCTTTCGGCGCTGGGTCATCACGTGAGCTTCGGCGACGGGCGGCAGCGTCTGTAGCGTCGCGAGCGCGGTCTGCACCTCGGAGGTCGAGATCGGGGAGGCCGCCTGCAGGCGCACGTTGATCCGCCGAGGGCTGGTTCGGCGCAGGGCGTCGGGATACTGAGTGCGAATGGCGCTGACCGCCTGTTCGGCCAGGCGGGTGACCACATCGCTTCGGGCGTTCATGGCGGACAGGTTGCCCGGCGCCTGGGCACTCACCCGGACCGTCCCGAGGTTCTGCCCGCTGTCGGTGGCGTAGATGCGAAGGGCCGCGCGCGCCTCGTACCCGGTGAGCTTGGGGAACAGCTTGTTCTTCAGCGGGGCGAGCTCGGCGTTGCCCTCGATGAGCAGGTCGGCGTCATCCGATGTGATGACCGCGAGCATCGCCGTCGAGCCCTCGCCGGCCGCTCTTCGAAGCGCGACCAGCTGATCTTCTTCGACCAACACCACCCCGCGGTCTTTGCTGAGCCGTTCGGAGAGCGCGGCTTCGAGCTCGGATCGGGTCCGGGGCGTTCCGTCGTCGACCTCCTGAATGACGATCGCCACTCGCGTTTGCGCTTCGGCCCGCGCCGGCGCGAAGACCACGCCCGCGAAAAGGGTGAGGCTGAGCGCCGCGGAACCGACGCCGGGGTAAGAGCGCCGTGGGGTCCGGGCCCCTCGAGCGGAGCCGGCGGAAGGAACCGAAGGCCGCGCTGGGACGAGGCGTCTTTCACATCTCATGGGTCATCTCCCGGTGGGCGGGCGTCCACCGTGACCTTGAACCGGGCCACGGGCCCCTCGGGATCTCCGGCGACCGGTGCCCCCACCTCGAGCTCGAATCGCATCGACGCGAAGACCGCTTGAACGCAGTCGGGGTCGGCTTGGCCGGTTTGGAGCTCGACGTCGACGGGTACCCCGTCGGCGTCCACCGCGACCTGTACCGTTAAGGGCTCTTCATTCGCACGGCATTGGTCGATGGCGGCCACGAGGTTGGCGGTTTGTTGCGTGATCGCCTCCACGTCGAGGGGGCCAGCCACGACCTCGGCCCGGCCCTCGGGCGTCGACCCAGGTTCGACGATGGAAGTGGGGGGTGGCGCTTCGGCGAACCTCGGGCCGGGCTCTTCGGCGTCCGAGAGGGATTCGGGAGGTTTGGGCGGGGCGAGGTCCGCTGGCACTGGCTTGGACGCGTCAGCGGGCGGGGGGCGGCGTTGCCCCGAAGCGATGGGTTGGGACTCGGGGGCGCTCTGGGGGCCCCAGACAAAGAGCAGGGCAGCGGAGACCGCGCCCGCGAACCCGACCCCGAGCACCCACTGAACGAACAGGGGCGGCGCCGCTCGCTCTCGGGCCCGGACGACGCGGCCCTCGATGCGGGCGAGCATCTCGGGCGACGGGGACGTCTCCTGGTAAGCGGCCCGGAGCCAAGGTTCGAGCTCAGGATCCGGAGGCTCAGGTTGTCGGTCTTCGCCCATCACTCGTTCGAGCGCGCGCCCGCACGATTCGATCAAAAAAAATGGCCGAGCCGCGACCGCTGGCGGGCGGGCTACTCCGTCCGGACCAGGCCGAGCGTCAGGCCGCCGACGATGAGGAGACCTCGAGGAGGCCCTGCTTACGCAGGCGTTTCTTGAGCTCGTTACGGCCGTCACGGAGCCGGCTGCGAACGGTGCCCTCGGGTATGCCGAGCATCCCGGCCACCTCGGGCCCCGAGCGTTCCTCCATGTCGACGAGCAGCAAGGTCTCCTGGTGGGCGGGACTCAGCTGACCGAACGCCTGCCAGAACCGCTTGCGAAGGAGCGGGTCGAAAAAACCCGAATTGCTGTCCGGAATGTCAGGGGGAGCGCTCGTACTATGGATGATCAGGTCGACGAGTCGTCGCCGGCGAAGCACTCGATTCCGGGTGATCCGGTACAGCCAGCTCTCGACCGAGCTGTCGCCCCGGAAGGCGGACCGACTGCGAAAGACCTCCAGGAACACGTCCTGAACGACGTCGTCCGGCGACCCCGACCGACTCAGCACCCGCGCCCAGCGTGCGACCATCGGGCCGAAGTGCCGGAAGACCCAGGTCTGGGCGGCCGAATCGCCCTCTTGGGCGCGACGGAGGCGCTCGACCCACGACTCGGTCGAATCAACGTCCACCACCGGGGGCGGTTCGGGACTGTGGCTAGAGGTCGGCTCCAAGGTCTCGCGCTCGGCCGCCGGCCTTCGGCTGCGGCTCCCCCAGTTAACAAAAATTTCGCTCCGGGGAGAAACCTCGGATTCCACCAAAAGACTCAACGGACTGAATCGGCGCCGGGCTCCAGAGGGATGGCCATCCGATGGACACCAGCTTGACGACGTGCAGGCACATAGACTGGATTCGGGCCCCTCGGCCCGATTGACCGACCGGGAGCACTGAGGCGCCGGCCACGATATGATCCAGGGGCGATCAGGACATCCCCGTCGCCAACATCGCGGACGAGTCTACCAGGCGCAGATTCTTGAGTCTGACGATCGCTGAGGGCTACGACGATGGCTTCATCGGGACGGCGCCGGTCGGTAGCTTCTCTCCTGCCGGCGACTCGCCCTACGGCGCTCAAGACGTGGTCGGCAACGTGTGGGAGTTCACGAGCAGCGGGTATTCGACCGGGACGGATCGTAGTGCTCGCGACGGGTCCTGGCTCGGTGGCCCCCGGGTGGCGCGCGTGTCTTCTCGGGCGGCTTTGGCTTCGATTGGGTGTGGTCGGGCCGCTGATTCCCTCCAACCCGAACCCCATCGCCCCCGGCCTCTCGCTTTAATCCGCAGCGGTGGCACGGCGTCGAAGAGCTCGGGCTTGGTGCCGTTATTGCCGCCTCGGTAACGCAGGGATATCGTGCCGCCGAAGGGGCGGGGTCGTCGTTGGCGGAGTCGTTTTGGGTTTGGTTTGGCGTGTTGGCGTTGCTAACGCTTTGGGTCGCCTGGTGGTTAGGTGGGCTTGCGTTTCTTCTTCGTCAGTTCGATCGGGCGTTTCGATGGACGCCGGGGGGCGCCGTGTACTGCACAGGGCCCGGGTGCTATCGGCGGATGGCCGAGTCCGAGTATGGGTGTCCGTCTTGTCACCGATACCTGGTCGATGTGAAACCGTCCCGGCGTGGGCTGCTTTGGGCGAGTTGCGTCTGCGGCGAAAAGCGGGTGCCACGAGTGGATTGGCTGGGGCGGCGGCGGCTTGCGAGACGTTGCGCTAGGTGCAAAGAGCCGCTGTCCCAGGCGGTTGGCGATTCGGCCCATATTCCAATCTACGGGGCGGTGGATGCCGGCAAGACGATGTTCTTGCGGGCGGCGGTTTGGTCGATGGTCGAGAAGCCGTGGGCCGGGTTCCGGGCTCGCCTCGACCCGGAGAGCGAAGGTCGGTATCGGCGAACTTGGAAAGCCAGGTTCGAGCAGGGGAAGCTCGCGGCGAAGACGACGAATGAGACCCCGAGGGCGGTTACGATCTACGTTGAAGGACCTCGCGGCAAGCGCGCCACCGTGTTCTTCTACGACCCCCCTGGCGAGGCGGGGAGCAGTGAAGCGGGTCTTGAAGACCACGGTTTTGTCGATCACGCGGCTGGGCTGATCCTGGCGGTCGATGCCTCGGCTCTATCGTCGGTCCGTCGATCGACGTCTTCCGGTCGGGGAGGTTCTGGGGCCCCGCGAAACGTCTCGCCGGAAGAGACGGTGACTCGACTCAGTAACGTTCTGCGTCGACGGAGCGGTGTGGATGCGAGACGCAAGCTCACGGTCCCGGTGGCCGTCGTGCTCACCAAGGTCGACGTGCCTGAGGTTCGGGCCGCGCTCGGCGAAGCGGCTTCGGTCTCTGAACCTGATCTTGAATCCATTCGGGGCGGCAAGACGTCGGAGCGTCTTCGCGGTTGGCTCGCAGAGCACGAGCGCCGTTTGCATCAACTGCTCGCCTCGAATTTCGAGCGGGTGGCTTACTTCGCCGTCTCTTCGGTCGGACCCCGCCGAACTGCAGAGGGTGGATTTCAGCCCCAAGGCGCGCTCATACCGCTCGGGTGGCTGCTTAGCGGGGTGCGGTCCGTGCGGGCGCCCTTTCGGCGACGTTTCGGAATTGCCGCGGCCCGCGTAGGCGCGATTGCTTTCGTCTTGGTCCCCGCGCTTGCGCTTGGCGCTGCGGTGGTGATGACCAGCCGAGCGATATCAGGCTCGATCAGAGCGAGCTACGAGGCGGATCGGAGATTACGAAGAATCGAAGCCGAGGATCGGAGACTACGAAGAATCGAAGATCGGAGATTGCGAAGACTCGAAGCCGAGTGGCACCGGACCTTGGAGGTCCTGACCTCGACGAGGCACCGTCCTCGTATCGAAGCTTTCGAAGCCTTCGTTCGCACCTATCCGGTTGCCAACCCCCACCTTGCGACTGCGCAAGCCTATCTAGATCGGCTTCATGCAGGTGAAGAACTACCGGGCGGCATGGTTTTGATTCCTGGTGGCGAGTTCTTCATGGGCTGCAACGAAGAAGTGGATTCGGAGTGCGGGCAAGACGAAAGGCCCGGTCGCAATGTGTTGGTGGCGCCGTTCTGGATCGACAAGACCGAGGTGACGGTGGCCGCGTACCGCGAGTGCGTGGAGGCAGGGCGCTGCGCCCGGCACACATTCAGGACGAAAAGCTCTAATTCGTTCTGCAACTGGGGCTCCTCGGACCGCGACGACCACCCGATGAACTGCGTGAACTGG
>CAZFIV010000156.1:0-12358 GCA_964519665.1 uncultured Myxococcales bacterium
GGACCGGAGCGCCCAAAGTCCGCTTCTTTGTCACGCTTCGCTCGGAGCAAGTCTTCTAGAACGAAACCCGTTCTCGACGGACGCGGTGACTCCATCCGACCCTGGCGCTCCGACCGCCGGAGTCCGAGGATGGTCGTCGATGTACAGCCCCATCTACTGGGTGAACGACTGGCTCGGGTTGGCCGCCCGGCCGCGCGCCGGCGATTGGTTGTCCGACGAGGTTTGGGCTTGGCAGCGGGCGGGCGTCGGGTACGTGGTGTCGCTCCTGACCCCCGCCGAGGTCGATGAGCTCGGACTCGGTGCGGAGCCCGAGCTGGTGCGGAAGGCCGGTTTGACGTTTACGGCGTTGCCGGTGCCCGACCGCGGCGTTCCGGATGCCCCGGATCGCTTCTGGAGCCTGGTGGCCACCCACGCCGCCGCCATTGCCGCGAGGAATCGCGTCCTGGTTCACTGCCGGCAGGGCATCGGCCGATCGTCGCTGTTCGCGGCCGCCCTGCTGGTTCGATGGCCCGAACCCGACCGGGCGATGGACGTTTCCGAGGCCTGGGAGCGGGTCCAGGCGGCCCGGGGGCGTCCGGTGCCCGATACACCCGACCAGCGGGCATGGCTGGCCGGACAGGCTGGCCCCGACCGGGACAAATGACCCGTTTTGCGGTAGTCGCTGGGAACAGACACCCGGCCCGGGGCCGGGTTATCTCGGAGGTCGAATGTCGGGAGCCGCGATTCGCAATCGATTGGGTGGGGTTGCTGATTACTTCTTCGGTCGAAATGCGACCATCGGCATCGCCTCGCTGATGTTGTTGGCGCTGTCGGGCTACGCGACATGGAGCGGGATGAACGACTTTATTGTCGGATCGTCATCGCAATCTGACCGCGAGTTTCTCGGCGGCCTTTCCGCCGAGCTCTTGGTCATCGCGGTTGTCGTCGCGTTGACCTTTCTCATGTGGCTCGCCCTTCGGGAGACCTTCCGGACCCGGCAGCCGCTGCTGACCCGCGCTATTACCCTCCCTCTGTACCTGTTCCTGGCTCTGTGGTCGGTGGGCTTCGGCTACGGCTTTTGGTGGAGCTTGATCGCCGGCGAACAAGCGACCACCACCAGTATGGCCAACCTGAACGAGGACGCTCGGGTCGCCGCGACGAGTATCGCCGACCGACTGAGTGCGGTGCAATCGCAGCTCGACGCCGTCGTCGAGGCTTCAGACGGCAAGATGCGGCTCGAGGCCCGATCGGGCGGCAGCTGCGATGGGACGACTTCGCGTCCCGGACGAGGAGAGCTCTACAAGGCTCGAGAGAGCGTTCGAGACCGGGTGGCCGCGCTCCGGCAACGCATCGATACCACCTGGCTGGTGCCGGTCGACCGCGAGCTGGCGCGGCTGCGGACGTTGACCGCAACCGTCGCCGGCGACACCGTCGAAGCGCGCGAACGGAGCTTTGACCGCCAGGCGCGTCGAGTCCGAGAGACCGCCGAGGGGCTCGCGTCCCGGTCCAACGCGCTCGGGGTGTCGAATGCCGCTCAGATGCGGCTGCTCGCCGACAGCCTCGACCCGACATCGAAAGGCCCCAAAGGGGCATGTTTGGACTCCGAGCTCGCGGCCCTGCTGCGCCGGGCGGCCGATCAAGCCGAGGTCCCAGTACGACTGGAGCTCCGAGAGGCGTCGTTCACCGAGGGCCCGGCCGGGGTGGCCAACGCAGTCAAGAGTCTGTGGTCCAACTTGGGGGCGTATTTCGGCGCTGTGCTCGGGTACATCTTGTCGGGTGGCGGCGACCCGAACACCCAGACGGCGGGCGGCCAGCCGATCACCGGCCGTGCGTTGATCGCGTTGTTGGCGACCTTGGGCATCGATCTCGGCCTGTTCGTGCTCACTGCCCTGAATCCCCCCCTGGTGCCCGCGAGCCGGACCGACGGCCTGTCGGCTCCGGTTTCGAAGCTCCGCTTGCCGTCGGGCGCGGTGGTGCGGCAGCTGGCCAGCGCCATCTCGACGGCCATCGCGCGGGCCCCGGACGTCGATCTGGAGTGGGTTCGCCAGCACTTCGTTCATCACGCGGGCTCGTCCTATTTTGTGATCCCGAACCTCTACAGCGTGTCGGAAGACAAGGACGAACAGAAGCGAGCCCTGGCCATCAATCAGCTGGCCGGCGTGTTCGACGACGTCGACCTGGTTCGAGCGTTGACCGAGGAAGAGTTCAAGAAGTTCGGCGAAGAAGAAGAGCGGGCCAGCTTTACCGACCTCGACCGGTATCGCGCCGAATATAAAGAAGCGAAGGCGGGGAGCGCCGAAGGCGAGCGACCGGCTCGCCCCGGCATTCGAAATCACGGCCTGCTGTCGAAGTCACAGCGGGCTTTGGACATCGCCGGCTGGAGCAAGCAAGCCCAGCGCGACGTCGAGATCTTCCGACTGACGGACGTCGAAGGCCTTACCCCGCTGTTGACCCTGCTGAGCGAAGCGACCCTCGAGAAGGGGGCTCGGGCGGCGGAAGCGGCCGTTCGCCGGGAATATAAGGAACGCACGGGCGAGTTCCCGCCCGAGCCCGCCTTCACCGACGGAATGCTGATCGCGGAAGAGCCCGATCTGCCCAACGAGCCCGATACCTTCGACTCGGTCGGTACCGAAGTCGACTCCCGCCGAAGCTGACGCTCACTTCGCAGCCGCGACCGCGATGTGCACCGGGCAGCGGTCCGTGCGGGCGTCGATCCGCGCGATGAGCGCCCGGTAGGTCTCACTCTCGACGTTCTCGTACGCCGCCTGGAAGGTCTCGGCGTCCATGCCCTCCGGGAGGTCGTCGACCACCGGCACGAGGTCGCCGTCCTTGAGGGGGTGGGCGAGGCGGTCGATCAGGACCCGAAGGCGAGCCGGGCTTGACGTGGCCTGCTGCATGAGGCGGGTGCCGGCGCGGTCGGCGGCGAGGTCCCGGAAGCTGAAGCCGGAGCCGTCTTCGTCTTCCGAGTCGCGGAGCTCCTTCGCGAGACCGAGGGCATCGGCGAAGGTCCGCTCCGCGAACAGCGTCGTCATGGCGGAAACGAGGAAGTGCTTGGTGAGGTCGGAACGTCCTTGGAGGTTGAGGCGGATGTTGCGGAGCTTCGGCGCGTCCGGGCCCACGACGTCCGACAGGGGGTGGTGGAGGCTATAGATCGTAAGGACCACGATCGCCGCCTCGAGCTCCTGACGTGCGTCGAGACCTTCATCAACGCGCTGCTGTGCGGTTTGAAAGATGGGCGTCATGACGCGGACGAGGTTGGTCTCTTCGCGGTCCGGCCGAACCTTGGCCAGGCCGCGCTCGAGCTGCGCGGCATAGACACCCAAGCTCGGCCCGCCGAGCTCTTCGTTGATCGCCGCGCGGCCGGCGGTGCGGATTCGGTGACGGGCCTCCTCCGACCAGCGGATGCGCACCGTAAGGACTTCGGCGTCGTACTGAATATCCTCGACGGCGTCGGCGAAGGCACCGATCAGCGGCTCGCGCTGTTGCGCCTCGGCGTAGGCGGTATCGAACAGCCGTTGTCCAATCGAGCTCGGCAACGGCAGGTTTCCGATGCTCACCGACTCGACCTGCGGGGCCCTCGGGTTCCCGCGGACGGTGGCTCGGAGGTTGACATAGGGGGTGATCCACGGTCTCGGCGACGCCGCCGCTACGAGGACGTCCGTTCCGCCCTCGCGTAGGGTCAGGCGTACGCTGGCCTTGTCGGTGCGTCGGGAGGCTTCCGCGGCGACCGCGTCGAGCTGGCTTTGATCCAAGCGAACCTCGACCAGCTGCCCATCCTCGAGCTTTCGGGGGTCACCGACCGAGCGGAAGAGCTCCCGCAGGGCCGCCTCGTTCTCGTTGGCCTCGTCGCGGTCGAGAGGGACCGCGGGGGACGACGAGCGCGCGAGGGCCCAGGCCCCCGCGACGAGGATCACTACGAGCACGAGAAGATAGAAGACGACGGTGCGCAGGCGCTTCACGCTGCCGCGATACGCGATGGAGAGGCGAACGTAAAGGCGCCGCCGGTACGCAGCGCGTGGCCCGAGTCTGCTCCGGCGATTCGGCCGCCGCCGTCAGCTTGCGTTCGAGCGTTTCCACCCGAGCTTCCAGGGCGCTGCGGCTCGCCGACTTGATGTCTTTGGGCTTCGCGTTTTCAATGTCGCCACCTCCGCTCGTTGTTCGGTGGTCAGCCCCTCGACCCCCCGGCCTTCGATGATCAGCTGTTTCTGGTCGCGAAGGACGCGAAGCTGTTCATGGAAGGGTTCGAGCCGGTGGGGGTAGAACGTGTACACGCCCACACCGATGAAGGACGTGAGCATCAACCCCAAGAACACCGAAAAGATCAGGTGCAAGGTAGTTTGCTGATGCTGAGAAGAGACCATGATCGCCTCCTTTCGATCGCGCCGATCGGTGGGTTCGGCAGTCAGACTTGCAACGTTCCGGATGCCGTCCAGACGCCGCCGGCGTCTGAGTATACCTGAATACATTATTGCCCGTTACGCGGTCTCCTCGCCCGACCACCACCCGCGAAGATCGCTCGACGAGACGCTCGCGTGAGTTATTCGGTGACCTGCTCGGTTACTGACCGTCGCGGATCTTCTGCTGATAGATGGTTTGCGCGATCTCGTCGAGGGTGTTCTCTTCCCTGATTTGGCGCTCTTTCTTGAGTTTGGTTTCCCAGCTCTCTTTATGTTTGAGCAGGGCCTTCAAATCTTGAGTGGCCACGACGAGCTCATCTTGGGCCCGTTTGAGCGCTTTTTCGGCCTCGTACACCATCTCCCGCTGGGCGTCGATTTTGCCCTTCTGTTCGGCTTCTCGCTCTTTGAGGCGGTCGATGAATCGGTACGCTGCGGACTGGTCGGTGATCTTCATCTCGCCGGAGGCGAGCTTGTCAGCGTACTCCCGCCGGCGGCGATGGCGGTCCTCGATCATCCGTTCGAGTTCGTCTTCGTGTTCCTTGAGGAGGGTTTCTTCCTCTCGCAACCGCTGCTGGGCCCGCACGAAGAGTTCTTTGGCCTCCTCTTCGGCGCGTTCGCGGATCCCGAGGAGGGCTTGTAAACGATACTTGGGCATCCAGAGCTCCGAAGGGCAGGGCGAGTCAGTTGAACAGCTGCACCAGCTGCATCAGGGTGGTGTCGAAATCGGAGCGCTCGTGCATGCCTTGTTTGAGGAACTCCTCGACGGCCTCGATCTTGTCGATGGCGTAGTCGGTCTCCGGGTCGGTGCCGTACTGGTAGGCGCCGAGCAGGATGAGGTCGCGCTGCTTTTCGTAGGTGGCCAGCACTTTCCGGAGCTCGCTGGCGGCCTTTTTGTGCTCGGGATGCACGATTCCGTTCATGACCCGCGACAGAGAAGGGAGAATATCGATCGCCGGCCAGTGATTGCGGGCGCCGAGCTCGCGGTTGAGGATGATGTGCCCGTCGAGAATACCGCGGACCTCGTCGGAGATGGGCTCTTCCATATCGCCCCCGGCGACGAGCACGGTGTATAGGGCGGTGATCGAGCCCTTCGACGAATTGCCGGTGCGCTCGAGGAGCCGCGGCAGCTGTGAAAAGACGGAGGGCGGGTAACCTTGGCGGGCCGGCGGTTCGCCCACTGCAAGCCCGATTTCGCGCTGGGCGCGGGCGAAGCGGGTCGTCGAGTCCATCATCAAGAGGACCTTCGCGCCCCGGTCACGGAACCACTCGGCGATCGCGGTGGCCACGAACGCCGACTTCTGACGGATGAGCGACGACTCGTCGGAGGTCGCGCACACCACCACCGACTTCTTCATGCCCTCGTCGCCGAGGGACTCCTCGATGAAGTCCCGGACTTCGCGGCCCCGCTCGCCGATCAGGCACACCACCACGATCTCGGCCTCGGTGTTGCGAGCGATCTGCCCCATCAAGGTCGACTTACCGACCCCGGAGCCCGCGAACAGACCGACGCGCTGACCCTTGCCGATCGTGAGCAGGCCGTCGATCGGCCGCAGACCGAACGAGATGTGCTCGAGGATCCGCTCCCGCTCGAGGGGGTGGGGCGGGTTGCGTTCGACCGCCCAATCTTCGAGGCCTCGCAGGTCTTCGATGTTCGTGCCGTCGATCGGCTGGCCGAGGCCGTTGACCACGTGGCCGAGGAGTGCCTCCCCACACCGGATCTCGAACGGTCGCCCGGTGGGGATGACCTCGGAGTCGGGCCCGATGCCTTCGGCGTAACCGAACGGCATCAGCATGACCTCTTTGTCGCGGAAGCCGACGACCTCCGCGTTGAGGCTCCGGCCGGCGCTGGTCATGATCTCGACCCGCTCGCCGATGCGCACGCCAGGCACGGCGGCCTTCACGACCAGGCCGGTGAGCTCGGAGACCCGCCCGCGCACGCGGGTGAGCTTCGTCCGCAGGACGCGCTGTCGGTAGCGTTCGAAGTTGACGGGCGCTTGTTCCATGACCGCCTCAGTACGGCTCGCCGTATCCCGGGTCGTCTTCGGGATCGAGGTCGCTCTCTTGCCCGTAGGCCCCGCTCGAAGATCCGCCGGACATCGGGTCGGCGGCGAGATCACCGGTCAGGTCGCGGTGACCGGCCGCGTCGGTGAGGCTCTCTCGCAGCTCGTCTTGCAAGACGGAGGCGAGGGCTTCGAGTTGTCGTTCGAGGTTCGCTTCGATGGCGCCCAGCTCGGTGACGACCACGCAGCCCCCGCGCCCGATCGAGGCGTCTTCCCGAATCTCGACCGACTGCGCGCGCGCGAGCATCTCGAGCAGCTTGTTGCGATTGCGCTGCAGCACCTCGACGTCGGCCGGATTGACCCGCACCAGGATTTCGCGCTGCTGGCGGGCGTGCGACAGGGCGTTGCGAACGACCCCCAAAATCGCATCCGGATTCACCTGCAGCTCCTGGCCGATGATCTTCTCGCAGCAGTCCTGGACCAGGCCGATGTACAGGGGCTCGAGTTCGGCTTCGATCTGGCGAACCCGGGCCAGGGCGGCCGCGATGTCGCGCGTGTATCTCGCGAGAGCTTCTTGTTTGCCCTCTTCGAAGCCGTGCTGCCGGGTTTCCGCCGCCTGCTCGTGGGCCTCCTCGATGATGCGCTGCGCCTCGTCTTCGGCTCGGCGACGGATCTCTGCTGCTTCGTGGGTGGCGCCAACGACCTCCCGCTCGATGATCCGCTTTCGACCTCCGGGGGCCGAAAGGGGAGCCGGACGCGCGCTGGTCGAGCTCTGGCTGGACGGGGCGATGGGAGTCCCACGTTTGATGACCTTCGGCACGCTGACGCTAATGTACCTCGTTCGCTTGAGACCCCAAATCCCCCCGGGCTCGCTGTCTCCTTGTGTTTTCACTTACGAGTGATGAATGGACCGTTCAGTGAGGGTACAGACCGGGATCATGCCAGTCGCGGTGATTTTGGGGTGTGGTTACACCGGACGCGTTCTCGCCCGTCAGCTCGGGGCGCAAGGATGGACGGTACGGGGCACGACCACCCGATCCGAAGGGCTGCCGGCCATCGAGGCGACCGGGGCCTTCGGTCGGGTGGCCCGCCTCGATGATGTCTCGAGCCTCCGGCCGGCCCTCGAAGGGGCCGACGTCGTCTTTCACCTGGCGCCTCCGCCTCGCGACGGCCGGTCCGATGTCGAGTGGCGAGCCCTCCAAGACGCGCTGCCGGCCAACCTCGATGCCTTCGTCTACGGGTCCACGACGGGGGCGTTCGGGTCCCATGGCGACGCGTGGATCGACGAAGACACGCCCTCGGTGGCCCTGAAAGAGCGAGGCCAGCGCCGTCTCGACTACGAGCAGGGGCTGGCCGGGATCGTCAGGACGCTCCGAGTCGTAAGGATTGCGGGTATCTATGGGCCTGGCCGCACCATCTGGGCATCCTTGCAGCGTCCGGGGTTCGTGTTGTTCGAAGGTGGCCCCGCGACCAGCCGCATTCACGTCGAAGACCTCGCCGCATTGCTCGCGGCCATGGGTCGAAGCGACGCCCCGCCGCTGGCGGTCGGTTGCGACGACCTGCCGGCCCCGACGCTGGAGGTCGCGCGGTTCGTGTGCCGACTGCTCGGCGCATCGTGTCCCGAGCCGGTGTCGCTGGTCGAGGCTCGGGCGCGGATGAGCCCAACGGCGCTCGAACTGCGGTTGGGGGGGCGGAGGTGTCGATCGAAGGTGCGTCCGGCGCTGATCGGCTCGCTGCGTTATCCGACGTTCAAGACGGGGATGGAGGCTGCGTTGCGGGCGGAAGGGCTTCTGGGTGGTATGGGGGAGCGGTGATGAACGACGGTGATATGGGCCCGCCGCCGACCGGTCGGGCGCCGGTGCCGCGCTGGATCCTACGCCTCGAGGCGGTGGTCGAAACCATCGGCGGCGCGGTGTCGTGGCTGGGGCTCGCCATGGTCGTCGGGATGACCGTGGTGGTCGTGCTCCGCTATGTCTTCAACATCGGCGCCACGGCCCTGCAGGAGGCGGTCCTGTACCTGCATGCGACCGTCTTCATGGTCGGCATGAGCTACACCCTCAAATGGGATGAGCACGTTCGGGTCGACGTCTTCTACCGAGCTTGGCCCGACCGGGCGAGGGCGGTGGTCGACCTTCTCGGAACCCTCGTTCTTCTGATGCCGTTTTGCGGATTCATCGTGTGGGTCAGTCTCGGCTTTGTCGCTCGCTCGATCGCGAACCTCGAAGGCTCGCCCGAAGCGAGCGGTCTGCCCGGCGTATTCGTGGTCAAGGCGCTGATCCCGGTGACGGGCGGATTGCTGTTCGTCACCGGAATCGCAAAGGTCGGACGGGCCTGGCATACGCTGTGGGGGCCTCGATGAATCCCGCCCCTTTCTTGATGTTCGGGGTGCTGTGCGTCGTCTTGATGGCCGGCTTTCCGGTGGCCTTCAGCCTCGGCGGCACCGCCCTGTTGTTTGCCTGGGTCGGGATCATGACCGGCACGTTCGACGACGCGTTCATCAACACCCTGCCCAATCGCATCTACGGGCTGATGTCGAACCAAGAACTGGTCGCCGTCCCGTTGTTCATCCTGATGGGGGTGACGCTCGAGAAGTCCAGGGTGGCCGATGCGCTCCTCGAAACGATGGCCGAGCTGTTCGGCCGGTTGCGGGGGGGCCTCGGCCTGTCGGTGACCCTGGTTGGCATGCTGATGGCGGCGAGCACGGGGATCGTCGGCGCGACGGTGGTGACCATGGGGCTCTTGTCGCTCCCGACGATGCTGCGACGGGGCTACCACCCAGCGTTCGCCAGCGGCACGATCTGCGCGACCGGGACGCTCGGTCAGATCATTCCCCCATCCATCGCGCTGGTGCTGCTCGGCGACGTTCTCTCGAACGCCTACCAGAAGGCGCTCACGACGAGCGGTCAGCAAGGTACGGACACTGTGTCCGTCGGCCACCTCTTTGCCGGCGCTCTGCTGCCCGGTCTGCTCCTGGTGGTGCTGTATGGCCTCTATATCCTCGGGGTGGCGTTCTTTCGACCGTCCTGGGCGCCGGCCCCGTCGACGGACGAGCGGTCGACTTCGCAGTCCTCGCTCGCGGGACGGGTGCTGTGGGCCATGGCGCCCCCGCTCGTTTTGATTCTCACCGTTCTCGGTTCGATTTTAGCGGGGGTGGCAACCCCGACCGAAGGCGCCGCTTTGGGGGCGGTCGGTGCCCTGGTGCTCGCGGTAGGCTTCGGGTATCTGTCGCGGGACGTCTTGCAGGACATCCTGCGTTCGTCGGTGAAGGTCACTTCGATGGTCTTCGCCATTCTGGTCGGGGCGGCGATGTTCTCTGCCGTCTTTCGGGGCTTCGAGGGGGACGAGGCGATCCGCGACCTGTTCGAACGGTCGTCGCTCGGTCAGACCGGGCTCTTGATCGCCACGATGGTCGTGATCTTTCTGCTGGGGTTCGTGTTGGACTTCATCGAAATCACCTTCGTCGTGGTGCCGATCGTCGGGCCGATCTTGCTGTCGTACGAAGGTATAGACCCGGTGTGGCTGGGAGTGATGCTGGCGGTGAATCTGCAGACTTCGTTTCTAACCCCGCCGTTCGGCTTTTCGCTCTTCTACTTGCGGGGCGTGGCTCCGCGAGAAGTCAGTACCTGGGACATCTATCGAGGCGTCGTGCCGTACATCGGCATCCAGTTGCTGGTGCTCGGGATTCTATTCAAATGGCCGCTGCTCGCGACGTGGCTGCCGGATGCGGTGTACGCGAAATGAAGGGAAGAAGAGATGAGTGTCGACCATAGTCAGCGATACCGGGCCTTCCGGAGCCTGCTCAGCGTGCTCGGGGTGTTGGTGGGGTTAGCCCCGGCCGGGTGCAAGTCGCCGGACCCTTCCGGCGATGGTTCTGCGTCACCCTCGCCGGCCAAGGTCTTCAAATGGAAGATGGTCACGACCTGGCCGAAGAACTTCCCGGTGCTCGGCACCGCCCCCGAGCGCTTCGCCCAGAACGTCGAGCGGATGAGTAATGGCCGGTTGCGCATCAAGGTTTATGGGGCAGGTGAGTTGGTGCCGGCGTTCGAGGTCTTCGACGCAGTCTCGTCGGGCAATGCCGAGCTCGGCCATGGTGCGGCTTACTACTGGAAAGGCAAGGTGCCCGAGGCCCAGTGGTTCGCTACCGTTCCCTTCGGCCTTGACGCGCGCGAGATGAATGGATGGCTTCACCACGGTGGAGGTCTCGAGCTATGGCGAGAGGCCTACCGGGATCACGGAATCATTCCGTTCGCGGGCGGAAACTCGGGGACCCAGATGGGCGGATGGTTCAATAAAGAGGTGAACAGCCTCGAGGACATCAAGGGGCTGAAGATGCGCATCCCGGGCCTTGGCGGTGACGTCCTGAGCAAGGTGGGCGGCGCCCCGGTCGTGTTGCCGGGCGGTGAGATCTTCACTTCGCTGCAGAACGGAACGATCGACGCCACCGAGTGGGTCGGACCGTATAACGACCAGGCGTTCGGCCTGCACAAGGCGGCCAAGTACTACTACTATCCGGGCTGGCACGAACCCGGGACGGTCCTCGAGATGATCGTCAACCAAGAGGCGTTCGAGTCGCTTCCGCCCGACTTGCAAGCGATCGTCGAGGTGGGGATTCGCGCCGCCAATCAAGACATGCTCGACGAGTTCACGGTTCGGAACACCCAGGCCCTGCAGGAGCTCATCACCGAGCACAAGGTCGAAGTGCGCGCGTTTCCGCCGGAGGTGCTGGCGGCCCTGCGCGAAGCGTCGGAAGAGATCCTCAAAACCGAGCGTGACCGTTCACCGCTGGGCCGAAAGATCTACGACTCGTTCACCAAGTTTCGTTCCGAGGCGCGCGTGTACTATCGGGTCGCCGAAGACGCCTACGACAGCGCTCGCCAGTGACCGGCGAGCTGGACTGCGAGACGTGCGGCGCGTGCTGCTGTAACCCCCAGGAGAATCGCGAGGAAGGCTACGTTGACTACGTAGAGATCGGACGCCGGGATCGGCTGTACCGCCGCAAGACGTTGTTGGAGCGATTCGCCGTCGAGAACGCCGAGGGGCAGCTTCACCTCCGGATCGTGGGCCAAGACCAGCGGTGCGCGGCATTGACCGGCACGGTCGGTCGCGACGTGAGTTGTGAGATATACCCCTATCGCCCGGCTCCGTGTCGACGGGTCGAGCCGGGCGATGCCGAGTGCTTGCTCGCCCGGCGGGAACGAGGGGTCGATCCGGACTCGACGCGGGAGAAAGTTGCGGACGGCCGTAAGCGGCGCTGTCGGTGACCCTTGGGACCGAGGCCCGCCTCGGCCAGGATATCGGCATGAGAACCGAACCGATCGAGATCCCGATGACTCCACGCCTGGCGCGCGAGGCCGAGCGCTGGCGTCAGTCTGTCAAGCCGCCTTTCGTAGAGACGCCCGGACCCGGACAGCGATCGGTGTGGGACTTCCCTCGGCCGCCGGCGGTCGAACGGGTGCTGGACCGGGTCACCATCGAGATGGCGGGCCGCATGATCGCCGATACCACGCGCTGCCTTCGGGTGTGCGAGACGGCGAGTCCCCCGACGTATTACGTGCCCCGGGTCGACATCGCGATGGAGTTTCTGGTGCCCGGGGCCGGGCTATCGATGTGTGAATGGAAGGGGCGCGCTCGGTACTTCGATATCGTGGTTGATGGCGCTCGAAGTGAGCAGGCGGCTTGGGACTATCCGTCAGTCAGCGACGAGTATGCCGTGCTGGCGGATCATCTGGCGTTCTATGCTTCGCGGGTGGATCGATGCACGGTGGCCCAAGAGGTGGCGCGGCCGCAAGGGGGGCAGTTCTATGCGGGCTGGATTACCAGTGAGCTGACCGGACCGTTCAAGGGGGATCCGGGTACTCAGGGTTGGTAGTGGGCCCATTGGCCGGCGGTTGGTCTGGCCTACCGGAGGTACGGGCTGGGGCTGGTAGCCGGTTAGCGAGGCTGCGCCTCAAACGCTCGAGTTCATTCGCGATTCCGTGCTGG
>CAZFIV010000157.1:0-12199 GCA_964519665.1 uncultured Myxococcales bacterium
GAGCAAAGTGCTGTAGCCGGGAGATTGCATCTTCTATCTCTCCCAACATCCTCTCGAGCGATACGGGATACAAGCATGTGGGTCATTGTGGGGATGGGATCAGCCCGTTCTCCCCTCGGACGCGGGCTTCGTTGCCGCGGCGGTCCGCTCCCTACCGGGAAACGTGGCTTCGTCGAGCAATGAACCGAGCGGCGTCGGTGTTACTAGACTTTCAAACGTCATGCGGTCCTCCTGGTCGCCGCGACGGGCCGGCCGAAGTATATCGGATAGTCGTTGAGCGAGCCACGCTACTAGGTGCCTTTTCGGATGTCGTAGATTCGAGCCGCTTGCCACTTTCGAGGCGCAGGCACTTTTCGCTCATACTCGTCCACCATGGGGTTCCCGGTAGGGGGCTTAGACTCAATGGTCTTGATGATCTTCGGATCGCCCTTCAGGTATCTCCCATTCGGGTCGTCGGACTTATACGTCTCTACTGTCCTCAGGTAGACAAGGCGGTGCCCAGGCTTTTGGATCATGTCGCCGAGCCGAAGTTCGCGCATGTCGACGCCGTAGCCAAGACCACACTCGATAAGTGCTTCGATCCACTTCGGGCCCTGAAATAGCATCGGGAAACCTGAAAACTTGGCATCCGTTAGAGGGACTCCGTTGACGCCGCCCACGCTTGTGACGCGGCCGGTGCTCTCATCAATGCGCCCCCCCAGCGAGCGGTACAGTGCCTCGAGGACGGCTGGACTGCAGCTCGTTGTCCCTTTGTGCACGACCAGCCGATCGAAATCGCCGAGCGGTCTTTTGTTCTTGCCGTGCTCGGTAGTGTTGCTGAAGTCACCCATTCGAACGTAGGGGACCTTCCGGCGAGCACTAAGTGCCTTTTTCTTCTTTTCTTCTTCCGCGAACTTCGCCTCGCGATAAGCTTTGCTCTCATTCTTGAGCCAGCTAGCCCTCGGCCAGTTCGCATCGAGATAGACTCTGTCTTTCAGCGCCCGCATGTGCTTCACCAAGCGGGGGCCAAAGTTGTAGAGTTTACTGTTCTCATCGACGATCAACTCCACCCAGTCTTTCTCGTTGAAGAGGCTGGGGTCGAAATCGAGCGCGCCGCCCTTTCTCGGATTTGACCGCCACATACCCGGCGCATCGCCGATGCCGAATGCGCGAGGAGTGGAACCCCACCCGCGGATCGCCGCCGCGACGGGCAGCGCGTGTCTCCTGAGTCGGTTCTGAGCTTGCAATAGCCGGTTCATACTCTAGTCCTCATGCGTATTCGCCGGCGACGAAGAGCGCCGCTTCGCGCGCCCTTCGCTCCGCCAGATTTGCGTTGTGTTGTCCGTTGAACGTAACGGCTCGCGCGAGTTGGCTCGGCACGTCGTCGAGCCGATTGCCGTTGAGCTGCTCGAGGAGCAGCGACTTCGCAAATGCGTCCGTGCCGATCGTGTAGACGAAGCTCACTAGGCTATCGAACTGGGCCTGATTCAGCGGGATCGTTACGAGTCGGCCCACGACCCGACTGGCGATTTCGAGGTCTTCCCGAAGAAGCTCTTCGGCCTGCGCCTCATCAATACCGCGCTTGAACGCCTCAGGTTCGCTCCCGTCGCAGGGGCCGTGATGGATCAGGTGTCCGTAACCGATCGTACAGTTGCGGCCGAACTCGTTGTATGGCTTGCCGGAAAAGCGCTCTTGCCTGGCGACGAAAGCGATGCCCTTATCACTGACCGTTCGCGATGCGGTGGGCGCTGGCGTGGATGTAGATGTGGCTCGTACGAACCGAGACATGCTGCGACCGAGGCGAGCTCGGACCGGCCACACGATGACCGACGGAAATGCTCCCTCCTCTCGGGGTCGCATCGCGCGGTTGAAGTCGCCCAGGGGTGTCGCACGACCTCGACCCGTCGTGGCGTCGAGCCACAGGACTCGGGTCCCTTTGGTCGTACCATCGCCCCGAAGGCCGACGACCAACCCGCCGGTAGCCTCGGAGTCACCGACGGCGGTGGTGAACCGAGCGAGAACCGCTCCGTGCCCTCGGACCAAGTCATCCCAGGCGCGCACCGTTCCTCGCGGAAGCGGCTTTTCGGCCAGGCCGAGGCCCGCCAGCAAGTCGGCCCACTCATCGTCCGCCAGCCGTCGCCCATCGTCGAAAGCAGCCCGCCATTCGCCTTCGAGGCGCTCTAGCGCTTCGGAAACGGAGATGTCGGCCGCTTCTCGCCACCCGATCAGCTGCGCCATCCAACCGGCCCACTCCGGATACGATCTCGAGCTCTTCACTTTGGGCCACGGCTTGGACGCCCACACCCCGCTGTGCCGACCCACATCGTCCCCCGCAAGGAGACGGGGCGACGCTGGGCGACGTCGGATTGATCCATAGGGCGCGGGCGTTCGCTGTCGGCGAGACTCGATGCTTCGCGAGTGCTCCAAGAGACGATTGCTCATGGTTCACCTCCTTCATCGTCGGCCGGGTGCACGAGCCGAGCCTGCGGGTCCGGCGCTGGCTGTTCGACGGGTTCTTCGGTCTCGCCCGGGCGGTCGGGAGCTTCGCCTCCATGTCCGGGGGGCGCGCCCCGCATGGTCACGTCGTTCGTCCGCCCGTCGGATGGCATCGCCGCGATGGGATGGCCTTCCGGTGACTCGGCTACCGACGGTCGTCCCTCCGGTGCCAGGTCCACCGACGGTCGACTCTCCGGTCCCACGGCCACCGAAGGTTGATCCTCCGGTGCTACAGCGGGCGGTCGTTCCGGCGCTCCGGCCACGGGCGGCCGGCCTTCCGAGGGCGGCGCCACGGAGGGTTCCGTCGACGCCGGGGGCATCGACTCCACGGGCGCATGCGTCTGATCCACGTCTGCGAGCATTGCGACCATGTCGAGGTCGTCGAGCTCGGGCGCTCTACGGCTCGGATAGGCCGGGCCCAATTGGGAATGGGCCGGTGTGCTTGCTTCCGCTTCTACATCTCGGGCAAATTCATCGAGCTCCTGTGCGACCAATCGCTGCGTTCCCAGATCGTACGTTTGCGCCGAAACGAGGTCGGGGTGGAGTCGTTCGAATGGATCCTCCGACGGACGCGCCGCCGATGGCGATTCCGACGCCGCTCGGGCAGCGACGGCTCGGTCGCGATCCGAATACGGTCCTTCGCCACGAACCGCAGCCTCAAGTTGCTTCTTGAAGTCGTCGTCATCCTCAAGCTCTCGAGGCCTATCCTCGAACAAGCTTTGCGCCATGCGCATCGCTGCCTCCTCCGCGCCGCCATTCGAGCCGACCGACTCGGCGGGTGCTGGCTTGGCTTGAAGGAGGCGCTCCGTCGGTGGCGAAGACGCCCCCGGCCCCGAGATGTCCGGCGGATCTACGCGGGCCGGGAGAAAGTCTTCGCTCTCGGGCAAAGACGTCGCTTTCGCCCAGACGTCGGGCTGTCCGTACTGAGGCGCGGCTTCGATGCCATCGTCGAAGGTGAAGGCCATGACCACACCAAGGGGCGGGGTCCCGTTAGCATCGTGGGAGTAGTTCTTCATGGTTCATACCTCGATGGCCATCTGACAGAACGTGTCGGGATCCAGGGCCACCCGCAGCGCGTGCTTGCGTCCTGGACTCAGGTGCCGGTCCTGTAGGCTGAGAAGAATTCGGTCGGGCCCACTCTCCAGGATGCGGAGCTGTCGACCATCGAGCTCCGCTGCGGGAAGGTTGGGCGCCCGTCGGTCGATGACGAGATTCTCACCGGACAGCGCAAGTGCGCGGCTTCCGTCGTTGGCCTTCGACAAGCTGACCCGCTTCACTTGGGGGGGCAGCCGGTCCCGGCGGCCGCGCCGAATGATCTTCGCCAGTAGTTTGTATGCTGCGGCGGCCGGCCGACCGGCTTTGCGCGCCAACTCGCCCTTGACGTTCACATCCTGTCGCTCGAGCCGCTCAACGTCTTCGACGGACCGAATTCCGAGCTCCTTAAGAGACTTTTTGACGGGCTCGTCGATAACGTCGACCTCATCGATGTCGATTTCTTCCTTCGACACCGGGGCGCGCGTGTTCTCAAAGATCTGGCGATCGGTGATCGAGCCTAGCTGGATCGACAATTTGGTGGTCTTGCCCGTGTACCCGGGCTTTGGAAAGACGAACTGCAGCTCATCGTCGACGTAGGACGGTATCGCATCGATGTCCAAAGCGAGATCCTTGACCATGTAGGTCATCTTGCGATTCGGCCCCTTATAGGCCAACGTATCGTTGGCCCGGTCGAGCTCGAGGATCACGGCGTCGAGGAATCGCCTCAGGCCCCACGTTTCAGCGGTGCTGTTTGTCACCTTTGTCCTCCTCGAGCGGTGCGGGTTCGATAGTCAGCCTCAGACGGTGGAACGTGGGCATGACGCTTGTCGCGATGCTCTGGGTTGGCGGGCTGGCCCGTACACTGAGTGTGTCGCTCGGGTCGGCCTGCTGGGTGACTTCGATCGGTGTCTCTAGCTGAAGTCGATCCACGGAGAAACGGACACCGGCCTCCTCCGACCCGACCTCCAAGTCGAGGTTCGTCAGGGCCGTAAGCAGCTCGGCAAAGGGCCGCCTGAAGAGATCGTCGCGCAAGCGCGGGTCTGCTCCGTTTCCTGACGACTTCATGGCTACACCAGGCTCTTCTCCGTCGCTTCGGACGGTGCGGCCCGACCGAGCTCGAGCGGATACAGCGCGACTTTTTCGTCCCGCAGAATCCGCATGCCGGCGAGGAGCCCTTTGCCCTCCTCGCTGAACTCGCCCATGCGTACGGATACGAAATGAACGATCGACGGTACCGGGAAGAGCACCGTCTCCTCCTTGAGCGATTCGACGCGACCGTAAGCATCGACGCCGGATGGCCGCACCAGGACGATTTCCAGCATGTTGACTTCGGGCCACACCCAGATCGCGCCTTCCGTGTTGCGGCCGCTCAGGGTGATCGTCTTCCGCGCGGCCAGATCGAACCGCTGTTTGAGCTCGTCGGTCCGAAGCGCTTCCAGTTGGGAATCGGTCAACACCGGCAATTCGAGGTTCCGAAGAAGCCCATTCAGAACATCCGCGCTGAGCAGGAGGCCCGTTTTCAGCTTCCCTCGCGTATGTCCGGCCCCGGAGTCGTCTACCCGAAGCACCGTCTCCATTCGACCGTTGCGCTCTCGTCCTCGATCCAACGAGTAGATGTACCGGGTCGCCCAGGTCGCTCGCCGTTGTTTCGCGTCAAACGTGCCCTGCCAGATCTTGTGCCAAAACGCTCGGTAGCGCTGCGAGTCGTCGAGCGCGTGCCGACTTCGAATACCCTCAACCCGGTCGAAGGCCGTATCTTCGACCACCGATATCAGAGTCGACCGGCTCACGCCGACCCGCCGAAGCCGGCCGTGCTTGTCTTTTTTGTCGAACGTCAACGTGGCGGTGAAGACATAGTCCTCACCTGTCTTGAGCCGACGAAGACTTCCTTTGCGAAGCGTCGGTATCGTGGGCAGCGCCCCCGAGGCGAGGTCTCGTACCTTCATCCGACGACCGCTCACGACCCGCAGGCTCCTGACGTCCTTAAGCGTGATCTCGAGAGATGCTTCCGCAATCGAAGAGAGTCTCCCCCGGTCGGGCATTCTCACCTGCATGGGGAATCCGAAGTCGTGCCCCGTTCGATAGAGCCACCGCTTGCGCCCCGATACCGAGACGTCGGCGGGCGGCTCGAAGAGCAACTCAACGGAACGAATCGGGCGATAGGCCGTCTTCTCGGCGGGCCGAGCGCCGATCGACATGGTTGCAAGGTCGGGGTCTGCCTTTTCGTCGTCGAGGCTCGGGGTATTCTGGTTGATGACCTCGATCAGCTTCAAGTTGTGCTTGTTGTGCTGGTTCATCGTGTCGAGCAGCATCTCTGCGGGATTGGGGATCGCCTCGGAGATCGCTTTAATTGTCTCGGGGTTGGCCAGCTTCTGCAGGAGTGGCATTACACTTTGCAGAATGTTGCCGGCACCGCCGCTGCCGCCCATCATCGGCAAACCACCACCGCCAGCCGCAGCGCCGGCCCCGCCGGCCCCACCCATCAAGCCGCCCAGGGCGGGCATGACTTGACTGATCGCCGGTCCGATGGCCGCCAGAGCCGGAAGAAACATCGCTTCTGCGTAGCGGTGCCCGGCGATCGACTGAGCCGCAACAACTCGCTCCTGTACGGCGCGACTCGGTAGCGATACACCTCCGTCGAAGCTCTGACCCTTGGTCAAGTTGGCCAGCAGGCCTTCGATTAGCTTCTTGCCCTCGGGGCTCTGCAGCAGGTCGAGGATGCCGCCCCCCGCGCTCTTGCTGCTCCCGCTACCGGAGCCGCTCTTTCCTCCTCCAAAGAGGCCTCCGAGCAGCTTTCCGGCCATGGGAAGCGCCGCCTTGAGAATGCCCCCGAACGCGTCGAAGAACATGGTCGACGCCAAAGGGGTCTCGTGCACTGAAAAAGCGACGTTCTCGGCTGCGCACGCACCGTTCAAGGCGTCAGCGCCGACGTGCGAAAGGGAAGGTTTCATGGCGAGCTCCAGGCCCAGATGAAGACTGGGAAGCGCCGTATCGTCGCTCCGCGAACCCCCGCGCCACACCACGAGGACCCTCGAGCGCGCCGGGCCGATGCCGTCGGGCGTTCGAAAGCTGAGCAACTGAATGGCTTGGTTGGACTTGTCAAAGCGGTCCGAGGGGACCGCAAGCTCGAAACGCCCATGGGCGGTCTTCGGAACAGGTCCGAAGACCGCCGATTTGTACTTCCACGGGCCGAGGGGTGTGGCGGGGCCGGACAACTTCGATGGCACACCGACGCGGTACGCGTAAAAGCGGTTCGACCCAATATCGCAGTCGAACATCTCATATCGCGTCGAGCGTCCTCGATATGCCAGTGTCGCCAAAGCCACGCCATCGTCTCCTATCCTTTACCTTGCTTCTCGGGCGCCGGCCGCGGGGGCGCATTGGCCGCGATGTCGGCCTTTTCGATATCCAGGAAGTTATCAAGCTTGAAGTAATCACTCTTGAATTGAATGTCTACGAATCCAGTAACCTTGGCGGCGAGATCCGTATCGTGTTGGCTTTTTGCCGAGGCGATCGAGATGTGCGTCTGCTTTTCGCGAAGCGACGTTGCCCTCGACCCACCGCCGAATATCCCCCCGAAGATGCCCGAAGAGCTGCCGGTGGTTTCGGCGCGGACAAAGCCTCCTTTTGTCTTGGCCTTGTCCTTCTTCTCAATCTTCTCTCGTGCATGCATGTCGAAGACGACCGACGCCTTGACCTGACCCTTTTCGACCACCAGGCGCGTGATGCCCATGAGGATCGTCTCGCGCAGGAGCTTTCGTTGCTCCTTGGCGAGCTCGAGCGTGGCGTCCATGATGTCCTTCCGGATCTTGGAGTCCTCGGTGTCGACGGCGTTGCCGTCCTTGTCGAGGAGGACGGCTTTGCCCGTATTTCCGTCTTCGTCCTCCTCGAATCCGAACCCGAACATATCGGGCTTCTTCTCGGCGAGGCGCGCGAACGCCTGCTCAGGCTTCACCATGCGAACGAACGCCGCCGTCGACTGCGAAGCCTTTTGGAGGAGCGTCTGATACTGCTCCATCTGCGCCAGCGTAACCTCTAGATTTGCGTCGAAGACGGCCTTCAGCAAGTCCCTCACGAAAGCCGGAAAATCGACTTCGCGCATGAATTCGCCGCCGCGCTGTCCAACTTCTTGGATGTTCGTGTTCTCATGGCGACGGTCGTCGATTAACGACCCTGCCGTGCGCATCGGCGTCGGCCTCGCTAGGGCCCGGACGTCGTCCGCACCACTGCCACTCCCGTTGACCAGCTTACGAAACTGTTCGCGGTATACGTCCTTGAACAGCTCCTCCTTCTCCTTTCTCGGTAGGCTCGCGAAACTCGACGAATTCGAGAGCAATTCCTTCGTTTCCCTGATGGCCTGAGCCCTCGCCAGTTCTTGATTCATGGTTCTACTCTCGATGGGTTAGGCGTCGAATTCATCATCGAAGAACTCGACATCGTCTTCGTCTTCGTCGCTGTCCACCTCGGCGTCCAGCTCCTCGTCACTCAAGAGCTCGCCATCGTGAATGCCATCCATTGGGGTCTCCATATTGAGCCGATACGCCTCGGCCGCGGGGAGAAGCAGCGCGTCCATTTCTTCCGGCGTCGTCGTTGCTTCGTTGAAGTCGGCGATCCACTGGAAGATACGGTTACCTTCGCGAGCCCGGTTTCGGACGGCTTCGATGTTGGGCAGCACGTCCACACCGTTGGCGCCGAACATAAGACCGTGGAGTGCCGCGATGACGCGCCACCGGTCCCGCCGGCTTGCGGTGCCGTACGCATCGAGGATCTCCGGTGCGTCGAGGATCTCGAGGCACGTCTTGAGCCGATTGCGCAGTTGGGACGCCTGGCTCTTGGTTCTGCCGTTCCCGTAATCCGTCAAGTTACGCTGCAGCTGCCTCGTGGCCTCATAGATCGGGACTCGCGAAACCGGTGATGAGTCCCCGTTGGAGATCGCGCGCTCGCGCTTGTCAACGAACCGCGCGACTTCATCCAGGAGCGTCGTCCACAAGCGCTGGAAGTCGCGATTGACGCGCATACCGTCCAAGACGTTGGTGTCCCCTTTGCCGAGGGCTTTTGCGTAGGCCATCGCGCGCTCTTCGGGCGTTTCAAACGAGTCTTGGTCCTGCCAGAACCGTTCGAGCTTTGATGCCAGCGGGCCTTGTTCGAGGTCGAGCGTGCCCTTGGACCATTCGAGATACAGGGCCACGATCATGTCGAAGACCGACAGGCGCTCGCCGAGCTCGTACGCGTAGTCGAGGAATCCAACGGCGAGAATGTTGTCCGGGTCCACTGTGATATCTTGAACCGGCTCGAACGCATCGATCGAGAAGTCCCACCCGCCGCTCGTCGGCGAAACAGTTTCTTTGAGCGCCGAGATAGCGTGATTATAGGCCAGCGCGAGGTATTCGTCGTCGCCGGTCTTGACCACCCCAGAGTCGGTCAGAAAATCGACCATTCGGCGGCGCACTTCCTCTGTGAATCGATGTGCCTCGATTTCATTCTTGTTGGCGTAATCATCGACCGCCTTTCGCACGGCGTGGGTCCTCGAGATTGTCTGCCTTCGCTCCTGAACTGCGGGAACGAGGGCGCCCGCCGCCAGTGGTGGCGGCGTATCTCGGAAGGACTTGACGAGCGCCTTCTTCATCGCCTCGTCCGGCTGGAACGACAGGTGCGACTGAACGCCGTCTACGACCTTCTCGTAGAATAACTGAAGCGCTCCACCTTCGGTGACCGCCAGGCTGAGGAGGTTCGCTCGAAACGCTGCTTTGTCCTCGAGGGCGGCCTTTGGCGCACCGCTCTGTCGTGCAACTTGCGCGAGGAGCGCAGTAAAGATCACTTCCTCTGACAAGACCGCGAACAGGTCCTCCGGTAGGCCTGCCAGGACTGCGCTCCGGACGCTCGCCACTCCGGCGGAGAGACCATGCCCCAAGAAGTAGTTGTTCGCGCGCTGGAGCACCGCGCTAGGGTCGGCTTTTGCCGATGGGCTACTCGGTTGCGGAGCCGATTGCATCGCCTGATGCGCACCATTGGTTCCGTTCTTCTCCAGGATTTCGAGGGTGGTACTGAGCTCAGCGGCATATGTAAGCTTCAGCTCGTTGATCGCTTGAGTGACGATGCGATCGCGGCCCAATACGAGCTTCTTCTTCAGAGTCGCCAGGTGAGGACTACGTCCGACGAATGGATAGTTGCCCAGTCTGGTGTGCAGGTGATGTTGCGAAAAAGGCATGCGCTTCTCCTCTCGTACCCATCCGGTGAGAAAGGAGCCGGACGGCATCAGGAATGTTCAGTTTGCCGAATCCGCCGGTCGGATGCCGGAAACGGTGATCGATTCGGTCGGCGGTCTCTTCGATGATGTCTTGGGCCTCAGCGTTGGATAGAACGCGCCCTTGGGAACGCGCGAAGGAGTGTAAGAGCGCAAGCGCGCCGGTAACGAAAGGCGCGGCCTGCGACGTCCCCGACGAGAATGCGTACCCGGAATCGAGGAATGAGCTGTAGATCTCGCTTCCCGGTGCTAGGAGATCAACGTGGGGCCCGTAGTTCGAAAAGGCCGCAACCATGCCTTCGCGATCGATGGCTCCTACCGCGATGACCTCTTTGTATGCCCCTGGATAATACAGGTCGCGGGTGCCGCTGTTTCCCGATGCCGCGACGATGGCGACGTCATTAGCGGTTGCGTAGTCGACAACTTCGCGGTACGGCAGCCCGCCGCCCTCGTGTTTGACGCCGAGGCTCATGTTGACCACCTTGGCGCCTTGGTCGATGGTCCACTTCAGGGCCACGTTGATGTTGTCGACCAGGCCGGCGCCCACCAAGCGGTCGCCGTCACGCAGCGCTCCCAGCACCCGTACGTTGAGAATCCTGCACTGTGGCGCTACGCCCGTGGGCATCGAAAGGCCACGGCCCGAGATGATGCCCGCAACATGGGTTCCGTGGCCCACCCATCGATCAAAGGGCCATCGGTCCATGTTCTTGTAGTCACCGACGAAACGCCCCGTATCGTTGAGGATGTTGACGAAGTCATAGCCCGCCGGTGTACACGCATGTGCAATCTCAGGATGATGCTCGTCGATGCCCGTGTCCAGGACGGCGACCAGCACATCTGGATGGCCACGCGTATAGTGGTGGGCGCGATCGACGCCGACCGCCCGGCGGGATCTCTCATCGGTCTGCCTTCGGCGAGCCAGGGCCACAGCATTAGGGAGGTCGGAGACAGCGATATCACCAAAGCGGACGAACTCGACTTCGGGTAGATACTGGATCTTACGAATTAGGTCGGAGGGGATTCGGCGGTCGTCGCGGAGGACGAGTCTGTAGATGCGGTTCAGGTGGCTTCGGATCTCGCTGGGAGTCCAGTCCTGACGGGGTCTCGGGTACTCATGGGTCACCCAAACCGGTATACGTGCCTTGCGCAGCACTCGATCGACGGACGGTACAATATTGGTCGGAACCCCGCGCTTGTCGTTGATCGCCTGGCCCCAGAACGGGAGCAACGATGGTCCACCCTGACGTAGCTTGATGACGAGGTGCGGCTTCATGCGTCATTCTACTTCTGATTTGCTAATCTGAGCGCCGCTCAATCTCTTGTCAACCTGACTGTCGAGCCGGTGAATTCGAGCTTGTCACATAGGTGTTTTTCGATTGCTGCGGTCATAGCGAATGAGCTTGGTGACGTATTCCGTTCATCCGAGACACATAGTCTAGTGAATGTCGACTATTTGGATACGTCTTGGCTAATTTCCCGTCTTTGGTTCCGGACGTCGAAAGCTCGCAGCTGCCCTCATTTACTCGTGTCCGGAGGTCACCCGATTGGTCTCCCATCTATTGGAGGCCGTGATGTCTCCGACCGTTGGAAGAGGTATGCTCGTGAGCGGCCGATAGTTGAGCTCATTGGCGTGAGCTCACGGAGCGGCTTCAATTTCGTGCGTACCTCGTATGCGACCACGGAGATGTGTAAATATTTCGCGTGTTTTTAGGTCATCCATTCAAGGGATGTCTGAGTCCGGAAGAGTTGACGAGGTTGCAGCGGTCATCCTGCGGGCTAATCGCGGATCTTGATTCTGCCCGCGGGGCCACATACCGCGATACGGCATTCAGGAGGGCCGATCGGCACCCCCTAGAAAGGGTCGTAGTCGCCTCCAATTGAATACGGTGCGCTACTGCTCATTCGGTTGCCGACGTTTCGTTACGCCGCTGCTATCTCAAGAACGCAGAACCGATGGTGGTTGAAAGTGATCACTACACGTGGTCTGGAGCAGGACGCTGGAAGGTGATCGAAAAGGGGCGTCGATAGGGGATCTGAGGCGTTATCCCGTCTAGTTTCGGGAAGGCGCACGAAACTAAAGGCCGTGACGAAGACGTAATTCACGTATGATCACCTCTCGATCCATTGACGACAGGGTACGGTCGTAGATCAAGACTTCGAGCACTTGGGCGGGCGCAGACGTGGCGCCGAGGGGCGGCCCAATAGTGGACCGGTCGACGCGAAGCGGTTCGATGGTGCCATCTCCGAGGCCGCCGAAGGTGCGCGAGAGCGCCTGCGCGTGCCCGTTGATGGAGTACGAAATCGCCGAAAGCACATCATCGCCGACGACCATGGTGTGGAGCTCGACCACGTGGATGGCCGGCGCCAACGCCGTGGTCACCGCCGCATCGTAGGGAGCGATACGGGATACAAGCATGTGGGTCATTGTGGGGATGGGATCAGCCC
>CAZFIV010000158.1:0-11700 GCA_964519665.1 uncultured Myxococcales bacterium
TCGGCAGCCCCATCGCTGCTTCTCACGGGCCGCCAAACTTGCCGGAACGGTAGCTACGACGGCAGGCTTCACCGAGGTCGAGGTACACCCGTACAACACCACCTTCCTGCTCCCGAGCGTGGAGACGGCGTGGGCTGCGATGCTGGACAATCCGACCGCTGCCTCGCTGTTTGGTCAATGCGACGCAGCTGAGATGAGCGCGCTTCGCGAGACCTTCGCGACGGGTCTGCGACACTTTACAGGAGGCGAGGACGGTCCGGTTCTACTCCAGGCCTCCTGCAACCTCCTCACCGCGCGCAGGTGAGAGTTTATCGTCGTTGGTGGACCCGGCACTGACTGGGCAAGATATCGCGAAGACGCCCATGCGCCACCGCTTCTGGCCTCCTGTCGCGCAACCTCTACCGGAGGGTTTGAAGTCGCGCCGCTGACCCTCATGGAGGCTCAACAACGAGATGCGGGACGTCAAGCCGGGCCGGATGAGCTTTGGGCAACTCGGCTCGTAGTGCGAGGGACCACTATTTCAAGGCCTCGTCGCCCGAACCGTCGCGAAAGAGCGCAACTATGTTGTACCTAAAACGCGGCATCGCCCGAGCCATTGCATGTGGCCGAACTCGCTCCTAAGTGCACAGCGTGGCGGCGCGAAATCCCGACAACGTGCCCCTCGGCCAGCGCAAGTCGCTTCTACGAGGACGGCATCACATATGGCGTCTTTGCGATTTCATCGCCGAGGGCGGCACGGCGCGTGTTTACCGAGCGAAAGACGACAAATATGGCCTTATCGGCGCCGCGAAGATCCTGAAAAGCTGCTTCGTCGACAATCGGCAGCTGCTAGACCTGTTCGTGCGTGAGGCGACGATTTTGGCGACGGTCGACAGCTTGCACGTGCCGCGCTTACTCGACCATGACGACTCGCTGCCTCGGCCCTACACGGTGGTCGAGCTGCTGCCAGGCCTCCCTCTGTCCGCCTACACGGCATGGCGGCGCCCGTTGCCCGTCGCCTGGACGATCGGCATGCTCATCGACGTGACCAGGGGCCTTCGCGCCATTCACGCCACACGTTGGGTGCACGGAGATATCAAGCCGGCCAACGTCATCGTCGGTCGCCATCGCACACGAGAGCGCGCGCACGTCATCGACTTCGGGGTAGCCGCAGCCTTTGGCGAGAAGACCGAGCAGCTAGCCGGCACACCACACTTTTACGCACCAGAGAATGTACGAGGCGAGAACCGCTCGTCGGCAAACGACATGTACAGCCTCGGTGTGTTGGCCTTTCAGTGTCTTACGGGCAGAATGCCGTTCGACGGCCAGTCGGTGCCCGACATCCTACGCCACCACGTAGAGTCGCCGGTGCCCTCTCCGCGCTCCATCAATCCACAGCTGCCCGAGGAGATGGAAGCGATCATACGCCGTCTCCTCGACAAACGATCGGAGCATCGCGGCGACACGACGCAGCTGCTGACCGAACTCGAAAGGCTGTACGCAACGCTCCCGACAAATATCATCCCCCTTCCCAAGCCCGCTTCGGACACCGGTGAGCTAGCATCGCTAGGCCGAACCCACACCAGTCCGCGTTGCGACATTCCGACTACGATTCCAAGCGCTGCTCGGCACGCCCTGCTTCAACCGCCGAGAGCATCTTAAGGTCGCGGAGCGTCGTCACTAGCAAGCGCAACGCCGGAGATAACGAATCTATGAAACGCATCTATCAAACCCTGATTCTCATCGTGTCGTTGACCGTCTTGAGCGTGTGGACTTTCCGAATGAACTCAGACTCAATCTTCCGGGGCGGTGGCGCGTCGAATATGCTGGAGGAGTTCCGAGCCTACGGACTTACGGAGACGCACATGTATATCGTGGGCGCCTTCAAAATGTCCGCCGCGATATTGCTACTCCTCGGGCTACGATTCCGAAACCTTATTATTCCAGGGGCTGTCGTCATGACGGCCTTCATGATCGGCGCGGTTACGATGCACGTGCGTATCGGCGACGGCCCTATTCCTACCGGCCCCTCGACGATCATGCTTGCGAGCTGTTTGCTTATCCTCTTTCTACATCGCCGCATCTATTCGAGAGTTCATCCATAGCCCGCCCTTCACGTGGTGCCGGCCGCCGGATGTACAGCAGAAAAGCTTGTGCTCCAACGCTTGGGCCCGTGAGACCCGCTCGAGACGCTCACCAAAGCCGAGCCATTTTCCACGTCGCAGCAAGCGGGGCGTCGTGGTCAATTTCTAACTGGCGACAGCGCGGCTGTCTGCGACCGGCGATGACGGTCTCCATTTCATGGTGGCTGATTGTTGTTGAAGGCGGAGACGCCAGTGAGCAAGGGATTTAACATGAACGCCGCCCTGTGGATCGTGCAATTCGTGCTGTGCTTGGCATTCCTGGGAACTGGCTCGATGACCCTCATCAGGCCAATAGCGGAGATGGCGGAAGACGGCTTGCTATTCGTCAATTACTTTCCACTTTGGTTCGTGCGTTTCGTCGGCTTGGCTGAGATCGCCGGCGCGATTGGACTGATGCTCCCTTCGTTGACCCGTTGCCAGCCGCGCCTGACGCCCATCGCAGCGTGGGCGCTGGCTTTTTTGATGGCCGGAGCGCTCGGGTTTTACATCTGCATCGGTAAGGTAAGCGGGAGCGTGCCGGCGGTTGTCGTTGGAGTTCTGTCTGCTTTCGTTGGATGGGGTCGCGGCATCAAAAAGCCGATCGTCGCTCGCTAGCCGCTCCGAACATGTCGACGACCCCTCTCGCACAGCGGCGTGCCGAAGATACTCGCAGATTAGGTGCGTTCCGGTCACTCGGATCGACGTTTGTCAAGCCGCAGACATCGCCAGCCGTCACGACCCGCAGATCAATCGACGCGCCGGTCTGAGCTCGCTTGTGTACGGACAGCCGACCGGGCTCCACAGCCGAACGTGCAGTCGTCGGCCTCTGGAGTCTCAGTGCATTCGCAGAGGTCTCGAAAGAAGGCGACCGTCTCTTCGATGGACACACCGTGACCTGGAACTCCCTCAATCGGGACAAGCGGGTCCTGACTGTCCAGCGGGGATGACGGTGCTGACCGGATGACCAAGGAGGTCAAAACGCTCCTCAGACCACCTCATCGTGTCGATCGGCTTCGGATGAGTCGGGCTTACGCGCTCCATCGATAGGGCGCGAAGCCTTGACCAGTTGCCACGAGGCCATGCCGCCGACAACCGACGCCACCGCGAGGGCGGCAAACAAGCTGCGGTAAGCCAAGGTGGGCTCGAAGCGATCGAGCATCCGTCCGATGGCGAAGGGGACGAGAATATCCGGAGTATAACCGACCACCGACACCAGGCCGACGGCCGCACCTGTTCGGTGAATCGGGACGGCCGCGTCGCTGAGCATCGCATAGTACACGCCACGCAGGCCCCAAGCTGCGGCGCTGCTCATCGCCGCGGCTAACCAGAGGCTGGCCACGGCTTTGGACTCAGGCGGAGTGAGGGCCAAAATGGCCATGGAGACACCGAGGACGCTGAGACCCACAATCATGGTCCGACTCGCGCCAATTCGGTCCGCCGTCAATCCGGCCGCCACCGCACTGATCGGTCCAAACCAAGTTCCGAACACACTGACCTCGGCCGCTTCGGCTTCGGCCATACCGAAACCGGCGGCCGCATAGCCCGACAGGTTGAAGGTTCCCCAATAGCCGGTGTAGGCGCAAAAAACGGCCAGCGCCATCCACCACACGCCGGGCACTCGAATCACCGCGTTGAGGTCTGCGAGGGTTGGACGCGCGTAGGTCGGTCCGCGCACGTCTGGCACGAAGAACCACACGAGTGCGGTCGCGATGACCACGACGGTTGAATACATGACGATTACGCCCTGCAGACCGTGCTCAGGGATGGCGAACTGGCCGAAGACCGCCAGCGCGAGCGAGCCCAAGATGGCTCCACACAGGGCGCGACCGCCGTCGAGAACGCCGAAGGCGCTTCCCTGCGCTTCTTCGCTCCCCCACGCGCGGGTTGCTTTGATAAGGGCAGCCCAGAACAAAAGGATGCTCGTGATCCCCATACCAGCGAACAGAACGGTGACGATGCCGTACGGCGGATACGTGGCTAAAAGGAAGCCCAGTCCGGCGGTGCTCAGCAGAGAGACGGTAAGGAGCGCGCGAGGCGAAAAGCGGTCGGCCATCCACCCCCCGGGGAAGTAGCAGATCAGTGCGAAAACCCCAAAAGCAGCGCTCAGCGAACCCAATTGGGTCTGCGTAATCCCCAAAGCGGCCGCAAGCGTGTTTCCGTAGTCTCGCCGCAAGAAGTACGGCAGAGTGTAGATAGCCTCACCGCTGATGATAAGGCTCGCCATCACGAGGGCTCGCCGGACTCGAGGTTGGGCGGTAGAGGTGTTCATTTTGTCAGAAACGGGTTGCACGAACGGAAACGGGAGCAAAGACCAATGAAACAGCCTCGACGGGGGGAGCTCCTGGTTGGAGAGAATGCGGCTCGAGCCGACATCGACCAGCCTTGGGAACAAGACAATCAAGCCTGGTGGGACTGGTACGTTTCTTTGGCGGAAAACCCAACAACCGTCGGGCCGCTGAGGGCGATCGCCCACGCCCCCGGAGACTCGGCCGGGGGTCCACAGGACGTCGGGCCGTTGTTGAGCGCGCCCTATTCGATTTCCGAGGACGTTATCGAGCGCTTCCAACGACAAGGCTATGTAAAGCTTCCCAACGTATTGAACGCCGACGCCTGCGCCGTGCTTCGGCGCGCTATGCGCGATTCGCTCGAACGCGAATTCGACGTTCAACTTGATGGCGGAGCGAACGAGCGTTTTCTGAGCTTAGAGCTGATGTGGCTCAGCGACGCTATCCTGCGCGAATACGTTTTGAGTCCGCGGATCGCAGGAATCGCGGCTCGGCTGCTGGATGTATCCGCGGTTCGGTTGTACCACGACAATATCCTTTCGAAAGAACCTGGGTGCGGAAGAACGCCCTGGCACTACGATGACCATCACTTTCCGCTGGATACCCACGATGTCGTGACGGCGTGGATCCCGGCGCAGCCCATTCCGGTTGATATGGGCCCGCTCGCTTTTGCGGTGGACATCGACGCCCACCGCTTGGTCGGTCATGTTCCCTTCACCAAGACGGATACATCCTATGACCGACGAATCTCCGAGATTCTTGGAGAGCGCGGTGTGCCCGTCGACGACGGAGCATTCGCACTCGGTGAAGTCAGCTTTCACCACAACCTCTGCTTTCACACCGCCGGGCCGAACCGGACCCAACGAAGCCGTCTCGTCCTTGCAAATACCTATTTCGCCGATGGCAGCCGGGTCATGAAGTCACCCACGATGGTGTCGGGCGACTGGCAAAAATTCATGCCCGGCATCAAACCCGGCGAAGTGGCCAACAGCGACCGAAACCCGATCTGTTGGCCGATTGCGTGAAGGACACATGGATACTTACGAACGTAGCTGCGCCCACTGGAGCGAGTCGGGACGCGACGAGATGGCTTCCTTTTACGCGCTCGCGACCGTCGACTACCGCTACTTGGCTCAGTCTCGTGATTGGGCGGAGTGGCTCAGCGGGCATCAAGCGCGTGCCGCGCCTCGTCCACTTCGCCTCCTTGACGTTGCGTGTGGCTCGGGGAAGTTTCCAACGGCGCTGGTAGAGTTCGCACCGGGAATGCGGACGGTGCCGGAGATCGAATACGACCTTCTGGACCCATCCGAGTTTTCGATTGAGGAGACGCGAAACGTCCTCCGCTCACCCTTCGTGCCCAACCGGGGGCTTGCGATTCCCTTGCAGGCACTAGAGGCCGACCAGCACTACGACCTTGCATGGGCCACCCACGCGCTATACGCCGTCCCGGCGGATGAGCTGGACATTGCCCTGCAGCGATTGTTGCGCGCGATGCGACCCGGTGGCGAGGTCTTCATTGCGCACGCGCATCGAGATGGGCACTACGTCGATTTCTACCGGCGATTCTTAGAGGCCTTCCGGTCGGGTCGCGGGACGCCGTATTGCGCGGTCGAGGACATTGTCGCCTCCCTTGAACGCCTCGGCGCGTCGTGTGAACTCCGAACCCTCGAATACGACAACGGAATCTCGGAAGATGCCCGGGACACGGTGCAAGCCTTTCTGCAGCGATGCGTCTTCGACAATACGGTCAGTCTCGAGGAACTGCTCGACCATCCGACGACTGGGGCCTACCTCGCGAAGTGTCAACGTGAGGGCGGTTGGCGCTTTGCTCAGCGGGTCGGCTTGGTCACGGTCCGCTCGTGAGCCCCAGCGCGGAAGCGACCGCAATCGAGCCTTCGTGCGTAAGGACCAAGCGGCAGACCGAATGGCTTCGACCCGTCGGATTTGGCTTCGTCCTCGCATTCGCGTCGGCGCCCGGGCAGACGTTTTTCATCAGTCTATCGGCTGGTGCCCTCCGACGTGAATTCGGATTGGACCATTTGGAATTCTCGGGGCTTTACACCGGCGCCACCCTGGTGAGTGCGGTGTCGATGCTGAAGCTTGGCGAACTGGCCGACCGGCCGCGGGTAGGTCGAACTGCGCTTTGGACCCTCGGCTCCGTGAGCGCCGCTTGCGCGCTCATGGCCAGCGCCGTACACCCTTTCGCCGTCGGTCTCGCGCTCGTCCTGCTCCGCCTTTCGGGCCAGGGAATGCTGAGCCATCTCGCGATGACCACCCTCGGCCGCCATTTTGATAACGCCCGCGGACGGGCGCTCGCATTGGCGAGTCTCGGCTATCCATGCGCCGAGGGCCTGCTGCCATTCGCCGTGGCGTGGGGGTTGACCGTGACCACGTGGCGCGTCGTGTGGCTCGCTAGCGGCGCCGTTTTGCTCGCTGTGGTCATGCCGCTCGTTTGGTCGCTGGGCCAACGCCGTTTCGATGGCATCGTCAGTGTAGACAGAAGCCCAAGCGATAGGCGCGACGGCGGCACGACGCGTGGTGCGGTCCTCAAGGACCCTCGGTTCTACCTCGCACTGCCCATCGTGATGCTCCCAGGATTCGTCTTGACCGGTGTGTTTTTTCATCAAGTCCACCTGGCCGATAGCCGAGGCTGGTCGCTCATGCAGCTCGCGCAGCTGTATCCGGGATACGCGATCTCGGCGGTGCTGAGCACGCTGGGCGCCGGATGGCTCGTCGACCGAACGAGCGCGTGGACTCTTTTCAGTATCTTCCTGATTCCGCTTGCTGGCGGACTCGCAGTTGTCGGCTGCAGCGAGGCGTTGATCAGCGGTGGCATGTTTTACGCGCTGGCGGGCGTAACCACCGGCTGCGCTTCAATCCTGCAGGGCACGCTGTGGCCCGAAATGTACGGAACGAAACGCCTCGGGGAAATTCGGGCCCTCGCAGTCACCGGCCTGATCCTATCGACTGCGGTCGCTCCGGTGGTGGTGGGGGCCGGACTCAACGCGGGCCTCGGGATGGATGACACGCTGATGGTGATGCTGACGATCGTGGTCTTTGCCAACCTGGTATCAATCATCGGGTCGTGGTTTCCGCCGTTCGGAACACGCCTCGGGAGCAAGCGATGAACAGTTCGGAAGGAATAATCGAAAGTATGTGGACTCGCCAGTTGCGGACCGGGGCGCGCCCCGTTGACGCCGACCTGGTCGATCACCTTAAAGCAGTTCATCGAGCCTACCCGGGATTTACGGAGTCGTGCGCGTGGCGGTGCCGAAACCATAACGGTCTCAACAGCTACCAATGGCTGGCGAGCTTGGCGGAATGGTCGACCCCGTCCTGCGTGCTCGACTTAGCGTGCGGCAGTGGTGTCCTGACAGAATTACTGTGGCAAGAAGCACCGTCGGGAAGCGAGATCGTAGGGGTCGACATGAGCGCGGATGAGTTGGCGCTCGCCCACAAACGGATGCACGGTCCACGACAAGATGAGCGAAGCGTTAGAATTCGGTTTCGAGAGGCGATGGCGCAAGATATGTCGTTCTTGGCTGATTCCACGGTGGATGTCGTTCTCTGTCATTGGGCGCTGACGCTGGTATCACCCCTGGAGCCGGTGTTGGCAGAGGTGGCAAGGGTCCTGAAGCCGGGCGGCGTTTTCGGGGCGATTGTCGACGGCGACATCGCGTCCGCACCCGGCTACAGCGAGCTGAACGACACGATCTATGCATGGGCTCAGCGCGCCTGTCCTGGATACGGCGGGGTTGACCTTGGCGACCCACGGGTGCGGTCGGCCGCTACACTGGTTACATTGATGCAAGAGTTTTTTGTCGACGCGACGGTGACCGTCGAATCGGATGTGGTTCGACTGAAAGGCCCACCAGCAGAACTGGCCGATGCTGCGATCGGTTTTTTCTATGCGTCCTATGTCGTCCATCAAAACGAACGACCGGATATGTATCGAGCGGTGGAGCGCTTCTTCGCGAGCCGGCGGACCTCGGATGGGTCGGGCGAGTACGCGATGCCCATACGACTCGTCAGCGTGAAGACACTCGGTGCCAAGGCTAGCCAAGCAGGAAACGGAGCATGAGCATCCAGGACTATCTGAACGCCGTGACGGTCAATTATCGGCAACGAGGCCAATAGTCCGCACGTCCTGCGTTTTCGGCGCAAGGCCGGAAAGAACGCGATCGCGAGAGCAGAGCAGGCGACCGGAGCCATTCTGCACGCCGACCTGAGGGCCCTTTGGAATGTCTCCAACGGCTCTTACGGTGCGCCGGTCTTTTAGGATGGCCAGTACCTCTTCCGCTACTCAGCTTGGAGAGCCGGCGCCCTCCCCGTCGAACCGGGCGCGAAACTCTGCGGACGCACAGCGGGACAGAGCGGGACCGAGGTTGCAATGAGCATCGCAGAGCACACGAACCCGTCGGTGCACCGGCCCCCGTCGACGCGGCTGAAAGGAAAAAGGAGGTCGGCGCGCGTTCGGTAGACTGGAATGTTGAGCGGCGCGAAGGATGGGCTTGAAAGGCCGCTGGCCCGAGATGGCACAAACTTGGAATCTGGCCTGCCCGGTCGCGAGGCGGAGGCCTCCCCGGGCCGGAGTCTAGCTTCGGTCCGGGGAGCTAAGGTTAGGCTAACGGTCAGCGTCGAAGAGGCTTAGGTACTCGCCGTAGCCCTCGTCCTCGAGCTCATCCACGGGGATGAAGCGCAGGCTGGCCGAGTTGATGCAGTACCGCATGCCGCTCGGGCCCGGGCCGTCTGGGAAAACGTGGCCGAGGTGGCTGTCGCCGTGGTTGCTGCGGACCTCGGTCCGCACCATGCCGTGGGAGTCATCCCGGCGCTCGAGTACGTGTTCGGCGTCGACGGGACGGGTGAAACTCGGCCAGCCCGAGCCGCTGTCGAACTTGTCGACGGAGCTGAACAGGGGTTCGCCGCTCACGACGTCCACGTAGAGTCCCGGTTCGTCGTTCGTGTAGTACTCGCCGGTGAACGCGCGCTCAGTCGCGTCGTTCTGGGTGACCTCGAACTGAAGTGGCGTAAGGCGCTCCTTGAGCTCGTGAACAGGGGGTTTGACGAATGGCTTCTTTGCATCAGTCATGGTTTTTCCGAGGAGAGGCCCTATCGACCCTTCCATATGGATAGACGTTCTGTGCGGCCCGAGTGTTACCGGCAATGACCTCGCTCGCGTGACGCCGAATCGTTGCAGGGGGTGGCCGACGATGAGGTCGTTTCTTTGTCCCAGGGCGACAGCCTGCAACGAAGCCTCCGACCGGTTGTTATCCACGGGCACGCGAGCATCTTCGAGGAAGGCCGAACGCGCCTCCCAGCTCCGAAGCGTGAAGACGATGGCTTGGCCTCACGTCCTTCATGCCTTGGCCGAAGCCGTCCGGGTTCGCGCGGACCATCGCTGTGAGACTGCCGCCTGTCCGAGGCCGGCCAAGAGGCGGTTGAGGCGGCCGTCTCTCCCTGGCGCGAGATTACAGTATGGGTCGCCCCGCGAGAATCTCGGGGCGGAGGGCGCCTAACCATTGTTTGCCGCGACGCACGAGGTAGGCTCTCAACCGTGCAGCTGCGAGAGACGAACCTCAACAAACTCGCTGAGCCGACCTATGACGTCCTGATCGTTGGTGGAGGCATTAACGGCGCAACTTCGGCCGCGGCGCTCGCAGGCCAAGGGGTCTCGGTGGCCCTCGTGGACCGCGGAGACTTTGCCGGCGAGACGAGCCAGCACTCGTCCAACCTGGCATGGGGGGGGATCAAGTACCTCGAGAGCTACGAGTTCGGTCTGGTTCGAAAGCTCTGTATCAGCCGCAACCACCTCATCAGGAGCTACCCGTCTACCGTCCGCGAGATCCGCTTCTTCGCGACCATCGCTAAGGGTTTCCGAAGGAGCCGGTTCATGATCTTCCTCGGGGCCCTCCTCTACTGGGTCATGGGCAACTTCTTCACCCGCCCCCCCCGCCTGCTATCCCGGCGCGTAATCGACAAGGAGGAGCCGCTCGTGAAGACGGATGGCCTCGCGGGCGGCGTCGAGTACTCGGACGCCTTCCTGCAGGACAACGACGCTCGGTTCGTGTTCCAGTTCGTCCGGCGCGCGCTCGACCACGGCGCGGTCTGCGCCAACTACGTGGAGTGCCTGGGCTCGACGAGGCTCCAACAAGAGGGCCACACGCTGTGGACGACCAAGGCCCGCGACCGCGTGTCCGGCAAGAGCTTCGAGATCCGCTCCCGCGTGCTCATCAACGCGTGCGGCCCGTGGGCCGACGACTACTCGCACCGCAGCGGGGTCGAGACCGCCCATCGCCACGTGTTCAGCAAGGGTGTCCACCTGTTGGTCGACCGCCTGGTCCACGAGGAACGTATCCTCGCGTTCTTCGCCGACGACGGCCGGCTGTTCTTCGTCATCCCCATGGGCCCGAAAACGGTCCTGGGCACCACCGACACGCGCGTCGAGCGCATTCCCGCCGAGGTGACCGACGAGGACCGAACGTTCATCCTCGACAACATCAACAAGCGCGCCAAGCTCTCGCGTCCGCTCACGAAAGCCGACATCATCGCCGAACGCTGCGGGGTCCGGCCGCTCGTCGTAGATCGCGGGCAGACCGGCGGAAGCAAGGAGTGGACTCAACTGTCGCGCAAGCACGTTCTCGAGGTCGACGCATCCGACCAGCGCCTCACGATCTTCGGCGGCAAGCTGACCGACTGCATCAACGTCGGTAACGAAATCACCAGCGCCGTCTCGGGCCTGGGTATCGCTGTGCCCGACCGGGGGCGTCGCTGGTATGGCGAGCCCCCCGTCGAGATCCGCGACGAGTTCTTCTATCAGGCGCGCCTCATGGGCCTCGACGCGCGGACGGCAGCCGAGTCATCGGAGCCCCTTTCGGCGCGGCTGTGGCGCCGGTACGGGACGAGCGCGCTGTCGATGCTGGAGAAGATCCGACAGGATCCCGCCCAGGCCGACGTCCTCATTGGGACCGCCGAGTTCATCCGGGCCGAGGTCGAGTACGCCGCTCGCTGCGAGATGGTCACCGAGCTCGAAGACTTTCTTCGGCGGAGGACACAGATCGCGCTTATCGAGCGGCGCGAGGTGCTCGAGACGGCCCCGGGCCTCCGAGAGGCGTGCGAAATCCTCTTTGGCGACGAAGCCGACGAGAAGCTCGCCGCCTATTTCGGGAAGCCCGCCGCAGCGAGCAGCCACGCCCCTGGTCGACAAGAGGCGGGGGACGACCAAGGAGACCATCCCCGAGCCGTCTACGCTTGAGCCTCGCCACTAGGAGACTTGCTCCGAGCGAAGCGTGACAAAGAAGCGGACTTTGGGCGCT
>CAZFIV010000159.1:0-11653 GCA_964519665.1 uncultured Myxococcales bacterium
GAGCGCCCAAAGTCCGCTTCTTTGTCACGCTTCGCTCGGAGCAAGTCTCCTAGAGGTGAGCGGCACTCATACCGATCCGGTTCGCGGTTCGGCTCACCGCAGCCGCCCTAGAACGCAGCGGTTTGATAGACACCCAGATAGGCCGCAAGCGCGCCCACGAGCGGAAGAATGACCAGCAATGGGCGCAGTAGGGTGGGCTGGCGTCGAAGCAAGACGGTCGAAGCACCCAGTCCCATCCAGAGCACGACCTTGATCCACATATAGGGCGGCCACGTGGCCGGATTGCTCATGCTCGAGCCGTCGGCAAGCTTGATCTTGGCCAGAAGTCCGAAACCGGCCACCAAGATGACGGTCAGCGCCAGTCCGTGCAGAATGATCAGGAACCGACGCAGCGGCTTGCCGGCCTGCGCCTCGACCTTGGCCGACAAGACGGCGAGCGCGCCGAGAGCCATATACATGAGCATGACGCCAGCGATATGGATGACAATGTAGAACTGTGTGCCCACGGCGCAGCTCTAAGGGCCCCGCGGTCAAATATCAAGAGCGCATGCTCAGGCTCATCCGTCGCCGGTCAAGATCCACGCTCAACACCCGCACCTTGACCCGCTCCCCTACGCGAACCACGTCGGCCGGATCGCTAACGTATCGATCTGCCAGCTCGGAGATATGGACCAATCCGTCTTGGTGGACCCCGACATCTACGAAGGCGCCAAACTTCGTCACGTTGGTGACGACACCCTCCAGACGCATGCCTTCTCGCACGTCGGCCAGAGTGTTGACCCCGTCGGCGAAGCGGGGGGCTTCGAACGCGTCGCGAGGGTCGCGACCGGGTTTCTTGAGCTCCGCGGCGATATCTTCGAGGGTTGGGGTGCCCACCTCGTCGCTCACGTATCGCGACCACGGAAGTCTATCGACGGCCTGGTCGTTGCCCACGAGGTCTTTGACGGCCACCCCGGCGTCCTGAGCCATGCGCGCGACCAGGGCGTACCGCTCCGGATGCACTGCCGACCGATCGAGCGGGTCTTCACCCCCCGTGATCCGCAGAAAACCCGCCGACTGTTCGAATGCCCGAGGCCCGAGGCCCGGGACCTTGCTGAGCTCACTTCGGCGTCGAAACGGGCCTTTGTGATGTCGATGCTCGACGATGCGTTCGGCCAGCTTCGGTCCGATACCGGACACGTGGCGCATCAGCTCCGGGCTCGCGGTGTTCAGCTCGACCCCGACGTCGTGGACGCAGCTTTCGACGACCTCTTGCAGCTTTCCCTGCAGGAGCGGCTGATGGACGTCGTGTTGGTATTGACCGACCCCGACCGATTTGGGGTCGATTTTGACCAGCTCGGCCAGCGGATCCTGAAGCCGCCGAGCGATCGATACGGCGCCCCGCACCGTCAGGTCGAGATCCGGAAACTCCTGGCGAGCCGCATCGGAAGCCGAGTATACGCTTGCGCCGGCTTCGTTGACCGTTACGACGATGATGTCGGAAAGGCCGGCGTCGGCGAGCGTCTTGCGCACGAACTTCTCGGCTTCTCGGCCGCCGGTGCCGTTGCCCACCGCGACCGCATGGGGCCGGTGCTGTCGAACGAAGGTGAGCAGGGCAGGCCCGGCTTTGGCCTCGTCGGCCTCGCTGCGAACCACGATGACCGTGTGCCCAGCCAGCCGACCCGTGGCGTCGATCGCCGCGAGTTTGTGGCCGGTTCGAATGCCGGGATCGAGCCCGATCACTGGCCGGGCTCCGAACGGGGCCGACATCAGGAGGTTGCGAAGATTCTCGGCGAAAACGTCGACCGCCCCCATGTCAGCGCGCGCCTTCAGCGCGTTGCGAAGCTCGGTCACCAGGCTCGGCAGCAAGAGCCGAGCCACCCCGTCTCGAACCGCCAACCGCAGCTGCTCGGCCCAGGGCGACCTTCGGTCGCGCCCCATCGCGAGCTCCGCTTCCGCTGCGATGCTGGGTTCATCGGCCGTCACCGTCACCCGAAGGACTTTCTCGGCCTCGCCCCGGCACAGCGCGAGGTACCGGTGCGACGGTAGCTCCGACAGGCGCGCCTCGAAGTCGTAATAGTCCTCGAACTTGCTCGGCTCGGCAGCGCGCTTCTTGGAAACCGGCTTCGACTCGAGGCGGCCCGTTTCGAACAAGCGCTTGCGGGCGGCGGCCCTCAGGGACGCGCGTTCGGTCATGACCTCGGCGACGATGTCGCGGGCTCCGGCGAGCGCGGCCTCGGCGTCTTCGACCTCCGGGCCCGTGAACCGAGCGCCCTCTGCGAGTGGATCTCCATCTTTGGGTTGGGCCAGGATGCGCTCGGCCAACGGCTCGAGACCGCGGTCGCGGGCCATGGATGCTCGCGTCCGTCGCTTCGGTTTGTACGGCAGATAGAGGTCTTCGAGCGTTTGCTTGGTGGTCGCGGCTCGGATTTTGGCCGCGAGCTCATCTGTCAATTTGCCCTGCGAATCGATGCTCGACAGGATCGCGGCCCGTCGGTCTTCGAGCTCGGTGATACTTCGCCCCTTGGCCATCACTTCTCGAACTTGGACCTCGTCGAGCTCGCCGGTCGCCTCCTTACGGTACCGAGCGATGAACGGGATGGTATTGCCGTCATCGAGAAGCCGGAGGGTGGCCTCGACCGAAGGCAGGGGAAGCTTGAGGGCTTGGGCGACCCGGCTCGCTACGTCGCGCGGCGGCACACGCGATCTCTATCGGCGGCCGCCAGCGGTAAGCAAGGTCTAAGGCATCTCGGCGCGCCGGCCCGGCGCCCAGTCCGTCAGGCGGTCCGTTCGGGTCTCGAGGAATCGGGCCAGGCGATGAAAGTCACTGCCGGGTTCGATGAAGCGCACTTCGGTCTTCAGGGTTTCGGGATTGATCAGATCACCGAACGGGACGTAGGTGAGGTCGAGCTGGCCGCTGGTCGAAACCATGTGCGCGTCGAGCCCTTCCTCGATGAGGGCCCGGTAGGCGCCGATACCGAGCTGACTTCCCAACATCACGTCGAACGCGTGCGCGGGGGCGCAGCGTGACTCGTAGCCCAGCTGGATCCCGGTGACTTTCTTCTTGCGGCCGAATCGCGCTTGATAGCGGTCGACCACCACCGATGCGACGACCTTGCCCAAGTCGATCCGGCCCAGGCCGATATGCCCATGCTCGTCGCGGGGCAGGCTGTCGATGAAGTTGTGCGGCAACAGTTCGGCGAGCCCTTCGGCCAGCACGACCGTGCCGTAGTGCTTGTCGTCGCGCTCTTCGCGCGTGTGGATCAGGTTGACGATCCGGTCGGCCAGCTTTCGGATGTCCAGCGCCTGCCGAGTCTTGGTTTCACCGGTCTCCGGATCGGTGTAGGTTTCGTCGGAGGTCAGGTCGGCATCGATGTCTTCGATCGCGATCACCATGTTGGCTTCGCCCGCGATCGCGACGCCGTAACTCAGCCAACCCGCCTTGCGACCCATCGTCTCGATGATGAAGTAGCCGCTGGTGGCGTTCGCGTCCGCGGTGAGGTTCTCGACCTCCTTGGCCATGACGTCGACAGCCGTGAAGAAGCCAAAGGTAAAGTCGATGCCGCGATAGTCGTTGTCGATGGTCTTCGGCACGTGCACGACCCGAACCCGTCGCGCTTCCGCCGGGAGGCGCTTTTGGAACTCGACCAAGAAGTTCGCGGTCTTCAGGGTGTCGTCACCTCCGATAGAGATCAGGGCGTCGATCTCGAGGTCGACCAGCCCATTGTAGATGCTGGCGAGGCGAGCCACCTTCGCTGGGTCGTCCAGGTCTGTCGGGGTCTCGATGCTCTTACCGGGGTTGGCGCGGGCGGTCCCGATCAGGACGCCGCGAGTATTTCGAATTCCGCGGACGTCGCGTTTTTCGAAGATGCGGTAGTGCTTATCCGGCAGCAGGCGGTGGCTGACCGGATGGTAGTCCTGCAGGTTCGAGTATCCGTGAAAGAAGCCCACGACCGACCGGTCATCATCCAAGAAAGAGATGGCAGCCGCGGAAATCACAGCGTTGGCGGCGGGCGCGGGGCCCCCCGAAAAGATAATGCCTACTCGACGAATAGAGTCGCCGCGCTTCGATCCCTGATTCACTCTCACGCGGATGCCACCAACGCCGACCGGACACAAGCCGGGTTCGGCGTCGTGGCTTAAAGCAGTCTGCGTTACGGGCCGGTGGCGGTGCTGCTGGAGGTGGAAGGGGGACGGTTGGGCTCGGCTTCGAGGTCGTCCGGTTCGTCGTCCTCGGTCAAACGCGAGTCGACCGGTTCGACCTCGGCTTCACCGTCGTCGACTCGGGTGTCGATGGGGTCAGCGACGTTCGGCGGGTCCTCATCATCGGACTTGTCGATGAGCTGCGTGTCGATCGGGGCCTCTTCATCGTCGAGCCGAGGCTCGACCGGTTGTTCATACTCTTGACTCGGTGCGGTACTCGAATCCGGAACGGCGAGCATCTCGTCCGGTGGTGTATCCTCCGCCGCGGTCGGCTCGTCGTCGGCCTCCGGGGTCGCGGGAGAGGCAAGGGCCAGCTCCAACGCTGAAAGTTCGGTGGCGAGTTCGTCGAGGCTTTGGGTGGGGGGCGCCTGGTCGAGACTCGCTCGGACGTCGTCGAGCCGCGTCTGCAGGCCTGGTTGACCACCTATCCCGCTGGTACGACGGAAGGTGAGCTCGGTCTGAACTCGGAGGATCTTGCCTTTAACCAGCTCTTCGTCGATCTCGAGGCGGCGCACCGCGTCATCGACCTTGCGGTAGATGAACTCGAGCCGCTTGGGCGATGGCACTCGCTCGCCGTGTTCGGGCATGAGGGTTCGAAGTTCGCTCCAGCGCTCTACCGCTCGCTGGTCGACACGCACGACGACGTCGGTGAAGGTCAGCCCGCGCTCTCGAAGGGTGGCCTCGAGCGCCGCATCCAGGGTTGCGAAGTCGCGGGGCGGACCGTCGTATGCTGGGGCTTCGAGTTCGTCCGGTTCGCTCGACACGGTCGCCGGCGCATCGGCGCCGCCCGTCGCCGTTGCGGACTCCGGATTCGCCGGGCCTTCTTGGGGCTCGGAACCGGGTCTTGCGGTCGGTGGGGGAGGCGGCTCATCTTGCTCGGGTGTTCCCTCTTGGGTTCGGGCGTCCGCTTCGGTGACCGGACTTGAAGCGACCGGTCGTAGCGTCTCGACGGAGGGGCCGTCGGTCGGAAGCCGGAGCGGCGAGGGGGTCTGACCCGGGGGGGCGTCGGGCGCGCTGTGCAATAGCTCTTGCAACGCGTCGATTTCGAACCGGTTGCCGTTGAGCACGAACACCAACCCCGCGACCCCGACGACCAGGACGAGCAGCGCGGACAGGAACCGAGTACGCCGCTGCTGTCGCTCCAGGGTCGCCTTGACGGACCGCAGCTCGAGCTCCGCTTCGTGCGCGGTCCGAAAGGCGCGCTCTTCCTGCAGCACCGGGGCACTCAGCGCCGGATCCTCTTCATCGGCGTCGGCCTCGAGCGTGTGGTTCACCAGGGGCTCGAGCTCCGCCTCGTCGGTCGCGGGACGCCGGCGAAGCCGCTTGGAGACCGGTGTAAGCGCCAGCTCATCGATCTTATCGATGACCTCCCCCGCGTCGGTGGGGCGGTCGTTCGGTGCCTTGGCCATGAGCTGAAGGGCGAGCTCGCTCAGGCCGCCGAAGGACGATGCTAGCGGTGGGGGTGCATTCTGGACGTGGTGGAACGCGAGCTTCTTGAGGTCGCCGGTGAACGGAGGCGTGCCGGCCAGCATCTGATACAGCATGACCCCGAGCGAGTAAAGGTCGGTTGCCGGCCCGACAGCGTTCCCGGTGATCTGCTCGGGGGCCATGTACATCGGCGTTCCAAAGAATTGGCCGGCCTGGGTGAGCTGGGTGTGGTGCTCGTCGTCGGACAGGATCGCGACCAGGCCGAAATCCAATAGCTTGACCATCTCGCCGTCGTGCTCGTCGTCGACCAGCATCACGTTGCCGGGCTTGAGGTCGCGATGAACGAAACCTTTTCGGTGGGCCGCCTGAAGACCGGTCGCGATCTGGCGAACGATGTCGGCCGCTCGGCCCGGCGCGAAGGGGCCGAAATTCCTCAACGTACGACCGAGCGTGGCCCCGTCGAGGAATTCCATCACCATGTACAGCAGACCGGCCGGCGTCGCGCCAAAGTTGTCGACCGACACCACGTTCGGGTGCTTGATCTGACCGAGCGTCTTGGCCTCGCGCTGGAATCGCCGGGCCATGGTCACGTCAGCGGCGATCTGGCCGTGAAGCACCTTGATGGCGTAGTCCTTGTCGAGGAACTCGTGCCGGGCCCGGTACACCGTCGCCATGCCTCCCGAGCCGAGCCGAGCGCCAATGCGGTATTTGTCGATGCTCTGACCGATCAGCGGGTCGGATTCGCTCCGAACCAGCTTCGACCCGTCCAGCCCGCAATGTTCCTGCGATCGGGTGTACGTTGACCCGCACGTCGGGCACACCAGCATACCGGCCCTACGGCTAGCACGCCGGGACGCATTCCGTCCGTAGGCAATGCACTTCGGAGGGGGTTGGAGTTAACAATCTCGCTTTGGTCTTACGGCCAGCGTCATGAAGAGGTGGGCGGCTCGCCAGCCTTGGTGACGATCCTCGGTTTGCCCTGCAGGGTTCGGTGTACCGGACAGCGGTCGGCGATCTCGAGCAAGCGGGCGCGCTGTGCTTCGTCGAGCTCGCCCTTCACCCCGATCGTCCGGGTGATCCGCTCCACCTTGCCGTCCGTCTGCTCGCATTCCTCGCAGTCCTGGGCGTAGAGGCGCTCATGGGTGAGATGAACACTTACACTAGTGAGAGGGAGCTGCTTTCGCCGGGCGTACATCTGCAGAGTCATGGTGGTGCATGCGCCGAGGGCGCCGAGCAGCATGTCGTAGGGAGAGGGGCCGGCATCATCGCCGCCGACGTCCGTTGGCTCGTCGGCCACCCAGTGGTGGGGACCTGCGGTGACCCACTGGGCGAACTTTCCTTGTTTGGTCTCGACGACCACCTGTCCTTCCGGAAGGTCGGCCGGTGGGGCCGAGACGGGGGCTATTTCGGGAAGGTACCGTTCGGCCCAGGCGGCGATGGTGCGGGCGACGTAGCTCGAATCCCGTTTGTCACTGAGCAGGTGGTCGGCCCCGTCCAACGAGATGAAGCTCTTGGGATGTTTGGCGGCGACGTACAGGAGCCGGGCCTGGTCGATTTCGACGATTTCGTCCTGCGGCGAGTGCATGATCAACAGCGGGCGGCCCAGTTTCGCAATGCGCTCATCGTGATCTTGGGCCCGCAGGTCGTCGAGGAACTGCCTCTTGACCGTGAAGGACCGCCCGGCGAGCTCGACCGACGCCTGTCCGTCTCGGTCGATCGTTTCGATCGAGCCCGACAGAAGCTTCTCGACGTGAGTGGGGTCGGCTGGCGCACCGATGGTCACGACTGCCTTGGACTCCGGGATTCGGGCGGCCGCGGCCAGGATCGCGGCTCCGCCGAGGCTGTGTCCGATCAACAGCGCGGGGGCCTGCAGATGGTCTCGCATGTGGTCGGCGGCGGCGACCAGATCGTCGATGTTGGACGAGAAGTTCGTATTAGCGAAGTCACCCTCGCTGTTGCCGAGCCCGGTGAAGTCGAAGCGAACGACCGCCACGCCTTCGGCCCGAAGCGCCCTCGCGATGCGCGAGGCCGCCGCTATGTCTTTGGAACACGTGAAGCAGTGGGCGAACAGAGCGTAGGCGCGGACGGGCCGGTCGGGGACTTCGACCCGGGCCGCGAGTTGATGGCCCGCTGCACCAGGAAAAGAGATCTGTTCGTGCACGGGGTCGTCTTAGCGGATCGCGAGCCGACGAAACAGGGTTTAGCGGCGCGAGCGCTCGCTCGATGGCGCGGCGGGTCAATTCGGACGACGGTAAATCTTGATGTAGCTGAGCGCTTTGCGGATGCGCTCATCGGTCTCCGGCCGCGGCTGGAAGTCGAGCGCGTCCATGAAATGTTGAAAGGCGCTGGTGGTCTGCCCCTGCTTCAGCCGAATGAGCCCCAGTGTGTAATACACCTCGGCCTGGTCCACGGACGGCGGCCGGTGGTTGTGAAGCACCTTGCGGACCAACTCGAAGGCGGTGCCGAGCTGCTCTTCGTCGGCCAGCCAGCGGGCGACGGTGACCGACTCGTTGGGGAACCTTCGCGCCGCCTGGCTGACCGACAGGTTCGACAGCTGCCGAAACGCCTGGGTGCGGTCGCCCTTCACCACCGCCTTTTGAAAGCTCTGCTCGGCCGAGCTCCAGGTCGGCTGCGGCGGGACGGAAGGAGCCGCCATGTGGGCGGGCGCCGGCGCGGCGGACGGGGTCGGTTTGGGGGGTGGACGGAAGGTCGCTCGAGGCAGAGCGCCGGTCATCCGTTCGGTCACCAACGCGATCGCGAGACCCGCGACGAAGCCTCCGATGTGGGCGCCGTACGCGACGTTGCTGCCTTGGCTGAAGAGCGCGGGGAACACGTTCTGAAACACGATGTAGAAGCCGAGCACGAGCCGCGCGTTAAACGGATAGACGCCGATGAAGAACGGAAAAAAGAGGGTGAAGACCTTCACTACGTTCCGGGGGAACATGATGAAGTACAGCCCCAGTACTCCTGAAATCGCGCCCGACGCGCCGATCAAGGGAATGGACGAGCTCGGGTTCAGAAGCCCAAAAGCGACCGTGGCCACGACGCCGGTGACCAGGTACACCACCAGGTACTGTACGCGGCCCAGGCGGTGCTCGACGTTGTCGCCGTAGATCCACAGAAACAGCATGTTCCCGAACAGGTGCGCCCAGCCGCCGTGGAGGAACATCGCGGCCATGACGTCGCCCAGCTCAGGCTGCGCCGGTTTGAACCCGTGAAGGTAGGTGAAGACATCGTACTGCGATGGTTGGTAGCCGTAGGCGGACCGGCGCAGCAAATCCACCCAGGCGCGGGCTTCCTCAGGAACCACGGTGGCGGGTTCCGAGGACATCATCACGAAGGTGAAGAAGAAAACGACGACATTGATCGCAATGAGGCCGTAATTCACCCAGGGGGTAAATCGCTCGGGGTTGGGTGAGTCGCCGATCGGTAGAAACAAGACTGGGCAAGAGAATAGGAACGACCTCGGCTGGGGTCAACGCGAGGCGTTATCCAACCCTTTCGCCGTTCGATCTGGGCAACCGTGATGGGGTGAGGTTGTTCAGCCCCGGGCCGCGGCCCGGGCCGGTCGGAGCACTGGCCTCCGATGCCCGGGCTCGCCGTACAGCCCGCTATGGCACGGTGACCGGGACCTGGCGGGGACGAGCGCTGGCCAGCTTGGGCAAGGTCAGCGACAGAACGCCGTCCTTCATGCCGGCGCTGATCTGTTCGCCGTCGATCCCCGACAGCCGGAACGTCCGACGGAACTCGAAGCGGTCGCCGGCCAGTTCCCGGTGCGCTTCGATGCGGAGCGTTTCCTGCTCGAAGCGCACGTTGACGTCGTCAGCGGTGACGCCTGGAAGGTCTGCCTTGACCAAGAAGCGCTCCTCGTTTTCGAAGATGTCCACCGGCGGGGTGGCCCACGGCCGGTCGTTGGTCTTTGTTTCGTTCATCCTTGCTACCTCCAAAAGTCGTGGACCGCCCGGAGGCCGAAAGTCAGCCTCCGGCTGGTCGAGTTCGAGTCGACGGGGTTCGCGTCAGCTGGCCGTTACCGTGATCTTGCGGGCTTCAGGCTTGGCGAGCTTCGGCACCGTCACCGTCAGCAGGCCGTCCTTCAGGTTCGCCACGATGCCCGGGGCGTCGACGCCCTCCGGAAGTCGGACTTTTCGGTCGAAGCGATAGCGAACGCGCTCGCTGCGTCGAGCCTCGTACCCCTCGGGGGTCGCGTCGTTGCGCTCACCGGCCAGGTGAAGCACGCCGTCCTCGACGCGAACATCGAGGGCCTCCGAGGTGAGGCCCGGAACCTCCAGCCGCAGCGTGTAGGCGCTGTCGTCTTCGGATACCGTCACTCGGGGCGCCCCGCCGGCCGACGTGACCGGGAGAGCGCCATCGAAGATCCTGCGTTCGAAGTCCCGTCGAATTCCGTCGAACAGGGTCAAGGGGTCGTGCAAGCGATTCGAATTATAGCGAGTCAAAAACATAGAAACCTCCCAGCAAGACGCGGCCCGGTCGGTCATCGATCCGGCGCGTCAGGGCCGCATTTGCGGTTCTGAGACTTGCGTGTGGCCCGTTAGGCCCGGGCCGCGCCGAAGGCCGTCGTCCCGTGTCGACTCCACGATAACCACTCGCTCTCGTCGTCAAGACAGCGGCCGGGCTGGCGAACGCCAAGCGCTCACGGTGTAAACCCTAATACTCGGATCCCGTTCAGTTCTCGGCTTGACGGTCTCCGGGGTGGTGGCTACACGGGACGCACCCGCCTAGCAGCCAACCTTGTGAGGTGGCTAATCGCGGGTGGAAAATTTCCTGATTCCAAGAATTTAGGATTGGAGACTGATTCATGGCGAAGTTCCGTCCCCTGTACGACCGGCTGTTGGTCAAGCGTGTCGAGGCCGAAGAGATGTCCAAAGGCGGCATCATCATTCCGGATTCGGCCAAAGAGAAGCCCATCGAGGGTGAAGTCATCGCGGTCGGCAACGGTAAGGTCCTCGACGACGGTTCGACCCGGAACCTCGAGGTCAAGGTTGGCGACAAGGTGCTGTTTGGCAAGTACAGCGGCACCGAAATCAAGCTCGATGGTGAAGAACACATGATCCTCCGTGAGGACGAAGTCCTCGGAGTCCTCGAGTAAGCGCTACGCGCAACCCGACCTTCAAGCTGACGAGGAGTTAGAATCGATATGGCAGCTAAAGAAATCCATTTTGAGCAGACCGCTCGTGCCGAAATCGCGCGTGGTGTCAACGCGCTGGCCAATGCGGTCAAGGTGACCCTGGGCCCGAAGGGCCGCAACGTGGTCATTGAAAAGTCCTTTGGTGCCCCTTTGGTCACCAAGGACGGCGTCACGGTCGCCAAGGAAATCGAACTGGAGAACAAGTTCGAGAACATGGGCGCCCAGATGGTGAAAGAGGTCGCGAGCAAGACCTCCGACAAGGCGGGCGACGGTACCACCACCGCCACCGTGTTGGCCCAGGCGATCTTCACCGAAGGCATGAAGCTCGTGGCTGCTGGTCACGACCCGATGGAACTCAAGCGCGGCATCGAAGCCGGTCTGCTCAAGGTCATCGACGAGCTGCACAAGCAAGCCGTCGACTGCAAGACCAAGAAAGACATCGCCTCCGTCGGCACCATCAGCGCCAACGGTGACGAGACCATCGGCGACATCATCGCTGAAGCGATGGACAAGGTCGGCAAGGACGGCGTCATCACCGTCGAAGAAGCCAAGAGCCTCGAAACGACCCTCGACTTCGTCGAAGGGATGCAGTTCGACCGTGGCTACCTGTCACCGTACTTCGTGACCGACGGCGACCGGATGGAGGCCGCCCTCGACAACCCCTACATCCTGCTGAACGAGAAGAAGATCAGCGCCATGAAGGACCTGCTGCCCGTTCTGGAGCAGGTCGCCAAGGCGGGGCGTCCTCTTCTGATCATCGCCGAAGACGTCGATGGCGAAGCGCTGGCCACCCTGGTCGTCAACAAGCTGCGCGGCACTCTTCAGGTCGCGGCCGTGAAGGCTCCGGGCTTCGGCGACCGCCGTAAGGCCACGCTGCAAGACATCGCCATCCTGACC
>CAZFIV010000160.1:0-11582 GCA_964519665.1 uncultured Myxococcales bacterium
CGAACTGCTTTTCGATCGTGGCGAGGGTGAGCTCGATGGCCTTGGCCCGCTGATCTCCGCCGTTCTTGGTCGCGCTCGCGTCGCTCGTCTTGTCCTGAGTGGATGTCGTCTTCGCCATCGGTCCCTCGCATCGGTACAGCTGTTCAGTACTCTTGTCAAGAGAGACCCACATATTGGGTCATCCGAGCTGCCCGGACTCAAGATGTAGACTGTCGTACGGCGTTGAGCAACCAGTGCAGGAGGATCTTTACGGTCCCGTCTCGAATGTTCGCTCGGTCGCCGGGACGGTGCAGCCGTCGAGCCTCGGCGCCGGCCGGACCCGCCAGCGCGATCCAGACCGTGCCCACCGGCTTGTCGGGCGTACCGCCGCCGGGTCCGGCCACCCCCGTCGCGCTCAGCCCCCAATCGACCTTCAGACGTTCGCGCACTCCGAGCGCCATTTGCAGGGCCACGATCTCCGAAACCGCCCCGTGAACCGCGATCGCCGCCGGGTCGACGTCCAACAGGTTGACCTTGACCTCGTTCGCGTACGCGACCACGCCCCCGACGATATAGGCCGAGCTGCCCGGCACGTCGGTCAGCCGCTTCGCGGCGAGACCCCCGGTGCACGATTCGGCGGTGGCCACGGTTTGACCGGCCTCCTTCAGCGCCTCGCCGACCACCGCCGCGAGATCGTCGGTCTCGCGACCGAACACCGCGTCTGTGAGGATCGCTCGGACCGCGGCCTCGGCGGCGTCGAGGCGCGCTTGTCCGCCGGGGCCGGTCGCGGCCAGCTTGACGTGGTTCTCGGCCCCGGCGGTTCGAAATCCGAATCGGACCTCGGGATGACCGTCGATCGTCGTTCGGAGAGCGGTCTCCAGGCCGCTTTCGCCCACGCCGATGACCTTGATCGCGCGACGCCGGACCGCGGGAGCCTCGGATCCGACCACGGGCAGGACGCGGTGCCGCATGAGCCAGCGCACCTCCGATGGCACCCCGGGCAGCACGAAAATGGCCGCCCCCGAGAGCTCGGCCCGAACACACGGGGCGGTGCCTACGTCGTTCATCAAGATTTCGGCCCGCTCGGGCACCTCGGCCTGACGTCGATTGTTCGGCGTCATCACCCGGCCGAAACGCGCGAATTTCGCTTCGAGGTTGGCCAAGACCGCTTCGTTGAGCACCAGCCGAACGCCGAGCGCCCGGGCCAAGCCCGCCATCGTCAAGTCGTCCTGCGTGGGGCCCATTCCGCCCGTCGATAAGACGAGGTCGGCCCGGTGGGCCGCCTCGGTCATCGCCTCGGCGATGGCGGCTTCGTCGTCAGGGACGGTCACATGTCGAATCACTCGCCACCCGTGGGCTTCGACCAGCCCATCGAGGTAGCTGGAGTTGGTGTCGACGGTCTCCCCGCTCAGGAGCTCGTCGCCGATCGCGAGAATGATGGCGGAGCGCGGCATGGCTTCAAGGACGGCACAGGCCGGCGTACTGCACAAGGCTCTGCGCGCCCAGGCCGGGAATCGAAGCGCCATTGAACCGGATCGAGTTGCTGTCAACCCGGTAGCGCCCGACATTGGCCGGGGACCTACCGCGGCAGTGCTTTGAGCAGCGCCTGATATCGAAGCTCATCTTCTTCCGTTTCGATCGTGACCCGGTGCGCCTCGAAGCCCTCCCTCTCGAACCTCAGGTCGATCTGGTTGTCTTCGACGTTGATACGAGTGGTCAGCGGCGTCCTCCCGAGCAGCTGGTCATCGACGAAGACGGCGGCCGACGACGGCTCGCTGGTCACTCGAAGCCGAACGCTGCGGGTGGAGCTGCCGCTGAGCGACCAGCCAATGAACAAGACCAACGCCCCGGCCGCGGCATACAGCCACCACTTCGAGATACCCGCCTCGGCCATCGCCACGGCGGCTTTGGCCGCTACGTTGGGAAGCTCGGCCGCCTGAGCCTTCAGCGACGACGGCGCTTGAGGGAGCGCTTGCAGCGGTTCGACGGGGACCGAGCGCCCCTCGAGGGTCGGCGGCCGCGGTCGGCGAGGGTTCGAGGACGTCCTCGGTGTTTCGGCTTTGCCTTCGCGCGCTCGTCGGTAGTCCGCTTCGGCTCGGGCAAGAATCTCGGGCGTGATAACCACCGAAGCGGCCTCGAAATCGGCCTTTCGGTGGGTGGGTACGGGTGGCGAGGACGACTCCCCCCGGCTGACCGGCGCCAGCTCGGAGGCGACCGCAATCCGGGTTGGCGCATCGGAATCGTCGAGCGGGGGGCAGACCAGCTCCACGAAGCTCCCCAAGGCCTCGGCGTTTCGAAGCAGCGCGTGATCGTTGATCAGGGCAACGAATCCATCGACCAACGTCGACATCGAGGCGGGGCGCGCCGCTGCCTCGGGCTGTAAGTAAGGCTGCAGCAGGTCTCGAAGCTCGACCGCCAGGCGAGGTTGGGCCTGCGCGACAGGAGCGAAATCGACCAAAGCCCGCAGCGCATCGTCGACGCTCATCGATGAGGTCAACCACACCGGGTGACCGAGCATCGTCTCGAGCATCACCAGGGCGACCGAGTATCCATCCCCCACCGGGCCGGTCGAAGGGCCTTCCGGCGCCTGGTATTCGGACTCGGCGGGATCCGGCTCGAGATCCAATCCCTCGACGGCGGCGAGATCAGCCAAGCGCTGGTCGGCGATCTTGACGGTTCCGTCGTAGCCCAGGAGCACCACCGTCGGGCGCACGTTCCCGTGGTAAAGAGCTGGGTATTTCGCGAGGCCGGCCACTCCGGCCGCAACCCGCTCCGCGATCACGAGCGCGTTGGCCGGCGACAAGGTGCGTCGGCTGCGCCGAAGGGTACCCAGCACCCGGGCCAGGGTCGCGCCCTCCACCCGCTCTTGGATGATATAGACCCCCGACGAATCCCGCCCGGCCTCCAGGACCGCGACCACGTCGGGGTGATCGACCATGGCCTGGGCGCGCCCCCACTCCAGCAATGTATCCTGCAGTGCCGCATGGCCGCTGAACTCGGGACGCGTGCGTTTGATCAGAACATCGAGCTTTTCGCCTTTGACGTCCAAAATGGCGTCGAACGTGTCGACCACCCGGCCACGACCGAGACGCGATTGTACGCGGAAGCCCATGCGTTGGACGGACGATCGCCGACTCCGGCCAGAGCGTCAACGGTGCCACGAACCGGCTTGCGACGGCCCGGCCGAGCGGCGACGAAGCGGCGACGGGACCGGCGACGACCGGCGAAGACAGGCGACCGACAGGCGACCGACCGGCGAAGACAGGCGACCGACAGGGGACGACCGGCGACCGACCGGCGACGACCGGCGACCGACAGGCGACGACCGGCGACGACCGGCGTCCGACCGGCGTCCGACCGGCGACCGACAGGCGACGAAGCGGCGACGAGACCGGCGACGACCGGCGACCGACAGGCGACCGACCGGCGACGACCGGCGACGACCGGCGACGACCGGCGACCGACAGGCGAAGACAGGCGACGACCGGCGACCGACAGGCGACGACCGGCGACCGACAGGCGACGAAGCGGCGACGAGACCGGCGACGACCGGCGACCGACCGGCGACGACCGGCGAAAACGCCTCGCGCGGGTCGCGGGTCAGTGACTTACGCCTCCTGCAGGAGATTATCGAAGCGGGTGTACTCGTGGTGGAATTTGCAGCGGACGGCGCCGATGGGCCCGTTGCGCTGCTTGCCGATGATGATCTCGGCGATGCCCTTGTCTTCCGTATCCGGATTGTAGGCTTCGTCGCGGTACACGAACATGATGACGTCGGCATCCTGCTCGATGGCGCCCGATTCTCGAAGGTCGGCGAGACCCGGACGCTTATCGACCCTTTGCTCCACGCTTCGGTTGAGCTGAGAGAGCGCAACGACGGGCACCGAGAGTTCTTTCGCGAGACCCTTGAGGCCCCGGGAGATTTCGGAAATCTCCTGCTCTCGGCTCTGCGCGTTCGGGCTGCCGCGCATCAGCTGCAGATAGTCGATGATGACGAGGTCGAGCCCGGTCTCCGCGGCGAGACGCCGGCACTTGGCGCGCACTTCCATCACGGACAGGTTGCCCGTATCGTCGATGTAGATGTGGGCTTCGCTCAGGCGGCCGGCCGCACGACCGAGCTTCGGCCAGTCTTCCTCGGTGAGAAAGCCCCCGCGCATCCGGGCGGAGTCGATGCGTCCGTCGCTGCACAGCATACGCTTGACCAGCGACTCCTTGGACATTTCGAGCGAGAAGACCGCCAGTCGCCTTTCGGCGTGGGTCGCAGCGTGCAGCCCGACCCCCAACGCGAAAGCCGTCTTGCCCATCGACGGGCGCCCGGCGACGATGATCAGGTCGGACGGCTGAAGGCCGGCGGTCTTGAGGTCGAGCTCGTGAATGCCGGTGCTCACCCCGGTGATCGCTTCTTTGCGCTCGGCGAGCTTCTCGATCTCTTTGAAGGTATCGACGACGATATCGCTGACCGGGATGAGACCCTTTTTGGCCTTGTCTTTGGTGATCTCGAAGATCTTCTTTTCGGCTTCGTCGACCGCATCATCAGGATTGGCCGCCTCGAAGGCCAGCTCCACCGACTCGGTACACGCGCGGATCAGACGCCGCGCGCGCGCCTTCTTGGCCACGATCTCCGCGTAGTACTTGACGTTCGCCGCCGTGGGCACCGCCTCGCCGAGCTCGGCCAGAAACCCGAGACCGCCGACTTGTTCTAGGCCCCCATTGGCCCGAAGCCGAGCGCTCAGGGTGACCGCGTCGACCGGTTGATTCTCCATGGTCAGCTCGACCATCGCCTTGAAGACCGTTCGGTGGGCGGGATGGTAGAAGTCGTCGCCATCGAGATCTTCGACCGCCGAGTACGCCGCCTCGTTGTCGATCATGACCGAGCCCAGGACGGCCCGCTCGGCCTCGATGTCGTGGGGCGGCACCCGGCTGACGGATCGAACGGGCCGCCGGCCCCCTCGATTCGACGACGGGTCCCTCGGTCGATCGTCGGGCGACATCGGGGGAGGCTCGGACAACACGTCGGGCGGTGGGAAGGGCTCGTGCATAACCGACCTCCGAGCTTGACGCGGGTGTTGTCGTTTTGAAAGGGAGAGCGGTCTATTCTTCGGTCGCTTCTTCTTCGGCCTCTTCGGCGCCCTCTTCGCTTTCGCCCTCCGGCTTCTCTTCAGCCGGGGCTGGAGCCGCCTTGGCGAGGGCCGCCCGCGCCGCTTCTTCGGCCTCGATTCGAGCCGCTTCCTGCGCCAACTCGACCCGCTCTTTCTCGGCCTCGACGTCTTCGGCGCCCTCCGGAATCACCCAGAACGGTAGAACCGCGATGACGCCGCCGTCGAGACGAACCCGGGCGTTGAACTTACCGACGGTCCGGACCGGCTCGGGAAGCGCGACCCGTCGGTGCTCGACCTTGATGTCGGAGTCGCGCAGCACCTTGGCGATGTCTCGATTGGTGATCGATCCGAAGAGCTTCGGGAGCTTTTCCTCGATCGGCTCGCCGTCGTCGCCGAGCTGCGGCGGCGCGACCTTGGCCGACATGCAGACCGATAGGCCTTCGATGACCGCCTTGTCTTTTTCGGCCTGTTCGGTGGCCTGCGCTCGACGATGCTGGGCGATGCGCTTTTGGTGGTCGAGCTCCGCCATCGAACGCACCGACGCGAAGACCGCCTTGCCCTGCGGAATGAGATAGTTGCGGCCGTACCCGTCGCGGACGGTGACCAGATCGCCGACGACCCCGAGGTGCGGCACGTCTTCGGTGAGAATAATCTTCATCATCGCTATGACCCTCAATACCGGGCATCAGCCGGCATCAGCGCGGCTCGTCTCGGCTTCCGCGGCCGCCGCTTGGGCCGCCTCCTGCTCACGACGCTCGGCCTCTTGCTTGGCTTTGGCGGCCGCCCGCTCTTTCACCATCTTCTCGACCTCGGCCCGCTTGGCGTCGACGTCGACCACTTCTCCCAGGAGGGTGGTGGTGAAGCGCGTGACGTGCTCGCTGTTGCGCATCGAACGTTCGAGCTCTTCGACCACACCGACCTCGGACACGTAGTGCAGGAGGATGTAGTTTCCCCGAGCGTGCTTCTTGGCTTCGTAAGCCATCTTGCGCTTACCCCAGCGGTCTTCGCGCAGAAGCTCGGCGCCCTTCTTGTCGAGCACGCCTTTGAGGCGGTCGACGACGCTCTCGTTGACCACGTCATCGGTCAGGTCGGGGTTCACGACAAAAATCGTCTCGTACTCTCGGAGCTTACCCAGGGTCGTGCTCATGATTTTTCTTCTCTCTGTTGGGTCTTAGGACCGGCGAGGTCGCCTTCGTTGCCGCCGTCGGAACCACCTTCGGCAGCCTTCAGGCGCTCGGCTGGGGGCGCAGTCGTCGTCGACGCTCCGTCGGCCCGCATTTTCTTGGCGGCGCCCGAGACCTTTTCCGGATCTCGATTGAACTTCGCCATCGCCTTCGAAATCCCGTCGTTAAAGATGGCCTCGGCAGCATCCGCGGCGGTGGCCAGCGCGTCATCGATCGCCGACCATTCGTCCGAGCGGAACTTGCTGAGAACGTAGTCGGCCGTGTCCCACTCGGGGGGCGGGCGGCCGATCCCGATGCGGACTCGGATGAACCGGTCGTCGGGCAGATGTTTGATCAGGGAGCGAAGCCCGTTGTGCCCACCATGGCCCCCTCCTCGCTTCAGCTTGACCTTTCCGACGGGAAGGTCGAGGTCGTCGTGCACGACGACGACGTCGTCGGTGGTCGCTTTGAAAAAGCCCAGCGCCGGTCCGACCGATTCGCCGGAGAGGTTCATGAACGTTTGCGGCTTCATGAGCAAGATGGCGTCACTTCCGAGGCGGCCGCGCCCCACGCGGGCGTTGAACTTCTTATCGTCGACGCCGATGCCGAGACGGTCGGCGACCTTATCGACGACCCGAAACCCCACGTTGTGTCGGGTGTCGTCGTACTGTCGTCCTGGGTTGCCTAACCCGACCAAAAGACGCACTTCGCCACCTCAACCGCTCGACGCTCGAACGCCGCCTATTTCTTCTTCTTGTCGTCGTCGGACGCCGTCTGCTTCGCTACCCGCGGAGCCTTGATGTAGACCGCGTTGACTTTCGGCGGCTCCGCGCAAACGACCCCTTCCGGCAGCTGGATGTCGCCCAGGTGGATAATCTGGGCGACCTGCATCTTGCTGACGTCGAGCTCGATCGACGTCGGAATACGGGTCGGCGCGGCCTTGACCTTCATCTTACGCCGCACCTTCATCAGCGTGCCGCCCGCCACCACGCCCTCCGGACGACCATTGAAGTTCAACGGCACCTCGACGACAACCTCATCTCCTTCGCGCACTTCAGCGAAGTCGAGGTGCATGAGGTTACGGGTCACGGGGTGCTGCTGGGCGTCTTTAATAAGGGCGTTGACGGCGCGGTCGAGACCCTTCAGCTCGAATAGCGTGTTCACGCCTAGCCCCGAGTCTCGCATCAATTTTTCGAGCGACCGGGGGTCGACGGAAAGGTGAACGGGCTCTTCTTTGTGCCCGTACAGCACGGCCGGCACTCGACCATGGGCCCTCAGCTTGCGGCTCGCCCCCTTCTTGTTCGGGGTACGCGTTTCGACTTCCAAAACCTGCGCGTCCATCTCTTTTCGACCCTTCGATACCCGGCCGCGGCGCCGAGCGAGCCCGGGCCGCGATGCAGCCACTGGGTTTCGCGACGGTTTCGCGACGGCCGAGGGACCTCGGTTCCGGCTGCATTCGCTCTCGCGAGGCTGTCGGCACCGATGGTGAGTGGGCGCAGGTAGCATGCGCCATCAGGGTCGTCAATGCCGAACTCGGCGCTCCCAAGACGATCTCGATCCGCGACTCAAACAAAGAGGCTCGATACCGAGTCGCCGTGGTGGATGCGCCGGATGGCCTCCGCGATGAGGGGGGCGATGGAGGCCTGCTCGATTTTTGAGCATGCGCGGGCCGCCTCGGACAACGGGATCGTGTTCGTGACGACGACCCGGTCGATCTGGCTGTCCGCGATCCGGGATATCGCGGGGCCCGAAAACACGGGGTGCGTCGCGTAGGCAAAGATGCGCTTTGCACCCCGCTCCCGGATCGCCTCGGCGGCCGCGCACAGCGTACCCGCGGTGTCGATCATGTCGTCGAGCAAGACGACGTCCCGGTCTTTGACATCGCCGAGTACATTCATGACGCGGGCTTCGTTCGGTCGGGGTCGGCGCTTGTCGATCATGCCGATCCCGGCATTCAGGCGCTTGCCGTACGCCCGAGCCCGTTCGACGCCCCCCGCATCCGGGCTCACGATCACGACGTCGTCCTTGAAGTGTCGCCGCATGTGGTCCAGCAGCACCGGCATCGCGAACAGGTGATCGAACGGGACGTTGAAGAATCCTTGAATCTGTCCCGCGTGCATGTCGATGGACAGGACCCGGGTCGCGCCGGCCGTCGCCACGAGATCCGCGACCAGTTTGGCCGTGATCGGCGTCCGCGGCGCCACTTTTCGGTCCTGGCGGGCATATCCGTAGTAGGGAAGCACCGCGCAGATGTGGTCGGCAGACGCTCGCCGGAGTGCATCGAGCATCACCAGCAGCTCCATCAGGTTCTCATTGGATGGCGTGCAGGTCGATTGAATCAGGAAGACGTCGCTCGAGCGGACATTTTCGCCGATCGTGACGCTGATCTCTCCGTCGGAAAACCGGCTGACCTTGGCTCGGCCGAGCGGAACGTCCAGTTTCGCCACGACCTCGTGGGCGAGCTCCAGGTTCGAGTTGCCCGCGAAGATCTTGAGTACGTTGCCGATCACCGGCCCCCCCGCCCCCTTGCACGCCGCTGTTGGCTATGGTCACCCCCCGATCGGGACGTCGAGGCGTCAGATCGAGGCGTCCAACCCGGCGTTCATTCTTTTGGGGCGGCAGGATTCGAACCTGCGAATGTCGGTACCAAAAACCGATGCCTTGCCGCTTGGCGACGCCCCAGCCGGACGTGTTTACAAAAGATCTCATAGCCGGCTGTCAACGTGCGATGGTTGTGGGGTGTCGCATTTTTTTTCACGCCTGGCCCTCGGGGGCGTCATGGCCGCGGTTGCTTGCTCGGCCTTCGATGACGGCCCAGAAAAGGCGCTGGCCGTTTTCTTGACCGATATCGAGCGGGGTCGCTTCGATGAAGCATGGGCGGCGTTGTCCGAGGAGAGTCGGAGATCCCTTGAGGCCAAGCACGAGGCTCTGGCCCAGGCCCGCCAGGCCGATCAGGCGTATACACCTACGGATATCCTGTCTCGCGAGCTTCGGCTCCGGGTCAAGAATCCACACGACAGCATCGTCGTCGTCGGCCCTCTCGGCGACCGGGTTCGGCTGCGGGTCACGATACCAGGCGGCCAGCACGCCGAAGTCTGGATGGTCCGCGAGCAGAAGCGATGGAAAGTGGACCTGGTCGGTTCTCTGGCGGAGGCGGAGCCCGAGCCGCTCGGTCAAGCCGACGCGGTCGAGCCCTACGATCCTCTGGCCGACCTCGCCGAAATCTCCGCGTCGACCGCAACGCCGAGCTCGACGTCGACCCGGACCGCCCCCTGACCCGCTTCCACACATCGAACCGTAAGCGCTCGAGAGCTCGCTCGGCGCTCTAGCAGACGTTCGAAGGCTGGTCCCCACCTCCGTCGGTGGCGGGTGCGATGGGCCGGGATCGGGAACGTCCAGCCACCAGCACGCCGAGGACCAGAAGGCCGTACACGAGGGCCCGAACCCGCCGCTCATCGAGCTCCGGAGGCGCTTTGTCGGCCAGCTCTCGAACCGTTCGGGATCCGGTCACCAGCAGGAGCGCCCGCGCTTCGTGGTCGTCGATCGGTAAGGCGTACCAGTGAAACGGAGAGTTGGGTGACGGCATGGGCCGAACGAAGTCGGGCAACAACTCGGACAATCGAGCGAGCGTAAACCGGTCGCGAACGCCCTCCAGCACCAGCCGGCCGGTGTCGATCGACGCCTCAGGCGTCGGCAAGTCTTCTCGACGCTGAAACCGGATGCGGTAAGCGCCATCCGCCCACGAAAATAGGTTCAACAACATCTGCCGGGTGTGGCGGTGCACGACCCGGTCGAGCTGCGGACGGTCGACCCAGCCACGTTGAATCAACACCGAGGTCAGAGCACGACCGTGCGTGCGCGCCTCTTCGCGGGCCGACGACACGGCGGTCTGGTCGAGCCGCAACTGGTCGGCGATGAAGTTGCCGAGCCGGTCTTCGGACCGATTCGACGCCGAGTAGACAGGGCGGCCGGAGTCGAAATAGACGATCTGCCGGCGGCCGCCCTCTTCGAACGCTACCTCGCCCGTCTCTCGGGCAACATGGAACGCCCCGATCAGGCGAGCGGCGGGCACCGTGCCGAGGTCCCCCGACTTGAGCTGATTGCGCAGCCCCGTCGACATGTCGTGGGCCGACGGGGTGGTCGATCGGAAGAAACCAGTCTGAGCGTCGTTGAATGGGTCCGAGCGGCGCGAGCCGAGTCGACGAGGGACGCCGGCCGAAACGCCGGAGCGAGGCGCAGCCTGCGGGTTGCGGTCCCCGACGAGCTCCACCGAGGTGTCGTCACTGGCCTGGCCAACCGCATAGCCCGCCACCAGCTGAACAGCCTCATACGTCCTCAACGCCTCGTCTTCGGCGGCCGTCCGCTCCGAACGCGCTCGGTAGGGATGACCGAGCGCACGGCAGATAGTCCCCACTAGCACCCGCACATCGAACGGCTTTTCGAACCAGCCGCCTATCGGCGCTACTGCGGACAGCTCGGCCTTCTTCTTCGCACCTTTGAAGACGCCGGTGATCACGAACACCGGAGGAAGCGGCGCTGCGGCCGCGAGGCGCCGCACCAGCCGGTGACCGGTCAGGTCGGGAAGGAGCAAGTCAGTGATCAGCGCGGCCCAAGGCCCATCACCGTACGCCGATTCGGCCTCTGCAGCCGTGTGCGTGACCCGCGTCTCGAGGCTCTGCTCCTCGAACTGGCTGCGGATGACCTCCGCGAGCTCGCGGTTGTCTTCAATAACGAGGACTCGGTGGTTCGTTACCGACCGCACGAGGCCGCGCTTATATCCGGTCGGTCGTCAGGCGTCAGTAAATACGACGAACGTGCTCTATCATCTCGCACGGTCTTCAGATTGGGCCTGGGCGAGCTCGAGGTACCGCATCCGGAGGTCGTACAAGAGGGAGTCGAGGAGCTTCTGCTCGTCCTCGGTCAAATTCCCCCGCGTCTTCTCCTGAAGCATGATGAGGGCATCGATGAACTGCGCCGCCGACGCCAAATCGGCGCGAGGGGCGACTTCCAGCGCGTCGTCATCGGAGCCCATGAGGTGAGCGGCGTTGGCACCCAGCCCCAACACGAACTCGCTGAACGATACCCCGGGCTCCCGTACCCCCCGAGGCGAAGCGCGGTACGCCGCCGCGGCCTCCGCCGCCGCGGCCGGGCCTGGGTTTTCGAGTTCGTCGGCCACGTCAATCGTCCTGTTCTTCGTCGGTGCCCGAGGGCGTCGCCGGCGCGACGGGGGGCGCCGGGGCAGCCTGGGGCGGCGGCGCGACCGGCGGCGGAGGCGACGCCACTGGGGGCGGAGGCGGCGCGACCTGCGGCGGAGGCGGCGCGACCTGCGGCGGAGGCGGCG
>CAZFIV010000161.1:0-11451 GCA_964519665.1 uncultured Myxococcales bacterium
TCAGCATGCCGAGATCGGATGCAAGTCCGACTTACACGATTCAGCTGGCAGTCCCGCGGCCGGCGAAGGCATCGTCGTCTTTGCTCACCGACCACGCACGACGCCCTGCAGGCCCATCTCACTCCACCGTGCATCGCGCGACCGTGACGCCGTCACGGCGCAGCTGACGCCACACCTTGCGTGCGCCGTAGGTCCCGAAGCTGTCATCCCAGCCCTGTCGAACTTCCGCGGGCAGGACGCCGTCTTGCTGAGCCCGCGACGAACAAAGACTCGCGTCCGCCTGCTGGCCCGCCTCGCGTAGTACCTCGACGGGGCGATCGGCAGCTGCCTGCAGATCGACTCGACCCCGTACTCGGTTCGGTGCTGATCGATGAACGTCATCATCATCACTTCGACCGGCGGTCGAGCTCCACCTGCGCGAAAAACGCCGATGCCTTGCGAAGAATCTCGTTCGCCCCTTTGAGCTCACCATTCTCGCGTTCCAGCCCCTCCATCCGTTCTTATGTCGCTCCTGCTTATGCCGGGTCGCTTGCCTTCATCGACCTCGGCGCGCCGCATCCACTTGCAAAGGGACTCCAAGGAGCAGCTGACCTTCTCCGCTACCGAGCAGATCGCCGCTCACTGCGACCCATGGTCCGCTTCCACCTCATGAACCATCCGTACGGATCGCTCTCTGACCTCCGCCGAAAACCGCGTCCTCTTGCTAATCTACGACTCCATTCTCTCAAATGTTGGAGTCTCCGAGAAATCCGGGGCGTCTCAGAATGGTGTTGGATCAGCGCTGTGTCGATAGCGTCCGCGGTTCTCGTTCATCCAGTGCTTGAATTATCGATCAGCTATAGATGTTGCTGACGACTGAGAAACGCAGAAATCTGACCCGCTGGCCGAGAAGCCAGAGAATGGCGGTCGAGCACAAGATCGTGTATACAACAGTGTCGGCGAGGGAAGGACCCTGCAGGGCCCCCTCTTGGTTTGCCGGCCAGTTGGCCCCTGCAGGATGAAGTCATCTAGCGGACTATCTCCACAGTTAGCAAGAAGACCTGTAGGCCCAGATACGAGCGCCCGCCAACCGAGGCGAGTCCAACCTCCCGCGCTCGCGCCCTTTACTACCGCCCTTCGGGGCAGGTGCGACACGTGCCTCGCTGGGTCTTCGTAGGTGACTCGCGTTCCAACAGATGAATGTAGGTAACATTGGGGGCTACTGGTTCGCATCGTTTATCTTCCTCCCGGTTCATGCGTCTTGATGCACTGAGCCGCGGGCGTTCACGGCACTATTAGGTGAATCGTGTAAGTCGTACTTGCATCCGATCTCGGTAAGCTGACCATAGACCGAGCGGTTGTTTCTGACAAGGGTTGCGGATTTCGAGGAGTTCTCTGGGTTGTGGTACCGGTTCCGGCGAGAGTTGGTCAGGACTGAATTCTGCGAGGATCGGACGCTGGAAAATCGGCGCTGGTCACGTTGTGAAGGCTATTCGTTCCGGAGGGCTGATGAGTGCGCCGGCAAAAGCTCCGAAATTGGAATGGCGGTGGATCGAGTGACTAGATGAAGTGGACCGAATTTCGAACCGGGTCTTGCTTTTGCGATCTGAGTGGATTGTTGTCTCGAGATCTTGAGCAGACCAGTCCCGAAGGCGATTGACCTGCCCTATTGCGACCTCCAACTCGATTAGCACTGCACCATCGGTCAGGAAAACCACAGGCGTGCTCCGGTTGGTCGAGATATCGAGAACAAGCAGCCAGGATGGAACACGGAACATCACTTCGAGTGAACGACTCGACAGCTCTTCCCTTCAATCTATACCGGCGAAATCAGGTCGCCTTTACGAAGCTCCTAGCGGTGAGCCCGCTTGTACGGCCACCGAGGTGACTTGCCGCGCCGGTCGGGTTGCGCCTTATTCGTATTTCTGCGTATGCCCCAGCGGGTGACCGAAATGGTAGCAGTATCTCCGCCGAAACGACACACCTGGGCCGAATGGCTCGAAGGCATCAAGCCCTCTCCGCCCAAAATCGTCTTGCGCAAAGAGCTTGCGGATAGCCCGTTCAACCTCACCGTCGACGACCGCAAAGCCGCGTGGACGCTCTACATCGAGATGAGGACGCGAGTGACCACTCAACAGCTGCACCCGCGGGGTGGGGACGAAAAGGCGGCCCTCGACAGCATTTACGAGTTCTTCCTGGCGGCCAGGAAAGCTATCGAGGAAGCGGGTCCAGACGCCCGCACCGTCGCCATACTTACAACCTTTTTGCTCAATCAGTCGATCCGACCGTTCACGGCCAAATGGCACCGAAAGTCGCTCGGCGGCGGCTTCTCATATGAGGTGCAACGGCGCCAATTCCGAATGGAGCTTGAGGCGCTGCAGACCAACCTGCAGCGCTTCCAGACGGTGTTCGGCCGAATCGCTGAGCGGAGCGACGAGTTCATTCCCGGCACCGAAGACGGCCTACTTCGAATATCAGAGGCGAAGAGAATCTTCGTCGGCATGCCCGAGCCTGCGTCCAGCGAGGTGCGACCCGCCGGCAACGAACCGCCCGAAATGAGCATGCGTGCACAGCTGCTCGAGGCACTGCGTGAGCACAAGTCATTGGCGGGATGGCCGGACCTCTACTTTTCCTCGTCCGTTGCCCGCGAGTTGCAAGAATTGCGGACGGCGGAGCAAGAAGAGATTCGAACACGGCGAAAATCGGGCGACGCCGAGCCGACGAACCTCGTCGGTCTCGCGCTCTCAGGCGGCGGAATTCGATCCGCCAGCTTTGCGTTGGGCGTCATCACCCGACTCGCCCAGTCGAGAATCCTCGAAGACGTCGACTTTCTTTCCACCGTGTCCGGCGGGGGCTACACCGGCGGGTTCTTGAGCGCGCACCTCGCCGAACGGACCGAAAGCTTCCCAGATTACGGCGACCGAGTTCAACGGGCCTTGGGGCGCAGTCCCGACACAACGGAGCCGGCCGCGATCCGCAAGATCCGAAACGGCGCGCAGTACCTGCTCACTGGTCGGTTTCGCGCGCTCGAAATGGGCACCATCACCCTAGTTGGGTCGCTGTCGAGCCTAGTAGCCCTGCTGTTCCTGGTTGTCGTCGCCGTTATCGCCTCGTCGCCGTTCGCATGGAACATGTTCGAGCCTATGCTCAGGCCGGTGCGGGTCGAGCTCGTGGTCCCCGCGCTCGCGGTTATCGTTTACGTCATGTCTGTCTTGCGCGGCCGACCGTACTTTCGAACGATCGGTTGGCTCTTGGTGGCGAGCGCCGCCATCGGCTTTGCGAGCGCCGCACCGCAAATCGTGGATATCCTGGAAGTCACCCTCGCCCCCATCAAGCAAATTGCTATAGTACCCTCGATGGTGGCCATTGGAGCGCAGCTGGTGGCCTTCACCGCTGTACGCCGAGCTTGGATTCGCCGCATGGCAATGGGGCTGTTCGCGATCTCGAGCCCAATCGCAATCGTCTCTGTCTACTTGCTCGGGGTTTATATTCTCATCAAGAACACACCGAGCATGCCCCGCAGCTTCGATGATGCGATCATAGCATTGCCGTTAACCGTCGCCGTCTTTGTGATGATCAACGTCAACTTCACGTCCCCGCATGCGTTCTATCGAGAGCGTCTGCGAGACGCCTTTTTGTTTCCGTTCGCTTCCAAAGGTTCGAGCCGCGTCCGTCTTAGCAACCTCACGAGCGATCATGCCGACGGTCCCTACCCGCTCGTCAACACAACGGTGAACCTGCCTGGCTCGAGAAATGTCGATCTGCGCGGCCGACGCTCGGACTTCTTCGTGTTGACTCCGCGATACTGCGGCAGCGTGGTCACCGGCTACTGGCCCACCTCGAAGTTGGAACAGTTCAATCCGTCGTTCGATCTGGCCTCTGCCATCGCGCTCTCCGGCGCGGCCCTCGCGCCGCAAATGGGGCCGATGACCGACCGGCGAGCGACATTCTGGCTCACCATGTTCAACCTGCGCCTGGGCTTTTGGCTTCGGCATCCAAATGCGTGGATCCGCGGCGTGTGGCCCAATGCTAGCTGTCTGTACGCCGAGATGTTCGGATGGATGAGCGACAAAGGCCCATTCGGGCTCGGCTCGCCGTTTCACTACCTCGTTTCGGACGGCGGCCACATCGAGAACATGGGTCTGTACGAGCTGCTTCGCCGGCGCTGCAAGGTGATCATCTCGGTGTGTGGCGAGGCCGATCCGAAGGCCGAGGACACCAGCTTGATGCGGTTGATCAGGCTCGTAGACATCGACTTGGGGATCAAGATCAAGCTCGACCGGTCGGACTTCACCCTCGACGAGCGCGGTTTCGCGCGCTCTAGCGTCGCCGTTGGGCTGATCGAATATCCTACCGAAGCGGATGCGCAGCTCCGCTGCGGCGTTTTGATATACCTGAAGAACACCATGGTCGGCGATGAGCCCGACCACACCCACGCCTATCGTCGCGACAACCCGCTTTTTCCCAACGACCCGGTCACCGATCAGTTCTTTGACGAGGCTCAGTTCGAATCGTACCGCGCGCTCGGCTATCACGTTGCCGACCAGGCCCTAGACGACTCCAAGGGCGCGGAAGGCGGCCCGGCGACCGGCCGTGCGATCGCTTGGGCCGAGAATCTCGTGAAAGAGCTACACCAGGAGACCCGGGGCGAACCATCCCTATGATCGATTGGGCGCCCGTCCTCGTCACCGGATGGCCGAGACGGGCGCGAGTTATCGACGTTCGGCGCCGAAAAGAACAGCGCCGCCCGTTCTCTTCGTGACCCCTGGGACGCTCCCCGTACCCTCCGCAAGCCCATGACAGCTCGGATTCTGGCGTAGAAGCGTCCTGGGCCATACGAAGACCGAAATTACAACGCTGGTTGTCGCGCATGTTCCTCTGCCGGTTCGCGGACCGAAGGTTATTCGGTTCGTATCTGGTCGCCGTCGCCCGTCCTGACCAGAACTTGCTGCGCGTGATGCGATGGGCGGATACTGGAAGACTGCCGACACGAGATAAAGGTGCTCGGGCAGGAGGCTCGGGCTAACCGGCTACGTCACCGACGCTATCTACCGCTCATTGCGCGACACCATCGATCGGGTCGCCCAACGAGTATCCGCTCAGAGCGTGCTCAGAGCGTGCCTTTGAGCGTTCTGTCGAAGGAGCTCGGCGTAACGGCGACAACGCTTCGCAAATACAGCCACGGTTGCACCGTAAAACCAGATGAGAAGCAGGTCGACTTTGTGCCGGTTTCGGTGGCAGCGCGCCGCTCGTTTTCGTTTCACCGTCCGGATGGCGAGTCGGGGCCGTCGACATCGCGACGGCCTCGACCTCTTGCGGGCATTGTCATGATGGGTGGCCGCGACGTATTCGGGTGTGGGCCTTTCCGGAGCCGGTGGACCCTAGGCGGGGCTTCAATGGCTTAGTCGGCCCGGTCGAGTCGAAACTGGCGATGCCGTGAATGGCGACATCTTCTTGTTCGTCAACCGGCGGCGGACGCTCGCCAAAGGTTTGGTTGCGGATGGGACGGGGGCATTTCGATCTTCATGAAGCGCTGACGGACGGGCGCTTCGCAGAGCTTTGGCGGCGGCACCGCGCTGGCGCCATTGCTCTGACGAGCAACGAGCTCGCGCTATTCCTTGAAGGCAGTCCATACGCCGGACCGCAGTCTCTATCGCCGGCTGAGAACCCGCCCGCATAACGGCAATTTAGATTGCAGCATTCAGCGCGTCCTGCCATTCTTCGCGGCGCGTGGACCTCCGCAAGGAACGGGACCCGGAACGACTCCGGCAAGCCGCGCTGGTCCTCGATGCTGAGGTCCAACGACTTCTGCAGGTCCTTAAGCTCAAATCGGACGAGATCGATGCGCTCAAGGGCACATCCGGCACCCTTCAAGACAGTTTGAACCTTCTCGAAGCCCTCCGTGCTCGTGCAAACCAAGATACATAGAAAGACGACGAGGCGAAGACAAGGCCTGCGCGGAACAGAGCACCGCAAAAGGGCCACGGCCCAAAGCCGCGAACGGAGCCCAAGCGCAGCCCGTGCTCTTCGAACACAACGAGCACGATCGGACGTGCCCCTGTTGCGGCAAGCTGCTCAATCCGATGGTGGGGCGATTCAAAAGGTCAGAGATTCGACGTCGAATATCGCCTCATCGACGTCCAGCGCCAGAAATACACCTGTCAATGCGGCAGTGTCGTAGACACCGCGCCGGGCCCGGAGCGGGCTATCGACGGCGGTCGGTATTCACTGCCGTTTGCCGTCAAGTCGGCGTCGACAAATACGATCTATCGCAGCCGTTGGCACGACATGCACGGTCGATGAGCAGTACGGCCTTCACGTGAATCGCCGCACGCTACGCGCTGACTCCGGCGCTACGCCTACCGTACGAGGACGTCAAGGAGCACATCTTCTCCCGAGAAGTCATCGGCCTCGATCAGACAGGATGGCCGTGCCTCGACGGCAAGCGGTCGAAGCCGTGGCAGATGTGGTGCCTGACGACTGAAGACGCCGTCGTTCACGCCATTCGCGACGATAAGTCGGCATCCACATTTTGCGATCTGCTCCGCGACTATTCGGGCGGCCATGCCAAGGCGGCAAAGCGGGTCACCCAACGCTGGCGACGACCAGACGAGACTTAATGCCATAAAGCTACGGAACACGATCGCCTACGAACTCGCCCCCACCGAACCATCCAAATCGCGAAGCACACGAAGAACGGAATCAATGATTCCAACGGGGGCCGTCATAGTTAGGAGACTGAAAACGGTACTACGGTCGACCGCAGGGAACCTCGACCGCCATCGAGCTTCATCATGAAGATCGCTTCGGTACGTCTCAAGCCTCTCTTTCGCATCCCGAAACTTGTCTTCGGCAACCGATTCCGCGTTTCCTCCAAGCCACTGTGAGTCCACCCTCCCAATCAGGGCGCGAAATCTATTGTGGTCGTGCTTTTTCGCTTCCGCTGCGGTCAATTCGCGGGGCCAGGGGGCCTCCGGACGCCCCAGAAAATCGGCAATGAGGCCCGCGCATCCGCCGAAGGCGCCGACGATGAGAGGCGGCGGCATGGAGGGCTTGATATCCGAATTGAGGGCGCAGTCGACCTCCTCGAGGATGCCAGGCATCCAGCCGTCCCAGTCCCGTATCTTTCCGGCGAGGACCACCCACAGATCGCACTCTTGGGCAGATATTGCGCGCATTCGGCTCAGGGCGTCCGCGGTCTTCACCGATCGGTCCGGATCTTCGGAGAGGCGCGTTTCGTCGACGGGTGGCGGCTCGCCGTCGTCGGGGCCAATGCTAACAAACTTGCAGGTCCCGAGGAGCGCCGCGCGCTGTCGAGGCAGAATCTTGGCGTAGTAGGGCCAGGCCGCATAGTTGACAAGCGGAGGCTTTTCTAGATCTGCTGCTCGCAGGTCGCCGGCCCCTTTCGCGCCGGCCTTCGAACTCGCGATGCGGACCCAACCCTGGGCTGCATCGATGATGGCTTTGGTGAGGCTATTCTTGTGGTCCGATAGCGTCCCGCCATAGGTCACCCGTGCTCCGGCTTCCATGAGGCGTCGAGTGAGTCGCACAAGCATGTCGTGGACATGCCGCATCCCCACACCGCGCCACTCGACGTCCGGTGATTTACCACCTCCGGATAGCGCCACCGTTCTGCGCTCCCGAAGCGAGGGTTGGTCCAACTGCCCAAGTCGTTCTTGACTGACGAGTTGAATTCGACGGGCTTCGGATCCTGCGGATGACTGGGCCTCCATGGCGTCTAGGAGAACCTCGAGCTCGGCGAGCTCGGTGGACCGCAAGCCATGGCCTGGATAGGCCAATATCCACCTGCGAGCGCTCTGACCGGTCTGCGTGATGAGTTGGCTTCGAACGAGAGTAAGGGTCCATGGATCAGGCACCCAAGTCAGAAGCGCGAGGGCGTGCTGAGAAGATTCAGCGTTCTTCTGATATTCCTTGGCCACCTCGGAGGCGAGACAGCGGTAGAACATCGTGATCAGGCTTTCGAGGAGAAGCCGATCGGCGACATCGCTCACGAGGTCGGCGGCTCCGATTTCAGGCTGGTCGGAATCATGAGGCGCCGTGCTGCTCCAAGTGAAGTGCGGCACCTGCGCCAACTGCGCCATCGGACGGCGCCACCGAGATCGATGATCGGTCACGTTCACGGCGACAGCCGGTTGCACTGTCCACGCCACCACATGAGCCTTCGAAGCTGACGTTGGGGAGACAGATGTCGACGTGTCGAGATCGAGAGGACGCGGTTCTCGAGCAAGCTTGACCTCCTCGCGACACCAAAAGCGCGTCGGATAGACGTCGGTGACGATGGCGATCAGAGCTGCGGTCTTCTCCTTTGCAGCACTGACCATCGGCAGCTGCCAGTCGTAGCCGGGCGGAAGCTCATTCTCATCGAACCAAGTCTTCACTTGGCCGTAGTCCGCCAGCCCGTCCCTGATGGCCTTCGCTACGTAAGTACCGTCCCGCTTCGAATGACTCAGGAAGACATCTAACGGGGGCGGCAGCCTCTCGGTCAGTGGCTTCTGGGGGCGATGCTGCCGATCGTCTGAGAATTGGCGAAGCTCGCGAGCCACGGCCTCGGTAACACCTCGCCTTAGAAAACGAATTCGTTTTCCTCGGCGATCGGTCCTCTCGTGCTCCGCCTCGCCTCCCTCCGGCGCGGGGTCACCGGCGTAAAGACGGTTTCTGTTCGAAAAGAGGAAGTGTAGCTGGTATGCGCTCGCGTCAACGGCGACAGGAAGAATGAGGCGCTCATCAACTTGTTCGCTGCATTCGGCATCCAACGCGTAGCGCCAGTCTCGATCATCGACCATGAGGTCGTCGACAAGCACCACCAGTACGTTGATGTATGCATCCTCGTAGACGACTTCGGGGCTGATCCGCTGATCTCGAACATGAGATCGATACCAGATTGGCAGCCCGGCCTCGTTGGCATCACCCTCATACGACTTGAGACGGAACCAGTCGTGCAGTGCATCCGCAAGTTCCCTGCTCTCTCCCGATTGTGAGTGATAGACTACGTAGATAGTGACGGGCTGAACCAGTTTCGTAGGTGAGGAATCCGTCATACGAGCAAAGGCTGCCCGCCTACGGCCTTTCCTTCAAGAGTAGTTGCGACTTTGCTGCGACCTCGTGTGTGCAGCCCCCTGCTTCGCTGCGTCGGCCTTCACCTGTTAGGACGACGCGGAGAACCCCACTCGTAAAGGGCCTTCATCACCATGCCCAACGTCGACCAGTCGACCGTTGTGGTCTTCAAGAGCGTATCGATGGTGGCGATCTCGATGGTCGTCAGTTCGGTCTGCTCGATTTCGCCGAACTCGGTCCGCGCTTGGGCGGCACGCCGGGCGTCCCGCATCTCGGCTGCGGTGAGGGCCACGGCGTGCAGGTGAATATGATGCGTGGAGACCGTCGCTGCCGCGGGCCTACTTTCCAGCATCGCAAAGCGGTCTGGGCCCAGGTCGAGGCCCGTCTCTTCTCGAACCTCGTTGGCGGCCACCTGACGAGGGTCCTGTCCAGCCTTCACGCTTGACCCGCCGGGAAGCTCGTGCACGAAGCCGTCAGTTGTGCGCGCGGGGGACCGAAACTCGCGGATCAACACCACGTCAGATCTGAGCAGGGTCTCCATATTATAAGCATTGGGTTTAGGCCGCTCATACAGAATGATCGAGTTGATATCGGTCCGGCCGAAGATCCACTCATTGTGCTTATGCCGTGCCTCCGCGGCCACCCACACCTTGACCCAGACGACACCGGCGAGCACCTGCCGGACCTGTGGAAGATAGAAGACCCAGTGAACGCGAGCGTCATCGAGACGATTTCCGACCCGCTGGAGATCTGTGTACCAGGACTGAAAGAACCGAGAGGTCCATACGTGCAGGGGCACGTGTCGTTCACCGGCGCTGCGGTGGGCGCCTTCGCCTAGGCGGGTGATCGCGGCTTTGAGGGTCTGCGAAAGGGTCTCATGCACCGGCTCCTTCGTCGCTCGCTGGTAGGTCGCGTCAAGGTACCGCGTCTTGGGCGCACCGGGCGGATGCCCAAGTATAACTCTGTGGCTATCGACCCACCGGCCAAACTCGACGTTCGAGGTAAACCCTGGAAGAGCTTCGAGATCACGCGGAATCCAGAACACGATGACGTCAGCGAAGTGCAGGGCTTGGTCTTCCCAGTCGAATTGCGATTGGTAGTCCTTGAGCCACTCTCCATCCTCTGCCTCCGGTACGAATACGGCGCCTTCGAATCCTACGTCTTGAAGATAGCCCAGGGCGTCGCTGCGCCAGGAAGACACCGGGGTATTGGGCCTGGGCGTCGGACCGGCCAGGAAGATCGACTTCGTCCAGGCCTCGGGAAACGGCCGTTGTGCGTATACGATCTCCATATACCGAACTCGTCAGGTGCTATGTCGACGACATCGGCTACGATGGCACGCATTTGAGCGGCGGGGAAGATCTCGCTGACATCAAACATCCCCGAGCCGGCGGTGGTTCACGGCGGCACCGCATGCCTGGTAGACGACGAGAAGGGCACGAACCCATCCGAAGTCATCCGAACCCATCCGGAGCCATCAGTACGACGAGCGATACGGGATACAAGCATGTGGGTCATTGTGGGGATGGGATCAGCCCGTTCTCCCCTCGGACGCGGGCTTCGTTGCCGCGGCGGTCCGCTCCCTACCGGGAGAGCAGGTCTGCGGCTTCGCCGATGTAGAACGCTGCCCCAAGCGTCGGCCGACTCAACTTACGCCGGAAGAGGTCCGGACGATGCGGGAGATGGCGACCTCTTCGGAGTATCGGCATGTGTCGACGGGAGTCTTGGCGATTCTCGCTCAGCGTCTGGGCAAGGTCTTCGCCTCGCCCGCAACGTGGCGTCGATATGTCCGGACGCGCAGTTGGCGTCGCCCACGACGGCGAATCCACCCTTCTGCACCGAAGATCGGGATTCGAATGGAGTCGCCGGACGCTTTGTGGCACCTCGATACTACGGTATTGCGGCTTTTAGACGGGCAGAAGGTCTACCTGCGCGCAGTAGTTGATAATTGCAGCCGCCGGATCCTCGCTTGGTGGCTGGGAAGCAGCCCGGAACCGACGGCGGCTGCCGCCCTCCTGCTCAAGGCCTTCGAGGGCCGGCCCACCATGGAGGCCGATGTCAGATCACCGCAGTGCGTAATGGTTGATGGCGGAATCGAAAATTTCAACGCAGCCGTGGACGAGCTGGTGAACGACGGTGTCCTCAAACGGATCCTCGCCCAGACAGAATCGCTTCCTCAAACTCGATGATCGAAGCGTTCTTTCGTCGCATCAAACATCAGGGGACTGTCAGCTGAACCGTGTAAGTTGGACTTGCATCCGATTTCGGCAGGCGGACGATAGATCGAGTGGCTGTGTCTGACAAGGCCTGCTGCGCCCGAGGCATTCACTGCGTTCTGGCACCTGTGGCTCGCCATAACGCCGAACATACCGCTATTACTGAAGAATTCGCCTTGCC
>CAZFIV010000162.1:0-11337 GCA_964519665.1 uncultured Myxococcales bacterium
GGCGGGGATTGAGCGTCTCGGTCATGACGGGGTCGGGCATCGTAGCGTCCTTCGTTCCGAGCCAAAAGCCAGCGGGAATCGACCACGGACAAGAGAGAACGGAGCGTCGCGGACGCGGAGCTGAAGTCGAGTGGCCGACCGCGTGGGTCTAAAGGCCGGCGCCGGATGCTTCGCTGATGGGTCCGCAGGGAATCGACCACAAAACGGAGCGTCGCGGACGCGGAGCTGAAGTCGAGTGGCCGACCGCGTGGGTCTAAATGCCGGCGCCGGATGCTTTGCTGATGGGTCCGCAGGGAATCGACCACGGACAAGACGAGAACGGAGCAGCCGTAGGCTGCGTAGTCGAAGTCGAGTGGCCGATCCCGTCGGCCCCAAAAGCGGGCCCACGGGGCCCGCATTGGAGCCGGCGGGAATCGAACCCGCGTCCGCAAGAATTTTCCTCGAAGGCGCTACGTGCGTAGTCTCACGATTTAATCTCGTCGTCGGACGGCTCGCAGACAGACCTTCCGGCGACCAGCCTCAGTGAAGTTTCGCGGCTCGGCGCCGAGGCGCCGCCGAGCTACTAGCCTGCATTGCTTGCCATCCGCGCCGACGCCGCAGGCAGGCGACGACGCGAACGGCCTGAGTCAAACTCTATGCGAGTTGATCAGGCAGCCAGGGCGAGCTGAGGCTCGTCGTTGGCACTTAAAGGTCCCGTACGGTTTGACCGGCCAGCACGGTTGCCGGGCACGCTCCTTGGAGTTCCATTCCTCCGTCGAAACCAGGTCGGCCCCGGTGTAAGTTCCGAGATAATAGGGCCTTACGCGGAATGGTCAACCAAACGGGGCTCGTGCTGGTGCGCAAGTGGCCGATCGTCCTCGATTCTGCTGTTGAAACCCTAGGTTTCGCGCCCCTTTGTCCTCTGCGGCGGCTGGGTGGGACTGGGGCGACCCGGGCCGACGACGGCATCGTGCCTTGGCGGCCCTCCGCCGTTAGCCCGCTGGGCCTGTCGCGTGGCGGTAAGACCTGAAACCGACCGGACGCGGTACAATGTTCGCGATGGCGCGGGCGGCATCGGTGGGGGTGCGGGCAGCGCGGCGGGTCGCGGCCGAGATTTGGCGGGGCGCGCGGTCGGCCGAGCCGTGGCGGGTGTTCGGGCTCAACAGTGCGTCGGCGGTACGTCGGCGGTTGGGCTGGCTGTCCGATCGGCTGGTCGAGCAGGAGCAGCCGCCGCCGTTCATTCGGGCCGAACTGGCGGCGATCGACTGGCATCAGGGGACACCGACCCGCATTTCGGAGGCGGTGGTCGCGACCGTCGACCGGGTGACCGACATGTCGCCGGGGTGGGCTCGGGCCCTGGCCCGGATGCTCGTCGTGATGCACTTGGGGGCGCGGTTGGGGCACTGGCCGCCGGGCCCCAGTGAGATCAAAGACGCACGGGTGGCCGCTCATCTGTATTCCGGGGTCGAGCCGGCGCCGGTGCGTTCGCTCCCGGAAACGCTCCAGGCGGCCCGGGCGTTGCATGTCCGCGGCGAGATTCAGCCGGCGATCCGAGAGTGGCTCACCGCCGACCGACTCCATCGCACGCCGATGCCCCTGCTGCACGTGGCGGCCTTGCTGTGTCGGGTGGGGCGGATCCGGGAAGCCTGCTGGTCGCTGCGAGCGGCCCTGATGGAGCCCGAAACCCAGTTTCCGTCTCCGGCCGTCCATTCAAAAGCGCGGATGCTGTCGGCGCAGCTGTCCTTGGCGATGATGGCGAAGGCGGAAGCGGTGCACGGCTCTGTTCAGGCCGCCCAGCGCACCAGCGCCGACCTCGATACCTCGACGTTGAACTGGTCGGGTCAGCCTCGGCAGCCGGTGCCGGCGACGGTTCCGGTGCCGACGGAGGGCTATCCGCCGGAGTCGAACACCGCGCCGCTCACCCCGGGCTCGGCGCTGGCTGTCCTGCTCGAGACGGCCAGCACCAGCCCGCTGGTGAGTTCGCGGCACCGAGACTACCCCGCGCCGATCCCGTCGGCGCCGATGTGTATTTCGGACACCATCGACGTGCCCGAAGTCCTACGCGAACCCGAACCAGCGCTTTTGCCCGGGCCGGTGTACCCCGACCCTTCGATCCGACCTCATCCTCCGGCCTCGGGGCCGACCACCGACCCCGAAGTGCCTCCCGCGTGGGCGGCGGCATACTTCGAGAACGTGTCGCTCGGGGTGGCCAACGCATCGGCCTTCGCGCCTGGCCCGCGCCGAGTTCAACTCTCCGACCTCTCGACGTGGTCGGCTCCGGTCCCGCCGTCGCTGCCGCCCGTGGATGGCGGACCGGTCGACGCCCGCGCGCCTCGCCTCGCCGACGACCGGCCCGAAGGATGGTCCGACGACCCCGTCGCCGATCTGTTCTTCGAGGAACAGACCGAAGGCTTGGTCAGTGCCAACGCGCCTCGTCTGACCATCGAGCGCCACCCGGTGCCGGTCGTGGTGACCGTTGAAGCCCCGCTCACCGAGACCATTCGCGAGGTGCCCGACCCTTCGCTGTCGAACACCGAGCGATCCACCGACCTGGCGTCCGACCTCGACGACCGCATCGGTGACCACGCACCGCCCCTGAGCGCTTACGAAGACGGCATGGACACCGATGGCGACCGCCCTCCGGTGATCCGCTTGTCGTCTGAAGTTTAGGTTGTGTTACCCGAGGATGCCTTCGCGCTGGTACAGGCGAGTCGCCAAGAAGATCGTCAGGGCGGCGAGCACGAGAGTCGAGGTCACAGAGATGACGATATGCAGCGGGTCGAGCGGCTCGTCTTTGAGGGCCGACTGCAGCAGAAAGTGTTGACTCAAGCTGGGGACGAACATCAGCGACAAGCGGGCTTTCAGGTCGGCGATCGACGCGAACATGATGGGCAGGGTGGGGATCAGCACGCCGAGGCCGAGGTACGTTTGGGCCTCTTTGTAGGTCTTCGTAAACGACGACACCACGCACATTGCGCCGGCGCCGAGCAAGACGAACGGCAACAGGATGGCGAACGCGAAGGCCGCCTGGGGAAGGCCGAAGTTGCTGCGCATGCCGAGTTGTTCGAGCGGAAGCCGTCCCAGCCCCAGCATCAACACCGTCAAGCAGAGGATCAGCGCGATCACCATGAAGAACGCGGCCGACAGGATCTTCTCGATCACCAGCTGGCTCCGCGAGACCGGCGTGGTGAGGAGCGGTTCGAGCGACTTGCGCTCCCGCTCGCCGGCCGTCGCGTCGTTGATGATCGACAAGCCGCCCATCAGAACCGCGAACAGCATCACGTAGGTCAGGAAGCCGAGCAGGACGACCGATCGCGCGCTGGGGGTCGACACGTCGATCCGGTCGACGTTGATCGGCTGGATGATCCGGGGGTCGATGCCTCTCGCAAACAGCCGCAGCGCCCCCAGCTGGGCGCTGTACCCTTGAAGCAGCCCGATGATGCGATTGGATTGCGTGATCGATGAGCGACGCCCTCGATCGAACACGAGCCCCAACGTGGCGGTCTTCCCTTCGGTGACCTGGCTCTTGATTTCGGGGTGGATGATCAGCACCACTTCGTGTTGACGGCCGCGGACCGCTCGGAGCGCCGCCTCTTGATCGACGGGACCCGCCTCGACCACGATGCGCTGCTTTTCGAGGTACTGAATGAGGTTCGGCGCGTGCTCGGCCCCGATAACGTGCAACGGCAAGGGCTTTTCTTTCTGCTCGACCGCTTGCTCGAGGATGATCGAGATCATGAACCCGAGGAGCATCGGTGACAGGATGGGTCCCACCAGGAGCGCGGGCGCGAGCACCCGAAAGTCCCGCAGGGTCTCCTTCACTTCCTTCTTCCAGACCGTGCCCCAAGCGGCCATCACATGAGCCCTTCCGCGCTGCCGGTGGCCCCGACGATGGCGGCCACGAACGCGTCTTCGAGGTTCGTTTTACCCGTCTGCGTCAAGATATCGTCGGGCGCGCCCGCGGCCACGACCTCGCCCTTGGCCAAGATGATGATCTCATCGCACAGCGCCGCGACTTCCTGCATGACGTGGCTTGAAAACAGAACGCACATGCCGTCGCTCTTGAGCTTGCGGATGAGCTCGCGCACCGACCGGGTCGCCATGACGTCGAGACCGTTGGTGGGTTCGTCGAGCAACACGTTCTTCGGGCGGTGCACCAACGTACGAGCGAGGGCGACTTTGGTGCGCTGACCTTGCGAGAAGCCTTTCGTTCGTCGGGACGCGAACGGCCCGATGTCGAGCTGTTCGATGAGCCCGTCGACTCGAGGCTCGAGCTCGGCCCGCGACATGCCGTGCAGTCGACCGTAGTATTCGATGTTCTCCCGCGCCGTTAGATTCGGGTAAATGCCGGAGTCGTGCGGCAAGACGCCGATGCGGGCACGGACGGTGGCGCGCTCGCGGATGCTCGTTCCATCGACGAAGGCGTCGCCCTGGTCGGGGCGCATCACCGTCGACAAGATGCGGAGCGCGGTGGACTTGCCGGCGCCGTTGGGCCCGAGGATGCCGGTGATCCGGCCGTCGGGCGCGTTGAAACTCACCCCCCGGAGCGCCTCGACGGCGCCGAACCGTTTGAACAGCGATTGCGCTTCGATCATGGCTGGGAACCACTCGGGCTGACAAAGAACGGAGCCGGCGTTTCGCGGGTCAAGCACGAAGCATCGGGCTGGCTGACCGAGGCGGTGGCGACGAACGTCTCGACCATACGGCGGACGCATTCCAATGAAACGACCCCGTGCCCGTGGCCGGCCACGATCTCGTGTCGAGCGTTGCCGAGGGTCTCGGCCGCTCGTCTGCCGTTGCTCGGTGGCGTGACCGGATCCGCCTCCCCCGACAAGAGGAGCACCGGGCGGTCGGATTTCACCGGCGTCTTGAAGTCGTCGGAGATCACGCCGCGCGGCCACACGGAGCATAGGGCCTCGAGATCCTCGACCCAGCCAGGGCCCAAATAGGTATCCGCTACCGCGTTGGCGTCGACGGCCGACGCTTCGATGAACGGAACGTCTTCGGTGCAGATCACCGCCGCGTGCATGGCGTTCGCGAGGGTGCCCGACAGGTCGCGGACCAGCATGGTGTATTGCGCGGCCAAAGGCGTAAGGTCGTCGTGCATGGCCTGGTCGATCAGCAGGGGAATGATCGACGCGTACTCGCTTCGGTAACTCAGCAGTCGAACGACCGCGGCCAGGTGTCGGTCGGTCACTTCCAGGCGGTCCAGGGTTCCGGTGCGCGGGTCCCGGAACTCTACCTCCATCGGTTGCAGTGAGAGGCGATGGAGTAGCGACTGAAAATCACCCTTCAGGGTGGGGTACCTCGCGCGGCAGGCTTCGTCAGCGGCGCAGCGGGCAAAGAGCAGGTCGAGGCTTCGCTGGGCGGCCAGGGGGACGCTGGGCCCGAGCGCGAGGTCGGCCGGTACCACTCCGTCGAGGATCACCGTTCGAACGCGGTCGGGATGCCTACGCATATATTCCAAGGCGACCCGGGTGCCGTACGAGACTCCGTACACATTGAGCTGTTCGTACCCGAGAACCGCTCGCACGGCCTCCAGGTCGCGAACCGCGACGGTCGTCGTGTACTGACGCGGGTCGCCCGAGAGCGTGGCCAAACACGCGCGGCTCAGGGCGGCGATCTCTTCGGAAGACCGGTCGGCGAGGTCGTCTTCGTCGAGGTCGCAGCTCATCCGGTGCGACCTACCCGTGCCCCGCTGATCGACCAGGACGATGTCACGTGACTTACGGATCTCGGCGAAGGTTTGGCTGCCCCAGCTGGCGAAGTCTTCAGTCGAGGCGCCGCCGGGGCCGCCCGCGATGGCGGTGAAGGCGTCCGGCTTCGCTTGCTGTCGGAGCGCGGGCACGACCGCCACGAACAGGCTGATCTGCCGCCCGGAGGGTTCGTCGTAGCTCTCCGGAACGCGCAATCGCCCGCAGTGGGCCGCGACCGATCGCGTGTTCGCGGGATCTCTCAGAAAGCAGGGGGCAAGAGATACGCTCGAGGTGAGCGTGGCCTCGGCCGGACGTGAGGTTTGCGCCGAGACGGATACCGGAACCAGCAGGCTGACGAGGACGCCGATCCAACGGAGCCGAGCCACGGCGGAGTCCTGAGCCGACACGGCCGAACGCTGCCATATCTTTTGCACGATTGCACCCGAGGTGAATACATCGATGCCCGAGCCAAGTGCCGGACGGGCATCTGCATACCCGCGGAGGCCAAGTCGCCAGGGCCAGGTTTGGCAGTTCGGGCTCGACAAAGCACATGGTCCGCCGGTACGCCGAAGGCCAACGGGAGGTGATCGATATGGTGAGATGGTTGTCGGGTTTGAGTCTGGTTGTTCTGCTGGCGTGTTCGGTGTCGCACGCGCCGAATTCACCGGAGGCCCTCAAGAAGCAGATCGGGAAGATGACTCAGATCCTCGAGAGTGACGATACGAAGGTCATCAAGGCGTTCATGCGCGATTATGCCGAACGCCGATGGCTCGATGAGGAGTTCGAGGCGGAGGCCGACCGGGCCGTCGGGCGTTTCATGAAGAGCGGAAAGCAGGCGACGCTTCGGAGGGTGCTGCTGCACATCGTTGAACAAGAGCCGGTCGTCGGTGACGACAAGCTCACTTACACCTATCGGATGACCGATGATTCCATCCAAGCCCCGAGCGATCAGGTTGTCTTCGTGTTCGACGAAGACGCCCAGCACTTCCGCCTCCAGAACTGAGCTGTTGTCTGGCAGAGGCTCGCGGCGCGTGAAGTCACCGAAGATCGGCTGGACAGCAGCGGCGTCCAGTGAGCTCATCGACGGGCGCGTGCCGTCGTATTGTGGCCCGCGGGTTCGGCCAGCGCTCGAGGGCCTGGATCGATGAGGAGGACGCGATGATCGACCTGAGTATCTTTGATCGAAGAGAGCTACTGAAGGGCTTGTCCGTCACCGTAGGCGGAGCGGTTTTGTTGCCCACGGTAGTCAACTGCGCGGGTAGCGGAGCGATGAAGAAGAGGAGCGACGGCGGGCCCCCGGTGCCTCTCAGCCGGCCGCCGAACTGGGATCCGATCGCCTTCAACCGGGCTCGAGGCAATGCGGGCTTCATCCCCGACTCGTACCTCGGAAGCATCAACGGTCCGGACGGAGAGACGAAGCACCTGGGCAAACATCTACCGTTTATCGTCGAGGCGGAAGGCGTTCCGGCTGGGTACGTAGCGCTGATGTGGGGCGACCCGGCGAGAGGCTACGCGCGGCACCCCAATGCTCCGGCCTCCCAAAGCAACCCGCAGGGGCACTGGTACAACTGGATTCGGGTTCGTAAGGCCTTCGATGGCGAAGCGCAACAGCTCGAGAGCCGATTCTCGAACTGGCCCGAGGCCTCTGAGGCCGACAACGGGGCGTACCTCGTGCTCGGCGGTGGGGACATCGCGGCCGACGGTGGGCGCAACACAATCTACCTGACCGCCATCCCCGACGATTGCCGAATAGGCGACATTGTCCGCATCTGGGCCCATTGCCTGACCCACGGCGAATACGTCGACTTCGTGACCATCTAACCTTCACCCGAGGCTTACGGCGGAGAACGAGAGATCATCGATCGAGTCCCAATTCGGTGGCTCGTTCGGGCTCATACTGAATTATGATGGCCCGGTTCCCTTCTGGGTCGAGGAACGAAAAGAGCTGGCCGACCGTCGGAATCGTAACCTTCGGGCCTAGGAGCTGACCACCGGCCTTGGTGATGGCGGCTGCAGAAGCGTCGAGGTCGGTCACCGCGATCGAACACTCGAAACCTCGCTTGCCGTCCGGCAATGACTGCGGGCGCTTCTGAAGCGCTCCGTGAACGCCCGCGCCGTGGATGAGGTAGAATTCGGGCGGTCCCCAGGCCTCGAAGCGCCAGCCGAAGACGGACTCGTAAAAGGCTCGGGCGCGGTCCACGTCGTCCGCTTCGATCGCGAAGTGTGCAAACTTGTTAGGCATCCTCGTTCATCCCTCGCCGAATGACTGAAGTTTAGCTTTGAGCGCTCGCAGCGCGCTCTTGTTGCTGGCTTTCAGCGCCTCCATGGTGGGCGCTTCTTGGCTGATGTCGCCGAGTTCGGAGAGGACGACATGCACATCATCATGCGCGTCGACCTGCTTCATGGCGCCGATCCACCGTTCGATGTTCGGATACGGGGACAAGTCGACGCAGTTCGTAAAGCCGGCCTGCAGCTGACCGATTTCGGCGTAGGCCGCAAAGTCGGCGATGGTGACGGTGTCGCCGGTCAAGTATCGTGATTCGGTCAGCCAGCCGCTGTTGAGTGTCTTCAATCCCCGGTGCAGGGCGCGTTCATTTTCGGCCAGCACGACGTCCGGAATATCGAGATCTTTGCGGACGCGCGGCGCGATGATGATGGCGGCGGGTCGAATCGAACGGTGATGGAAGTGGAGGTACCAGTCGACCTTCGCCCGTCGGCGTACCTCATCCGGATAAACGTCCGTCCAGCCGTGCTGATTGCACAGGTACGTCATGATGGCGTTGGATTCGCCCAGCGTGAAGCCGGTGTCAGGTTCGTGAAGGGCGGGAATCGTGCCGGCCGGATTCATGGCCAGGTAATCGGGGTTGCGGCTGCCCCGTTCGCTCTTCGACCCGGGGTTGATCAGCTCGAGTTCGAATGGACGCTGCTTGTACAGCAGCAGCCAAATCACGGCCCGGACGGGCTGAGAGAATGGTACGCCATAGATAACCAGGCGTTGGGAAGTGGCTGAGGCGGTCCCTTGAGGCATCAGGCCCCCAGTCCTAGAGCCTCTGCCGGCCGCGAGCAAGGCGCTGGCCCTCGGCTTTTGCGTGCCGCATGGCGTCAGCCCGCGAAGCGCTTCGGTGACCGCGTCACTGGGGTCGCTTCGCTTTGCGGACTTCGCCGATGCGGACGGTGACCCCCCGCTTGTCGAGGGTCTCGACCAGCGGGATGAGGTACTTTCGCGGGATCTCGAGCAGCGCCTTGACCTGGGCGGTGGTCACGCCGTCGTGTTCGGCGATCGCGGTCAGGATACGCGCCTGGGCCCGTCGGAAGGCTTCCGCTTCGAAGTAGATGGTGGGGGCGGCGTGTACGACGGCCTGTTCCCGCACCAGCGCGGCCAACAGCTCACGAAAGGGTTTGGTCGGCAAGCCGCTGTGCGCTTGGAGCTCCGGCGCCGTCGGCGGCTGAAGGTCGCCCTCGGTCAGCGCGGTCAGGATCAAGGCCCGGGTCTGCTGGTCTTGCGCGCCACCGGACGGTTGATGGTCGGGCAGGCGAAGACCCTCGGATGCGATGACGACGCGATTCTTCTGAGCGGCGCCCTTGGCGGCCTGGTCGATCACCGCCTTGGGGACCCGTTTTCCGAACTTGGTGACCACCTCGCCGAGGGCCATCGCGGCCCGAAACGGAAACTCTCGATGGTATTCGTCGACCGCTTTCACGACCCGCTCCGAAAGAGTGGCGATCGCCGCTCGATGCACCGCGCGGTCGCCGACTCTCACCACTGACTTTTTCGCCTCCGGCGAAGTGATCGTTTTGAGGAGGCGCGCCTCGCCGTACCCGAGCCGACGGGTGAGCTGGGGCACCGGGACCCCGGTGGGGCCCGCTTCTTCGACGATCGCCACGAGTGCGGCTTCGAGGCGGCCGTCACCGGGGCCATCATCGAGGTGCGCTTCGAGCGCTTCGAGGCGGGCGATGACGTTCGGGTCTTTACGGCGCCGGCGTCCGGGTTCGGGGTCGAGCACCTGTCCGCCGGCTATGGTGCGGCCGGCCTGACTCGAGGCCTCGAAGCCCCGCAGGATGAACCGTTGACCGGGAAGAATGACCATCGGCTCGGCGAGCCGGAAAGTGGCGAGGCCCGACTCGCCGGGCTCGAGGGCGTCGGCGTCGAGCAAGGTGACGCCGACCGAGACCAACGCGGTGCCCGCATGCAAGAGGAGTTTCGCACCGGTCTTCAGCGGCTTGTTGCGGCTGGCGAGGTGTCGCAAAGCGACCGACAGGCGCCGAGTGGGGACGGCGGCCTCCGGAGTCACCACCACCTGTCCCATGTGGAGCTGGTCGAGCGCGACGCCCGACAGATTGACGGCCGCCCGCTGGCCGGCCTCGAGCGTATCGGCCTCGGCCTTGAAGACCTGAAGGCCCCGCACCCGCACTTCGCCGTCGATCGGGCGGCCCGGGATGGGCGGCAGCACCTGCACCACGTCGCCGACCCGCAGCCGCCCTTGCGTCAGCGTGCCGGTGACCACTGATCCGAAGCCCTTCTTGGTGAACACCCGGTCGATGGGGAGGGTCGCCGCGCGGCGGTCGGCGCGGGTCGGCACGGCCTCCACCAGCTCGGTCAACTTGGTCTTCAGCTCGTCGATGCCGGCGCCGGTGTGCGCCGAGCACGGGACGACGTCAGCCTCGGCCAGGAACGAGCCCTCCATCTCGGTGCGAACGTCTTCGACCGCCAGTTCGACGAGGTCGTCGGCGCGGTCGATCTTGGTCAGAGCCACCAGGCCGCGCCGGATGCCGAGAAGTTCGCAGATCTCGAGGTGCTCGCGGGTTTGGGGCATGACGCCCTCGTCGGCCGCTACCACCATCAGCGCCACGTCGATGCCGCCCGCGCCGGCGACCATGTTCTTCACGAATCGCTCGTGGCCCGGTACGTCGACCACTCCGACCTGTCGTCCGTTCGGCAATACGAGGGGCGCAAAACCCAGCACGATCGTAATGCCGCGCTTTTTCTCTTCCGGGAGGCGATCCGTATCGACTCCGGTCAGGGCGCGGATCAAACTCGTCTTTCCGTGATCGATGTGGCCGGCCGTGCCGACGATGACATGGGTGGCGGACACGAGGTGGCTCGGAAGACGTAGCGAAAAGTTCGACTCGCGTCATCTCTCGCACCGGTGGGCACGCCCGAAACGCGGTAGTATGTCAACGATGCCCCGGTGCCCCCACTGTGCGCATGACATCCCGCCCGGGGAAGATGCCGCGCCAGCGGTCGATGCCCCCCATCGGTTCGCCTGTCCGCGGTGCGGGATGGACATTCGGGAACTCCCGCCGCAGTTCGCCGAAGCCTTCGACGGTCCGTCGCGAAGACCGTCGTCGGCGTCGGCCGGCCCCTCGGCGCCGACGTCCGATACCCGCCACTTGATCGACGACCTCACGCTCGACGCCACCGGCCGGTCGGAGGTTCCGGGCTTGTCGACCGGCCCGTCCGAGGTCGGTCGCGCCGGTGCCGACCACTCGAGCTGGATCGCCCGTCTAGAGGCCGCAAGAGCCATGGCCTCGCAGAATCGCAAGGGTGAGCGCGCAGCGAGCGAAGACGGGTGGGCGCGATTCAGTCGCGCCCGGGCCCCGCAGAATCGCAAGGTTGAGCGCGCAGCGAGCGCAGCGAGCGAAGACGGGTGGGCGCGATTCA
>CAZFIV010000163.1:0-10553 GCA_964519665.1 uncultured Myxococcales bacterium
CGCCAGCACGGAATCGCGAATGAACTCGAGCGTTTGAGGCGCAGCCTCGCTAACCTCGTAGACCACCCAAAGCGGCGATTTGGGCACAGTCATCCCGTCCTGCGCTGACGTGATGTGGGCCTGTCGAGAGTCGACAGATCTCTGCCTCGAAATGAAGAGCATTGACGGGCAACCGAGTTCCGGACGGATCTCGGGCTCGATCCCTGCCGCATCGCGTGTGCCTCCACCTGGCCGCAGCCGATGAACACGCCTCTTCAGCGACGGTCTTGAAGCCACGCACCTCGGTGTTCCCGGATGATCTGCTCGAGCGTTCGGCTGATCAACGTCTGGATCCTGATCATCTCGATCTTGGGCCAAGTCGCGCGCTCGCCCCACTCGACCAACCGCAGAACCTCTTCCTCGGAGCGGTAGGAGAGCAACCGGAGCGGGTTGGCGACTCGAAGCGGAGGCATGATGTTGACGTTGCCGAGATAGTCCTGATTCAGGATCGACAGCAGGGCATTGAATCCATAGGCGAGCCGGCTGCGGCGGGTGATCGGTCGGTGAATGAGCCCGATCGTTCCGTTGATGAGCTCGCGGAGGGTGCGCTGAGTCGTCCGGCGCATGACCGAGATGACGTCGCGGTCGACCTTGGCATCGGTGACGAATGGAACCACGTGAGGGTTCACTTGGCTGACGATAAAGTGGTTGACGCCGTACATTCGCCCAAGCCGTCGGGCCGGCAAGTCATCGCTCAAGGAGCCGTCGACCCAAGCCTTTCGAGGCAAGAACGGGTGCCGCTGGCCATCGGCGCCGCGACTCGCCAGGGTAACCGGGGGAAAGGCTCCGGGGAGTGCGGTGGACGCCATCACTGCATCCCGAACAAACACCGTTGGGGAGGCGATCTCGTTGAGCAGGCGGGAGGTCTGGTGAACCTGAGCCGGGGCGACCGAGATGTTGATGCTGAGACCGCTGACTTCGTGAGCCTCACGAAAGGTGAGATCGTTCGGGATCAGATGCTCGATGATCTCGTCTCTTCGCTTCGATGCCAGCGCCCAGAAGCTGGCCTCCTTCGCCTCTCCGCGGCGACGGATGAAGTGTGTAAAACGTTCGGGGCTGAGCACATCGAGAAACTCTTCGGGGCTTCGAGTCCCGACGACCGCGGCCACGAGGGCCCCGCCGCTCGCCCCAGAGACGACCCGAGGCAACAGCCCTTCTTTCACCAACGCGCGCACCACGCCGAGGTGAAAGAACAGCAGCGTGCCCGAGCCGCTCAGCATCAATGCCGTGTGGCCGAAACAGGTGCTCGCTCGCTCGAAAAACTCGAGTTTGACCTCGTCGGAGAGCACCGCCGCTGGCTGGGTAGCAAGATAGACAAGGCAATCGGCGACCAACTCGACGTACTCGACGATCAAGTCTTTCGTCCCGAAGGTGCTCATCTCGTACAGCGGGGCGCGCCCGATGCCGCTGATGTTGCCGTGGATGCCCTCGTTGAGGCTGTTCATGAGGCTCGCAGCGTCGTCCGCGTCGAGCAACCGGCGAAGGGTGTCGACCCGTTCGCGCACCGATTGCCAGTCATACCGTCGTGAGGGCTCGTACGCGCGCCAGGCATCGAGACCGAGCGCTTCGTCGCGACGCAACGCGGCCTCTTTCCACGATCGGTAACTGGAAGCCTCTGCCATGTCGCGCTCGGCCTGGCGCGCGGCTGGGTTGCGTCGCGCCGAGGGTCGCGCCGAAGCCGTCAGCCAGCGCGTTCCGGCCTTCTCGAATACGTCTGATGAAGAAATCGCCTCGGACGCCATCTCCGTATTTGATATCACGTCGAGCGTTATCCTGCCTCCACCGCAGAACTTATGCGACCGATTAGATGCCGGCACGGTGCAGGCAAGCGAGATGCACCCGAACGAGGGATGACCTCAGCCCGTATTGCCGCGTGGGGCGCGGCCGGCCCTCGGCCTCGAAGACGAACAACGGCAGGCCTTCCTGGCGGGCAATACGATGCGCGTATTCAAGCTGTAGGACGGGTTCGGCGGCTCACCCTTCGAAGGGGTTGATGAGGTCTTCGGCGACCGGCACGTCGCCCGCGACGGGCCACGCGCCATCGAAGACGCAGACAGTGGAGTCGCCCTGTTCTACGACGGTGGCGCCGTTAACGGTGAAGACCTCGTACCGAGAAACGAAGATATTGTCCCAACACTGGCTGACTTGAACGAAGCCGGCGCCGACATCGCCACGCACGGCCAGCACGTCGGCGCGCCCCTTGCCGTCGGGCCGCCATCGAGTCCGAACGACCAGATCTTCTTCCGCCGTCCGGTTCGGATCATCGTCGATGTTGTCGGCGAAGGCGAACAGAACGTAGCCGAAGCCCTCCGCGTTTTCACCGAAGGCGTAGGCGATCGGTGTTTCGCCACCGGCGGGACTGGGCTCGCTGGCCATCATACGCACCGCGACCCCCTCGTCGGTTTTTGCGAACGCGTAGGCCACCTGCCCTTCGGCTTCCTCTGTCGGATCGAGCATTCGTATCGCGTCGAAGTCGACGGCAAACCAACCTTGCCCTTGTTCGGGGGCGGTGGGCTGAAAGGCGCCCCCCGCGAGGGCGGTGAAGTCACCTCCGCTCACCGGACGCCCCTCCAGTTGCCACGCATAGTGCAACTCAGGCTGCGTCCGCTCTTCGACCCCGAGGCGAAACTCGTTGGGCTCGCGGTCGTCCCGAAAAGGCCCCCACACCGCAGCGTTCGCCCCGGTGGCGGTCGGTGGAGTGCTGGTTATCGCCTCCAGGATTTCGAGCACTCCGCGGCCAAAGCGGTTGATCCGCCGCGCCTGGTAATAGGTCGAAACGTAGAAGTCGGCCGGCTGACCTACCAGCGCCGACCGCGTGGTCCCGATTTCACCCTCCCGGCTCATGGTGAGGGCCGCGCTGCTCTCTGCGGGAACGTTGACGGTCAATACGTCGGCGCTCGGTAACGCCTGCTGGTAGCGGTTGTCTACGCCGTCATCGCCACAGGCTGAGGTCAACGCCAATACTGAGGTGAGGACGGCGGTTCGAATCGAATATTGTGCCATCGGGTGGTCTCCCTTCGTCCATATGGACCGAGCAACACCCGCCGACCGGAAACAAAGATGAGCGAAATCAGCGCGGCTGAGCCGAGACCAGTCCCGCGAGTCGACGTGCCGACCGACCGCAGCGCCTACGCGTAGTCGTCCATGATGTCGCCTTCGAAAGACTTGCCGGTCAGCTCCACCCAGATGGTGGGCAACGGCTCCTCTCGCCAAGGCGCGGACGGAGCGTCTTCGGGGGCGGCTCGACGGGCCTCGAGGGCGTCTTCCTCTTCCTTTTGGGCGGCCATCTCCTGCTCGATGGCCACGACCTCGCGCAGGATGGCTTCCGCTTCCGCCATCGACCCCAGCGAAGCCCCCGCCCCCGGTTCGGGCGAGGATGGCGACGGCGTTGTGGGCTCGGCGGGGGCGGCTGCCACTTGCTCAGGGTCGCCATCGCCGGAAGGGACCTCCCCCGAGGGAGTGTCGCTGGTCCGAGCCTCGCCGGGGGGAAGCTCGCCAGACCGCGCCTCGCCGGAAGGAACCTCGTTCGATGCAACCTCGTCCCGCGGAGCCTCGCCCGATTGAACCCCTCCCGACGCAGCCTCACCGGAGGACGCATCGGCCGTGGGTACAGGGTCGGAAGACACCTCGGTTGGCTCGGCGGGGGGTAAAGTGCCCCCGGCGGCCGGCGCAGGCTCGGGCGGAAAGATCTCGGCCGCGCTTCGGGTTGGGGCCGCCTCGTCCATCCGCAGACGCACCAGCTGCAGCTTGGTGCTCTCGAGGACGGCGATGAACGTGACCACCAGCTCGGCCCGCGACTCGACCGCGTCCATCAGATCGACCAGCATGAACCGGCCACCCTGCGACATCCCGAACCGCATGACGAAGTGCATGCGCTCGGCAATGCTGAAGCTCTCGTACGAGATCTCGTGGCGGACCGGCTTTTTCTTCATCATGCCGGCCATCAGCTCGACGAGCTTGAAGATGCTCACCTGCTTGAGCCCGGGGTCGACGTCGTGGGCCTCGTCGGTGAGCGGCGGCTGCCGGGCGAACACGTCGCGGCCCAGTTGGTCTCGGTCGCTCAGCTCGACGGCCGCGTCCCGATACTTCTGATACTCGAGCAGGCGCCGCACCAGGTCCGCCCGCGGGTCTCCGGACTCCTCCGGGAGGTCATCGATCGGGTCATCCTCTTTGGCGGGCAGCAGCATCTTCGATTTGATGTGGACGAGATCCGCGGCCAGCATGAGGAATTCGGCCGCCACGTCGATATCGAGGGCCCGAAGGGTGTCGAGCATCTCGAGGTACTGCTCGGTGACGAACCGGATCGGGATGTCGAAGACGTCGATCGAGTGCTTTCGGATCAGGTACAGCAACAGGTCGAATGGTCCACCGAACGCCCCGAGGTCGATGCGAAAGAGCGGGTGGATGGAGTGCTCTTGGGGCCTGTAATCCCGCGGGACGCCCCCGGGCACCCGTACGTCCGAGCCCAGGAAGCTCAAGACTTCGCGATAGCGCTGCTCGTCCTCGCTGAGGGGCACCGACTCGGGCTTCGCACCCGCCTCGGAATCTCCCTCTTCGGCCGGGCCGCCGTTTCCGCCCGGGGCGTCGCGATCGAGCGGCGGTGCCGGAGCTTCTTGAGGCTGATTGTCGCTGGGCTGCGACACGTCGGCCGGTTCGAACACGCCGGTACCTCCAAAGCAATCGCTTCGGCCGGTTGGAGACCAGGGGAGACTAGGGTAAACTAGTGGAGAGTTCGATCTAGAGGCGACGAGGGGATCGCTGACACCGAGATGCCCGGATGCTACCCGGTCGAACTGGATGACGCGCTTTAGGGTACCGGGACGTCCCCTCAATCTCTTCGACGCCTTCGTAGAGCGCAACCTTCACGAAGGGCGCGGCGACAAGGTCGCCATCGTCGTGGATCACCTCGATCGCGGCGTTGCCCACTATACGTATGGCCAGGTCGCCAGTGTCGCGACGCGGTACGCGCACGCCCTCAAGACCCGTGGCCTCGGGATGGAAGACCGGGTGTTCATCGTGCTCGATGACGGCTTCGAATGGGTGACCGCCTTCTTTGGCGCCCTGAAGCTCGGCTGCACGGTCATGTTCCTCAATCCTCAGGTCAACGCCGACGAGCTCGCTTTTTACATCGAAGACTCGCGGTGCCGAGGCATGATCACCTCCCGGTCGATCGCCGACCGCCTACCGGTGGAACGCTCGCATCTGCGGGCGGTCCTCGCGGTCGACGACGCCATGCTGCAGGCCGAATTGGCCGGCTACTTCGACGAGCTGCCCAGCGCGCCGATCCTCGACGAAGACTTTGCGATCTGGCTGTATTCTTCGGGTTCGACCGGTGCCCCCAAAGCGGCCGTGCACCGGGCCTACGATTTCATCTACAACGCCGAGCGATACCCGAATGAGGTGCTGGGTATGTCGGAAGACGACGTGACGGTCTCGGTTCCCAAGCTCTTCTTCGGGTATGCGACCGGCAGCAACCTGCTGTTTCCGTTCTACTACGGCGGGACGACGGTCCTGTTCGCGGACAAACCCTCGCCCGGACGACTCTTCGATCTGGTCGAGCGCCACCAGGCGACGATCCTGATCAACGTTCCGACCATGATCGCGCAGATGGCCCAGTGCTGGGAGGTGAGCTCGCCGCCTCCGGGGCTAGGCCGACTGCGGCTGCTCACTTCGGCCGGTGAAGCGTTGCCCCCCGAGCTTTACCGGCGCTGGATGGCCGGCCCGGGTATCGAGATCCTCGACGGCATGGGAAGCGCGGAGATGTTTCATGTCTTCATCTCGGCCCGCGCGGGCGAGGTGAAACCGGGCAGCCTGGGCCGCGTGGTCACCGGGTACGACGTCCGGATCGTCGATCCCGAAGGACGACCGGTGGCGCCGGGCGAGATCGGAACGCTCCAGGTTCGCGGAGACTCGTGCGCGGCCTTCTATTGGCAGCGCATGGAGAAATCCCGGTCGACCCTCCAGGGGGCGTGGTGCATCACCAGCGACCAATTCCGGCAGGACGCCGATGGCCACTTCTACTTTTGCGGTCGAGCCGACGACATGATGAAAGTCGGGGGTCGCTGGGTGAGTCCGCAGGAGATCGAGGACGCGCTCACCCGGCACGAAGCGGTCGCCGAAGCCGCGGCCGCGTCCTTCGAGCAGGCCGGGTTGGTCAAGCCGATGGCCTTTGTGCGCCTGCGGCCCGAATACCATGCTTCGCCGGAGCTCGCGGAGGCGCTGTCCCAGTTCGTGGCCGACGTGCTGGTACCCTTCAAGGCCCCTCGATTCGTAGAATTCGTGGGCGAGCTGCCGCGGGGAGACCGCGACAAACTCGACCGTCGGCGGTTGCGGGTGATGGCCGGCGAGGCCGCCCGCGGGAGGGACGAGACATGAAGCTGGCGGAGTTACGCTACCCCGAGGCCCAACGAGCCATCGAAGGGGGCGCGGTCGCGCTGTGGCCGGCCGGGGCGACCGAGGCGCACGGGCCCCACCTCCCGCTGGCGACCGACGTGATCATCGCGGAAGAGACCTGCCAGCGCGCGGTCCCCGAGATCCGATCGGCGCTCGACCTGGCGGCGGTCGTGCTGCCACCGCTCGCGTTCACGGTGACCGACTTTGCGGGCCCCTTCTCGGGCACGGTCTCGGTCCCCAAAGAGACGACGACCGCATATGTGCGCGACGTTTTGCTGGGCGTCGCCCGCCAGGGCTTCAAAGCCGTGTGCTTGGTGAACGCCCACCTCGAGCCGGCCCATCGGTTCGCGCTTCGCGACGCGGTCAAGGCCGCTCGGCCCCTCGCGCGCTGCCCGATCACGCTCGCCGACCCTTGTGATCGACGCTGGGTGCCGACCCTGAGCGAGGAGTTTCAGTCCGGCAAGTGCCACGCCGGACAATACGAGAGCTCCCTAGTGATGGCCGCTCGCCCCGACCTGGTCGACGACGATCGGCGATTGACCCTCGAGCTCGTGGATATCGATCTGCCGGCCGAGATGAAGGCCGGCCGAACCGATTTTTCGCAGATGGGCGCGGACCAGGCGTATTTCGGGCGACCGAAGGCGGCCAGCATCGAAGAGGGGCACGCCTCATACGTCAAGCTCGTACAGATGGTGGTGACCACCCTTCAGGAGGCCTTGACTTGAGTTCCCTTCGCGAATCGCTCACGGCACAGCTTCGCCACACGCTGGAGGCGACCGACTTTCCTCGCTTGGGTGAAAAGTACGCGGGCAAGGTTCGTGACGTGTACCGAACGAACGAGCGCTTGGTGGTGATCACGACCGACCGGGTCAGCGCATTCGACCACGTGCTCGGGACGGTACCCTTCAAAGGGCAGATCCTCACCGAGATGGCCCGGGCCGGCTTCGAGAGCACCCAGGACATCGCGCCCAATCACGTCATGGCCCACCCCGACCCGAACGTGTTGGTGGCCCGCCCCTGCTCGCCCTACCCGATCGAGTTCGTGGTTCGGGGCTACATCACCGGCTCCCTGTGGCGAGACTTTCAGTCGGGAGCGGCCGCCGCCTACGAGGTGCCGCTGAGCCCGACCTTGCGAAAGGACGAACGCCTCCCGCGCCCGATCCTGACGCCCACCACCAAGGCCGTCCACGGGGCGCACGATACGCCGATCGCCAAGCAGGACATCATCGCGCGCGGTCTCCTCACCGCGAACCAACTCGACGCCGCCGAGGCGGCGGCCTTCGCCCTCTTCGCCCGAGGCGTCGAGCTTGCCGCCGCGCGGGGGCTGCTCCTGGTCGACACCAAATACGAGTTCGGCGAGGACGCCGACGGCCGCCTGACGGTCATCGATGAGATCCACACCCCCGACTCATCGCGCTACTGGCGAGCCGAGGGGTATCAAGCACGATTCGACGCCGGCCAGGATCAACACATGCTCGACAAAGAGAACCTCCGCCAGTGGCTGATCGCGACCCACGGCTTCTCGGGCCACGGAACGCCGCCGCCCCTTTCAGACGACATTCGGGTGACTCTCGCCGAGCGCTACACCGAGCTCTTGGCCACCATGCTGGGCCGGCCGTTCCAACCCGAGGTGGGCCCGGTCGCTCCCCGCATCGCCCACCGCCTGGCCGCGGCCGGCTTCGACGTTTGACGACCCTCAAGCGGGCGATTCGCTCAACGCGCGGTCGATGAGCGCATCCACGTGGGCGAGGTGCCGTTCGAGGTCGAAGCACGACTCGACCTCGGCGCGACCGACCTGGCTCATGAGCTCGTCGTCGGCGAGCAAGGCCGACTTCAGATCGACCCCCTCGTCCCAGACCCGCATCGCGTTGCGTTGCACGATCTCGTACGCCTCTTGCCGGGGCAGGCCCTTTTTCGTCAGCGTCAGCAGGACGGGTTGTGAAAACACCAGACCTCGCATCAGCTCGAGGTTCGATTTCATGCGATCGGGGTACACCACCAGGCCGGCCACCACCCGCTTCATTCGGCGGAGCATGAACAGGACGGTGATCGTCGCATCGGGCGCGATCACTCGTTCGACCGACGAGTGTGAAATGTCCCGCTCGTGCCACAGGGCCACATTCTCGTAGGCGGCGTGTGCCCACCCGCGCACGAGCCGGGCGAGACCGGTCAGGTTCTCGGTCAGGATCGGGTTCCGCTTATGAGGCATCGCCGATGAGCCCTTCTGACCGACGGTGAACGGCTCTTCCGCTTCCCGCACCTCGGTGCGTTGAAGGTGGCGAACCTCGACCGCGAATCGCTCCACGGACGCCGCGATCGTAGCCAGCGTCCCGAAGAACTGGGCGTGTCGGTCGCGGGCCACGACCTGCGTGGACACCGTCTCGACGCCGAGCCCCAGCGCGGCGAGGGCTCGCGCCTCGACCTCGGGGGGCAGATGAGCGTTGGTGCCGACGGCGCCGGAGATCTTTCCGACTCGGATCTCGTCGGTCGCCGCGGCGAGCCGCCGCCGGCTGCGACCGAGCTCCGCATACCAGCTCGCCATCACCAACCCGAACGTTACCGGCTCGGCGTGAATCCCGTGCGACCGACCGATCATCGGGGTGCGCCGGTAGCGAAGCGCGAGCGCCTTGACCGCTCCTTGCAACTCCGAAAGCGCAACCGCGATCAGCTCGGCGCTCTCGACCAACCTCAGCGCCAGCGAGGTATCGAGGACGTCGCTGGACGTCATCCCGAAGTGAACGTGCCGCGCCACATCGCCCGCAACTTCCTCGAACGCGGTCAAGAACGCGATGATGTCATGCTTGGTGGTCGCCTCGATCTCGAGCGCGCGCTCAGCGAGTCGCTCGGTGTCGCACGCGTCGGCCGCCGTCCGGATCTCTTGCACGTCGTCGGCGGGCATCAACCCCGCTTCGGCCATTGCCTCACAGGCGGCCACCTCGACGGCGAGCCAGGTCTTGACGCGATGGCCCTCGGACCAAATCGCGGCGATGTCATCGGGCGTGTAGCGCGGAATCATCAATCGGGGTCTTTACAACAGCGAAAGCCGAGCAGCTGGAAAGATTGCCCGGGTTTCTTACGAGAACGGGCTGCGCACCTCGAATCGTATCCCGGTCGATCGGCGGTCCCGCCCTCGACGACAGTTCACCGGCGCCGCTCGGGAACCCGTAGGCGTCGACGCAGACCGTCCCCGTCGCTCACCGACGCGTGGGTCCAGATCGCCGAAATCCCGTTCCGGATCGCTCGAGCGCGACCCCATGATGAAGACGCCAGGCTCGATCAGCACCATCCCGGTGGGACCCTTCCGAGTCACCCGCTCTGGCCGTTTCGGTGTCGTCGCGCCAGTGACCGCCCGGGCGGGACGGCGCTACCGGTCGACATCAAGTCCCGGTGTGCCCGAAACCTCCGCGGCCGCGAGGCGTCGGCGAGAGCGACTCGACCAGCTCTACGTCGACTCTACAGACCGGCGCGACGACGAGCTGCGCGATGCGATCGGCAGGTTCGATCGAGAAGACGGACGACCCGTGATTGATGAGGATGACGACGATCTCGCCACGATAGTCCGCGTCGATGGTGCCCGGACTGTTGAGCACCGTAATCCCGTGCCGAGCCGCCAGTCCCGACCGCGGGCGAACCTGCGCTTCGTACCCCGCGGGCAGCTCGATCTCGTAGCCCGTTCGCACCGGCGCAAAGGCCCCCGGCTGGAGGCTCACCGGCTCCGCGGCCGGAAGATCGAGGCCCGCCGCCTCGGCGGTCGCGTACGCCGGAAGACCGCGCCGGGGAAGCCCCGGAATCGCTCGGAGGCGAACCACCACCTGGTCGTCGACGGGCTCGATCATCGATTCAGTCGGAGACGTTCTGTCCGATCGCCTCTTTACGCGAGAGGCGAATCTTCCCTTGCCGGTCGATGCTGGTGACTTTGACCAGCACCTCATCACCCTCGCGCACGATGTCTTCGACCTTGTTGACCCGCTTTTCGGCGAGGTCGGAGATGTGCACGAGGCCGTCGGTGCCGGGGAAAATCTCGACGAAGGCCCCGAACTCCACCACCTTGCGGACGTTGCCGAGGTAGATCTTTCCGACCTCCGGCTCGCGGGTGATGTCCTTGATCATCTTGATGGCCC
>CAZFIV010000164.1:0-10519 GCA_964519665.1 uncultured Myxococcales bacterium
GCCAGCACGGAATCGCGAATGAACTCGAGCGTTTGAGGCGCAGCCTCGCTAAACACTCGACGTTCTCGACCATCACGCGGCGGTCGGCCCTCAGCGCACCGACGACGTCTCGAACCGCTTCAGAACCGTGGCTACGTAGCGCTTGGTTTCTGGAATCTCTGGAATACCGCCGCTCTTGACGACCCGGGCCGGGCCCGCGTTGTAGGCGGCGAGCGCGAGAGGTAAGGAACGGAATCGATCGTACTGAGCGCGAAGGTACGCCGCGCCACCCAGGATGTTCTGCCGAGGATCCAGGGGATCGGAGACCCCCATCGACCGCGCGGTGGCCGGCATGAGCTGCATCAGACCCTTGGCCCCCGACCGGGAGACCGCGGCTGGCCGGTATCCGGACTCGGTCCGAATCACCGCGTCGATGAGCGCCACCGGTAGTCGGCTCTGTTCGGCGGCCTCCGCGATGAAGGGCCGAAGGACATCAAAGTTGAGACGCTCGCCGCCCAACGTCACAAAGTGGGGGTCGACCTGCCGAACATCGCCGTCGCCGGCATAGGATGACAGGGGCCGGTCGGGCTCGACGATCGGCGACAGGAGAAGGGCCAGGGCTTCGTCGGGGTCATAATCGACGAAGTCCTCGTACCCCTCGACGATATCGTCGCCCATGATGCCTTGGGCAAAGGTCAGAGCCGCCGCGAGGTCGTTGGCGCGAGCGAGTTCCAGGTTCCCGACGATCGAGGTCGTAGCGTAAACAAACCCTACAAGCACACTCCTGATCCGAGACATACGTGCGTTATCGGCCCCGATCGCCTCCCCGTTGCGCTAGCCCTACGAATCCGTGATGCAGGACCTCTCAGGGGCGCTATGCTGTGTCGGTGGAGCCCGACCGGCTGACGCCGCTCGCCCCTCTGGACGCGGCAGCGGCGCTGCAGTTTTGCGAGATTCATCCGTTCCAGTGCACGTATATCGCGGGCTGGATCGCCGAAGGCGGCCTCAGCCGAGCCTCGAACACGCCTCGAGCCTGGCTCTTGGGCGAGCGCGATGAGCACGGCTCACTGATCAGCCTGCTGTACATATCGGTGACCGGCATCATGATTCCAGCTCACCTCACGGAGCCAGCCCTTCGGCGCGTCGGTGAAATGGTCGAACGCAATCCCAACCTCGCGCGGGTGGTCGTTGGCGACCGTCGATTGGTCGCTCAGCTCTGGCGGGTCCTTTCGTCGCGCGGCATTCGCGCCCGGTTGGCGCGAGACCAGGTGGGCTACAGCGTCGAACGAGAAGCCGCCCGGCTAGTGGAGCCTCTGGACCTCGTTCCCGCCGGCATCGAACACCTCGACCAAGTCGTCCAAGCGTCGGCGGCGATGGCTCGTGAAGAGGCGAAAGACGATCCGTTTGCCCGCAATCCTCGTCTGTTTCGAGAACGGATCGCAGAGCGAATCCGCCGCGGACGGGATTTCGTACACGTCCCCCGAAGCCAGCTTCGCTTCAAATCAAACATCGCCTCGCTCTCCGCGCTCGGCGGACAGATCGAAGGCGTATACACGATACCGGCGTTCCGACACCGAGGGCTCGGGCTCCGCGGAACGAGCGCAGTCACCCAGTGGGTCCTCGACCGGGCCCAGCGCGCATTCCTGCTGGTGAATGAAGACAACCTCGATGCTCGGCGTCTGTACGAGCGCCTGGGCTATCGGTCGGTTTGCGAAAGTCGCACCGTTTTCGCCGTCTGAGACGTTCAGCTACCCACCGAGCTGCCCCGGCCTATGGCCTCCCGCAGGATGGCCTCCAGACGAGAGGCATCGAGCAATCCCTCCCGCATGAGAACCGCAGCCATCGCGCGAATCAAGCGCTGCTGCGTAGACAGGTCGATGGCCCCGCCGGACACAAAATAGCGAAACTCTTCTTGCAGCGTTTTCGCCGCATCCGCGGGAAGCTGCGGAGCCGGCAGGTGAGATGCGCTGGGTACTCCCGACGTCAAGCGGTCCACGACTTCATCGATGTCGATGTCAGGCAGGTGATCCGGCTCGACGATGCCCACCCGCTCGTCGAAAGGTGGAAACGGGGAGACAGCGGGCAATGGTCCCCCCGCTTCGAATCCGATCTGCGCGGCGTCGAGCAACGCCGCCCCCACCTCGTCGAAGGGACGACGGGATAGGGCCGCAGCCGCCGGCGGTCCTAGCAGATGGGGGTCTGCGATGGGCATCGACTCGGCCGCGTCTCGGAGCGCCGCGAGGGTATCGATCTTGGCGGAAAGATCGAGCTGGGTGTCGTCGGCCCGGGCGTCGCCCCCCACCCCGCCCAAGCCGGCTTGCGGTTCCCGGCCGACCAGGTCGCCCCAGCTTGCGTCGGAGAGCTCGAACTCGGGGCCATTGTGCGAATCAGCGGCATCGTCACTATGGTTGACCGCCGGCAGTTCGTCGGTGATGTCGTCCGACCTACCCAAAAGGCCGGGCTCGATGAACGGGTCGAGGGGCGGTGGTAAGACGTTGTCTCCGTATATCACCGCTGACGACGACGCTTCGGACAGCGGCATCCCGGGGGCGCTCGCTCCGCCCGGGTACAACCGGGACACTTGCGACAACCGGGATAACCGCGACGAAAGTGGACGGGACGGCGTGGACGAGTCGAGCCGCGACGACGGCTCGTACCCCAGCTTGGGCTCGATCGCTCGCTCCAGGGGCACGGGCTTGGACCAGGTATCGGTGTCGAACCCGGATCCGAGCGCCAACTCGCCATCGGTCGCGCCAGGCAAGACGTTCAAACCGTCGCCTTCGATCACCACTTCGTCGGCGACCAGGATTTCTTCGGTCGAAGCGTCGGCGTGCGCCGGCAACGGCAAGATGGCGTCTTCGTCGACCGGGATCGGCTGAGCGTCCCTCAGGCTGAACTCTACCGAAGGCTGACGTCGGTCCGACACCGTGGTCGGCGCGTCGGAGAGGGCCTCGTTGACGGCCATCAGTACGTCGTCGCCCGATGTGCCCATCGGCATCGCGTCTGGCGTCCCCAACGCCACCGGCGCCTCGGCCGCCCGGGAAGGCCCGGCGACCGGAACGCCCGTGATCACTTTTGTACCCTCGGGAATCGAGCCCGTCCGCGGTCCATAGTGGCGCGCGAGGGCCAACTCCATCTCCGTTTCGCCGGCCAGCATCCACTGCAGCCTGACGTGGTCACCGAGGATCTGCGTCACCGCCCGAAACGCCTCCTGATCGAGCGGATCGGCGGTCGCGACATAGACGACGTCACGCAGGTCAGACTCGCGCTGGCGCGCCACTGGTAAAACCCGATGTTGGTACGCCTTCGCCGCCGGGATCAGGGCCAGTACGCGCTCGTGGACCCGGGTCATGATGGGATCGCACGCTTCGATGCCCAACTGACGAGAAAGGGCGTGGACGAGCCGATCCTCGCTGAGGACGGACGCCTCAACCAAGATCCTGCCGAGCCGCTTATCGGAACGCTGCTGCTCCTCGAGCGCGGATGCGAGCTGGGCATCGTCGATGAAGCCCATATCGACCAGCAAGGCGCCCAGACGCTGCTGGGTGGCTACCATGAGGCTCGAGCCTAGCAGGGGCCCCCGGCGTCCCGCTACTCGCAGATACAGCCGGTCGGCCGAAAGATTGTGCAGTTGGGTGAGTGGACCATAATGGACGCCGTGTGCAAGCGGCTGCGAACAGTGTTCGGCTGGATGGCCGTCGGGTTCGGCTTGTACCTGGCCGTCGTTCTGCCATGGGACCAGTTGGGCGGAGGTCGGATCCGAAGGGCGGTGAAGGCTTGGCGAGGATGGAAAGACCTGAAGTCGTGGAGCGCCTCGCGGCTCCGAAAGGCCGCCGACGACCTCGAACCGAAGCCTCCCGAGAAGCAGAAGAGCAAGCGACCGTCGACGCGTTGGTCCGGTGAACGCCTGAGCGACGAAGATGTGCGAGCTCGGTCCGGCGGGCGCGGTTTCGATCGGTCGACCGGCTCCCGTGTGAAGAAACCAGCAAAACCACGACCCCGCGAAAGGAGCGGATTTCGGTAGCTGCGCGAGGTATTCAGAATCGGAATCCAACCATGCCGTCCGAGGTCCAGACCTGCCCGAAATGCGGGGCGATGATCACCCCCAACCTGACGCGGTGCCGCCAGTGTAAGGCCTACCTGCAAGGTGTGAGCGCCGAAGGGGCCCTCTTCGATGGGCTCCTGCCCGAAGCCCTGCGCGGTTCACCGGGAACCGGCCTGATGATGCTCGCGCTGATCGTCTATTACGTCATCATGGTGGGCCTGGCCGGGCCAGACTCGCTGCTCGGACTCACGACGTACTCGGTCCGACAGCTCGGCGGGGTCACCACGATCGGGGTCCTGCAAGGCGAATACTGGCGATTCGCCACCGGCATGCTCGGGCACGGAGGCCTCGCCCACCTCGCGTTCAACCTCTACGCGCTGACGATCGTCGGCCCGTTGGTCGAGGAGCTCTACGACCGCAAGAAAATGCTGGTGGTCTTTATCGTGGGAGGCGTCCTGGCGATGGTGATCAGCTACTTGTGGTACGGCGAGCTCCTGGGCCGGGTCACTCACACCTCGGTCGGGGCGTCCGGTGGCACAAGCGCTCTGTTGGGGGCGTGTTTGATCGGCGCCCGCCGCCGCGGCAGTGAGGGCCGCGACGTCGCGCAAATCATGTTGCGATGGACGGTGTTCATGCTGCTGTTCGGCATTGTCTCGCCTGGGATCGACAACGCCGCGCACGTCGGGGGGTGGCTGGTCGGGGCCGGCTTCGCGGCCGGGTTTCCGCTGGGAATCAACCGTGCGGTCGCCGTCAACCGCGTTTACTCGGTGATCATCTTGGGGCTCTTGGTCGGGCTCGTCGCGTCGGTGGCGGTCATGCTCCTCGATGTAAAGCGCTACGGTGCCCGCTTGAGCGCCGACGCGCAGAGCCGAACCTTCCTGTTCTATACGTACGCAGAGGGCACCGAGCCCGCCTATTCGAGCCAGACGCTGCTGACCGAGAAGTGTTATCAGGTCTACGGAGAGGCGCGCACGGAGCCTAGCAAGATCGACGATGCGGTCGACGCGTGCGAGCGGGCCCGTCGAGCATGGCCTCGGCTAAAGACCTTCGCCGCCCTCAGGTCGCTGTACGAAGCGAAGCAAGACCGCGCCCAGGCGGAGAAGTTTGATCGGGTCGTTCGGCGCTGGACGGCCCGCTGACCTGATCGGAGGCCCCGAGGCCGATCGGACCAGCTTCATCCATTCACGGCCGAACTCGCTTCAACTCGAATCCTCGACTTAACACCGGCTGCTGAACGGTCAACAATGCCTCATGACGTCTGCTTCTTCGGCCGACCACCCCGACGATCGCCTCTCGCCGCGTCAATGGTCGGTGGGCGACTCGGTCTTCTCGGCCTTTCCGACGACCGGGTCCCGCCTGGCCACCTGGCACCACCAAGGTGCCCCGATCATCCACTGGCCCCTCGATGCAACCGCCCCGCTCGTCAAAGTGCGTGGCGGCAATCCGATTCTGTTCCCGTTCTCGGGCCGAACGTTCGCCGACGGCGGCGAAGGGCAGTGGCGATGGCAGGAGGTGCTCCGCCCAATGCCGCGGCACGGGTTCGCACGCGGCGGGCGATTTTCCGCCACCGATACCGATGACGGCTTTGCGGCCGAACTCATCCCCACCGCGGAAGACCGGGATGCTTATCCCTTCGAGTACGCATTCCGAGTCGAGTATCGATTTCGAAGCGATGGGTTCGAGGTCGCGTTCCGCCTTGGCAATCGAGGTGACGTCCCCATCCCGTGGTCGGCCGGGCACCATTTCTACTTCGCGTTGCCTTTCACTCAGTGGTCGCAGGCTCGCCTGCAGTTCCCATCGCATCGCGCCTGGTACCACGGCCCGGATGGGGCGCTGGTTCCCGCAGAGCCGCTCGCCGACGACAAGCCGAGGTTTTCGGAACCAGCCTTGGTCGACCGGATCCATACCCATCTCTCGGAACCGGCGGTGACCTTCGGGCCACTCCCGGGCGGCCGCCACGTCTCGATTCGCGTCGACTCGGCATCGGCAAGCGAATGGACGACCTTCGTCGTTTGGACGGAAAACGACGACAGCCCATTCTACTGCGTGGAACCGTGGTTCGGGCCGCCGAACGGGCCTGGGCACGGTTCAGGGCTCGCGACCGTCCTCCCCGGCGAGACCGGACAGTTCGTCGTGACCGTCAACGTGGTCGACGTCGTTTAGGCCAAAAAGAAAGGATGTGCATGTCGCGCCGCTGCTCACGTTCTCGCCGCCGAGTACTCACCGGCGTAGTGTTGAGTTGCTGCGTGACGTTGGGCATGCAGCCCGGCCTCGCCCAGGACGCGGACCAACCGACCGGCTATGTGTGGTGGGAGGCGGAAGAACCTTCGCGGACGAATTTTCCGCCTCCGAATCTCAACCCGTTTCGACCAGCCAATGCCGAGCAGGCCGACTTACTTTCGGGGGGCACCTGGATCGGCGTCGAAGACCCGCGCGACGAAACGCTCTTTCTCGACTACGTCGTCGAAATTCCGGAGTCGGGAACGTACACCTTTTTGGCCCGCAAGTTCTGGTACCACGGGCCATATCGATACCGTTGGAATGACGGGCCCTGGGTCGAACCCGGAGAGGTTGCGCTCCTGGATAACGCCGAACTGCGTACGCACGTGGTGGCCAACTGGACGCGCGTGGGACGAGTTCGCTTGAACAGAGGCAAGCACAGACTCCGCATTGAGCTCCTGGACCGAACCGGCGCCGCGGCTTTCGACTGTTTTATTCTGACCCGTCGCCCGTTCAAGCCAGCCGGTCGGCTCAAACCTGGCGAGCGACTCAATCGAGCCGAAGAGGGATGGTTCCCGTTCGAGCCCGACGAGATCGAGGAGGCGGCGGCGATCAATCTGCGTCGTCTCAACGAGCGAAGCGCCGGCGACGGAGGGTTCATCGGGGTGAAGAACGCGTCGTTCGTGCATCTCGACACGGGCGAGCCGGTCCGTTTTTGGGGGGTGAATCTACGGCCGGAGGTCGCGCACTTGGACGACGCGTCCCTGCGCCAGCTCGCGGCCCAACTCGCCCGGTCAGGCGTGAACCTCGTGCGTTTTCACGGCCCGATGGGCGACGACGGCGACATCGCGCAGGTGAACGAGCAGCTGCTGGAGCGGCTTCACTTTCTCGTGGCGGCCATGCAGAGCGAGGGCATCTACACGGGCCTGAGCGTCTACTTCCCGCTTTGGGTACGGGTGCAGGCCGACGATCCGATTGCTGGATACGACGGCGAGCAGTCACCGTTCGGCTTGCTCGTGTTCGATTCGCGGTACCAACAACGGTATCGCAAATACATCGAGCGTATCCTCACCAGCCCGAATCCTTATACGGGCAAGCCCCTCGCTCGCGACCCTGCCGTCGCTTACTTCGAAATCCAGAACGAAGACTCGGTGTTCTTCTGGACTTTCGAACCCTACCAACGGTTGCCCGAACCGCTTACCCACGAGATCGAAAAACGATTCGCGGACTGGCTGGTCAACAAGTACGGGTCGGTGACGACGGCCCTCCGCCGGTGGGATCGTCCGAGGATTCGCGGTGATGCGCCCGAAGAGGGCCGCGTGGGTCTGGTCGGCCCTTGGAAGCTCATCACGGAACAGCAGAGCGTCCGCAGCCGAGATACGGCCGCGTTCCTGACCGACGCTCAGCGCCGGTTCTACGAGCACATGGTCGCTTATCTCCGTGACGACCTGGGGTTCAAGCCGGCCATTACCTGCTCGAACTGGCAGACCGCAGACGATCAGGTGCTGGGGCCATTGGAATACTGGACCTATGCGGCCGGAGACTTCGTAGACCACCACGGCTATTTCGGTGGTGACCACGTCGGACAAGACTCGAGCTGGTCGTTGCGACCTCGGCATCAATACACCGATCGGGCAGCCCCGCGTCTCGATGGTAAGACGCAGGGCGAAGCGGCTGGGAGGTTCGAGCACCCACTGCTGCAACCAGTGTGGAACAACCTGCCCACGACCATCAGCGAACTGAGCTACCCCTTACCCAACCGGTTCCGTGCCGACTTTCCTATCGTAGCGGCCTCCTACGGCAATCTGCTCGGGGTGGAGGCCATCATATTCTTCACGTTGGAGGGCCCTCGTTGGGTCACGACCCACGGCAAGTTCTCGATTCAGTCGCCGGTCGTGATGGGACAGTTTCCTGCCACGGCGCTGATCTACCGAACCGGCATGGTCGAACCGGGGCCCGTCATGGCCCGCATCGACCTGGATCTGGCCAGCGCCCAGCGATTGCACGGCATGCCATGGCGGCCCTCCGCGCACCTGGATGAGCTCCGCGCAGCCGATGTCACGAACGCTCGGAGCGAGGCCAACGACCGCGAACAGCTGGGACGCACGCCCATCGATCCGCGAACGCTATTGATCGGGCAGGTGCACATCAACGTCGCGCCCGGCCTGCAGCACGGGGCGACGATTTCCAATATCAAAAGATATCTCGATCCGAAGAAAGGTCAGGTGCGCAGCGCGACCGGGCAGCTGGCTTGGAACTATTCCGATGGCGTCATCGTCATCGACGCACCGCAGGCCCAAGGCGCCGTTGGTTTTCTGGACCTACACGGCAAAGTACAGCTCACCGATGTTGCGGTCGACTTGGGCGTAGAGTACGGCAGCGCGCTGGTGGTGTCGCTGGATGGCCAACCCTTGAAGCGATCACGTCGGATGCTGCTGCAGGTCGCCAGCGAGGAACGCAACTATGGGTGGCGGACCAAACGGCAAGGCGAGCTGAACGCCATCGTCGCCTTGGGACGAGCTCCCGTGCAGGTACGACAGCTCGCGGGTACGGTCACGCTGCCGCCAGCCGGACCATATCGAACCACCGCGTTGACCCTCTCGGGAATGCTCACTGACGACACTCAGCGAAGCCCGCAAGTGGAACTGCGGCCCAACGTCTTGTACTACCTCGTAGAGCGGACGGAGCCACCAGACCGTCGACCGCGGTAAGGGTCTCGACTCGGTAAGGATCTCGAGAACGCCAAGCAGCGGAATGGTGGTGCCCCACAGCGCTCGGTCGAGCGGGCGGGCGGTCGGGCGGTCGAGCGGGAGCACGGGAGTCAGCTCTCGCTCCTTGACCGGCCTGCAACGAGACGTCCTTAGGTTCAGGTCGAGACTCATTCGGGTTAACCCATGAGTCTCCCGTCCGAATTGAATCGGTGCGAGGTCAGGATACGGTCATCTCGACGTCTTTGGGCGCAGAGCTACGAAAAGAGGACTATCCTGCTCTTTCATGATCGTTCGCTTCGAGTCGTCGGGAGCTCTCACTACCGAAATCAAAGACAAGGTCCACGCGTATCTGACTCGTCACGATACCCGCCGACTACACCTCCACATGTACGGGAAGACCGCCCTGATCCTCGCCTGGGCGCTGATATCGTACATAGGTCTAGTATGGGGAGCATCGACCTTTTGGGCGTCGATGGCCTGGGCCACGAGTCTCGGCCTCGCGATGGCCGGCATCGGTTTCGGCATTCAGCACGACGCCAATCACGGTTCGTATCCTGCCGGCCCGTTCGTTCGGCGGGCTCTCGGCTTCACGCTCGACCTCATGGGCGGCAGTTCCTACATCTGGCGCTTCCAGCACAACGTCAATCACCACTCGTTCACCAACGTCGAGTCGGCGGACGCGGACATCGATCTCGGGGCCATCGCTCGCTTGGCACCTTCCCAGCCGCACCGCCCCTACTTTCGGCTGCAGCACATTTACGTCTGGCCGCTGTACTCGCTGCTCGGCGTGAGCTGGGTTGTGTACGCCGACTGGCGCGACTATCTCGCCAGGTCGATCGGCGCCAACCCTTTCCCTGCCCCGCAGGGTTCGGAGCGAGTGCTCTTTTGGCTCGGCAAGGTCGCCTGGGTCGTGATCTGGTTGGTGGTCCCGCTGAGCTTCAACGCGGTGGGCGCCTGGCTCGGGCTGCTGCTTTGGACGTACCTGGTGCTCGGCTTCACCCTCTCGATCGTCTTTCAACTCGCCCACATCGTCGAAGAAGCGGAGTTCCCTACTTACGAAGGCGCGCGACCGAAATCGGACCGCGACTTCTTCCATCACCAGCTCGCCACGACGGCCAACTTCGCGCCCGATAACCGGCTGCTGACCTGGTACCTCGGGGGGCTGAACTTCCAAGTCGAGCACCACCTGTTCCCGAAGGTTCATCATCTGCATTACCCGCAAATCGCCAAGATCGTGCAGGACGTCTGTCAGGCTCACGGCGTCGCTTACCATTGTTTCCCCACGTTCCGAGACGCGTTGGCCTCCCACGCCCGCCATATCCACAAGATGGGGCAACTCGAAGCACCGGCGCTGAATCCGCTCCCACAAGCCGAAGCACCCTAGGCAGCCGAACCGATCCACCCGGCCGACGACACCGGCGCGGGCCCGCAATGCACCGGATCCGAAGTCGGGGGCCGTTCTTGGCGGCTCCTTTCGCGCCTGCCGGCCGGACCGCCGAAACCGGCAACCTAGGAGACTTGCTCCGAGCGAAGCGTGACAAAGAAGCGGACTTTGGGCGCTCCG
>CAZFIV010000165.1:0-10281 GCA_964519665.1 uncultured Myxococcales bacterium
GCTACGGCAGTGCATTTGCACGATGAAATCGACGGGAGGCCCGGGCACGACGCTGCGCAGTTTTGATCGTCGCTCAAGCTTCCGCTCAAGAAACAGATCGCCTAGTCTAGCGGACACTAGGAAAGGCTGGGCAGGCTTGTCGGATCGTCATGTGTCCATCTGACTGTTCTGTCCTGCGTGCCTCGTACTCATGAGCCGCTCTACGATCGACTTTGGCATCGACCTCGGAACGACCAACAGCGCCGTTGCAGTCGTCGGCAACGCCGGCATTCAGATTATTCGGAACCCGGAAGGTCATGAGACGACGCCTTCCGCCGTGTGGGTCAAGGAAAGCGGCCAGGTCAACGTTGGACGATCGGCGAGGGACCGCGCCCGGGTTGATTCGGGCAATGCCTGCACCGAGTTCAAGCTCCAAATGGGAGCTTCGGACGTCTCCTATCGCTTCGCAGATGCCAACCGGGTCATGACCCCGCCAGAGCTCTCGAGTCTTGTGCTTCGGGCGCTCAAGGAGACGGCCGAGAAGTCGAGCCGGCAGCGGATTGACGCGGCGGCGATCACGGTCCCCGCCGCATTCGAGGTGCCACAATGCGAGGCAACGAAGGCCGCCGCTGAGCTTGCTGGCTTCGTTCAGTCGCCCATACTACAGGAGCCGATCGCCGCTGCCCTAGCCTATGGATACGACGAAGCGCCTGGCAAGCGGATCTGGGCCGTCTTCGACATGGGAGGCGGCACGTTCGATGCAGCGGTGGTCGCGATGCGGGAGGGCGTGCTCAGCGTGCTCAATCACGGCGGCGACAACCACTTGGGCGGAAAGTCGATCGACTGGGCGATCGTCGACAAGATCTTGATCCCGTTTCTCAAGCGGTCTTTCTCCCTCAACGACCTCGATCGGGGCAACCCGAAGTGGCACGAGAGTCTGGCCCGCCTCAAGGTCTTGGCCGAAGAAGCCAAGGTCAGGCTCTCGACCTCCGCGAACACCAAGGTCGCCGTGGGCTCGCTTTGCCACGACAACAACGGTACCAACGTTGAATTCGAGCTCGACATCAGTCGGGCGCAACTCGATTCGGTCGCGGAACCCTTCATTACCCGCGCAGTGAACATCGCGCGTTCGGTTCTCGAAGAGGAGCGTCTGAGTCCGGAAGATATCGAACAGGTCATTCTGGTCGGGGGCCCAACCCTCATGCCATCACTCCGCGAGAGACTCCTCGACCCTGACGAAGGGCTCGGTATTAAATTGGCCGAGGGCGTTGATCCTCTAACCGTGGTTGCCCGAGGAGCCGCCCATTTTGCGGGCACGGTGAAGAAAGCGCCGTCCTCGCGTCCCAAAATTGGCCCCCGTCGCGGTCGATGCAAGCTGCATCTGGACTATACGACCGTCGGCGTGAGTCGAAAGCCCGTCGTCGGCGGCCGACTGGAGCTCCCCGACGAAGAGTCGCCCGCCGGGCACGAAATCGAAGTCTCGGCGAACGCCCCAGGACACACCTGGAAGAGTGAGCGCGTACACGTCAACCAAAGCGGCACTTTCGTGACCCGGCTCGCGGCGGATCAAGGCGAAGTCAATCACTTCACCATTGCTCTCTTCGACGCCGAAGGGAACCAAAGATCAGTCGAGCCCGACCGCATCCAATACGTCATCGGAACGACCATCAACGATCCGCCGCTGACCGCGTCGATCGGCGTCGCCATGGCCAACAATGAGGTCGACGTGTTCTTCGACAAGGGCACGCCGTTACCGGCCGAAAAAACGATCTATCACATCACGGCGTTCGCCGCTCGGCCCAAGATGGCCGAGAGCTTCCTCAAGATCCCAATCATGGAAGGCGAGAGTCCGCGCGCCAACCGCAACCGGCTTATCGGCAGCATCGAAATCCCATCCGAACATATCGACCGTGAAGTCCCACGAGGGAGCTCGGTGCAAATCCACCTACGAATAACCACGGACCGAACCTGTACGGCCCGCGCCTTCGTCCCCCTGCTCGACAGGTGGTTTGAAAGCGTAGGCAAATTCGGAACGGTCTCCGTGGACCCGGACATTCTTCGTCGAGACTTCGACAACGCCAAGGCGAGGCTGGAGGAGGCCAAGGGTAAGGCCCAAGAGATCGAAAATGGAGCGGCATTGAAGATCGTCTCGAAGATCGAAGCTGAGCAGCTCCTTGAGGAGATCGAACACCTTCTCCCGGCGGCAGCAACCGATCGCGACACGCAGGACAAAGCCGTAACCCGACTCCTCGCCCTCGAAAAGTACATCGACCAGGTCGAAGATCTGAATGAGTGGCCGGGTCTCCTCCATGCGGCGCGCGAAGCCGTGGAGCGACTCAATGACGTCGTGCAGGAAGAGCCACCGGCTGAGCGGTCAAAAGCGAACAAGCTGGCGGGCCGCATCGATGAACTTATTGCGAGCGAGGATGCTTTCTTCTTGGAGAAAGAGGTCGATGCGGCAGTGTCATTCCGAATCAACATCTTGTTCGAACGCCCGGATTTCCTGCTGGACTACATTGAATATCTGTCTACACAGCTCGATGAAATGACGAATAAGAACCGAGCGCAAGCGCTATTAAGTCGCGCGCACGGCCTGAAGGACTCCAAAGACGTCGGCGCCCTTCAGGCCATCGTCGACGAACTCCATGACCTGCTTCCCGACAATGAATCGAATGGAGGAAAGGAGTCCCGCATCAAGGCGTGGACCTTGGCGACGGCTGCACGATCGTGAAAGCGAATGCGATCTCGAAAGGTAGACAATGAAGCTGCTCGACCAGATGACGCATCCCGATCTGTATCGAGTGAATGTCTTCAGAATTCTTGAAGTCCCGGTCGATGCATCGAGTCAGGAGATCCTCGAGCGGCAGCAACAAGTAGAGATTGCGATTCGACTGAACCTCCCGATACCTCGCGGTGACGCGCCGGCGATGCGTCTACGGGCGACGACCCCCAATCAACGACGGCAGGCCTTTCGACGGGTTAACGACCCCGAAAAGAGGCTGATCGAAGAGCTATTCTGGATCTGGCGTCCCACCGAGCTCGATCCAGTCGTCGAACGGGCCTTCCACAGCCTCTATAACGACGATCTCGATCAAGCCGTAGGCCATTTCGAACAATACGTCGGCGCCGTTGACTGCTTCTTTTCCCGCCACAACCTGGCTATCCTTTATCACGCCTGGGCTCTCGACCTCATTCAGGACGAAGTTTCGTTCTCTTCTGTGCAGGCTATGTTTCGGCGGGCACTCGCCAATTGGGCCTCCGCCCTGTCGAGTCCGGCGTTTTGGGAATACGTCCGACACCGCGCGATCTTGCTGGACGATCCTCGCTTGATTCGGTCGGGCGTCCGCCCGCTACAAGAGGGAATTCCCAAGCTCTTGCTCCGCATTCTCGCCGAACTTGCCCGCGACGCCTGTACTCGGGGGCGAACCGGCGAAGCCCAAGGGTTGATTCAGCTGATCCGAGAGAGCCCATTCCCCCGGCCTATGGTTGAAGCCGTCCTTGCCGCGGGAGCCACAACCACCAAAGAGCGCATCTATGCCTCCGTAAAGGATGCGACCGAAAAAGGGCGCGACGACCCGCTTCTGGCCGCCCATGAAGCCGAACGCCTCATCCAGCAGCTAGAACCCATGCTCTCGATAGTGAACGCCTTCCTGCCGGCGAAAGCACTCGCCGCGCAGCTCCTGGGCGACCACGTGGCCATGGCCTTGCTTGATTGCCAGGTCGCCTATGCCGCCAAGACAGATGACTGGTCACGCTCCGTCACCCTTCTGAACCGAGCGATCTCATTCGCATCCACGGAGGATACTCAGGCTCGCCTGCGGGAAGAGCTCCAGATCGTTCAGGAACACGAAACAAGGGGTGGACGCTGGTACGGGTCCGGATACTGGGAACTGGCCCCTGCGCTCATCGAACGACTCGAGCGAGCGCGAAAACTGATGGAGGCGGAGTCCTTCGACGAAGCCATCGACATCCTCGCTGAACTGGCCATGGGGCGAACGCGGCCGGGCCTCAGAGATGACGACCAACATCTCGCTGTGCGGCCGTTGTCTTGTGTCCTCAACCGGCGCGCGATTCGAAGGCTCAACAGTGTCGAGTTCGAATATGTGCCACCGGTCTATCAACAAGCCATCGAGAAGGCGAAAGCTGCGCGCAAACCTCGATTCGGCCCTGCGGCAGAAACTCCTCCCGCGCGAAAATCTTCGTTCGTTCTTCCGGTAAGCCCTCTGCGCTGCCAAGCCTGCGATTTGGCGGTCTCGGAAGACTACGTTCGCGTTCCACTGCGAGGTATCAGCATCTTGGTCTGTGCCGAATGCACGTCGCGAGCTCGAGTCGCCGAAAAGGCGCAGGAAGCGAGAAACCGGCGTCACGTCACGGAAGCGTGCAAAGATCTCCTCTTTTCTCGGCAGATCAACCCTAAGGATACTCAATCGGCGCGCTGGTACGATTTGCTGGCTCGGATGGCCCAACTCCACGAGGTCACGTTACCCGCCACGCAAGACCGACAGCATGAGCTCGGCATGGTCACCTTATCGGAGCTGATCCGCCGACAGCCTGACCGGCTGGAACGCGTGGATTCCACGTGGCTGACGGGCGTGGCCCGGCATCAGGTGGAAGCCGTCGCCAAGCTTCTTGATGAGCCGTCGCCGGTGCGCGGACGTGCTCTGGGCCTCTTGCAACGAATGGGCGCCGCGGCCACCCCGGCGCTGCCGTATCTCCGTGCCGCCGCGGCCGGTGCTGCGAGCCAGGAAGAAGCGCAGCAGGTCACGGATCTCATCGCGCGGCTCGATGCCTAAGGTCTGTGTGTTTTCGGCCCGACGGGAGCTACTTCATCCGGCGATCGATGTAACGATGCCGAGAATGATGAGAAAGGCAATTGCGGAGTACACGAGAGCTCCAACGGCTCCGAGGATATGCATGGCACCGGCCGCGAAGACCCGGCCGAGCGTCCATTCGGAAATCTCCATCGACTTATGCTCCGACTGCTCCAGACAAAAACGCCAGCCCATGAACATCGCCAAGCCCTGGCCCAGTGCCACGAAGAACATCGGTGCATTGCCGCCCAGGCAGCTCCCCGCCATTCCAAGAAGGGCCAGGAAGCCACCCAAGCCCAAGAGACTACCCGCAGTCTGCATGCCACGCGCCCCCCAATCGATGTCGTGGTTGCGTCGGGCTGGTGGTCGCGGCGGCGCGGGTCGCGTCTGCACCGCCCTTGCCCCCTGCTGCTGCCGGGTCGTCGTCGTGTTGTTGCGTTGACGCCCCCTGGTGCGGATGACGATATGTCGAGGGCCGGGTCGGCGCACGGGCACGGAGTCGGCACCGGGGCAATCCTGAAGACAGTCTCGCGCACCGGGAGGCCGCAGTCCTCCACATACGCGACACTCAATTGCTTGTTCCGCCACCACGCGAATGACTCCGAGGCGCCTCAACCCGTGGGGCCTGCATCTGCACTCCAAGGCTAAGAATGATAGCTGCTCCAGCGATCATACACGAATATCCCCACCAAGAAGACAATAATGACGACCGCGACTACCACAACCGCAACCAGAAACTCCAAGACATAGCCGGTAAGAACTTTCATGATTCGAGATGAACCATCCGACAAGTTGTACCCGTCTCGAATACGGTTTCGCGACCCCGCTGCGCGCCCATGATCTTCGGAATCCTCTTGATCGTCAGAGGATTCTTCATCGCGGACCCGATCCGGGCGCCGGTCGGAGTCCGATGCGGGTAGGCTCGGACCCGACGGTGGTTGCGCTACACGGGTCTGCTCGTTGCGTGACGCTGAATTGGATTCGCGCGGATTTGGCGCTACCCGTCTGCCAGAGGCCGGAGCGCCCGTATTGATAGGAAGTGCCTCTTCGATCTCGTGGCCGGTCGGTCCGACATATCCTCGGATGACTGCTCTTTGCTGGTCCAATGCGACCAACAGACCGATCTGGTAGTCCAGGGGACACCACATTTCCTGATTCGAGCGGTCTGTACCGCTATAGCGATCGAGGCCAAGATTAGGGTGAGAATGCCACCATCCCAGCTTCTCCAGATTGACGAGCTCCAGGGATGTCATTTCTGCGAGAAAAGAAGCGTCTTCGGGCGTGGTACGTACGAAGGCGCGAGACCGCTCAGCGTGGGGCGCCTCAATGGCCTTTTCAACGTAGATGTATGGCCCGTCGTCGTCGCTAAAAACGCGCCCCAGCAACCAACCGATCGTCTCAGTCTGTTGGCGCTGCCAAGCCAACCTCGAGAATTCTACGAGGTTTCTTACAACACTTTTTGAGATGAAAGCTTCGCGCAGCCCGTTCGGACCCACAGCGCTCATATGGTACCAATGACGTGCTACCGATTCTTTGCTCGGACGTTTCCTATAGGAGGGACTGAAGGTCTGAGCCGGCCGGCTGAAGCTCATGGCCATCAGTTGCCACCTCCGGATCTTCGGAAGCTGATGGAGCCGCGCTTCCTCGTGGACGGCGCCGAGGCCGGCGCACTTCTGTCAGCGAACGACACCTTGGCCTTGGTCTGGGTCGAACGGTGTCGATTCAGAGCGCTCTCATCGAGGACTGGAACCGCCAAGCGAGGATTGATCGGGCGACCGCCCCACCGTCGCTTGTATTCTTCGTATGCGGTCGGGTTATAGCCCCGGTCGTGATCCTTATCCCAAGGCTCGTCGAAGTTCAGGAGCTTCGCCACATGAATGATATGGTGCCCCAACAGCAGCGCGGGATCAGGAGACTCGCCGGTACAGAACAAGCCGCTCGAAGGATAGACCCGATGATGCCACGGACGCGGGTTTGAAATGCACGTCGTTCTGGGAAACGCGCCGGAGTGCGGGTACTCGTCAAACACCGCGTCGATATCGAAAGAAACGAGAAAGCCCTTGTGGAGGGATCTGTCCTGGGTCAGGGCTTCGACTTGGTAGTCGACCACATAGTAGCGAGCGATCGCAGCCTGTTCTTCGCTCCTGACCTCTTGTTTGCGTGTGGCGTCGGAGTACACCGTGACACTGCGGACGCATCCGTGCGTCACCGCGCGAGACGACGCGAAGTCAAGCCGAAGGCGGCGCTCCGTCGGCGCCGCTCCAACCGCGTCCATCGCCGCATTAAGGAAGGCACCGTCGTTGACGCCTTGCTGAACGAGGGACTGCTGCCCCAGGAGCCGAGTCCCGTTGTGAATGAGCGTGTAGGTCGCGTTGTTTTTGGGCGGGCTGAGGAAGTTCTCTTCTAGCAGCCCTTGGATGACCTCATCGGGCGTGTGATGCTCCTCGACCGTCGCCGCAATCGTTTCCTTGCTTGCTGGGTGCTCGATTGTAACCTTCATTTCAGCTCTCTACTCCCCGACCGCGGGCCGATTGTACACCTTCACATACTCTTGGCTCGGCCTAATCTGAAACGAAACCGAGTCTCCGTCGGCGCTGCTTGCATGGAACTCTCGCCCGCCGATGATGCCCACCTGATTACAACTAAGCTCTCGTACCGGAGACGTACTTTCACCGACCACCGATACCGACAGCGGTGGCTCATTGCCCTCGGCAACCAGCGGAAATCCATCTTCCTCATCGCACTCGACGCATCTAGGGTGCACAAGAATTCGCCAACTTGCCTTGGCCACTTCGACCAGACGACCGCAGGTGATGCAGTCGCGACGCACTTCGTAAGCGGACGGCAGCCGGATGAATGGGGACGACAACTCCGTTTTCAACTCGTCGAGTAGGCTGGAGACAGATTCACCATCGCTTATGGTGATATCCAGCCTCCTTCGCTCAGGCACAATATGCTGATTCGCGCAGTCCGGGTTGAAGGGCTGCCGCGCCATCGAAACGCCATCCGGCTTTCGGATATCGCCGAAGTAAATTCGCGAGTTGAGGAGATGTTCGTGTTCATGGAAGTATTCGATGATCGCATCGGCCAACAGGTTGCCCAAGAAGCCGGCCACAGTCTGCGTCGACCCGATGAAGCCTGTTTGTGAAGCCGCACGGGCGCGGCGTTCGGCCGCATCACAGCCCTGCGCGATCAACGGCGTCTGAACTCTTGTGAATCCACATCTCCAGCAAGGCTCGGCGGACGTCGGCCCATACAGACCGTACGAAATAGCAAACCCTGAAAAGCCCCCTTCAACCATGGGAAGACTATGTCGCTTGGCTTGCTGGGCAAGATAGGAGCGTGACCTATTATCGTCGACGCAGGACAGCAGGATGTCGCAACGTTCGAACACCGCGTCTGGCAACTCCTGAATGAATGCAGTCGCATATCGCAGGTGCGGTCTGGCCGACCAGCTGGTCATGGAAGCGATGCTCTCCGCGACGCGAGGCGCTTTGAAGTTGCCGTGACGCGCGCGCTCCTCGGTCGACCCGAACATTGGACTGCGAGTTGCGTTGGACAGGTCCCACTGCCCGAAATCCACGACGGTGAGTTCCCCGACCTGCGCCAACGCCAGTGGAAGCATCGTATTTTGCCCGAGGGCACCCGCGCCGACGACGAGCACCCTGAGGCGGTTGTTGACATCCGGGTTCCAGCCGGCTTTGGCCTCCCTTGTGAGGAGACCATTATTTGTGTTGGGCGCCATTTATCCCTCATGAGCGGAACGTGGGAGCGTCCCGAACTGCAGATTTCTCGGGAGTATAGCAAATCGACATTCGAGCGTCAATCCGTGGCGTCGACTTTGGACTCGGGGGATCGCGCCGACCATGCCGAGCTTGCGCTCGTGTTTTTCAGACCTCGCCAGGCATTTTCGATCCGTTGCTCCAGCGAGCCGTTGCGGCTGGGAGCGTTGCGAGCGGCGGAGGGTATAGGTAGGTTCGTTCCAGGAAGCGAATGTCTCACGACGTATTTGTGTCATACGCTCAGGTGGAGCGCGGCAGGGTCGAGCCGATTCGCAGCGCGCTCACGCAGCTAGGTATGGAGGTCTTCATTGACTTCAACAGCATTGAAGGCGCCGACTCGATCCCTCAGGTCATCGACACCAAGCTTCGTCAGGTTCCGATAGTTCTCGGATGCTGGAGCCACGCAAGTCTTCGACGGCCCTGGGTGCTGCAGGAGTGCATGTTGGCCAAGGACCTCGGAAAGCTCCTTCCGATCGCCCTCGAGCCTATTATGCCTGTCAACATTCCCGCTGGGCTCTACGGCACGAATTACATCGATCTGTCGACGTTCGACGGCACTACCTGGTCGCATGACGGCTGGCAGCGGGTTATTCGTGAGGTCATTCGAAGGCTTCGGACCGCGCAAGGCACCGCACCGTCGTCTTCGACCGCATCCTCGGCGGATATCGACGTCCAGACGATAGACCGGCGGATCGCGGCCTGCGATGACACCGACGGTCTTCGGGGCTTGGCGCCCTTTGTCTCCGATACGGCGCTCGCGCCCACTGTGAAGGCTCGACTCGCCCAACTCGAGGCCGATCGCTCGGCGGCCGGCCGCGACGGCAACGTTCAAACATGGATTAAGCACAAGTCCGCCGACGCCTGGGGTAGCTTCGGTCAAGGCATCATCACGCCTACGAGGAAATCGCAGCCCGACACCGAGTTCCGAATGCGGTTCGTGAACGCTGCATCGTTCGAGATGGGCGCCGACCCCGGCGAGGAAGCCCACCAGACCGAGCTGCCCCGACATCGGGTGGATCTCACGTCGAGCTACTGGATTTTGGACACGCCCTGTACGCAGAAGCTCTACGAGGCGGTCATGAATTCAAACCCGAGCCATTTCAAGCATCCGGATAATCCCGTGGAGCGGGTGAGTTGGAATGATGCGGCCGAGTTCATCGAGAAAGTCAATCGGCGCCTCCCCACGCTACGGGCAGCGCTGCCGAGCGAAGCCCAGTGGGAGCTGGCATGCCGAGGCGGAACGAACGCCGTGTCCAACCGGCCGCTTACCGAGCTCGCCTGGTTCGATTTCAATGCGCAGCATAAGGCTCACCCGGTTCGGTTACACGAACCCAACCGATTGGGCCTCTACGACATGCTGGGCAACGTGTGGGAGTGGTGCAAGAACTACAAATACGACTATGGCGCCGCGGCTGTGACCGATCCAGCTGGGCCGCCGGCAGGCAGCAAGCGCGCCATGCGCGGGGGCTCTTGGCTCAATCGGGCCAATCAGATTCGGGCATCATCAAGAATGTTTAGTGCGCCGACGCAATACCGCAACAATGTCGGATTCCGCTTCATCGCGCCCCCATGAGGTAGTCGTCCGAGAGCGAGCTGCCTTCAACGCTGCGGGCGGAGCCGGATGCGCTCGGTGGCGCCGCGGTTGATCTCGCCGCGCAGCGCCGTGCCCAGGCCTCCCGTCGATTTCGCCGTGCAAGTGCACAACCTGG
>CAZFIV010000166.1:0-10260 GCA_964519665.1 uncultured Myxococcales bacterium
CAGACGGGGTGAGAACCAGCGACAATCGTGCGATCCAAGTGAATCGGCGCTCTAGAAGTGAACCCCCGCTGCGGTCGTTCACGAGGAACCCGGTGAGTTTGATAGCGCCCATCATTCCATTTTGTGGGACACCATCTTCGGGATTGCTAGAGCACCGTCTGCGTTCGGCTACGTTGATTCGGGCGCTGCCAAGCAGTAGATCGATGGCGACGTGAACTCGGCGAACCGCAGCCACTCACTGACCGACCGCGCGAGCCCGGAGCCCATCACCGAATCGACGAAGAACCGGATCGATCGTTTTCCGACGCCCTCGGGAAGCGCCTGAAAGGCGCTCGAGGTGGCCGAAAAGTCGTTTTCCAGCCAAAGTTGGGCGACCCGGAAGCCGGCGGTTTCCAGCGTTCGCTCAAGCGTTCGTCGCGTTTGAACGTTGCAGTGAATCGTGTTCAGACTGTCGAGGGAGGCTTGCTGCCGGGTCAGCTTCAAGAACAGCTGGTAACCGCGATGCGGGCCCAAGGTCGGGAAGGTATGAATGAACAGGTAGCCCCCCGGTTTGAGCCACGTTCGCGCGTTCCGAAGCGCCTGCAGCAAGTCATCCTGCGGCAGGTGCTCGACGACGTCGGTCATCAGGACCAAATCGAACGAATCTTCCGAGGCGGCTTCGATGTCGGTCGCCGAGCGCTGGGTCACCCAACCGGGCCGACCGCCCTTCGCGTCGATGGCCTGACGGGCCTGCTCGACCGCATCCGGCGAAAAGTCGATGCCCCGAACGCTCCCCGCGCCGAGCTCGAATAAAAGGGCCATGAGCTCCCCGCGGCCGCACCCGACGTCGAGGATCGACGCGCCGGCGATCGCGCGGCTCGGGGCTACGGCGCTCAACGCGGACCTCAAGCGGGCGACGAAGATTCGGTGAAGCGCGTCTGGCTGGGCGCCGTGGCCCCGCATGCGCGCGAAGTACGCGGCGTCATAGACTTCAGGCTTCATCCGGGGACCCCGCGGCTGGCTCTCGGTGCGTCAGCGGTTTGACCGCGTCGGCCTCATCGGCGGGCACGACGCAGGCTCGAGACAGCAACCGGAGCGTACTCGCGTAGGTCGGCTTGACGTCGATGCTCGGGTCGTCAAAACGATCGGCGTCGACGAGCCGTTGATGCAAGAGCGGCAGGAACTGGTACGACACTGCGGGCCACAGATGGTGCTCGGCGTGGAAGTGGAAATTGAGGCGAGAGAAGAACAGGGGCTCCCACCACGAGGCCCGCACCGACCTCGTGAATGACTCCGGCGTATTGCCGTAATAGGCGGAGCGAGCGCCCGGTTGGGAGCGATCGGTCGTCGGCAGGTGCTCGACGGCCGACCGAAGCTTCGAAAACAGCACCGCGCTCGTGAGGAACGGGCCGATCCATAGGCCGATCCAGAGCACAGGGTCGATGATGACCAGAACCACCGCCAACACCAGGTGCACGGTCACGACGGGGAGCGCGTCGACGACGAACCCGTCGCGCTGCATCCCCTTCAGGGGCGGCGGCAGTCCGCGCGGAGCGGTATCGCCGCGCCGGACAGCGGTCAACACGCGTAGAACCTGGGCGAAATAGTCGGCGCCGCTCAGGGCCCGCGCAATCTCCCAGACAAAAGACCAACCCCGGAACGAGCGTCGGTACATGCGCTTCGTGTCGGCTTCGGTACTCGCGAGTCGATGATGGTCGTTGTGGCGACGCCGATACGTTTGAAACGGAAGCCCCGCGGGCGCGGCGAACAGCCACGTGCCCAGAAGATCATTGAGGCGCCGGTTCTCGGGCACCACGAGTCGATGAGCGAACTCGTGGGTCGCCATCGCGAGGCCGTGCACGGCGCCTCCGACGAGGAAAAAGCCCACCAACCAGGTGCCGAACGATGGATAAACGAGGTAGAGCGCCCAGGAGCCCAGGATCTGCAGCCATATGAGGGACAGGTCGATGGTGAGTTGGACCGACCGGGGTTTCCGCAATCGGGGGCGCTCGGCGGGCTGCACGAGCGCCCGCAGATGAGAGCTAGGGTCGGCGGCGGTCATGGTCGAGTCGGACTCTCGGCGTTCTTAGCGATGTGCCCGTGACCCGTCAATGGCCGGTTTGCCGCCCGTCCGCCTCCAACGAAACGTCGACCCGCGGCCGCTCCGCGTTGCTGGTTGAGCTTCCGCCGGGCTGATATAGACCCCGCGTGCTCGACTTTCCCTTCGGAGTCCTGTGGCCCCTGATACCGGGTGTTTTTGCCGTCGGTTCTTGGTGGTCGCGGGCCGTAGTCGAGAACCCGCTGCATGCCCGGTTGCTCTCGCCGGTGGTGTCGCTCTCCGCACTCCTATTCACCATCCACCTGGTGAGTCTGGTCGCGGGGGATTTTCACGTAGGCCTGGTGATTGGGATCGGTTTGTTGGGTGGGGTTGGGTCCGCGCGGCTCATTGGGAGCCGTCTCAAGCGAACTTCATCGCCGGTTCCCGTACCGCCGCTGCGGTGGCCTTGGGGAGCATTCATCAGCGCCGCCGTCGCGACGGCGGTCGTTGCGCCCGGGGTGCTCGAATACAGCTATCACGACGAGCAGCATTGGCACGGTCACTTCACAATCGCGTCAAGCATCGCCAGCGGCTGGTACCCGCCTCGGCACGCGATCTTCCCCGAGTTCCTGCTCAAGTACCACTACGGCATCAACCTGCTCATCGCGGTGGTGATGCAGCTGGTCCCGATCGGGGTGTCCGCGGCGTTCAACCTCACGTCGCTGGTCATGTTCGCGTACACCGGGATCGTCGCCTGGGTTCTGGTGGACCAGATCGCGGACGCGCGCGCGCCATCGTGGGCCCCTCTCGTCTTTCTGTTCGCCGCTGGGCTCCCTGCGCTCGCCCCTTCACAGCTCCAGATGTGTGAGGGCATCGAGCTCACGTGCGAACTCATGTCGCTGCGGGCGATCGGGGATATGGTGGTCAATCCACCTTTCGTATCCAATTTTTTTCAGCACCCCTGGGGCCTCGGCGTCCCGATCGCCTTCGCCCTGTGCGTCGTCTGCCTCGAGCCGGTACCCCGATCTCGGTCGGGGTCGGCGAGGGCAACCTTTGTGATCGTCATGACCGCGATGCTCTCGCTTGCTCAGGTCGTTCTGTTCTTGGGGCTGGTCGGGGCGCTCGTCGGTGCCGCGGTCGTGCACGGCCTGCAGCGTCGCTCGACCGAGCCGTTGTGGTCGGTGCTGCCCATCCTCGCTGGCGCGGCCTTCGCGCCGGTCCTGGGAGGCTTCTTCGTGCCGAGTCAGATATCGGCCGAGGGGTCCCTCGTTTGGCACTCGGGCGGCGTCGCAGGTGATATTGCATCGAGCATCGGGTGGCACTTTGCCGTTTTCGGCCTGATGATTCCCTTCGCGGCGTGGGGCCTGACCATCCTCAAGCGAGGGCGTCTCACCTTTCTGTTCTTCTTGGCCGGCAACCTCGTGATCGCCAATTCGCTTCGGTACCGATACTCATGGGACATCGTCAAATTCGTCACCGCGGCCAGCGTGGCCACCGCGCTCCTGTCGATCCCGTCGCTCCGCCGGTTGCTCGACCACCCTCGCGCGGTCCGGCGCTGGATGGGAGGCGTCCTCGCCGCCGGCCTCACCGCGTTCGGTCTTCTGTACCAAGTGCCGTTCATCTTCGGCCTGTACGCGCCCCACGAGTTACCTCCACCGGGCTCCGGCCGTTACCCCGGACTCGACGCCGACGATACCGCGGTCCTCGAGTGGCTCCGCCGCAATGGGCGTAATGATGAGCTGGTGTTTCGTCGGCCCGAGGTCGCCCGCCTATATGCGTTCTACGGCGGACTCCCGCAGATCTGGGGCAAGGACAGCGGCGCCGAGGGTTTCGGCTTTGACGAGGAAGACTTGCGGCGGCGGCAAGAGTTTCGGCGGGGCCTGCCCGAGTGCGAAGTGCTGAAACTCGAGCGCGTTCGCTTCGTGGTCGTGCAAGACGACGAACCCCGTCCTACGCTTGAACGGCTGACCGAACTTCAGCGCGACAAGGTCGCCACGCAAGCGTTTTCGACCGGGCGCCTGCGGGTCTTTCGGATCGATTTCGAGCGTTGCCCCGAACCGAATCCCGAGTCTGCAGCGACACCATCGATATGAAGCTCGTCTGGGCGGCTGTGTTCTTCGCCCAGGCCTAAACGCCCGAGTTGCCTTGCCGGCGCAGACCCTCGCAGCTCCGAGAGATATGGCTCAGGTGTTCTCTTGATTGAGCAGTGCTCGCAGCCGCTCAACCTCGGCCTCGGCAGCCGCTGCTCTTTCTTCGGCGGCCACGGCCCGGGCTGCCTCAGCACGCCTCGCTTCGGCTTCAGCTTCGGCTTCGGTCGGCCACAAGCGCGTTCTGTCGGCGTCGTCTGCGACGCGAAGATGCCGACCGTCTTCGGTGGTCACGACCCAGGCGTCGAGCACGGGGCTGTCGGCGGGTGTATCGCCGGCGTGGAGTCGCTCCATCTCGACTGCTTCCGCTGCGTCGGAACGTTGCCCAATCTGGAGCAAGAACGGTCCGCCGGTCGCCGCTGGCCCCTGCAAGAGCGGGTCGAGAATCCAGAGTTCCCGTGCGCCGAGTCGGGCCCTCCGGGCTGGCCCTTCGAGATAGTCCGTTGCGGCGTTGTGCTGTGGAGTCAAGCGAGCGGCCCGCGTTGCTCCAAGCTTTGAAGTCGCGTCTCGAGGCCATCGAGGCCACAGTCGCGAGATAGATTCCACTCAGCCCTCGAATCTGCCGGTCAAGAACACGTTGAGGGCGATGGCGTGGATCACCACGTCGGTATCGCGGTTGAGATGGACGAACAGGTAGCCGGCCTCGAAGCGCGCCCCCGAGGCGATGGTGGGCAGGGCCAGCCCGACGAACAGACGGTTTTGATCATAGCCCGACGATGCACCCCAGTCGGTGTCATTGAGACCAACGAAGAGCTCGTCCCAGATAACCGGCTTGACCAGCCAGTCACTGCGCATCCAACCGGCACGGACAAACTCACGAACGCGCAGACCAATGTCGTCACCGCCTTCACCAAAACGCAGCTCGAAGCGGGTGCGCGACTGCAGCGCCCAATCGTTGGAGGTCTTGTGGGTGAGGATCGCTTGCTGCCAGAACCGGTGCTCATCGAAGCGCGAACCCGACTGATCGTCGTCGCCGTCGCTGAACACCGGCACCCATGCGTAACCGGCCCAGACCGACAACCAAGGCGTCAGCTGCAGGCCCGCTCCCGGTCGGAGGATGACGACGGTGTTGCCATCGCCGCGGCGGGCGTGGCCGTCGAACCACAGACCGGGCTTGAGCGAGGGGCCTTCGAGACGTCCGGTCGATAGCACCGCGTTCCACACCTGGAACGTCTCGTCGGCCCGAGCGGGCGATACCCACACAAGCAGCACGGATAGAATGATGAGGGTGCAGCGAGTCATACCTTGGGTTGGCCTCATACCACACGCCAGCCGGTCTGCAATCTTCGTTTCATTCCTTCGCCGACGATCGGTGACGATCGGCGCAATTTAACTTCCATGCGACCCAGGCGCTTGCGTCGAGCCGTAGACCACGCGTGAAGAGCGCTTTCCGAGGGTCTAGCCAACCATCCGACCGGTACCCAACGACTTCTCAACGATGAACTTCTGTTCGAGACTCGGCGTTCCCGACAGTCTCCGAGTAAGGAGTGCGGCACTGCGTCGGAGACAGTCGTACTTAGTCCTATTGGGTCATGAGAGATGGCTCAGGAAGCGTGGGAGTACGCCGCGAGAGCGGACGACCGTGGCGCTGTGTCCAACGGTCCTCTTGAAGACGTTGCGTGGTACAACGCCAACAGCGTAGGCACTACGCATGCTGTCGGCGGTCTGCGCCTTAATCACTGGGGCATGAAGGACAATCTCGGCCACATTCTTGAGTGGACCGCCGAACAGGAGGGAGGCAGCGCGGCTGTATTGCGCGGGTGCTCGTGGGACTTCAGCGCGGCGTTTTGTCGCGCGGCGTACCGCAACGCCTGCGAGCCCGACGACCGCTTCAACAACGTGGGTTTTCGTCCTGCGAGGTCCATCCCTCGGTCCTCGAATCCTTGACCGTTGACCTTCCGCGACGTGCGAGGGCACCGACATCGATCGTTCGTCATGGGCTCCAGTCGAATCCTTGACCCTTGACCTTCCGCGACGTGCGAGGCCGGCAGTCGGGCCGCTGCCGCTATTCGTCGACCTGGCCGGCGTCCAACGCTGCCATCGTCCTTCCGGGCGACGAGCCCCCGGTATCATCGAGGAATCGTCTACGGGGTGCCCCGATGACTCTTGCCGTTAGGCGGTTCGCTGGGCTCGATCTTTGGCGTTCGTCTTTTGAATGGCCTCGCGGGCGGCTTTCCACTCATCGTCGCCCCATGCGGTCAAACGATAGAAGTTGCCGCCGCCGGCATTGTACTCGGCGCCATCGATGTTGATGGTCTGACCGTTCACGTACTCCGCGCCCGGCGCCATCAAAAAGACGGCCAGGTTCACGAGCTCGTGCATTTGGCCGATGCGGCCCATGGGATTCGACCCGTCGGCGGCCAACTCATCGGTCGCCTCGGCCTTCGGAGCCAGGCGCTTGGTCATGCCTTCGGTGGGGAACGGTCCCGGCGCGATGGCGTTGAAGCGCAGTCCGTAGCGACCCCATTCGGCCGCCAACGACTCCGTCATCGAGCGGATCGCCGACTTCGACATGGCCGACGGCACGGTGAACGGCCCTCCATTCCAGACCCACGTCGTCAAAATTGAAGTCACGTTGCCTTTCTGCTGGGCGGCGATCCATCGCTGGCCGATGTTGTGGGTCATGCAAAACGTGCCGCGAAAGACGATATTGGCGATCGCATCAAAGCCGCGAATGGACAGGTCTTCGGTGCGGCTGATGAAGTTTCCGGCCGCATTGTTGACGAGCCCCGTCAGCGGGCCGTAGTCCACCCAGATCTGGTCGTTCATCTGCTGAATGGCATCCGGAGAGCGAATATCGCACCCGAAGGGCACCACTCGGCCCCCGTGGGCCGACATGAGCGCCTCGGCGGTGTCTTCGCACACGCCGCCCCGCCGACCGCAGATATGAACCTCGGCGCCCAGCTTCAAGAAACCCTCGGCCATTTCTTTACCGAGACCGGTCCCTCCACCGGTCACCAAGATCCGCTGACCAGCGAGAAGTCCGTCTTTGAACATTAGCTTGTCGATATCCACGACCCGGTTGTACACCAGTCGCCGGCGGGCAATCTACGTTGTCGTCGCTCAGGCTACGAGCGACACGAAAAAACGGTGAGAACGATGTTGCCGCACCGCCTTTCGCGGTCACACCATCAGCAACGTGGCCGCCATGATGTCCATGCCGGCGACGAGATCGTACATCGACGCATGCTGGCCATCGTACACCTTGGCATTGGGGATGAGTTGGTCGAGCGAGATGAACACCGATCCGCTCGAGACGGTCCGTCGATTACGGCGCGAGGACGTACTCCAGGTTGTCGATGAGTGTCCCATCGATGTTGGGGCCGGTCGCGAAGTGGAGGTCGATTTCGCGAAACGGAACCGATGAGCGAACGCCCAAGAACGAAAAGGCGCTTTGACCCTGCGACGACGAAAAGGGGAACTGAGGAAGGAGCTGGTCTAAGTCTAAGCTCAGCCCCGTAGAGTCGAAGTCTCCTTCCACGTCGATGAAGATGGCTCCGACGGCGATGACCGGCTGAGCGAAGCGCAGCCGAATGATGCCCTCGCAGGACGGGTTGCACACCGGGGCAAACATGTTGGGGGGAGATGGCGGGTTGGGGATCTGATTGCTGGCCCGCGCGAACATTCCGCGGTCTTCGATGTCGACGAAGATCGGTGCTCCCGGGTTGTCCGAAAACTCGTCACCTTGAAGCGGGTCCACCGCCGACGTGGGCACCGAGTCGAAGTCGATGAGGTTTGCGGGCCCCGAAGCGCTCAACCAGGCCGCCCGATCGTTTTCGAAGACCAAGACCTCGGGGTCGACCACCGTCACGGTGACGGAGCGCGAATCGGGTTGGCCGCGGGTATCGCGCGCGGTCGCGTCGAGCGTGAAGGTCGTGGTCTCTTCCATCAGGACGGAGACTTGCCCCTGGGCGGTGGTGGTGGTGACGATGGTCTCGGTGCCCGACGAGATGGCGATGTCTTGGGCATCATCGACGCTCCAGCGAAGCTGAATCGTCTGAAAAGCCACGACCTCGTCGTCACTCGACGCGAACTCCTGAATGGCCGCGTCTCGAATGACGTGGATGACCGCCGAAGACGAGGTGGTCGTGCCATCCAATCCAACGCCCAATAGAACGACCGTCGACGTGTCTACGGGATTTAGGGTCGTTTGCCCGGCCGGCGGACCCTCGACGATGACCTCATCCAAGATGGAGAGGCTCACGCCGGAAGTGTTTTCGGTCGTCCAGGTCAGTGAAGACGGCTGTCCCGGTCGAACGACGGGTGGGGTGGCTTGGAACTGGACAACCCGAGGGGCATCGGGCGGAAGAACAACAACGTTGACTGGGGCTTCGCGGTCGCCCTGCCCATTTGTGGCCCGCAGAGTGAACGAAGTGTTCTCGAGAATCGGATCGGACGTCCGCTGGCCGGCTGACGGAAGGTCGTCGGCGACGAGGCTGCCCCCTCGAAACAGCGCCACCTCGTCCGCGGACGCGACCTCCCACGAGAGGCTGGTTGTTTCGCCAGAAAAGAGCTGGTCGGGCACCGCCGTGAAGCTGACGATCACCGGGACGGATCCGGCGTCCGCGCCCGTGTCTTGCACGCCCCCGGCGTCGGAGGTTGCGGGGCTATCCGAAGAGCAGCCCAACCCGGGCATGACCAGTGAACCGGCGGCTAGAAGGACGGCTGCGCGAAGTACGAAGTCCACGTTGTCAGGTAATGCCACCGGCGTCGGCCGTCAACGGGCGAGCGATCGCAACCGGCCATGGCCGAGTGCGTCGAGCATCCGACCGATCCGGCGGCCCCACCGCAGCCACAGCTTTGCCGATACGATGGAGCGCCACCCGTACATTTCTTTTACAAACTCAACGGAGAACCTGTCGGACGGCCATCCGTTGAATCGGGTGATATGAAAGCCCCAACGTTCCCCTGGACATTTACTCTCCTTTGGATGGTTGTCGTGAGCTTGGTCACGACTTCGGGCGGTCTCCTGGCGTGGGCGGGCGAAGGCTCCGAGAAGGCCGCGGCCGAGCTGCTGGAGAACAAGCTGGCCAACGAGAATCCGGAAGATCGGATCATTCTCAAGTCGGTGGCCGGTAAGGATGTGGTCGTCGTGGCCGGCTCGATGGACCACATCGAAGAAGTCCTGGCCGCGGCGAACATCCGTCATACGGTCATCCAGCCCGGCCAGGTGGCCCAGGTCGATCTGAATGCCGACCAGGTTCTGATGATCAATTGCCCCGGCAACATTCCTCGGCCCGGGCTCCGCAAGATCGAGAAGTTCGTGCGTGCGGGTGGGCTGCTGTATACGACCGACTGGGCGCTTCTAAACGTCATTCAGAAGATCTTCCCCGATACGATCGCCCACAACGGCGCGTCCACTCAGGACCACGTAACCGCCGTCAAAGTACACCATGAGCATGATAACCTGATGAGCAACATGCTGTTGCGAGAAGGTCAGGAACCTCAGTGGTGGCTCGAGGGCGGAAGTTATCCCATCAAGATCATCAACCAGCAGAAAGTCGAAGTCCTGGCCAGCAGCCCGGAGATGGGACGGCGCTACAAAGCGGCCCCGGTCGTCGTCAGATTCCCGTGGGATGACGGACAAGTCATCCACGTCGTCAGCCACTTCTATCGGCAGATCGCCACGCGCGGACCCAAGGTCGCGGCCGCCGATGCCGTCGACGATATGGACGGCTTTACCCCCGAGCAGAAGGCGGCCTTCAAGAGCAATATGGGGGCCGGAGAGTCGATCGGCGATGTCGAGAGCAGCTACGCATTCCAGCGGATGACCGCCAACATGCTCATCGAAAAGAAGAAACGGAATCGCGAGCTCGACAAAGCCTACAAATGGACCCCCGCCAGAGCGATCAAGGTCGAAGGCCGAACGGTGAAGCGGGGCGAGCGGCTCAAGGTCACCGCGCGCAAGGGCAAACAGGTCAAAGTTCGCGACGACCGCGGCAATGAAACGTGGGTCGCAGACGATGCGGTGGTAGCTCGTTAGCGAGCCTGCGCCTCAAACGCTCGAACGGCCGAGGACCGCAAGGCGGATTTCAGGTACGAGCTTCGCCGCGGCGCCCGAGGGCTTCACCAATCGGAGTCTCCGACGCCGCGTGG
>CAZFIV010000167.1:0-10040 GCA_964519665.1 uncultured Myxococcales bacterium
CGAAGACTTGGTCCAGCGCGACCCCACCAACACCGAGTTCAGGCGCGACCTGAGCATCAGCTACGAGAAGCTGGGTGACCTTCAGCTGCGTCTGGGGGAGACGACCAAGGCCCTCGAATTCTACCAAAAGGCCCTCGACGTGCGACAAGACTTGGTCCAGCGCGACCCCACCAACAGCGAGCTGAACCGGGACCTGGCGGTCTCCTATGCGAACTTCGCCGAAGTCTACGAGACCCTTGGCGAGCGAGACCAGGCGGTCGCGTCGTACACCAAGATGCGGGACCAACTGACGATGATGAAGAAGCGCGGGATGCTCGCGGCGAGCGATGAGCGGTTCATCGAGTTCGCGCAAAGCAAGATCGACGCTCTTCAAAACCGCTAACGTAACCAGGCCCTGGGATGGGCCCAGCGCGCGCCGCGGGGTAGAATCGCCCAGGGAGGGGGCGATTGGCGTACCTATCTCGGAAACTGCGCTTGCACCTTGGCCCGCAGTTTGGGCTCGGTGCGGTCGGCGGTGGCCTGGAGGACGCGTTCTACGGTGCGGGGGTCGAAGGCGAGGGGGCTCAGGGCGTCGAGAACTTGCAGGGCTTCGGGGAGGGCGCCCTGGGCTAAGCGCTCCAATAGAAAGATCATGCCGGCTTCGCTTCGGTGGGCGACGACCGCGGCAAAGCCGACGCCGGCCTGGCCGGGGGCGGGGACTTCTCGGAGCCACTGGATGAGCGGCGGCAGGGCGTCTTCTCGGCGGCTGTGCCCCAAGGCGATGAGGGCGTTGTCGACGATGGCGGGGTCGGGGTCTTTGAGGTGCTCGACCACGAAGTCGACGCCCTCGGCCTCGTCGAGCGCGAGCACGCCTTCGAAGCAGGCGCTGGTGATCTCGAGCTCGGGATCGCGCAGGCGGGCCTGCAGTCGAAGGACGTAGATGGCTTCGGGGCGCCCCGACGCGACCAGAGCATGAATGGCGGCGATGCGGGCGGGGCGTTCGGGGTCGGCGAGCAGATCGGTGAGGCGGGCCATGAGGTCCCAAACCCTGAGGTTGACCAGCGCGTGGGCGCAGGCGCCGCGCAGCGGCGCCGCCGTGTCGACCGTTCCGCCCCACACGGGCTCCAGCTGCACCCAGGTCAGCCCGCGGCGGTAGATGGCCTCCGAGTCGGCCTCGAGCTCGGCGAGGGCCTCGACGACGGCGAGCTTGCCTCGGCATTGTGGGTCTCGCTTGGCCGGGTCTTCCAACAGGCGCTCGAAGGCGGCGTGCAGGTCAGCGGCGGCCTGGGACAGACCGTGCCGGACGACGAGCTTGGCGGCGCCGGCGACCACCAGCCCCACCTTGGTCGCCAGCCCCTTGGACACCACGGCGGCGTCTTCGGGGGTCAGCGCATCCAGCTTGCGAATCCGGTCGAGCTCGGCGACCTGGGCGTCGACCTTTCGGGGCCACTTCGGAGCCTTCGACGCCATGGTCGCATCCTACCGATCCCGACTCACCAAGCAAGATTGCCCGGCGGGACCGCGGCCGTGCGGCAAGTTACTTTGCGGGGTCAACCGCCCCCGCTGGGATAGAGGCTCTCTAAAATCGGCGGAACGACCAGCAGCAACGTGAGCGCGAAGAGGGCGACCGTCGTGAAGAGACTGAACGCTCGCCGCCGGGCCGGCGGCGGCAGCCAGCGGCGCGGCGCCAGCGCCAAGCCCGCGAAGCCGACGGCGAGGGCCACGCCGCTGATCGTGATGCCGGTGTACAGCGGCGCCGCGAGCTGGTCGGCCGTGCCTCGGTATCCGTCGGGGAAGCCGGCCATGCTCCGTTCCCACTCGGCGACATAGGCCAACAACGCCATTCCCACCGCGGCCAGCGCGCTCATGACTCGAACGATCATTTTCAATTCGGGCATGAGCGCTCCGGCCCACCCCTAAAGCGAGAGTCTACCCGCCGAACGGGCGCGCCCCCCAAGTCAAACCTGCGGCGAGTGCGCGCCCACACCAGGTCTACCCGATAACGTTGGGGGTTTCGCACCACCGACGATCAGCTCGGACCTTCGCGAGGAGGACTTCGAAGGGCCCGCAGATCCGGCCGAGGTGCTGCAGTGTAAGACCTTGCAATACAGAAATCGGCCTATCGCGACGCTCGGGGTTCAGATTCGCGCAACTGATCGCGCCGTCTGCCGCAAATACAGACGACCAGGTCGGCGTCGCCCGATCGATCGCAAGGAGGCGAAGAACGATGGCAGTTGCAGGTGCAGGACGGAACGAATTCCTCGATATGCTGATGATGCGCGTCGAAGGCGCGAAGGACGACGCGAGCTCGGCCTCGAACAACTTCCGGCACGCGATGGAAGCGATGCTCCAGATGGCCCAAGACCTCGCGATGATGATGATGGGCATCATGCAGGTCCTGATGAAGGTCTTCAGCACCATCAGCGGCTGATTCGACCGCGCGACCTCGGGGGCTCGAACCCCGGTCTCGAGCCTCACTCCGTCGCGGCGTCAAACCTGGTAGGTTTCGCCTCGCCATGAGCGATGAAGACAAGAAGCTCCTGGAAGCCGTCCGCAATTGGCGTCCACCCAAAGAGCTGCACCCGATCTGCATGGCGGCCTACGGGGTTTATGCAGAGCATGATAACGCGCTGCCGCCCGAGGCGATCCGCGACCTGCGCCGGGTGCTCGACGGGTACGGCGACGACCTCGAAGCGCTCGCCGCCGCCATGGAGGGCATGATCCGGTTCATGCTCTACCTGGGCGAGATCCTGGGCGACAAAGAGAACGGCGAAAAGGTCGCCAAGCTCCTCGGCGAGTACGCCGACCGCTTCGAGCCGTTTTGGCAGCGGGTGGCCGAGGCGCTCGAAAACCAGGGCGGCAACGTGCAGGAAGCCTTTCAGCAGATGATCGGCGACAAAGACCCGGCCCGGAAGACCGCCCCCCTATACGGACAGAAGCCCCCGGCGGGCACCGTGCGCCTGGCCGACATCGCGCCGCCGCCGCGACCCCCGCCGTGGGTGCCGAAGAACAAGTCTTGAGCCCGGCCCCCTTCGCCGGGGTGGCTCAGACGGCGGTGCTGACCCTCCGCGCCCGCGCCGACGAGCACTCCCGAGCCGATCGTCTGTTCGCCGACCCGCTGGCCGCCGAATGGATGGCTCGCCTCGCGTGGCCCGACGCGCTCGACCCCTGGTACGCCGACGGCGCCCAGAACAACGTGGCCTTGAGGGTCGACGATATCGACCGCCTGCTGGTGCGAGTCACGAGGGCCCCGGGCGCGAGCGCCAGCGACGGGCCCGCCGACCCCGAGGGGCGCCGGTGGACCGTGGTCGAGCTCGGCGGCGGCCTGTCGACCCGCGCGGCTCGGCTCGCCGACGTGATCGAGGCCGACTGGGTGTGCGTCGACCTGCCGGACATCGCAGCCCTCCGCCGAACGTGGAGCGCACCCGGTCGAACCGTCGCGGCGTCGGTGCTCGACCCGGCATGGCTCCCCGACCTCGGCGACGGGCCCCCGGTGTTCGTGGCCGAAGGCCTGCTCTACTACCTGCCCCGCCCCGACGTCGACGACCTGCTTCGACGCCTCGGTGCCCGCTTCCCCGGCGCCGTTCTCATCATGGACGTGCTCGGCGCTCACGACTTCCCGAAGCTCGCCGCCCACACTACCGTCCTCGGCGCACCGGTGAAGTGGCACTTGCAACCCCCGTTTACCGACGTGCTGCCGGCGTTCGGGCTCGACGCCATCGCCGGCTTCGAGCCGGACGACATCGCGCGAGAGGCCCTCGCCCGGTACTTGCCTCGGCTATCGTCGGCGGTCCGGGTCTTGAGCTGGTGGGCCCTGCACACCGGGGTGCTGCCGCCGAACCGAAGTGGCAATGTCGTGGGGCGCCTCAGGCCGTGAGCGCCTGGCGCAAGACTTCGGCGAGGTGGTCGAGCTGACCATCGACGTCGAACCGGTCGCTCACGCCCACCGCGAGCTCGATGTGGTCGTCGAAGCCGTTGACCGACACCACGCAGGCGTCGCCGACCAGCGGCACGAACAGCGCCGAACGAGCGGTGAAGCCGGGACCGCTCAACGACCCGCCATCCAGCTTGCCGAGGTGCGAAAGCGTGGCGCTGAACGCGTACTTGCCGGTGTCGTGCACGTGGTTCAAGTCCCAGTACGCCTTGACTCGATGCGCAGCCATCGAGCCCGCCTCGTCGCCCCCGTAGAAACCGGCGGGTCGCGTGCCCTCGTGTTCGTAGAGCATCCGCACGATCTGCATGCCCATGGTCTCCGGCGTCGCGCCGGGCGGGACGTCGAGGAACAAGGAACCGAACAGGTTGGCGGTGCTGCGCTCTTGGCGGGCGTGCACCCGCAGGTCGGTGGGCAGATGAAGACGGACGGTCGCGGCCGGTCCGTGGGTATGGCGAGCCAACTGGGCGATGGCGACGGCGATGCATCCGGTCGCTTTGCTGGTCAGGGGCTGGTCGATCACCACCCGACGCCAGCCATGCCGGCCCGGCTGGTCGAGCCGGGCCACCCCCAAAGGATGGACGGCGTCGGCCTTGGGAAGGTCCCGCTTGTTGTCACGCTGATGTTCGCACAGCGTCTGCACGTCGAGGGTGCTCGGATGCCCGACCGGCGCTTCGCCCCGCAAGCACCGCATGACGTCTTTCGCCCACAGCAGGGTGCCTTGCCCATCCATCACGCCGTGCAGCGCCCGAAACACGAGGTAGGTTCGCTCGCCGGCCCGGGCCACGACGAGCTCGCAGGTCGGGCCGGTCTTGGCGTCCATCGCCCACCGAAGGAACGGCGCGTCTTCGGTGCCCGTCGCGCGAAAGCCGGGCGCGTCGACCACGGTGAGGGTCGGGGCCGGGCCCGGCACCCAATCGTCGTGAGGCCGCCCCTCTTCGAGCCGGAGCGCCGACCCCGGATTCGCCTGGGTGGCCGCCTCGAGCGCCGCGTACAGGGCGTTCGGATCGGGCTCGCCCTCGCCCTCCACCGTCAGTTGGATCGCGAACGGCGGGCGCAGTTCATTGAAGGCGACCATCAGCTTTTCGCCGCCGGTGAGCTTGCGTCGGTACTCGGTCACAAAGTCCTCTCGAAGGGTCGCACCCTCATTCTACCCCGCCCGGCCACGTCAACAAGCACATCGACCAGCGGGCGTCACAGGTCTGGCTCCGCGGTTAGGAGGCGGGCAGCAAGGAAGTCGAACACCCGCCGGATGCGACGGTTGGTCTTGAGCTCGACGTGGGCGGTCAGCCACATCTGCAGGCTGGGCAGCGACAGCGGGGGGAGGATCCGTCGCACGCGAGGCTCGGCGGCCCCGATCAAGGTCGGCATGAACCCGATGCCGTACCCGGCGGTCACCGCTCGCCACAAGACCACGTGGTTGTCGGTGCGAAAGAGAAAGAACCTCCGCGGCACCTGAACCCCCCGCTCCCGAAAGCCTCGGATCAGGGTCTCGTCGCGGTCGTACCGGACCCGCGATGCGGTCAGTACGACGCGGGAAGTCGACCCCGGTGCTGCTCGCAGTAGTCGATCGCGGCCCGGTCGGGGTTCGGTTCGCCGGTGAGGGTCTGGTAGGCGTCGAGATGGGCGCCGGCGGCGACCTCATCGAAGCTCCACCGGCCGGCATCCGCGGCCGGCTCGGCGGTGACGCTGGTAAAGGTGATGTCTCTGGTCAACCAGGTGGCGTCGCCGGTCGCGCTCGCCAGCCGCTGACGCTCTCGGGTGATGTTGCCCGACATTCGAGGCCCCGAAGAGCCATTCGACGCCTGGTCGAGGAGCTCGTAGTTCCAGAGCTGGTCGAAGGTCGTTTCCCGACCGATGGGCGCAACCTGCATTTCGACTTTGTGGTCGACCTGTAGCCGCATCCCGAAGTTTCGGCTCCGGCTCCAGTTCGGACGGAACACATCGTCCTGGCTGAGCCGGCCGTTGTCCCCCACGCCGAAGGGGGGATGATGGGCCATCAAGCGGCCTCGGCAGTAGGTGCGGATGTGCATGCCGGCGTTGCCGGTACGGGGATTGAGCTCGTTGTTCCAGTTGCGGCGTTGTTGGGTGTCGCGACCGCGGCTGGGGCGATGCTGCAGACTCCCGAGCAGGCTCGAGTACAGCGGCAACAACCCCGCCTTGGCCGGCGGAAGCAACAGATTGATGTTGCGGGGGTCTTGCTGCGGCCCTCGCCGAAGGGCCTCCGACACCGCCGGTGCGGCCCCTTCGCGGACGCCACGACCCGCGCCCGGCTGGGCCCCGCGCAACGCTTGTGAAGCCGCGCTCGGCGCCGGAGCCGGCGGCGGGGGCTCGACGACCCGCAGCGGGGGCGTGACCGGCTCCGGAACCGGCGCCCGCTCGGGGAGCGTCCGCGCCGCGGACCCCTCATAGGCCGAAGCGGACGGTGACCCGCCCGGTGGCCGCCCGGGTGCGCCGGAACGTCCGCCGGGAACGACCTCCAGCTGCGGTCGCCCGGCGGCACGAGGGGCGCGGCCGCCAGCCCGCGAGGTGGCGCCGGCCGCGCTCTCGGTGGCCGAAGACCCGGGTCGAGCGCCGCGGACGCGAGCACCGGCGACGGTCAGAACGAGCAAGATGACATGCAGGAGCATGCGGCAGAACGACCGAGACGCCTCGGTGATGCGCTGAGGGTCGCCGCGCGCTTCGCCGACCTGCCGCCACCACGTGGTCGCGTGGGAGACGACCTGGCCCAGCTCGACCGCCGCGAAGTAACCGAGCGCCGCAAAGACGAGGGCCTGCAGAACAAAGGCCAGCAGCTTCGTGAGAAACGTGGGCTCGGGCGCCGCGGTGAGGGCCCCGATGGCCGTCTCGGCCGCGATAAAGGCCAAGAACACCCCGAGAAACGACCACCAATTATCCCAAACCGCCTGCGCGACCTCACCGAGAATCTCCGCGAAATGATCCGGCGACTCGCGGATCGAGGCGTACAGGTCGGTCAAGAAGGCGGCCGTCTCTTCGTCCACCAGCTGCCGCGCGACCCACGCCCGGGCATCGTCGAGAATCGAGCGCTGGATGGGCGGCTCGCTGCCCTGCGCCCGCTGCTGAAGAACGTGGACGAGCTCGTGGGCCAGGGTCGGCGAAGGCTCGGACGCCCGTTCGGATGCGCCCAACCACACGTGGGAGCGGTAGGTGAACGCTCGCGCCCCGAGCTGGTCGTTCAGCGAGGCCGAGGGTCCTCCCTCGTGCACCCGGACGTCATCGAGCGTCGTCCCGAGCCGATTCTCGTAAAACGACTGAACGTGCGGAGCGAGCTTGTCGCCCCCCCGCGTCAAGGTGCTGGGGGCCGCCTCGACGGCCGGCCCGACGGAAGTCGTCGGCCCCGGCGACGCGGCGGACTCCCGCTGAACCTCGGCGCTAGGGGCCGCCCGGCGAGGCGCCGCCGAGGCCGGAGCGCCGGCTCCGATCGGCTTGGCGCTCATGACCGCCGCGGCGATCCGGTCGGCTTCGCGCTCCTGCGGATGGTCGGCGGAACCCACCTTGAGCCGAGCCTGAACCGGGGTGGCCACCGTCGTTTCCGCCCGCAACCGGTCGGGAAGCGCAACGCCCTCGAAGGCAGGAGCGCCCGAAGTCGGAAGCCGGCCGGCACCGCGCCGGGGGGTGAGTCCGTGGCCCCGCTGGCCCGACTTGACCGCTCTCATTCCGGGATTCGTAGGTGCCCGATGCGGGCCCTCAGTTCAAGCCAGCAAAAACATCTCGTCCGTGATTGTGACTGGGCGCAACCGTCTTGCTCGGTAGCCACGACTCAAATCTCATGGGCGGCGATCTTCCAAAGACTCGCCGAACTCGTCGGGAACGATGTGACCGGCCTCCATGGCCGCGAGCGTCTCGGATAACCACGCTCCGAACGATGTTGCGACCACGGCGCGGTGAGCGGCGTCATGGACGAACAGGACGACCTGGCCGGGCGTTCCGCCCGGAGCCGGATTCATGTCGACGCACAGCCGATCGCCCGCCATGTCCACGGCAAACGGGATCCACGCTGGGTCCCACCAACGAGGACGGACCGGGCCGACGGTCGCGATGAGCGGGTCGTCGTCGGTCGTGAACGCGCCTTGGTCGACGAGGCCTCGCAGAAGCGACCAAGCACCGGCGATCGCATCAACGCGGTGGTACTCCCAGCGCCCCCAAACCGCCGCATTTTCGACCTGGCCATCGTGCACCCCGAGCGACGCCCGCAAGTCGGCTGGAAGCCCGCAGCCGATCTGAGCCTCGACGCGTTCGATCGAGCTTTCGTCAGCCGGCGGTCGGAGCCAGCGAGCCACATCGGCCGCATGAGCGCCGAGCCACCCCTCCATGCGCCGCCAAGTCTGTGCGACCTCGTCATGTGCGGTCATGCCGCTTGCGTACCCTCCCGCTGCGCGCCTCGCAACGGGGCCATCGAGGCGGTGCGTAGGCGCGGCCGCACCTGAGCCGCCGCCCGGGGGCCTGCGTCCCTCGCTCAGTCTGGACGTTCGATGAGCCGAATGCTCACGATCTGGCCTTGAACGACGGTGTAGACCGCAATCAGATGCTCCGGGGGGCCGTACAGAGTGAGGTATTCTTCGCTGACCACGGTGCCGTCTACGACCGATTGGGCGCCGACCTCGATACGTCCGACCTCGTTTCTAAAGTCCGCTCCGAAGACTCGGCGCAGGTGCGCCCGACCTTCTCCCAGGAGGGTGTCGGGATAGCGATAGATGCGCACGTGGGGATGGTGGGTAGACAGATAGCCCTCGATATCGTGTTCGTTGAAGGCCTCGATTCGTCGCTGAACGATCGCGAGGGCTGCAGTCTCGGTCGCGGTTCGGGCGGCCGGCCGCTCTGCGGACGTCGGTCGAGAGGGTGTCGACACGCAGCCGCCGATGGCGATCAAGCCCCAGGCGCAGACCAGAATGTTTCGAATGACCACGTAGCGATGTTCCACCGAACCCCCACCCGCGATTTCATCGATATTGCTTTTTTGAGTGGGCACGCCGCCAGGCAGAGGGTGACCGACCTTTGTGTTTCGCGAAGAACGCGCTGAACGCACCGACGCTGTCATAACCGACTTCGGCCGATATTCGGGTGATGCTGTGCCGGGTTCGCTCGAGGAGCGCGACGGCCCGACGCAGTCGCTCTTCGTTAACGTAGCGCAGGGGCGTTCGCCCGGTGATCTGACGGAAAGCCCGCAGAAAATGGAACCGCGAGAGCATGGCGGCGCGAGCCGCACTTTCGAGCGAAAAAGGATCGGTGAGGTGCGCGTGCAAGAAGTCGCGTCCGATCATGACCCGTCGAAACAACTCGGCCCGCGTCGACGGACGAGTCCACGGTAGATTCGAAACGTAACATTCGATCGAATGGTGCTCCCGGATGACCTCGGACATCAGCAGCGACAACTGCTCTTCGAGGACCTCGCTCGAGAGCGAGCGTTGAGCGAGGTGTCGGCGCAGTCGCAAGACTCGTTGACTTACGGAGCCTCGGTGGGGCCGGCGATGCTCATGAGCGTCGAAGGGCGCCAAACCGAACGGCTCGTCTAACACGCCTGAGGGGCGGCTTCGGAGCGCACCGGCGACCTCTTTGACCAGTTCGGGAGGAAAGAAGATGCAGAAGGTTTCAACCGCTTGGAGAGGGTCCTTTTCAACCGTGTAGACATTTCCTCGCCCAAGAAGCAGGTAATCATCATCGTCGATTCGGTAGCGCTGACCGGAGTCCGTCGCGTAGCGAGCCGAACCCCCGAACATGCATTTGATCGACAGCTCGGGAGACGGGTTCCGTCCGACAAAGCCCGATCCGACCACCCGATGGACGGCAACGAACTCCGGTTTCGATACGAGCGTTAGGTTGGTCGCCATGGCGAGGCCGTACGCGCCGGTGCGCCCAGGGAGAAGACAACATTCATGCTCAGTCGCTCATCCGTCGTGCCGACCGAAGTGACCTTTCGTCCATCGGCCTGCTCGAGAAGACCTGCTCCGAGCGAAACGTACAAAGAAGCCGACTTTGGGCGCTCCGATCCACCGCAGGGGCCTGCCGTCATCAGGTGGTAGCCATCAGTCGGATCAGGCCGCGAATCGGGCCTGCGCCACGATCTTTTCGAGTTCCTTTTCGCAGGCGTTCCAGGCCCTCCTGAGGGGGG
>CAZFIV010000168.1:0-5782 GCA_964519665.1 uncultured Myxococcales bacterium
TCGTGCGCTGGGTGCCGGGCAGGAACCAGTCGAACGTCCACTCGGAGACGTTGCCCGCCGAAGCGCGCGGAAGGGCGGCGTCGGCTCGGTCTGAAGCGCCGGGAGAGGCGGCGGCGTCGGCGCCGGCCGAAGCGCGGGGAGGGGCCGAGCGGTCGGGTCGGGGTTGGCGATAAGAAACGTTGTGCGACGAGGCGATGTGCGTCGGAGAGGACGGAGGTCCGCGATGATCAACTGAAACTCTGAGTCGTCGTCTTGCGGCTGCGAATCCCGCCTGGCGAAGGGGCGGGCCGCGGGTTCCGATAAATGAGTTGACTGTCAAAAACGGGTATTTGGGCAGGGTAATCACGGTCTCCGTAAAGCGCTATCTGCCGAGCATGGGTGACATCAACAGCGAACTCGCGAGTCGCCGCGGGCGCATTCAAGGGACGGACGTGCTGCCCGGCGACGTGGCCATGATCGATGCGCTGGTGCCCCTGGCCGAGCTCACCAATGATCAGGCTCAACTGAAGGGCATGACGTCTGGCTTGGGGACCTTTGCCATGGAGCTGAGCCATTTCGATGTAGTGCCGGCCCAGGTGCAAGAGAAGGTCATCGCCGACTACAAGCAGGCGGCGAACATAAGCGATTGAGCCCCCGCGCGCGGTCGCTCGTTGCCGCCAGCCTCATCATTCACTACATCCGCCGTTGGTGACCATCGAGCTGTCCGCCCATGAGCTGCTTTTTGTCGCCCTGCTGTCCGGGCTGACCACGCTGTGCGGCTTCGCTGCGGTGAGCCTGGTGCTTACCGCCCGGCACCGCGGTCGTGAGGGCGCACCGAATCTGTACTTGGCGGCGCTCTTCGCGGTCCTAGCGTGGCTGGCCAGCGCCCGCGTCCTTGGGCTGTTCGGTCTGTTCGATGCGGTGCCTCTCGCACGCGGACTGTTCCTTCCGACGCTGCTGTTGTGCGCACCGCTGCTGCTGGGGTTCGCGCGGGGGCTGGCCGCGGAGCCCGCGAGATGGCGCTGGATCGACGGTTTGCACGCCGTACCCGCTCTCTTCTTCGGGACCGTCTTCTTGCTGATGTACGGCGACGAGCACGGCGCGGGCGCAGCCATGCGTGCGGCCCTCGGGCGCCCCTTCGGCGTCGAGGTCAGTATCGAGACGATGCTTCGGGGCACCTACTGGGCGTTCTTTTTTCAGTGGACGGCCTACGGCGCTGCCGTCCTGAGCGGTCAATCCCAACAGCGACGCGCCCTCCGAGCATTCTTTTCGAACGAACAAGCAGCCACCGCGCGACGCATGCGCTACGTTCTGTTGCTGGTGTCGGTGCCGTGGTCCGCGCTCTTCGTCCAGTATGTCGTTTCGGCGCTCGGCTACCCACGCGCCCTCGAGCCGGGCGCCTCTATCCTCCGCATCGCCAGCCTCGCCGCCTTCGCGGCGTACGCCGTTCGACAGGACTGGGTGTTCGAGACGGCGCGCCCGCCGACGCTGGACGCGCCGTCGGCACGCTATCAGCGATCGGGGCTCGGCGACGGCGACCTGCGACGGATCGCGGCCAAGCTCGACGAAATCATGGCCCGCGACCAGCTTTACCTCCGCGCCGACCTCAACCTCCGCGACCTAAGCGACGCCACCGGCATACGAGAAAACCATATATCGGAAGCACTGAATGCCTTCGTTGGGCAGAGCTTCTTCGACTACGTCAATGGCTGGCGCGTCAAGGCCGCCGAGCGACTGCTCCGAACGACGGAGCAGACCGTCCTCGACATCCTCCTCGAGGTCGGATTCAACGCGCGGTCCACGTTCAACGCTGCGTTCCGCAAGCGTACGGGCCTCACCCCGACCGCTTACCGGCGCCAGGCACGGCTCGAATCGGACGATTCAGCAAGATGACGTCGACGAGCGAGCCCGCTCGCACATCCACCAGCGACGGGCCGTCCCGTCGCGCCGCATGCCGCCCCAGATCGAGCGACAACGAGGCCATGCTTTTGCCGTTCATAGAGACCCGCCGACCCTCGACGGGTTCTTTCCCTGCCCTGCTGGCCGTGGCCGCCTTGGCGACCGTGCCTCGTTGTGGCCCCCCTTCGGATGAAACGCTCTACTTCGTGCGCGCGTCGGGCATGGCGCTCCCAGTGGTAGAGCGCGGCGACGCGACGGCCGCCCACGCCATCATCCACGTACACGGCGGCCCGGGCGAGAGCCGGCTGGACACCTGGTTGGGCGCGGAGGCGCGGCTGGCCGAGGTCGCGCTCTACGTGACATGGGCACAGCGGACGACCCCCTTCGCGACGGGTCCGCTCCGTCGAGCGTCAGCGACGCTCGACCAGCACGTCGACGATCTTCACGCCGTCGTGGCCACGGTTCACGCCCGCCATCCCGACAAGCGCATCGTGTTGACGGGCTTCAGCTGGGGCGGGGCCATGGTCATCGATTACATGGCCAGCGCGCCGCCGCCCTACGTCGCGGGCTTCGTACTGGTCGGGCCGCTGGTCGACGCGCGCCGCGCCATCGACGAGAGCTGGGCCATGCTTCGCGCCCACGGCGACGCGCGCGTGGCCGCCGGCGCTGAGGACGCAGAGGCGTGGCGAGAGATCATCGACAGAGCGGCGACGTATGCATCCGCGCTGGAGTCGCTGGCGCCCGAGGCATACCTCGAAGCGTTCGTGCGCCCTCGGACCCGCGCGTGCGGCCGGATGCGCGACAATCTGGGCTTACCCGACAACGTCGAGAACCGCCGAAAGGGCGCGTACGCGCGCTACCAGCTGTTGCCGCCTCTCGAGGGCGAGGTCCTCGAGTGGATGGTCGCCGAGATACTGGATCTCGACCTGACACCGCGTCTGTCGAGCATCGAACGACCCGCCTTGTTGTTGTGGGGTGAGCTGGATTGCAACAGCCCGGTCGCCGCCGCCGCCGAACGCACGCTCGACGGCCTCGGTACCCTGCAGGACGATAAGGAGCTGAGGGTTCTACCAGGACTACCTCACGACGTCATCGACTCGGCGCCGGCACAATACGCCGAGGCGGTCGCGGGGTTCATGCGTGGCCTCCGTTAGCGCAGCGTGGCGCCCGCGTCTCCTCACGATGATGGTCTTCGGCACGCTGAGCCTCGCCGTGCCAGCGAGCGCTCGACCGCCGACGGCCGAGGCGTCGGCGGCGCGACCGACCGCGGTCTATCTGGGCCCCACCGTCTTGCCTTTGCTCGGAACTGGGGTCGTCGTCGGCGCAGAGTGGCGGCTGGCCGGCGGCGTGTCGGTGGGCGGCGAGCTCGCTTTGGTCGACCAGAGTCCGCTTCGACTGAATATCTCGACCCGTGCCCAGGCGCTCCTCGGCCATACGTTCGCCTTTGGCGGCTTCACCGGGATTCGCGTGGGCACGGGATACCGCCACGTCTTCGTCCTCGGACAGGCGTACGAGCTCGATGGGGAGCAGGCCCAGCGAACGACACATCTAGGCTTCCCATTGTGGACGACGAGCGCCGAGCTCGAAGTGGGCTACGACTTCCGCGCGCACCTCGACTGGCCCATTCGGTTGTCAGTCGCGCCCGGCATCCACGCCTCCTACCCTCAGCTCGATGGTTTTGGCGCGGACTTTTCGATCACTTTGCGCGTGGCGTGGACCCGATGGCGTCGATGACCTGTCCATCGCCTCGCTTCAGTCGCGCCCCGTCGGTCGTGCCGGTCAGAGCATAGCCGCCGCGCACAAAGCGCGCGCGGCGTTCTCGATCACGAGATGCACCGATCCGCTGAAGGCGGCGACGAGCGCGCCGAGCAGAGCGAAGATGGCGCGAAACACACCGGAAGGCTCGTCCGCCCCGACGATTCCGGCAAGGCCGAATTCATCAATGATAGCGGTATGTTCGGCGTTGTGGCGAGCCACCGCCCTACCCGACTGTGCTCGGCACCTCGTCGCGCTGGGCATCCTGCACGCCCTTGTCGTAGTGTGAACCGCATGGAAGCTCGCGACCTGCGCCGCGTGACCCTCGAGGAGTACCTGGAGCTCGAGAAGGTGAGCGAAGACCGTTGGGAGTACGTCAACGGGCAGGCCTTCGCGATGGCGGCCTCGCCGGAGCACAACCTTGTCAAAGGCAACGTCTACGCGGCGCTGAAGTCGGCGCTGGTGGGCCAGACCTGCACGGCCTACCCGGACGGTCAGAAGCTCTCGACGCCATCGACGGGCGCGTATCACTACCCCGACGTGAGCGTCTACTGCGGCCGGCCGGAGCGGGACGCGAACGACCCTAACGCCTTCACGAACCCGACGCTGCTCGTCGAGGTGCTGTCGCCACACACCGCCGACTACGACCGTGGTGGGAAGTTCGTGCACTACCGAAGCCTGCCTTCGTTGCAGGAATACGTCATCGTGAGCATCGAGGAGCGCCGAGTCGAGCGCCATCGGCGCCTCGACACGGGCGACTGGCTCATGACCGAGCGCCGTGAAGGAAACATCGAGCTCGCGTCCATCGGCGTAATCCTCGCGGTCGACCCGCTTTGGAGTGATCTCGAGACCATCAGCTAGTCGACGCTCGTTTGCGTATCCGCGTCTGCCAGTTTTCAGCCTCATGGGGCCAGGATCCGGCGTTTTTTTCAGCGTCATGGGTCCAGCGTTCTTCAGGGTCATGGGTCCACTCGTGTTGATGACATCGCCATCGGTGTCGGGTTAGCTCGGGAAATGGCGCACGAAACGGCACTTCCAGAACATACCTATCGCTCATGAGTCGACGGTCCCCTCTTGGGAGGATACGGCGCGCTTACGGAAGGTCGACGCGCTCACCCCACAGGAGAAGGTGGGCCGTATCGAGCACCATCTCGTTCAACACTTGCAGCGGCGTTCCGTAGGCCACTCGAGCGCCGAGGTTCTCGGGCTCGTAGGGATGCGCCAACTCCTGCATGTGGCCGAACAGGACCACCTGCGGCTGGATGAAGTCGATACTATCGCGCATGCCGACCATAGGGGTCGCCTGGCCGCTTTCGTTGACCCACGCGTTCAGGAGCAGCAGGTCGATATCGGTGACGAACGGTAGCGTCTCCGAGGTCTGATTGTCGCCGGTGTGCAGGATGCGAAAGCCTTCGGCGGTGGTCACTTCGTAGATGCGCAGCGGCACGCTGTGCAAGCCGTCGTGGGCCACGACGTCGACCCCGGCGACGGTCACGCGCTCGCCGGGCCACATGCCGATACCGTAGTTGAAGTAGACCTCGCTGGGGACGACGCCCGTCTTGCCCGCAGCGATGAGGCTGCCGAACAAGCGCCAGTCTCGGTGGTCGCCGTGGTCGTGGCTGACGAACAACACATCGATCTGCTCGACGAGCGCCGCGGGGAGTCTCGTCCGCCGCCAGCCTTCGAATCCGTGCACGACGTCGAAGGCGAGCACGACGTTGGGCGTCTTCACGATAAAGCCGTGATTGTACGCCATCCACACCCGCACGCCACGAGTGACTGGTGCGCGCATCTCCTCGGCGACGCGCTCCATCGACCGGACGTAAAACGCCTCGACTTCGGGGGTGAGCGCGCAGCGATCGTGAAGCAGAATCTCGTCGAGCGTTTCGAAGGCGGTTTGGCGGGCGGCGCGAATATCGAGGGTGCTCGGCCGGGGCGGATGAGCGGCGAGCACCGCGTAGGCCGCGTTGATGTCAGGACAGCAGATTCCGCAGTCGAGATTGCCGCCGCAGCTTTCGACCGTGAGCGGGCCGCACGTCACTCCCTCCGCGGTGCAGACCGCGTTGACCTCGGTCGGTGTTGGCGGCTGCGCGGTCGGGCACGCATCGCACGCATCTCCGAACCCATCGCCATCGGTGTCGGTTTGGTC
>CAZFIV010000168.1:5882-9983 GCA_964519665.1 uncultured Myxococcales bacterium
CCCATCGCCATCGGTGTCGGTTTGGTCGTTGGCCACCGAAATGCAGTTGTCGTTGCAGTCGATGGTGAGGTCTTCGTCTTGGTCCGTATCCGCGTTTCCGCACCCGCATACGCCGGGCGCGACCTTGCTCGGGTCGTCGGGACAGAGGTCGACGAGGTCGTTACTTTCTCCGCAGCCGACGCCCAACATGGTAACCATCAGCCAGCTCCGGCCGAAGGTCGCCCACCTCGCGGACGGCACCGAGCGTCGGACTGCCGTGGAATCCAAACGTGATTTGAACTGGGTTGTTAACACTGGGGCTTCTCCCGGGCCCATTTGCTGCAGATGGCGGACCGCGATGGTTCTCAGCACTTCCGAGTCCATCCAAGACTCAAGCTAACTATGTCCACAGGGCGAAAAATGGGCCTCCATCGTATCCCGCTGACGGGCCCGGGCGATGCTCATCTTACTCCCAAGGTCACAGAGCGGTCGCGGCGATTTTCGTTCTGCCGGCTAAGAGCGAAACGGATTCGCGCCCTGCCGGCCACCTCCCGGTAGGGAGGCGGACCGCCGCGGCAACGACGCACGGTCCGAGCGGAGGACGGGCCGATGCCGCCCCCACAGCGGCCTACGCGTAAGTGTTTCTTAGAGCTCTTGCCGAGGTCCAGCACGCCGGGCTCTCGGACTTTGCTCGCGTTCGGCGGGAGTACATACAACCGAACGTGCGGAGCCCCGGGTACCACGTGCAGATCGACGACGCGAAGGCGTCGCTTTCCATCCCCGGCATCCAGCAATTCAATGCTGCCACTGGCCTCCGGGCCCTGGATATCTGCGGTCGCAACAACTTTCATGACGACCTCGCGACCGCGCCCTGCGCAAGTTTGAGCCGAGTCCATATGTTCATATTGATGACCACCGCCGCCAACTCTGCGATCTCGACCTCCGACAAGTGTTCAGCCAGTGCGTTGTGTTTGGTTGCAAAGTCGGCATCGACGCCTTTGTTCAGGGCCTCGTTGTAGATCAAGGCGGCCTTTTCGCGCGGGTCAAAGAGCTAGACCCTGACCAAGCGTAGAAAGACGGATCGATTGATAGAATCACCCGAAAACCCCTTTGCACTCACCAAATCCAGCACCACGCCGGACCAGCGAAGGAGTTTTCAGGTGAACAGGAAGATACGCCGAATGCAGGCCGCTGAGAAGCGGAAGATCGAACGAAGACTCGCCGAGGCGGTGGCGGTCAACGCGGGCGGCCCAGTGCTTCGAGGAGATGGCATCCGATACGAGCTTGCCGACAAGACGAAAGCGGTCGCCTGCGGAGGCATCGGCGCGATCCACCGGATGGTGAAGCAACTCGGGCTGCCGAAGCGGATCGACGAGGCCGTGAAGCTGCTGAAGCTCCACCACCCGTACCACGAGTCGGATCATGTCCTCAGCATCGCGTACAATGTCGTGTGCGGCGGTCGGGTCCTCGAAGATATCGAAATCCGTCGCAACGACCGCGTCTTTCTCGATGCGCTGGGTGCCAAGAGCATCCCAGATCCGACGACCGCAGGAGACTTCTGCCGCCGCTTTGACGCCGAAGCCGTGAACGCTCTGATGGACGCTATCAACGAAACACGCGCTGAGGTGTGGGCGTCGCAACCTGACTCCTTCCGGTCCCGAACCGCGAAGATCGACGCGGACGGTTCGCTCGTACCGACGACCGGGGAGTGCAAGGAGGGCATGGACGTCGCGTACAACGGGACCTGGGGCTATCACGCGCTGGTCGTCTCGTTGGCGAACACTGGCGAGCCTCTCTACATACTCAACCGCTCCGGCAATCGCCCGTCGCACGAAGGCGTGGTGCCGTACTACGACAAGGCCGTTTCAATTTGTCGTGCGTCGGGATTCGAGGACGTCTTACTCCGAGGCGACACGGACTTCTCGCTGACCCGCGAATTCGACCGATGACCCCGGCCTCGGCGACGACCCGACGCAGCGGCTTGTGGAGCACCGAGTCCGTTCGAAACCAACAGACTTCGGTGTCGTCCCGCTTTACCCGTGCGCGCTCGGCGTGCGACGGGTCGGCGGGAAAGACGAGCCCCGAAGCCAGTCCGACCGATACGAAATATTAACGCGTAGGTCGTTGTGGATGAAGGCCGGCCGGTTGTCCCCTCGGACGCGGGTGTCGTTGCCGCGGCGGTCCGCTCCCTACCGGGAGCTTCCGCATATTGCTGGCGATTCTTACAGAAATGTCGACAAGCGCCCTGGCAGATTGATTTTTGTCAACAGGAAGAGACCACGACCCCCTATTCAGAGATTCGAAGCCCAAACCGGTGTTCCAGCCCCTTTTCTTGCCCCCATGAACCGACAACCATTTTGACAAATTGTTAGGACGAGCCTTCGTTTGTCACTCCCACGAAAGGCGCGAGCCGGACGGTTTCAACAATAATTTCAATACTCTAAGATGCTGGGGATGCACACCGGAAACCGAAGTACCTGACCCGGACCACGGGTTCGTCCCCGAACCGGTCCGACGCCCGCAACCACCAGGCGAGGGGGCTGTAGAACGCCCCGCCGCGCAGCACCCGCCCACCGGACGAGCACTTAACGAGGGGGTTGGTTGTCACTTTGTCACTTCGTTTGTAAACATCTTTGTCATAACAATCCGCCACCCATTCCCAGACGTTGCCCGCCATGTCGCACAACTGATGGCCGGCCTCGCCCTTCGAGCAGACCTCTGCCGTGTCGGATTGAAAAAACACGGCGCGCCTATCTGTCGGCGCAGCATTCCCCCATGGGTAGATATCGTTTGGTTGACCGCGAGCCGCCCGTTCCCATTCCGCCTCCGTCGGCAGACGTTTGCCCACCGATTCGCAGTACGCCTTCGCGTCGTGCCAACTCACGCAGTTGACTGGGTGTTGGTCGCGACCTCGGCGCCCCCAGTTGCATGCCTCACCCGTCGCGGGTGCTCGGCAGGACTTGCACTCTTTGTAGGCCGCCACCGTGACCTCGGTTCGATCGATGAAGTATGCGTCCAGGTAGACCTCATGCCGAGGCTTCTCGTCCTTGTCGCAACGGCCGTCTCCCGGAACACAACCCATCTGAAATCGCCCCGCCGGGATTCGCACCATACCTCGAGGTGCGGAAGGCGACCGATTCGGGGGCGACGGCTCGGGCGGTGGTGGCGGCTCCGTAGAGATGACTGGCCGCCTGCGGAGCGACGCAGCTCTGGCTCGAGCGTCGCTTGCCCAAGACGTGCCGTCGTACTGTTGTGCAAAGGCCTCAAGAGTCGCGGGGTCGGTGGTGTTTCGGACCATAGACCAGACTTCCTTGGCTTTGGCCTCCCGCTGGTCCTCAGCCGTGATTCGGCCGTTGAAATAGATTCGCTCAACCAGACCGTCTTGGGTCCACGGCAGCTGAGCCTGCAGTGTCGCTTCGTGCACCCGCTCTTTCACGTTCTGAAAGAGCTGCAGGTGGTCGAGGCCCGGCCTGACCAGCTCCTCGGCCAAGGCCGCCGCGTAGGGGCCGCTACGCTCGCCCGCGTCGCTTGCGGTTTCACCCGGGTCTGTCGAAAACGCGATCAACATGCCCCGGCGTTGGGGCATCGCCCGGAAGCCCTTTTCTCCCTTGCCCCTCGTCTTCAGCACGTTTCGGCAAGCGTCAAAGATGACAATGTGCGCCGTCGTCGCGGCCGCCGAATCGAGTTTTTGGACGATTTCGTCCAGGGGCACGGACTTGTTCCACACCCGCTGGTCGAGCCGCTTCACCCCGACCGGGATCAAGTAGTTGCGCCGATCGCGCGGACTCGCGGCGCCGTGGCCGGAATAGTAAACGAAGCCGATCGCCCCGTCGCCCGCTTCGGAGAGCCGCCGAGTGTGCCGGTCCACCGCATCCAGGAGCTCCGCCCGACCCACGTTCCGAACGATCGCGATGTTCTCTTCGTCGAAGCCAATCCGGCCGAGCGACGCCGCGACCAGCTGCACATCGTTGCTCGGATTATCGAGCGGGCCCACGCCCTCCGCGTACGCGTCGTTGCCGATCAAAAGCGCGATGCGCTGCCCCGCGGGCGGCCTCGGTCGAGCCGAGGGCGCGCGTTCATCGCCGCTTCCCCGAAGGACCGCTTGGGGCTGACACGATAGCC
>CAZFIV010000169.1:0-9957 GCA_964519665.1 uncultured Myxococcales bacterium
TGCAGGTCGAACAGCAGAGGCACCGCTTCTTCTCCCGAGTAGGCCTCGGGAACGGTCAACAGGTACTCTCTGTTTACGCCGTCCACCTCCAGCGTGAGCAGTCCTTCCGGAGAATGGGAATCTGGGTCGTACGTCACTCGCATTGGGTCGTCCAACGCGATGATGACCGGCTCCAGGTCTTCGGGACCCGGCGAGGTATACCTGACGCCTTCGAAGGGCGTACGACCCGGGCCGCCCGGGTTGTAGAAGGCATCGTAGCCCCCGGCCAGACTGGGAACCTCCACGTGAGTGATACTGCGGGCCGCCGCCTCGTCGCCGGCCAGGATGATGTCGATGTAGTTGTCCAGGTCTTCGTCGTAGCACTCGTCGAAGGGGTTCTCGGGACTCTCGGGCTGACCCAAGTCCGAGAGGCCCAAAATGCGGAGAGTCCCCCCGCGCACGCTGTACGTCTCGCCCACGGTGTCGAGGATGACCGTTTCGCCGTCTTCCCCGATCGCGCGGAGCCGGAAGAATCGCTCGAAGTCGTTGGGCTTCACGCCGTTCACACCATTGGGAGAGACTCCACCGGTCGACAGCGTGCGGATCATGAAGTCGCCTTCATCGCCGTAGAGCGCGAACGCGTCGTTCGGAGGAATGGCGGGCACGGGTGTCTGTACGCCCTCTCCCTCCATCGGTCCGTCGTCCAGGCGGTTCAGCTTGGCACCCACGAACCGAGGTCCGTTGTTCTCATCGTAGGGGCTCGCCGAGTTCTCCCACATGAGCCCGCGAGCGTTCACGACGGCGCCGCCGGGCCCCACCAAGAGCAGATCTCCCACGATGCTCACGATCGCCGGGTACCGGGCGTCGGGGTCGTCGCTGGGGAGCCGATTCCCGAACTCGCCAAAGATGGGAAGGGTGTTGCGCTCGTTGCATTCGAAGTTGGGGAACGTGCTGACCGCCAAGGGCCGGACGATGTCCCCGGTGTTCATCGTGACCTGAAAGTCTTCGAGGTCAATGGTGCTCCCGTCCACGGGCCAGCTGAAAACAATGGGGAGGCCATCGATCCCCAGGGCCTGGTCTTTCAGACCTCCGTAGGGCGTTCGCATGATGTATCCCTGTCCCACCTGATCTTGGAGCGTGGTCGACGTGTAGTCTGTCAGGTCCGAACCGCAGTCGATATCCCGGTTCCAGGCGCCTCCGGCCGCCCGAACAACCTCCTCGGTCAGCTCTGGTTCGTCCAGGCCAATGATGTCCGAGAAGCCCAAGCCGGCAGAGAGGATCTCCGGCTCGTCGGACCAGTAGTCCGCATTGCACAGTTGACCATCGAAAAAGGATGCCGCCACAGGGTTCATGGGCGTCGCCACGTCCGAGGTGAGGTTCTCATCCTCGAGCACCACCACCTCTCGAGACGCGCTCGCCTCGTTGCCGCTCCCGTCGACCGTGCTGTAGGTCAGTCGATAGGTGCCCGCGACAGACGTGTCGACGGTTCCTTCCGTGGATACGACGACGTCACCGTCTACGTCGTCGACGGCCTCCGCACCCAAGTCGCCGAAGATCGCCCCGTACACCACTTCGATCCGTGCGTTGCCACGGATCGTGATCACCGGCGCCGTCGTATCCGCCTGGACGTCCCCGTTTGCTCCCGGATCGCCGCCACCATCATCGCTTGCACAACCCGCGAGCTGCGCAGCCACGCACAGCGCCATGCCACTCAAAAACCTTACCTTGCTTTTCATTTTCTTCACTCTTTCTTTCTACTGAAAATACGATTCCGATCGAAACTGCCGGCCTCGTCGTGGAAGCTAACCCCGCCATGAGTCGAAGGATTCTTCCGTGGGTACGAGATGTGCCAATCGACGCATGAGCGGTGCGCCGCGGGCCCAAGGGAGGGGTCAATCACTCATCCGGCGCTTGTCCCGAGTGGACGAGCCCAGCGCGGACCGCTGACCCGAGTGGTCCGCTCTTCCCCGACGGACTGAGTGAGGGGGGCGAGCACGCGCCGGAGGTTGTTGTCGTCGAACGCCGGCGGAGCTCGAACTACGGTGCCGTCCGAAAGCACAATCTCTCTTGAATGCGAAGCTGAGAGATTGAAGTCGTGGGAGGCATCGACCTGGATCCCGACCGGCGCAAGGGTCCCTGCCTCCCCTTCAACGGAGCCACCGGCGGGCTGGAGAACCCGAACGTAGCCGTGGAGCAAGCGCAGGCCTGCTACGCCAAGAGCATCATGAAGGCAGCCGGCGTGCCTGACGACCGGCTAGACGTCCGGGTACGCGACGTTCCCACCGTGGACCAGGCTCGCTCGAGCTGCAGCGGTTCCAGCGGAGCTGTCGAGGCCCTCATTCGGGCGCATGAGCAACGCGCCTGATGGGCAACCCCCGGCATGACGCACGGCTGCTCCGCCGCCGGCATGACGCACGGCTACTTCGCCGCCGGCATGACGCACGGCAGCTCCGCCGCTGGCATGACGCACGGCTACTTCGCCGCTGGAATGACGCACGGCCACTTCGCCGCTGACATGATGCACGGCCACTTCGCCGCTGACATGATGCACGGCCACTTCGCCGCTGACATGATGAACGGCCACTTCGCCGCTGACCTTGACTCGCCGGATTGTCGTAGCGTAGCGTCAGTCCGTTCGGCATCTGTCGCTCAAGAGAAGCAACCAACATCGAGAGCATCCATGTTCGGAGGGGAGCCTCCTCGGATGCCATTCTGTCTCGACAACGTCGCTGTTCGGCTACGTTTGCGGATGCAGCTCAGTCAACATACGGCGCCGGTGCAGACCGTAGCCTTGAACGCGCGCTCCCTTGGGAAAGAGAGCCCGAGGAAGTGCATATGCAAAAACGCAGACAATTCTTAGTTGGAATACTCATCGGCCTGTGTCTGATTCTTGCCGCCGCATGCGGAGATGACGACGACAGCCCGTGTCCAGCCGGTCAGGTCTTAGATAGTGGCCGTTGCGTACCCGAGGCATCCAACAACAATAATAACAACAACAACAGCAGCAACAACAACAGCAGCAATAATAACAACAGCAGCAGCAACAATAACAACAACAACAACAACAATAACAACAATAACAACAACAACAACAACAACAATAACAACAATAACAACGCGGTGATGGGGTGCACCGACAGTGATGCCGCCAACTTCGACGCCACGGCGACGGTCGAGGACCAATCATGCCAGTATGTAGTGACCTTTGTTGCCGACCTGACCGCTCGCGACGCAGCTACTCAGTCGTTGGGGGTGAGTGCCCTGACGCGTCTGACGGGGTCATCAGAATTTAGTGAGACCGCCCTCGTCGAAAACCCGACGACTGCCGGCGAGTTTACGGGCGATGTGGAGCTGGCGCCGGGCGCGTATGAGTATCAAATCCGCATCGGTGCTAGCGGCGGAGAGAGCAGCGGAATCCTCAGCGTCACAGTCGTAGATGCGCCTCTGACGCTGGACCCGGTGGTGTTTGAAGGGCCGAGCGCGGGGCCGATCACGGCTTCGATAATCTCCGACGCGTCCGACGGTAACGTGCTGGATAACGGAGCGGTCGCCGACACCAATCAAGTCATCGCTAAAGTCGGTTACTTCGGAGACGCGGGACCGAAGAGTACATTCGTGTTTGGTTTCAGGCTCCCCGGTACGCTTCGGCAGGATGACCTATTCACGGCCGCGAGTGTTCGTGTCCAGCTACTGAACAAATTCGGACCGGTCATGTTCGGCGCAGATCTGTACGGCGTCGGCGCTCGGTCTTCACCGGAGCTCTTGCCGGAGGACTTGACCGGCGGAATCGAGATTGAAGCAGACTTCTTCGTCAGCACGCTGCCGGACGGCACGTTGGTCACCACCGCATCAGGATCAGAGCAAGACCTCATCAATTTCTTGGATGCACAGGTCGCCGGTGGTGCGGTTCCGGGTGACTTCGTCTTCTTTCGTTTGGAACCCAGCGCAGCGAACCCGAGCTCGGGGGAAGTCATCTATCAGGTGAATGCATCGGAACAAGCGGCCGCAGAAGCGAAGCCAGTGCTCGAGTTTACCGCCGCATGCACGTCATGCGAGTTATTCGAACGCCTCGGATGCAACGACCAAACTGCGCTCAACTACGATGACCTGGCAACGGTAGACGATGGCAGCTGCGTGTTTGCGCCCACCGAATTCCCGATATTCGTGAGTGACTACTTCGCGCCCAGCGCGCCGTTTGGCTCTCCGTTCAGTATCGTGGCGTGTCCGGAACGAGGCGGAATGGCTCGCGGTGATTGCTATGGGTTCGATTGGGATGGCGTCGGCGCCTTCTCCGGGACGAACTTCGCCACACTTTTCGGAGATGTTCTGCCTATTCCCAATGGAGCAACCCAAGTGTCCTTCGTCGCGTGGTCACCCGACATTGGATCGGGCACAACGGATGCCCGCTTCTTCGTAATAGCTCCGGAGGGCAACGAGATCACGACCGGCTTCATCGAGCCGCTTCAGACCTCGCCCTCTTCGCGCACGCTGTTGTCAGTGACGAACACCCCGAGTGAAATCAAAATGGGCTTCGGTTGGGCGATGGAGTCGGCTCGAAGCGTCAACGGGCCCATCTATATCGACGATATCGTATGGGAATCCCCTGATTTTCTCGCGTCTGGGATCTTCCCGCGTGCCGAACGAACGTTGGGTGCGACCGACAGCGATGTGGAGGTCGATTCTGACGGTGGCGTATTCGAGGACCCGGTCAGCCCCGGTCTGCTTCGCGTCGGCCGACGTGACGGTGTGGGCGTGACCGTCGTGATTCCTCTCGCGATCCCCGATACGGGCGGCGCCGTATTCACCGCCGCGGACATCAATTTTGCCGTCCGAGATGCCACCAACACCCCGGGGACTCCGTTTGACTTTGACGTAAGCGTCTATGGTTTACCGTACCGCGGCACTGATACGGTCATCGCCGGCGACTACGACGCGTCCGGGACGCTACTCCAAGCGGACATTCTGACGGCGACGTCGCCGTCGCTCACCGACTATTCACTGGACAGCGGCGGGCAGGCCGCACTCGTTGCATACCTAAACCAGCAGGTGACCAATGGAGCACAACCGGGCGACTTCGTGTTCATCCGTCTATCTCCAGAGCCGAGCGGCGCGGGGCCGTGGCCTTCAGATCCGGGACTTCAGTGGTGGTTCATGTGGGGTCTGGAGACCCTTGATCCCCCGGCGGAGCGGCCTTTCACCCTAAGCTTCGACACCCGATAGGGCATTGACTGGAATATTGCGAATGTCAGCCGGCTTGGCGCTAAGCTAGGTGTCCGATTTGACGGGGGCAACTGCAACTTCCTGACCCCAGCTTGCGTGATATGTGCGCACGTGATTGGCGGTCAGTCGCTGGAGCGGGATGTGCCCACTGTGGGGCAGGGCGTGGGTCTCAAACATCTGAACCCGTCGAGTATATCCGGCTCGGCGTCGAGGCACACCTCACTGGCCAGCAGGTCCCCTTGCCTCATGAGGTTGCTTCGGCCTTCCATAGCCGTCGACCCTGGGCCCCCTCGTGCTCACTTCCAGATCGACCGCGGCAACGCAACCCGGTCCGCGGCGAGCACGTACAACAGCACCGCGATGCTCGTCGCGATCATCGTGCTCGCGCCGGTGAAGAGCTGCCGGGCGCAGAGGTTGAAAACGTGAACCTCACACGGAGCCCTTCGAGGTAAGCACCCACCAACGCGCGAAGACGAGCAAGCACTTCGTAACGTTGTTTACCTCGCGTTAGATGCGCGTCGACGAATCAAATAAATGGCGAAGCGCATGACGATGGTACTGATGATGCGTCGGGCCAGGGTCGTGGCCACCACTGAAAATACGCCCGAGCCAATCCATATTCGAGCGTCGCCTGAGAATCCGGCGGCGAGACCGGTGCTACCGAGCCCAGATACTACAATCGAAACGACGGTGATCTGATTGACCGGCCGAGCGAGGCGACTTATCCGAGAGACCACGTCATCGAAATGGGTCTTGACCGTCGAGGCCGCGATACGGGCATGGAGGTAGGTTACGGAGTCGCCGTCGAGCTGCACGATCGTTCGGGCCACGATCCCTTGGCCTGAGGGATCAAGAGTCTCAATGACCGCGCCTTGACGGCTCATGAGGCGCAGCAAGTCGCGCCATGACGTCACCCACGCGACGGGCGAGCGCTGCGAGCGACCCGTCATCATCTGCCCCCACGAATGATTCGGATCAGCGCGGCGCTCAGTCGGCCGACCGTTTCGACCAAGTATTGCCACGACTCGATGGCGGCGCTGACGCTCGACTGATGCGCTTGCCACAAGTGCGTATATTCGGGGGAAGCGTAGTCGGCCTGAAGCCGAGTAATGACGTCACCGTCGAGCTGAATGATCGTCTGCATCATGATGGTTTCGACGCCGAGCTCCCAGATCTTTTGAATCCGAAGCCGCTCGTGCTCCGAGACGTCGAGCTCGATGCTCTTGCCATCGCGAGCGAGCGCGTCGAGCCCGCTTTTTGTCTTTTCGAGCGGGCCATGGCCGGCCCCTTCGTCCAGGTGCAGTCGTTCCAGGATGATCGCTAGCTCCATGCTCGAGTCGCGAATCCGGGTGATAATGGCCTGACTGGCGCTTGAAAGGCTGCGGGTCTGGTTCGACCCGGGATCCGCTAGAGCGCGCTCTGCGGTGATGTTGATGTCGCGAAAGGTCTTGGCATCGAGCCGCGCGACGGTTCGCACATCGAGCGGCTGGGCTTCAAACGTCACCTCCCCTTTCGTCGTCGCCAGGCTCCGAGGATTGGGTATGGGGCGCCCCTGTTGATCAACGGGTGCACCCTCGTATTTGGCCACGCCATAGACTTCGTCGAGCTGCCTCGCGTAGGTCGTTGCGATATCGAGCAGTGTGTGCGCGAGCTCTGGGACCTTACGTGCGGCGATCATGTCGTGAGTGACGATCGTGTTGACCTCAAGGCTCAGGAGATCGGTGGCGAGCTTTTGGAAGCGCTCCTTGACCTTGGGCCGACTTCGCTTGCGAGCACTCATGGACTACTCCGGCTCGGCCGACTGAAGGGAGGTCGCGAGGTCGAAGAACGACGCGAAGACCGAGCCGAGCGGATCGATGCTCGCGTCGACAACCGCCTCGTGAACACGACGCAAGGCGGCGGAGCCCGAGCTCGTCACAAACCATTCATCGATGAAATGATGGACATCCCCCCGTGCCAGATCGCACTGAAGCAAAGCCACAGCTATGCGTTCGGCGCCAACGATCTCGGTACGGACCTGACGGGTAGACAGGTCACCAACCGTATCGACGAGTCGGTCGAAAAAGGACGGCTCGGACGGCGATTTCATATCAATCGACCAGGGCGCTCAGCCTATCGGATAGCGCCGTCGCGACTCTCATCATGAGCTCGATATTACGATTGGAAATCTCTTGTGCGCGCTGTACCTGGCGATCGTGGAAGTCGCGAATACTAGCCCCTTCGGGGTTGTTGAGAAATTCATCCGGGACAAAGTTGTTCGCGTCGCCGTCAATCAAGCTGATCTCGGTTGCAATAACCTTGACCTCACTGGGATTCCAGCTAAGCCGAAACGCAGTCAATCCCGGCGTCGGCTCCAGCCCTTCTTGGGCGGCGCCGATCTTACCTACGATAGTCCTGACCTTCACAGTCGCAAGGCCGGTCGCAACGTCAATAATTTTTTGCCCAAGGTCCTTCTTGGTCGTTTTCTGCTCAGACATAGTTTCTCCTCAGCTTTAGGACACAAAGTGCCGCCGGACGAACGATAGCGCAAGAAGGCGCAGTCTCAAAGTGAAGTACCGCGATCATTGAACGCGACCAGCGTACGCGAGGTCGGCGGTACGATTCGTTGGAAAGGTGGCTGGCCGAGAACGCCAGACAGAGGGGCCATGTTCCCCCTGCCTCGCGGGGCCATGGCGGCGAGAGCCACCTCGGCCCAAGTCACGCGTCCGCACGACCGGTTCGTCTGCTCGCTCGGCGAGACGCACCGTTCGTTCGTCAAGCGAACACATCGTATCGGAAGCGATCCCACGGGAAGCCGTATCCAGGATCCATTTTTCGTCCCGGACTCACGTCGCTATGTCGATGCAGGTTATCCTTCGTAATGCCATATGCCCGCACCCACCCTCGGACGAGGGTCAAGCCGGCATCGTACGCAGCGGGCGTGAGGTAGTCCGTGTTCATCGCGTCGAGGAAGGTCGGATAGGTATGAACCCCCGGTACCATAAACTCGACGCCCAGCGAGTTCGTGTTGTGTCCACGCGCATGATACGCGCCCTCGTGATCGTCCCGAGTTCTCACGACAACGCCGCTCGGCGTGACGAAGGCGTGCGCGGAAATCCCCTGAGAATCTAGAAAAGACCAGGCAATTTGATCTTGAGAGCCAAGGTCCAAGAACTCAGAGATCGCATGGACGATGATCTTATTCGGTTGATTATGAGATGCGCCGTGGGGGCTTGGAATCTGGGCGATGGTCATCGACATGGCCGCTACCTAACTTAAGGTCCGCGCATGTCGCAAGCCGCTCGCTGGGCGCGGCTCATGCTTACTTGATCGACGCCGGGAGGCCAGCGACTTCGGGATAGCCTCAGGTCGTCGTTGCATTTCCGCAACGCCCCGTAAAGAAACAGCGTTGTGGCCGCGTTGGAAGCGGTCGAGAGTGGGTACCGTGGCCCTCGTACCGTTCGTTTGGTTGGCTAGACGCCCCTAGGCCCCGACCACAACGATTGCTGCGCGAGTCGGTTCGGCGACCCGCAAGAGAGGATTCCCCTGTCATGAGTCACGCGTGTCTGCCCCTTGCGTAATCGCCGGCACCGCGATGATCGGGTCTGCCTGCGGAGCTGTCCGCGCGGACATATTGCATCTCGACGTCCGAGAACTCGGCAGGGCTGTTCCGGCTCTGAATTCGGTCGCGGCGGTCGATCTTGCTCCGCCGGCTGTCATCCGCGACGATTCGACAATGGCGGGGCGGGAACGACGGCAGCGGCGGTACGACCACCGGTTGAAGCAGCTCGTCCAATCCACGGGCGATGGGGCGATGGCGCGGAAGGTAGGAGTTCCGCGGTCAACGCTGGGCGAATGGATGCGCGGCGCACCGGCGGAGGTGGTCACGCATTCGACCCTCGGTATGTCGGAGACGGGCCTTCAGGCCAAGGTCTTCCAGCTCGAACGCCGGGTTGAGATTCTGACCGCCGCTATGCGCCTCCTCCTGGTTCTCGTTCGGGTGATGGACAGCCGGCTTGACCGACGGCGCCTGCCGAACGGAACCGATAAGGCGGCGATTCTGAAGGCCGTCGAGCGGGCGTCGACGACGATCGGGTCGACGGCGAGCCTGAGAATCATCGGCCTCTCTCGGAGCCGATACTTCGCCTGGAGGCGTGGAGAGCGGCGGTGCGCCCTCGACGACGTATCGACATGCCCTCGTTCAAGACCGACGCGACTCACCGCCGCGGAAGTGGCGACGATGAAGGAGATGGCAACGTCAACCGACTACCGACACGTGCCGACGACAACGCTGGCCAGGCTCGCCCAACGCATGGGCAAGGTCTACGCGTCGGCAACCTCGTGGTCGAGGTTGATTCGCGAGCGCCGATGGCGCCGGCCACGGACCCGGATCCATCCCGACCGTGCGAAGGAGGGCCTTCGCGCAAAGAAGCCGGACGAGGCTTGGCATGTGGACACTACGGTGTTCAGGCTCCTCGATGGAACCAAGGCGTACCTCCAGGCGGTGATTGATAATTACTCTCGCTGAATTCTGGCTTGGCGGATCAATGCACGCCTCGAGCCGGCCGCTACGGCCGCCTTGCTTGTGAAGGCCGACGAAGGGTCGCGCCGACGTGATACTGCAATGACGGCGGCGACGACGCTGATGGTGGATGGGGGCGTAGAGAACTTCAACGAAGCCGTCAATGAACTCGTGGATCAAGGTGGACTCAAACGGATCGTCGCCCAGACCGACGTTCGTTTCAGCAATTCCTTGATCGAGAGATTCTGGCGCGCTCT
>CAZFIV010000170.1:0-9942 GCA_964519665.1 uncultured Myxococcales bacterium
CACTTCCTTGGTAAGGAAGAGGTCACCAGTTCGAGTCTGGTTGTAGGCTTCGGGCACCATCGCTTGGCGCTTGGGCGAGGGATGCTTGAACAATAGGGCAGTAGCTCCAATTGGTAGAGCGACGGTTTCCAAAACCGTATGTTGGGGGTTCGAGTCCCTCCTGCCCTGAACGTCAACGGCCGCCCCTCGCCGCCCTCGCAATGACCGAAACGACCTGAACGACCCGGAGCGGTCCTCAACGGAGTCCGCGGGATGCAACGGCGCTGCCAGGCCGGTACCGGCAGAGCAAGATCGATATTGGAGCCAGCAAGTGCAAGGCACGCAGCGATACGTCACCTCATTCGTTCTCTTGGCCGGGGTTGTGGTTTGGCAGACCCTGCTGCGCCTGTTTCACAACCTGATGCTGGTGATGAACTGGTATGACTTCCCGACCCCGCTCCTCGGGCCCCGAATCCCCATTTCGTCGGTCGTGGCCTTGGTCTTGTCGATGGGGGGTATTTACTATGTGCTGAACAATCGCGCAGCGATACAGTACTTGAACGATGTGGTGACCGAGCTCTGGAAGGTCGCGTGGCCGGATCGAAAAGAGACTCAAGACAGCACAGTGACGGTCATTGTTACGACCTTGGTCATTTCGATGATTTTGGGTGTCTTCGACCTGGTTTGGCTTAACCTGACCGGGTTTATCTACACGCCCCAGCAATAGGGGGGCGCCGGGTCACCGGCGCGCGGCCGCCGAACCCAACGTCGGGAAAGGATCGGGCCTGCGTCGCTGACCCACGGAAAGTCGTGAGGAACCGGTGGGCAGAAACGGAAGGCACTTGGACAACGAAGACGATCCGATCGACGACGTCGAAGACGGCACCGAGCACGACGATGAGGCGTTGGACGACCAGCCCGAAGACGAGGTCGACGACGGCGAGGTCGACGACGACGAGGTCGAGGACGGCGAGGCCGACGACGACGAGGGCGATGACGTTGACGGCGACGACGAGGGCGATGACGTTGACGGCGACGAAGAGGTAAAAGCCGGCAGCGACGTCGACGAGGCGGATGACGGTGATCAAGGCGATCATGACACCGCCGACGCCGATGAGGCCGGCCAAGCCGCTGATGCGGCCGACGCTGCTCGCGCGACCGTTGCCGACAAAGGGGCCGCGGAGGCCGCCGAAGAGGTGGAGCCCGAGCCCGAGCCGGAACCGCCGTCCGCCGAAGAAGCCGCTTTGGCGGCGGCCCGGGCTCGCGCCGCCGCGAACCCAAAGATGAAATGGTACGTGGTCCACACGTACTCCGGCTTCGAGAACAAGGCGAAGAAAAGCTTGGAAGAACGGATGAGGCTCGAAGGACTCGAAGAGTTTTTCGGGGAGGTCCTCGTGCCCCAAGAGACGGTGGCCGAGCTTATCGGAGGCCGGACGCGGCGCACCAACCGTAAGCATTTTCCCGGATACATGATCGTGCAGATGGAGCTCAACAAGGAGAGCTGGCACCTGGTGAAGTCGACCCCCAAGATCACCGGCTTCGTTGGCAACGCCCAAAATCCGATGCCGATCCGGGCGCGGGAGGTCGAGCGACTTCGAAAGCTCTCCGAGGGCACGGTGACGGTGAAGCCGAAGGTCCAATACTACGAGGGTGAGACCGTGCGGGTGATCGAGGGGCCGTTCGCGAGCTTCAATGGGACGGTCGAAGAGGTGAAGGACGAGAAGCAGAAGCTACGGGTTCTCGTCTCGATCTTCGGGCGTTCGACCCCGGTGGAGCTCGACTTTCATCAGGTCGAGAAAACCGTCAAATAGCCTCCAAATTCTGCTGGATCAAGCGAGCGGATCGGTGTAGCCCGGTCCGTCCCGGCGTCCGACCCGACGCCACCCGTGTCGTAGAGACACCGGACAGGAAGACGCAATGGCGAAAAAGATTACCGGCTACATCAAGCTGCAAGTCCCGGCCGGCAAGGCCAACCCGGCCCCACCGGTCGGCCCTTCGCTCGGTCAGCACGGCGTCAACATCATGGAATTCTGCAAGGCCTTCAATGCCCGAACGCAGGAACTCATGAAAGAGAACCTGGTGATTCCGGTCGTGATCACGGTCTACCAAGACCGCTCGTTCACTTTCATCACCAAGTCGCCGCCGGCCTCGATCCTGATCAAGAAGGCCGTCGGTCTGCACCTGAACAAGAAGCCGGCCTCCGGTTCCAAGGAGCCCGGCAAAGAAAAGGTCGGCAAGATCACTTGGGAGCAGTGCCTGGAGATCGGCCGGACCAAAATGGAAGACCTCAACTGTCACGACGAGGATGCGGCGGGGCGGATCATCGCGGGCACCGCCCGCTCGATGGGCGTCGACGTCGTCCAGTAGCGGCCCCTCGGGCTCGGCCACCGACGTCCCAGCGTAGGAGGCGCCCCGAAGGTCGGCGGCGCCGTTTGGACTACGAGGAGAAGATATGAAGAAGCGCAGCAAGAAATACCAAACAGCGGCGGCGTTGGTGGACCGCGCGAAGAAGTACTCCGCCGACGAAGCCTGCGAGCTGGTCAAAAAGACCACCGTCGCCAAGTTCGACGAAACGGTCGAGGTCGCGGTCAAGCTGGGGGTCGATCCTCGGCACGCCGACCAGATGATCCGGGGTGCAGTCGTGCTTCCGGCAGGTACTGGCAAGACCAAGCGAGTGGCTGTTTTCACCCGAGGCGAAAAGCAAGCCCAGGCCCGCGACGCTGGGGCCGACATCGTCGGCGCCGAAGACCTGGTCGAACAGGTCCAGGGCGGCTTCCTCGAATTCGACGTGGCGATCGCGTCGCCCGACATGATGGCGCTGGTGGGGCGTCTGGGGCGCGTGCTCGGTCCTCGAGGCCTGATGCCCAACCCGAAGACGGGCACTGTGACTCCGGACGTCGCGAAGGCGGTCGCCGACTCGAAGGGCGGCAAGATCGACTACCGAACCGAACGCTCCGGCATCGTACATGCCCCGATCGGGAAGGCGTCCTTCGAACCGGCCGCGCTCAAGCGTAACCTCATCGTGGTCGTCGACGCGCTGAACCGGGCGAAGCCCGCGTCGGCGAAGGGCACCTACATGCAGTCAGTGACCCTGAGCTGCACCATGGGGCCCGGGGTGCCGGTCGACCCGGCGACCTGCGAGCTATAAACGATCTTTTCATCTTAACTCTGGTTCTGTCCCAGACAGCGGGTGGCTTCGGCCTTAAACGGTGCCCGCCGAGATGGAGCTGGACTCCGCTCCCGTCGGAAGTCCGCCTCCCTGGTTGGAAGGACCGGAAAACCGAACGGGAGAGGAGGTGATTCTAGATGAGCATGACCCGCCAAGCCAAAGAAGAGGCGGTCAGTGCGCTGGTTGATAAGCTCGAGCGCTCCAAGGGGGCGATCGTCGCAGCTTATCAAGGGCTTGATGTCGCTTCGGTCAACACGATTCGCGCCAAGTTTCGCGAAATCGGGGCCGAGTATCGCGTCGTCAAGAACACGCTGATGAAGCGTGCGCTGCAGGGCACCCGCATCGAGAAGCTCGGTGAAGCTTTCGTCGGTCCGACGGCCGTCGCGTTCAAATACGACGACGAGCTCGCCGTTCTAGGGAAAGCTGCCGAGGGCCTGGCCAAGGACTTCGAGAAGTTCCAGGTCAAAGGGGCGTACATCGATCAGGATGTACTGCTCGATGAAGACGCGGCGACCACGCTGTCGAAGCTTCCGACCCTGCCCGAAGTGCAGGCGAAGTTGCTCGGCCTGCTCAATCAACCGGGGTCTCGTCTGCTGTCGCTGTTCAATCAGCCGGGCGAGAAGCTGTTGGCGCAGATCAACGCCCCTGGGCAGCACGCGATCGGCATCGTCAAGGCGTGGGAACAGAAGCAACAAGAGGGCTGAGGTGCCCGCAAGCGCGCTGAGCGCACTGACAATGGCTTTTTCTGGGGCCCGCTCGAGGCGAGCCGGCCCTTAGGATCGATGGAGAGATAAGAAGATGGCGGATATCGATAAGCTCATGGAAGAAATTGCGGGCCTCACGCTGATGGAAGCGTCGGAGCTCGTGACCAAACTGGAAGACAAGCTCGGGATCAAGGCGGCCTCTGGCGGCGGCATGATGATGCCGATGGCGATGCCGGGTGCCCCCGGCGGCGGCGAGGAAGAGAAGAAGGAAGAGCAGACCGAGTTCGACGTCATCCTGAAGGCGCCGGGCGGCGAAAAGATCAAGGTCATCAAAGAGGTCCGGGCCATCACTGGTCTCGGTCTCAAGGAGGCCAAGGGCCTCGTCGATGGCGCGCCCAAGGCGGTCAAGGAGGCCGTGTCGAAAGAGGAAGCCGAGCAGCTCAAGGAGCAGCTCGAGAAGGTCGGCGCCGAAGTCGAAATCAAGTGATTATCGGCCGGAGCCCTTCAGGGCTGTCGGTCCGATGAGCCTGCCGAGGCGGCATAAGGCGCCGTTATGGTGGTGATTATCGGCCGGAGCCCTTCAGGGCTGTCGGTCCGATGAGCCTGCCGAGGCGGCATAAGGCGCCGTTATGGTGGTGATTATCGGCCGGAGCCCTTCAGGGCCCTCGGTCAGACCCTTTCGTGCCGAGGGCGCACTGCGGGTTCGCGGTGCGCCCTTGGTGCTTTGTGCGGGAACAATGTGAACGGTCGCTGGGTTGTACCGTCCTGACGTTAGGTAGACAAAAGTTGGGGTTTTCTTTACAATTCGGTTAGAGTTTTGCAGATTTCCGCTTGACTAAACCGGTGTGCCCGGCAATCCCGGGCACACTCCCGTCATGCCCTCATTGCGTCAACGAGCCTCTTCCGAGAGTCTCGATTGACTGCCGTGGCGGTCTGACGGCGACGAGCGAGTTGGCGTACAGGTGAACCTGTCGCCGGGGAGTACTAAAAGCCGATGCCTTCGGTCGTCCAAACCAACTTCCGGATCCGCAAGAACTTCGCAAAGCTGTCTGAGCCGCCAGAGATTCCGAACCTTATCGAAATCCAGAAGCAGAGCTACGAAAAATTTCTGCAGGCGCACGTCGACCCCGATAAGCGGGAAGATTTTGGCCTGCAGGGGGTGTTCAAGTCGGTTTTTCCGATCAAGGACTTCCAGGGGACCGCGGCGCTGGAGTTCGTTTCCTACCACCTCGAGAAGCCGAAATACGACGTTGATGAGTGTCACCAGAGGGGTATGACCTATGCCGCACCCATCAAGGTCATGATCCGGTTGGTCGCTTGGGATAAGGACGAAGCGACGGGCACCCAGGTCATCAAGGCGATCAAGGAGCAGGAGGTCTACTTCGGCGAGATCCCGCTGATGACCGAGAACGGCACCTTCATCATCAACGGGACCGAGCGGGTCATCGTGTCGCAGCTCCACCGGTCGCCCGGGGCATTTTTCGACCACGACCGGGGCAAGACTCATAGCTCGGGCAAGTATCTGTACTCCGCCCGGATCATCCCTTACCGGGGCAGCTGGATCGACTTCGAGTTCGACCCGAAAGACATCCTGTATGTGCGGATCGACCGGCGGCGGAAGCTCCCGGCCACCACGCTCCTGCGGGCTCTGGGTTATTCCACCCAGGAACTGCTCGATTACTACTACGACAAGGAAGTTGTTCATCTGGAGTCCGACCACCGGCTCGCGAAGTCGGTGAACCTCGACCTGCTCTTGGGTCAGCGAGCCGCCCGGGACCTCAAAGATCCGAAGACCGATGAGATCCTGGTCCGGAAGAACCGAAAATTCACCATGGGCGCCATCCGCAAGATCGAGCGCCTCGGAATCGATCGGATTCCGGTCGAGGAAGAAGAGCTGGTCGGAGCGGTCGTTGCCAGCGACATCATCGACGAAGAGACTGGCGAGGTCGTTGCCGAGTGCAACGACGACGTGACCTCGGAGCTGCTCGAGAAGCTTCGGGAGGCCGGCGTCCCGTCGTTCGAGATCCTGTTCATCGACAATCTGAACGTCGGGGCCTTCCTCCGCAACACGATCAACGCCGAGCTCAACGAGCGCCGCCGATCGTGGAGCGGTGACGGTTCCGTCATGGATACCGCCGACGAAGCGATCATGGAGATCTACCGTCGCCTGCGTCCCGGCGAGCCGCCGACCGAAGAGACGGCCCGCAACCTGTTCAACAACCTGTTCTTCAATCCCGAGCGATACGATCTGTCGAAGGTCGGTCGTCTGAAGTTGAACTACAAGTTCGACCTCGACGAGTCGCTCGATACCGGAGTCCTGACCAAGCGCGACATCCTCGAGGTGGTCCGGTATCTGATCGATTTGAAGAACGGTAAGGGCCAGATCGACGACATCGACCACCTCGGCAATCGTCGAGTGCGGGCGGTCGGCGAGCTGCTCGAGAACCAGTACCGCATTGGCCTCGTGCGGATGGAGCGCGCGATCAAGGAGCGCATGACGGTCCAGGAGACCGAGACCCTCATGCCGCACGACTTGATCAACGCGAAGCCGGTGTCCGCGGTGGTCAAGGAGTTCTTCGGCAGCTCGCAGCTGTCGCAGTTCATGGACCAGACCAACCCGCTGTCCGAGGTGACCCACAAGCGACGCTTGTCGGCGCTCGGCCCGGGGGGCCTCACGCGGGAGCGCGCGGGCTTCGAAGTGCGCGACGTGCACCCGACCCACTACGGCCGGATATGCCCGATCGAGACCCCGGAAGGTCCGAACATCGGGTTGATTTCATCGCTGTCGACGTACGCGCGCGTGAATCCCTACGGGTTCGTCGAGACGCCGTACCGCACGGTTGACGAGGGCGTGGTCGACCTCCGGCCGAAGTTTCACTCGGCGCTCCAGGAAGAGAACCACATCATCGCCCAGGCCAACGCGAAGCTCGACGCGGAAGGAAACTTCGTCGACGAGAGCATTTCGGTCCGCAAGGGCGGCGACTTCGTGATCGTGAAGCCGGAAGAGGTCACCTTGATGGACGTGTCTCCGAACCAGTTGGTGTCGGTCGCCGCGGCCCTCGTGCCTTTCCTCGAGAACGACGACGCGAACCGCGCGTTGATGGGGTCGAACATGCAGCGGCAGGCGGTGCCACTGGTGAAGACCGACGCCCCGCTCGTCGGCACCGGCATGGAGTACATCGTCGCCCGCGACTCGGGGGTGACGGTGGTCGCCAAGCGCGATGGAGTGGTCGAGCAGGTCGACGCGACCCGGATCGTCGTCCGGGTGGAGACGTCCGAAGAATCGACCGACGTGGCGGCCGAGGTCGACATCTACAACCTGCTGAAGTATCAGCGGTCGAACCAGAATACTTGCATCAACCAAAAGCCGATCGTGCGGGTCGGCGACCAGGTTCGCCGGGGCGACGTGATCGCGGATGGTCCGTCGACCGAGATGGGCGAGCTGGCGCTCGGTCGAAACTGCGTCGTCGCGTTCATGCCCTGGAATGGCTACAACTTCGAGGACTCGATCCTGATCTCGGAGCGAGTGGTGAAGGAAGATGTCTTCACCTCGGTCCATATCGAGGAGTTCGAGTGCATCGCGCGCGACACCAAGCTCGGCCGGGAAGAAATCACCCGCGACATTCCGAACGTCGGCGAAGAGGCCCTCAAAGACCTCGACGAGTCGGGGATCATTCGGATCGGCGCCGAGGTTCGCGCCGGTGACGTGCTGGTCGGCAAGATCACGCCCAAGGGCGAAACTCAGCTTTCACCCGAAGAGAAGCTGCTTCGGGCGATCTTCGGCGAGAAGGCCGGCGATGTCCGCGATACCTCGCTGCGGGTTCCGACCGGCGTCGTCGGGACGGTGATCAACGCCAAAGTCTTCTCCCGCAAGGGCGTCGACAAAGACGAACGCGCCCAGCAGATCGAAGACGAAGAAGAAGCCCGATTGCTCAAAGACCAGAACGACGAGATCCGGATCATCCGAGATTCGGGCCGTCGCAAGATGCTGCAGCTCCTGACGGGCAAGGCTATCTCGGCTCGTCTCGTCGACGACAAAGGAGCCGAGCTGATCGCGAAAGGCGAAACGCTGGCCGAAGAGAAGCTCGCCGAGATCCCCGAGCGCTACTGGGCCGACATCAAGATCGACGACGACGTGACCGAAGGCCGCGTGAAGAAGGTGGCCGAGTCGGTGCGGGACCAGACCGAGTTGGTCACGATGGTCTTCCAGGAGAAGATCGCGCGCCTGAAGAAGGGCGACGAGCTTCCCCCGGGGGTCATCAAGATGGTGAAGGTGTACGTCGCCATCAAGCGCAAGCTCCAAGTCGGCGACAAGATGGCTGGTCGTCACGGCAATAAGGGCGTCATCTCCCGTGTGCTGCCCGAAGAAGACATGCCGTTCCTAGAGGACGGGACACCGGTCGATGTGGTGCTGAACCCGCTCGGCGTTCCGTCACGAATGAACGTGGGGCAGATCCTCGAGACCCACCTGGGGTGGGCCGCCCTCGGAGTCGGCAAGAAACTCGGCGCGATGTACGACCTGTGGAAAGCAAAGCAGGCTGACGTCGCCGAGGAGATGCGCAAGGTGCTCGAGCGGACATTCCACAAGCCGCGGCAACTCGAGATGATCGCCAAGATGGATACCGAAGACCTGCTCGAACTCGCGCGCAAAGTGCGGGGCGGGGTCCATACGGCGACCCAGGTCTTCGACGGGGCGCAGGAGAAGGACATCCGGGAGCTCCTGAAAGAGAGCGACCGCGGTGTTCAGAGCATTCTATTCGACGGCCGGACGGGCGAGGCGTTCGCGGAGGACGTCACGGTCGGCGTGATGTACATGCTCAAACTTCACCACTTGGTGGACGACAAGATTCACGCTCGTTCGATCGGTCCATACTCTCTCGTCACGCAGCAGCCGCTGGGCGGCAAGGCCCAGTTCGGCGGGCAACGGCTCGGAGAGATGGAGGTCTGGGCCATGGAGGCGTACGGTGCCGCGTACTCCCTGCAGGAGTTCCTGACGGTGAAGTCCGACGACGTGCTGGGCCGGACCCGGATGTACGAGGCGATCGTCAAGGGCGAGAACGTGCTCGAGGCCGGACTGCCCGAGTCGTTCAACGTCTTGATGAAGGAGCTTCAGTCGCTCGGGCTCGACGTCGAGCTGCTCGACGAGCAATCGCTCTCAGATCTGATCCAACGGCGCGACGCGCAGCGGTATCGGCCCATCGGGGGGGCGAATGCTGCAAGCGAACCGGAGGAAACGCCGGAAGCGCTCGCCGAAGTCGCCGAATAGGCTTTCACCGCCCGCAGAGTCCAAAGGAGTCTTTCCGTGAAGGACATTTTCAACTTTTTTGAAAAGCCAAAGGATCCTCTTTCGTTTTCGGCGATCCGGATTTCGATCGCGTCGCCCGAGAAGATTCGGGAGTGGTCCCACGGCGAGGTCAAAAAGCCGGAGACCATCAACTACCGGACCTTCAAGCCGGAGCGGGACGGTCTGTTCTGCGCCAAAATCTTTGGCCCGGTGAAGGACTACGAGTGCTTGTGCGGAAAATACAAGCGCATGAAGCACCGGGGCATCGTCTGCGAGAAGTGCGGCGTCGAGGTCATTTCGTCGAAGGTTCGGCGGGAGCGCCTGGGGCACATCAACCTCGCCACTCCGGTCGCTCACATCTGGTTCTTGAAGTCGCTTCCGTCGCGCATCGGCAACCTCCTCGACGTCACCCTCAAGGACCTCGAGAAAGTGCTGTACTGCGAGGCGTACATCGTCATCGATCCCAAGGATCAAAAGGAGTACCAGCGCTGCGAGATCATCTCGGAGGAGCGGTACGAGCAGATCCTCGACGAGTTCGGTGAAGACTACATCGTGGCCGGCATGGGCGCCGAGGCGATCCGAGAGCTTCTCAAGAGCCCGGACAAAGGCGGCTACCTCGACGTTCACGTGACCGCCGAAGAGCTGCGGGCCGAAATGAAGGCCACCACCTCGGAGGCCAAACGCAAGAAGCTGGCGAAGCGTTTGAAGGTCGTCGACGCGTTTCGGGAGTCCGACAATAAGCAGGAGTGGATGTTGCTCGAGGTCTTTCCGGTCATCCCCCCTGATCTTCGGCCCTTTGTGCCGTT
>CAZFIV010000171.1:0-9683 GCA_964519665.1 uncultured Myxococcales bacterium
AGCGCCCAAAGTCCGCTTCTTTGTCACGCTTCGCTCGGAGCAAGTCTCCTAGTAGCCTTAGTAGCGGTAGTGCTCGGGCTTGAAGGGGCCTTGCGCGGGCACTCCGAGGTAGTCGGCTTGGTCTTGGCTCAGCTTGGTGAGCTTCACACCGAGGCGGTCGAGGTGCAGGGCCGCAACCTTCTCATCGAGGTGCTTCGGCAGGACGTAAACCTGGTTCTCGTACTTACCGGGGTTCTTCCACAGCTCGATCTGAGCGAGCACCTGGTTGGTGAACGACGCCGACATGACGAAGGAGGGGTGACCGGTAGCGCAACCGAGGTTCATCAGGCGGCCTCGGGCGAGGAGGATGAGCTTCTTGCCGTCGGGGAAGGTGAAGTGGTCGACCTGGGGCTTGATCTCTTCTTCGATGATCTCGTTGTTGTTCTCGAGCCAAGCAACGTCGATCTCGTGGTCGAAGTGACCAATGTTCGAAAGGATGGCCTCGTGCCTCATCATCTTCATGTGCTCGGCGGTGATGACCGACTTGCAGCCGGTGGCCGTGACGAAGATGTCGCCCCGGGGCGCGGCGTCATCCATCGTGGTGACTTCGTAGCCTTCCATCGCGGCCTGGAGCGCGCAGATGGGGTCGACCTCGGTCACCAGAACGCGGGCGCCTTGACCCCGCAGCGAGTGGGCGACGCCCTTGCCGACGTCGCCAAAGCCGGCGACGACTGCCACTTTGCCGGCGATCATGACGTCGGTGGCGCGCTTCAGGCCGTCGAGGACCGACTCGCGGCAGCCGTACTGGTTGTCGAACTTCGACTTGGTGACCGAGTCATTGACGTTGATGGCGGGGGCCTTGAGGGTACCCTTTTTGGCCATGTCATACAGGCGGTGCACGCCGGTGGTCGTTTCTTCCGAGATGCCGCGGATCTTGTCGTCGCCCTCGAACATTTCTGGATACTTTTCGTGCACCACAGCGGTGAGGTCGCCACCGTCGTCGAGGATCATGTTGGGCGCTCGGCCGTCGTTGAAGGCCTTCAGCTGGCGCTCGATGCAGTCGTAGTACTCTTCTTCGGTTTCGCCCTTCCAAGCGAACACCGGCACGCCGCTCTTCGCGATCGCCGCCGCGGCGTGGTCCTGGGTCGAGTAAATGTTGCAGGAGGTCCAGGTGACCTCGGCGCCGAGCGCGGTCAGGGTCTCGATGAGGACCGCGGTCTGGATCGTCATGTGCAAGCACCCGGCAACGCGGGCGCCCTGCAGCGGCTTGCTTTCGCCATACTCGGCGCGCAGGGCCATCAGACCCGGCATTTCGGTCTCGGCGATCTCGATCTCCTGACGACCAAACCCCGCCTCTTCGATGTTCCGGATTTTGTAAGTGGCAGTCTCGTGCATGCCGCGTCTTTTACGTCGCCGACCGGGTCTGTCAATGGCCTTGATTGCCCTTCATCCGGATAGAGGGTTGATATTCGTCATCCAAGATGGCCTTAAGATTCCGTTTTCATTGATGATGAATGATTCAGGGTCTATCCGGCGATATCGATCATCCGGAGTGATTGATGGTTCGGCGGTGGCTCGTCCAAGGTCACTCGTCGATGTTGACGGCGGCAATTGCAGGGTAACCAGGACGGTGCCGGATTGGGGCTGCCGGCTCAGTAGCCTTGAGCGGCGCCGTCTTTGCGCATCTCGGAAGCGCCGACGTAGACGCTTTGGGCGTGGTCGCGCTGGACGGCCTGGTATCCGCCGAAGCCTCCCTTGCTCACCTTCACGCGGTGGCCTTTGGCCCTCAAGCCCTCTCGGGTGGCTTCCGCGACGCCGGACTCGACGAGAAGCGTGCCGACCCCATCGACGTGGGGGCCCGTCGGTTCCGACGAGCCATCGTGCCGCCATCGGGCGGCGTCGCCGGCGGCCTGCAGGTCCAGGCCGAGGTCGATCAGGTTGACGAGTACCTGAACGTGGCCTTGAGGCTGCATCGCGCCCCCCATGACCCCGAAGCTGAGCCACGGTCGGCCGTCCTTCATGACGAAGGCCGGAATGATGGTGTGAAAAGGACGCTTCCCGGGCGCGTATACGTTGGCGTGACCTTCCTCGAGCGAGAAGAGCTCGCCGCGATCCTGAAGCATGAAACCGAGCCCATCGGGCACCAGCCCAGACCCCATGCCCCGATAGTTCGACTGGATGAGCGAGACCATCATCCCGTCGGCATCGGCTACGGTCAGGTACGTGGTGTCGCCCGGCTCGAGCGCCGGAGCGCCGGCGTCGACCGATGGCCGGGCCGCCGTGAGGTCGATCAGTGCTCGTCTCGACTCGGCGTAGGCCGGGTCGAGCAAGCCCGACAGGGGAACGCTCGCCATCGCGGGGTCGGCGTAGTAGCGGGCGCGGTCCTCGAAGGCGAGCCGCTTGGCCTCGACCATCACGTGAATGCGGTCGGCCTCGCTCATGTTGGCGAGGTCGTAGGGCTCAAGCATCTGCAGCATTTGCAGCGCCGCGATGCCCTGAGTGTTGGGCGGCAGCTCGTAGACGTCGTAACCACGGTATCGAACCGAGACCGGCTCGACCCACTCTCCGCGGTGTTCGGCGAAGTCTTCGGCGGTCAGGTCTCCTCCGATCCGTTTCATGTAGCCAGCGATGGTCTGTGCGATCGAGCCCTCGTAGTAAGCAGTACGGCCGTCGGTGGCGAGTCGCTGGTAGGTTCGGGCGAGGTCCGGGTTCTTGAATCGCTGCCCAGCCCGGGGGGGCTTTCCATCGACCAAGAAGAGCTTTCGCCCGTTGTCGAACTCTTCGAGCCAGCCGTTACCCAAACGCTTCTCGAAGCTGGCCATGTTGCGTTCCCAGTAGTAGGCGATCACCGGCGACACCGGGAAGCCTTGGCGGGCATAGTCGATCGCTGGCTGCAGGACTTCCTGCATGCCGAGCCGGCCGAACCGCTCGTGCAGGGCGAACCAGCCGTCGACCGCGCCGGGCACGGTAACCGGCAGGGAGCCCACCGGCGGAATCTGCTTGGCGCCTTTGAGCTTGGCCTTCAGATCGGCGAGCGAGCGGCGGGCCGGACTGCGGCCGCTTCCGTTGTATCCGTACAGCCGCTTGGTCTTCGGATCCCATACGATCGCGAACAGGTCTCCGCCGATGCCGCAACCGACCGGCTCCATGAGACCGAGGGTCGCGTTCGCGGCGATGGCCGCGTCGACCGCCGAGCCTCCCTGGCGCAGCACATCGAGGGCCGCCTGACTGGCCAGCGGTTGCGCGGTGGCCGCCATGCCGTGCGACCCGTAAACCGGGCTTCGGGTGGCGAACGGTGAACCGGTGAGGCGGTCACCGCCGCCCCGAGACTCAAGTTGGGCTCGGGCGGAGGCGGCTCGGCTCTGCTCGGCAGCTTTCATGGTGGAGGCTTTCTGGGGCACCTCGGAAGGCGCCATCGACGCCTGGTGACACCCGGTCGACCAGACGGTCAGGGCCGAGAGCGCGGTCATGCGAATGGCTATCGCAGGGCAGTGGAAGACGCCCCGGGCGCCTCGCCGGCGCGCTTTGCGCGTCCCGGCCGGGCCGGCTTCGCCTCTCGTCGGTCGCGTCGCGCTGGACTGCTCGACGAGGCGCTCGCGCGAGTTCTCCGAGGACCTGTTAACGAATCGCACCTCTTTGCCCTTGCACAAGTGGCGGTTTCTGCCCAGGGGGTGGATGTCCGAACAGCAATCGTGCTTTCGGCGTGATGTCTTCGGGGATCTTCGCGGTGTGCACTCTGTACCCGGCTGCAGAGAGGCGGGCCGCTCGGGTGACGTCGATGGCCAAGCTCGGATCAACCCAGCCCAACAAGCCGCCGGTATCGCACTTGCGCTTCGAATGGCAGCAGGGAAGCACCGCAACCCGGGCTTCGGCAGCGAGCGCGATGTCGAGGACCGTATCAGTCAATGAGCCGCACGCGTGCACACTCAGCACCATATCCGTGGCTCGAACGTCGGTGTCCTCGAGATCCCCTTGGACAAAGCGTACCCGATCAGAAAGAAGCGGCCATCGCTGAACCAGGATGTCCGACAGCCGACGGGCGCTGGCGGGGATCGCGCGGTCGACGGCGAGAGCACTCTCCACGGTCGGGTCGAGCAGGCACATCACGTGGGCCAGCAGACCGTGGCCCGCCGCCAGGTCGATCACCCGTCCACCTCGAAAACGGCGAAAGACCCGCCGAGCCACTTCCCAGGTTTCGTACAGCTCTTTGCGAGGTAGGCAGCCCGCTTCGCACACCGCCCGCGCCACCCGCTCGAAGAGGGTCGAGCCGGGAAAATGGACGGCCGCGCCACGGGTCAATCGAGCTGTGGAGTGAGGATCGTGGGGCCGGGCCACCACTGCACCATGACATACTTCGGCACCGAGGTCGCGATGGCCGGATGCTCTCCGCTACCGAACCAGATCTTGCCATCGGCTCGGTACGAGCCGAAGCACCTTGTCGGGTACGACGCCCACTCGGCGTTCGGTCATCCGTTTGACGAACACGCGGGTATCGTCGGCGTACTTGCCGAACAGCAGGTCGGCGAGGGATTCGCCATCGGCGTCGCTCACCGTGAGGCGAATCGACCAGGGGTCCAGGCGCCACTCTTCGAGTTCGGCGGAGGTTGGGTCGTCGGCGTACCACCTCGAGGCTCGCAGCAACGACAGTTGGCGCACCAGGCTGTCGACCTTCCATGCCTTGGCTTCTCGAGACTCGGGCTCGATGAGGCGCCAGCCTTCGCGGTCGCGCTCGATGCTGATCGAGACCCGCCCTGCCGCCTCGATCGTGACCCGCTGGGCCTCGAGCGGGTCGAAGCGGCTGACCGTGCGGTCGACGAAGTCGGCGGCGGTCTTGCTCAAGTCATCTCGCAGGGTGGGGTCGGTGTTGCGGATGAGCGTTCGCGTGCCGTCCAGCCAGAAGATGGCCGAGAACTCGTCGGAACCCGTTTCGCGCACGAACCCGACGACGGCGCCATACGTGCGATCGCCGGCGGTCAGGCTGATGCGCTTGGCCGCGGGGTCCAGCCCGTAGTCGGACGCCTCGGCTTCCCGATAGTCGTCGGTGATGTACTCGTCGGCGTCGAGGTGCTTGGTGATTCGGACGATGTACAGCCCCACGTAGCTGCGGTCGGCACGCTCGACCTTATCGGCTGGAGCGCTTGCTCCATCTATTGACGACACGGAGCGAACGGTCCACCCAGACTCGGCGCTGGACAGGAGAACACCGTTCGATTCGCCCACGTCTTCGATTCGAACTTCGGTCACGTCATCCGGATCGACCGCGAAGACCCGTTGGACCCGAAAGTCATCGACGGGGCGGGCGTAATTCCAGTACCCGGTCGGTTCGATGAGGCCGATAATCCTCTTGCGTCCGTCGGTCACCGGGTAACGGTCGACCAGATTGTTCTTCTCACCGATGTGCAGGGTTAGTTGCCGACCATCGGCCAAGTCGACGGCGAGGCTCACCCGAGGACGATCCAGACCGGCGCGATGAAGGGCTCCTTCGGTTGCGTCCTCGGTCAGGACTCGATCGAGGGCCAGCCCCGCCATGTGATCGAGGATGCTAGAGATCGCTTGCGGATCGCCGGGCCAATCGATCGGCGCCGTCAAGCGATAGCCATCATCGGAAGTGGCCTCGAAAGCGACCGTCCCGGTTGGGGACCGAAGGACTCCGCGTTGAACGTCGATCCGCCCGAACCGAAAGAGGCGTTGCGACTCACGAAGCTCCCGCAGCCGAGTCTGCGGTGTTTTGACCTTTTCGACCAGTGTGTAGATGCCAGCGCCGGCGCCGATGACGACCAGCACTGCGGCCGTCCAGACCTGCTTCTGTATCCGCTTCATGGTCCGCTCACTGCCGCTGTCGAATTGCCCAGACTGAAAAACCGAACCCAATGATCAACAGCGGCAGCAGATTGACCGAGAAGAACATGATTCCGTTCTGCTGGTTGGGAGTTAGCGCAAGGTGGTTGCCCGAGCGTTGGCGCGGTCGAATGGTGATGCGATCTTCCTCTCCGGCAAGCCAGTTGATCGTGTTGAGGAACAGGTCTCGGTTTCGCCCCTTACTCAAGAAGAAGTTGGTGATGAATCCCTGATCGCCGATGACCACCAGGCGTGCCTGGTCCGCGAACTTGCGGCGTTGGCCCGCCGTGTTCCGGGTGACCGCGACCGCGATCGGCACCGGTCCGGGGATGTCGGTTTCGTCTCGGCGTGCGGCGCTCGACTCGCGATACCCGGTTTCGCCCCACGAAGTCGGCCCGGTTCGCACCAGCGTGTTGACTTCGATCTGGGCGAGGTTGAGGCGTGGCTGAACGGAGCGGGCGGTGGGAAAAAGGACCGCCGCGTTGTCGAGCTTGTTGGTGATCGGATGCGCCTCGAATTCGCGAACGATCGAGGCGGTCGGGCCGTATCCTTCGGCCCGGGTGGCGGGGTTCGGGTCGATGACGAGATTGTCACCGACCTCGACGCCGTAGGGGCCGAACACTCGCTGAAGTCCGTACTCGTATCCGGGGTCGATCAGGACCAGTACCCGACCTCCGCGATCGAGATAGACCTTGAGCGCCTCGACCTCGTTTGGAAAGAGAGTGCTGCGGGCCCCCGCGACGATGACCACGTTCGCATCGGCGGGGACGTTGGCCTTGTCGACGAGGGCCAGCGCTTCGACCACGAAGCCCTCGTTTCGAAGCCCGGACGCGGCGGCGGCGAATCCTTCTTCCATCCGGGGCCGGGGCTCGATCGGCGGTTCGCCATGACCGGTGAGAAAATACACCTTCTTGGCCGACTGCTGGGCGACTTTGATGAATGCGTTCGTCAAGGCTTCCTCGCTGGGGAAGTCGACCTTCGCGAACTGACCGTTTTCGGCGGTGACCACGATGCGGGGGCTGATCGAGCTCAGGTCGAACTTTTCGACCATCTCTCGCGGCGCGGTGTCGGGGTTCACGAACTTCAATCGGATGCGGTCGGTGTGCCGTCGATACAGATCGACCCTTTGTGTCACCTCCGCCCGGTACTTTTCGCTGGGCCGGAAGAACCCGATGACCTCGACGTCTTGATCGAGGGACGCGGCGACCTGCTGGGACTGCTCGTGCAGCGTATAGAGGCGGTCGCGGGTGAGGTCCCATTCGGTTGGGTTCTGGGCGGCGAAATAGTTGATGACGGCCACGACCGCGACGAGCCCGAAGACGACCCCCACTTCGAGCACCAAAAATGCGGTCGACCGACCCATCACCGAACGTCCGAAGTTCTTCCGATTGGTGAGGATGTACAGCGCGATGGCCACCGCACCGAAGGTAAAGTTGCCCAGTGACACCGGCAGGACCCGCGGGTCGATCGCGTACAGTGATACTCCGAACACGATGGCCGTCGTGCCGAGGACTCCGCCGATCAGGCCGAAGGTCTCGGACGCGGTTCGCTCGCGGAGACTGCTCTCGCGGCTTTGGACCTCGACCGGTTGCTCTTCGTTGTTACTCACCGTGGGCCTCAACGCCACCGATGTGACTCGACGACGCGGTAGGTTAGATACAGGAACGTCAGGGTCGCCGACCCGAAGTAGACGAGGTCGGCGAGCAATACGCGCCCTCGCAGACCTCGACCGATGTGGGCCATGGGGCCCACGTACTCGATGACCGAGCGCCAATCGCCTTCGAGTCCCCCCGCGATCAGCGGGAGCACGAACGCCAACAGAAGCGCAGCGAACGTCAATAGCGCGGCGACAATCTGGCTTTCGGAGAGCGCGGAGACGAGGAGCCCGACCGCGCAAAAGGTCACCCCCACGAGCAACAAGGTCATCGAGCTCGAGAACACTGGAGCCCATTCTACGGGGCTGGACGGCCCCGAGCTCGAGCCGTACACCTGTAGGATAGCGGGGAAGATGAGCGGAATGCCGGCCATGACCAGCATCATGAATCCCACGCCCAAGAATTTGCCGATGACCATCTCGAACGACGTGATCGGGGCCGTCATGAGGAGCTCGAACGTTCGCGACTGCTTTTCTTCGGCGAACAACCGCATGGTCAGGAAGGGCACGAAGAACAGGAACATCCACATGCCGGTTCCGTAGACCGGGGCGATGATCAGATCGTTGAAGTTGAGCTGGCTCAAGGCGTCGAACTGCTGGCGACCGTAGAACGACGTGTATGTGGTCTGGAACACGTTGAGTCGCGAGATGAAGATCAGGCCCAACACGAAGGTATAGGCGCCGAAGCACGAGTACCCAACGACCGTGGTGAAATAGATGCCGAGCTCTTTGCGAGCGATGGTGATGACGTTTCTCATAGGCAAGCTCACGAAACGGCCAGCGCCGCGAACGCTCGTTCGAGCGAGCCTCCGTGGTCGGCTTGCAGCTCGGCCAGGGGCGCGTCGGCCACGATCCGTCCTCCGGCAATCATGATGATCCGCTGGCAGGTCGCTTTCACCTCGCTGAGAATATGAGTCGACAGAATGATGGTGTGCTTACCGCCCGTGCCAAGGTCGGAAATCAGCTTTCGCACCTGTTCGATCTGGATCGGGTCGAGCCCTACCGTGGGCTCGTCGAGGATCAGCACTTTCGGGTCGTTCAGCAGGGACTGCGCCAGGCCCACCCGCTGGCGGTAGCCCTTCGAGATATTTCGAATCAGCCGGGCGAGGATATGGTCGACGCCCGCGAGTCCGGCGACCCGCTCGACTTCCGGTTTTACCCCTCGTCCGGAGCGCCCCTTCAGGCGGGCGACGAAGGAGAGATACTCCCGGACCGTCATGTCGAGATAAACCGGCGGGACCTCCGGTAAGTAGCCGATTTGCCGCTTGACCCCGATCGGGTCTTCGAAGACGTCGACGCCCGCGATTCTGGCGGTGCCCGAGCTGGCGGGCATGTACCCGGCCAGGATACGCATGGTCGTTGATTTTCCCGCCCCGTTGGGCCCGAGGAAGCCGACGATCTCTCCGGCCCCAACGTCGAAGTCGAGACCTTCGACCGCCACATTGTCGCGGTACCGCTTGGTCAAAGCGCGAACTTCGATCATGGCGTTTTCGCGTCGGTACGTTTTCGACGAGTTTTCTGTCAAGGCCGACCGGTTATGCTACGTCAGCCTCGATGGCCACCGGGGGGGCGGCATTGAACAGACGCATCGGTGCATCGGGCGAGATGGTTGCAAGCCTGGTTGCGACCTTGGGGCAGGTGCAGGGATATAGGGTGTGTACCCCGGATCCTGACGCCAACCTCAATATTCACGAGGTCGACGGCCCGGACCGGTTCGAGTGTGTCGGTTCGTGCCCGACCGTCGCCGTCGTTTTGCGCCGGCTTCGGCTCGGTGAGCGCCAAGCGTTTCGAAGCGCGGGCGCCATCGGGGTCCTCGACGCGGAAGCCAGTCTTGCCGATCTCGCCGGGATCGTGGTCGATACGCTCTTCGACGGCATCAGCCAGGCCCGCCGGCACGCTCGACGCCATGGAGGCCGGCCGGTGCAGCTACAGCCGGACGAGGGTGAGCCGGCCCTCGGGCGGCTGCAGTGTTTGACTCGCCGCGTCGCCGAGGTGGCGACCGACGCCCGGGTGCCGGTAGGGACGACCGTCCGGGTGCTGTTGAGCGCTTGCGGTCGTCCGGTGCCCCTGGTGAGCCGGGTCGCTTGGTGCGACGCCGGGCGGGGGCTGGGGCTCGAGCTGATGGAGCCGGGAGTCCTGCTTCGGACGCTGGTGCCTTAGAGCGCCGATTCACTTGGAGCGTGCTGTTGTCGCGCCGGAATCGGCCCGTCGG
>CAZFIV010000172.1:0-9525 GCA_964519665.1 uncultured Myxococcales bacterium
GGCTCTCCTGTGGGGCTCGGACCGATGCGAACGCGAACGTGGCGCATGGCGGGCCGGTATCACGGCCGACAAGAGGGCGAAAGTCATCGCTTTGGCGTTTGTGGCAGGGAGTCGATATTATCAGGCCGATGCGGAAGAAGTTTGGGCAGGTGCTGCTGGAGCAGGGGCTGATCACGCCGGCTCAACTCGCGGACGCCCTGAGCTATCAGGGGCGAAACGGGGTTCGACTCGGGCAGGCCTTGGTTGCCCGAGGGCATTTGACCGAAGACCAACTCGTCATCTCGCTGGGCCAAGCGCTCTCGACTCGAGTGGTCGACCTGTCCCGAGTGCAGCCGGAGCCGGAGGCGCTCACGATGGTCCGCCCCGGGTTTGCGTCGGAGCACGACCTTTTCCCCATCGCCGTCAAACAGGTGCAAGGCCGTCGATTCCTGACCGTCGCGGTGGCCGACCCGCTCAACCTTCGAGGCCTGGACGAGCTTGGCTTTTTGACCGGCGCGCAGATCGAGCCGGTGTTGGCCAAGACCACGGCGATCGACATGGCCATCCGGCGCCACTACGGAAGCCGCCACAATCACGGATACGGGGCCGACTCGGTGTCCCGGCCGCCCGAGCCGTCGGCCGCCTCGGCGACCGCTCCGCCGGAAGCCGGCGCTCCGGCCCTGGCCGGCGCGACGACGTCTCCCCCCGGCGCCACGCCGCGGTCGGAGGACGCACCCGGGCCGGAACCCGGCGGATCAGTGGATGGCGAGGCTTCACCGGCACCCGCGGCGGGCGCTCCGGAGGTTGGGGAGGTCCCTTCACCGCCGAACGTTGAGGGTTTGACTCTGAACGGCCGGGTCGCCGACGACGGTCACCCGACGGAGCGGATCACCGACCGAGAGGAGCCGACAGGTCTGGGGGACGAAGACGAGCCGCTGGCCCTGCTCGCGGACGGAGCGCTGCCGTCGTTAGGGGAAGCGCCCACCGCCAATGTGACCGCCGAAGCCCCGGGTGTTGCGTCGATGAGCGCCGACTCGAGGCCGCCCCTGGATCGTGCATCGGGCGGCACGCCGACCCGACCGATCCCGTTGACCCAGGTCAAGCGGCCGACCGAAGCGGGCTTCGACGCCGAGCTGGGCGCCCTGATCGAGGCGGCGGGCGACGCGGTGCACAGCGAGGCCATCGGTCGTTTGGAGCGCCGGTTCTGGGCGCTGATGCGGGTCCTCACGAAGCGTGGCCTCGTGAACAACGAGGAGTTCCTTCGCGAGCTAAACGAAGAAGAGGCCGCCTGGCGGTCCCGGTAGTGACCTGCAACGAAACGTGCTGTCCAGGAGGTTGGGTCGAGCTTACGAGTTGGGGCAGGCGCCGACCGCTCCGGTCGGGCGCGTCGGGCTGAAGTCGGGGTCGTCGACCGGAGTCGCCAGCCCCAGCACGAAGATCTCCAGCGTCGGGAAGTTCTCGGCGTTCGACCGGACCACTAAAGTGGCGGTGTCCCAACCGGGCTGGGTCGGCGCGTACACGATGCGGGCGGCCACCGTTTCGGGACACATCAGCGTGGTCGGCTGAAGTCCTTCCACCGAGAAGTAGCCGCGATCGTTCCCTTCGAGCGACGAGGACGTGATCTCGAGGTCGGCATTGCCCAGGTTTTGGATGAGAATGTCGCGGGTCGCAACGGTGTCGACGGGCGTTGGGTCGTCCGAAATGCAGATCGGCTGGGCGCTGGCTGCGACCTGGGGTAAGTCGAACTCGGAGCACGCTGCCTCTTCGTCTTCGCTACAGCCTATCCAGCCCCCCATCAGGGCCAACGCCAGGGCCAACGCCAAAGACGCTACGCACGTCGTCCGACGCAGCGAACCGAAGCGGGCGGCCGACGCGGTGGGCATATGATTCGATGTCGGATTCACCAGCTCCACTCCACCTGGCCCCTCGGGCCGGTCAAGATCAAACAGGTTCCGGGCAGCCGCGTTCTCATTGACCGATGCCCAAGACGGTGGCTTCGACCGCGGAAAAGGTGAAAGCGACCGAATAGCCGTCGCCGATCGCGGGATTGAGGGCGCACTCGTATGCGGCCCGCCCCTCGGCCAGAGGGAGGATCTCCACCGTGGGACAGAGGCCGTTGTTGGGGCAGCTGTTGCCGCCGGCGGGGTCGCCGTCGCAACAGACGTCGATCGCGCCGTCGCCATCGGTGTCGATGATGCACTCGATGCCGTCGGCATCGAGGTCGATGTCGGGTCGAGGGCCGAGCAAGGTGCTTACCAGATCGATGAGGGTCGAATCGGTGAACTGCACCGGGCAGCGAGGGCTGACGGTCTTGCAATACGGGTTTTCGGTCTGGGCCAACGTGTTGACCGGCACCGCGCCTCCGAGCAGGCCGTCGCTCAAGCGGCGCAGATCGGACGCCAGACGACCCGCTATCTTCACCTGCTCCAGGCGGATTTCGGGATGGGGCGGCGTTCCGACGGTCACCGTTAACTCGATGGGCACCGGCAGGAGCGACCGGATCCGACCCCGGTCGATCTCCGCCGGTGCTCGCGCCCGAGCGACCCGAGGAAACCCGGTCAGGCTCTTGGGGTTGATCTGAAACTCGCAGCAGCTGTTCTGGCCCTCGGGGACCCGGAAGTTATTGGCGGGAAAGAACGGGTCGTCGGCGTCGCGGGCACCGTAGATCTTGACGGAGAGCGACGGGTCGCGCCCGACGAAGGGTTCGTCGAGACCGGCGAGCTCGATCAGCAGCAGTGACTCCCCCCCGAGGAGGCCCTGACGGATCTGGTCATTGCCCAAGTCGCCCAGCCGCCACAGAAAGTTATCGACGCAGCCGTCGTCATCGCAGATGCCGTCAAGATCGAAACCCCGGTCTTCCTGCGCGATCGCGATCGAGTCGACGATGTAAGCGCTGCCGGCGCCGGGCGGGTCGTCCCAACCGTCGATCTGGTCAGGGACCTCTTGAATGTCGAGCGCGGTGCCGGGGTCGGTGTCGACGAACAGGTAGCTTCCCGTGCATCGACCCTGCCCGTTGCAGGTCAGACCCTTGGGCCGGCAGCCAGCCGGGTTATCGCGACACTCGAGTGGCTCACGGCATTCGATATCGGTGAAGCACTCGATCTCGCAGCGGCCCTCGGGCGAGCAGAACGAGCCCGCGCCGCAGTCGAACGCGTTGAAGCAGCGGGTTTGGCAGCCCGGGCCGACGGTCAGCCCGGCGAGCATCGCGAAGCTGGTCAAACAGAAAACCGTGGAGAGGGGCGGCAACCACGCGCGGGTCATGACGCCGGATTGTACCAGGCAGCCGCTCCAAGTCGATGCCTCATCGACCGTCGGGAAGACGACATCCCTGACCAGTGGTGCCCGCCGGCGCCGTCGGTGTTCGTTGGGGGGGGTGTTCATTTCGGTCGCTGGCAGTGGCGCCTTGCTGGGGACTGACTCGGCGGGTAACGTCCCGCGCGGTGGCTCCTTCGATCATGCTGACTCGCGCCTTCGCGCCTTTCCTCGGGCTCCCATGTCGAACGTCGGGGGCTGGAGCCGAGCGAGGCGTTCGCTCGGGACGCCGCCGGTCGGTCCTGCTCCCCAGCGTTCTTTCGAGCTTCGTGATGGCGGCGATCGCGCTGCCGGCGCCCGATGTCCTCGCCCAATCGAGCGCCGAGTGCCGACCGAACCCCCACCTGTCGTGGGCCAAGGACGAGTACGACCGGCTCGAGTTCGACCGCGCCGCGCGCACCTTGCAACGGGCGATCGAGTACTCGCGCAACTGCCGGTGGGACCTGGCCGAGATCTACCGGCTCAAGGCGTTCGTCGACGCGGTCAACGCCGACCGGGAGCGGTGTCAGCGCGCCTTCGAGATCCTGCTGGCGCTCGACCCTGACTACGTCATGCCGAGTGACGTTCCGCGGAAAATCCGGGCATGTTTCGCGGATGCCCGGCGCGTGCCGCCCGAGCGCCGAGAGCTTCGGCTATCGCACCAGTCGCCGCTCGAGGTTCCCTCGAACTCTCCGGTGTCGCTGCCGGTGCGGGTCGTCGACCCGCTGCGGCTGGTCGACCAGGTGCAAGTCTACTTTCGGCGCGAGGGCGTCAAGATCTATACCGTGGTGACCGCGCGGGCCGACGAGAACGTTTCGATCGTCATCCCCGCCCTCTCCCTGCCGCCCGACGAGGATGGGTACAACATCGAGTACTTCATCCGGGCCGTCGACCGGTGGGAGGGCACCCTTGAAGAAGAGGGCGGGGCCAAGAAGCCTCTGACTTTCGCCGTCCAGGCGGGGACCGTCGGCGACGGCGGTCTGGTCGCGAAGTGGTGGTTCTGGGCATCGGTCATCGGGGCCGTCGCCATCGTGGCCGGGGTGGGCATCGCGGTCGCGAGCCAAGGCGACCCGGAGTCGGTGACGATCCGCTTCGTCGACGGCGGCGCTGACGGGGGCTGACATGGTGGACGCTTTCCGGTCGTCGTCCGTGTTGCTTTTCCCGTCCATTCGACCGTCGATTTCTCCGGCGCTGTCGGTCTTGGGCCGCGGACGGCTGCTGGCGCTCTTCATACTTTCGCTCACCGGTGTAGGGCCGCTCGGGGGCTGCTCCGAGGGCGACGGGTCGATCACCTTGGTCTTCCCGAACGATGTCGCTCGGTCCGCGGTTCGGCGCCTCCGCGTCGAGGCGTACAGTCCTGACTCCGGGGGCACCGGTCTTTCCGACCGCAGCTGCTCGGACTTCCTCGGCCAGGCCCGGCTGGGCATGGAGCCCCTCGGCGCGCCGGTCCGGGGCGACTATCAGTGTGCCGAGCCATGCCCCGATGGGTGGTTCGCCGATGAATCACTGGCCCAGGTGCCCTCGGGCCGTCAGATCATCTACGTGCTCGCTTACGCGTCCAGCGGAACGGACCAAATGCCGATTCTCGAGGGGTGTACGGATACGTTCAATTCGACCGAAGAGGCCGGTTCGTTCGAGGGCGTTCGGGTCGACCTGCAGTTTGTCGTGCCGGACAATGCTCGGCTGGTGATCGTCGGGGGGGACCGCCAGGTCGGGCGGGCCGAGACCACGCTCGGTCTCCCTCTCGAGGTCGAAGTTCGAGCCGACGCGCCGATCGCGGACCGGGCGCAGTATGTGATTCCTGGCCTGCCTATTACGTTCAGCGCCCAGACCGACGGCTACGCCATCGTTGGGTCCGACGGGGCGGTGACCGGGCCGCTGACCATCCCGGCCAACCTCGACGGGCAGGCCTCGACCCTGGTTCGAGTGGCCAGCGTGCCGGGCAACGGAACTGTCGATGCACGGGCGTCGGTGCTGGAAGACATCCCGAACGCGACCCCAGCGGTTCAGTTTTCGATCAGTGTGACGCCGTCTACCCAGTTCCCGCAGCGCGAAGTGATTCAGCAGCCAGGTGGATGGCCGGTGGGGATGGTGCTCGGGTCGCTCGACGGTCCGGGCCCGGCCGACCTGATCACCCTGACCTGCGAGGGCACCTCCGAGCAGTGCACGTTGGCACCCATCGTCGAGAATCCCGGACGCACCCGGTTGACGGTGATCCGTGACGTGGCCAGCGAGAACCGGCGCCCGTTGGCCGTACCGCCGGCGCTCGGTCTACTCCCGACCGACGTGCGAGCCGTCGACATGCTCCCGAATTCGAGCGACGAAGAGACGGTGCAAGAGGTCGCGATCCTCAACGCTCGACGGGAGTCCTGCCAAACCCGAACGTGTCCCGTCGGGGTGCCGTGTGCATGCTTCGGTCTGGCGGCGAACGACCCGTGCCCGTGCGAAGGCTCCGAGATCCGGTTGCTGAGGATCGAGCCCAACAATCCCGATGCCCTCGAAGTCGCCGGCGCCTATACGCTCACCGCTTCCAATGCGGTGGGGATGGGTGTCCTGAGCCGATACACCGGCGAGTACGACGGCCTCGTGGTCGCCGCGCGCGGCCGCCTGCGCAACGACCGTCCGTGCCGGCGACCCAACCAGTGCGACCTGCCCAACGCCGCGTCCGAGACCCCCTCGGACCGCGCCTTCTGCGAGGCGGAGCCTCAGTCGTGCGGCTGTCCGCAGAACGAGTTTTGCGAATGCCCGGACGCCGAAACCGACCCTTCGACGTGCTTTTGTCGAGCTGAAGACGAGATTCTCGACGTGTTGGCCGTCCGCACGCCCGGGGCATCCGACCTGTTCAACCAAGGCGGGTGCCAAAGCTGGATCGGGACCTGTGGCGATTCCGACGTCGACCGGACTTGCGAGTGCCTCGACGCCAGCGAAAGGGGCGGCGTGTGCACCGCTTCCGACCGTTGTGGCTGCCCGGTGCCCAAGCTCGTACAGCTGGGTGAGCAATCGGGCCGGATCGGGCCCGTCGGCGTCGTCGCGGGCCCGCTACGGCCGGGCCAGTCCGACGACATCGTCGTGCCCAGCATCGGAGGCCTCGCGCTTGCTCAGAGCGATGATCGCGACCTGTTCCAATTTATCGGCATCCCGCTGGTCAACGAGCCGATCCATGAGGCGAGGGTGGCTCAGCTCGACGAGGCCGCCGAGCAGCTGCTCGGTGGCCTCAACATCGCGCCCGACATCGTCTGGGTGGCGCGCGAGGCGTGCACGGAAGGCTTCGAAACCCAATGTCCTCAGGTCGACGCCAACGAGTCCGACGCGCGCCGTCGCGGTTGTCTGGGCGTCTACTATACGGACGGTGAGCCCTCCGTCCTTCGCCTGAACCCTCCCGCCGGGCAAGGAGGATGTCGTCGGCACGCCTTGACCTACGCGCCGGATGGTCTTTGCACGGGCAACTTCAACGCCGATCAGCACATCGATGTCGCGGTGGCCGCGGCGGGGGTCACGGACGTCATGGTGTTCAACGGCGATGGACGAGGGGGCCTTCTCGACCCGCCGGAGCTCGTCGCTTTGGGAGCTTTGGGCGGGGGCCCGTTGGCGTGCGACGACCTCGATGGTGACGGTCTCGATGACATCGCGGTTCTGACCACCGACGCCGAAGGGCGCGCCGCCGGCGTGGTTCTTCTGAAGAGCAGGCCGTAGAATCCCGCCGTGATCTTGATTCTGGCCCGAGACCTCGGGCTCGCCGATGGAGTCCGGGGCGGACTCGAGGCCGCCGGTCGCGAGGTTCTGATTCAAACGGACGTCGACGTGACCAGCATGCGTTCGGTCCGAGGAGTGGTCGAGCAGCGTCGCCCGCAGGCCGTCCTGCACCTGGCATTCATCGATGACCCCGCTCGCTGCGAGTCCAATCCCGACGAGGCGTTTCTTCACAACGCGGAGAGCGTGATCAACCTGGCGGCCGCTACCCTGGAGTTCAAGGCGGTGCCGGTGATCTGGAGTCCGGCTCAGGTGCTGGCGGGCGCTGGCCACCGCGCCGAGGCGGACGACCCCCAGCCGACCTCGACCTGGACCGAAAGCCGGATTCGCGGCGAGGTCTTTCTTCGGCGAGCGACGCCCAAGGGGCTGGTGCTTCGGTCCGGTCCCATCGTGTCGCCCGACCTGAGCCGCGAGGCGGAACGGCTGCGAACGGGCATCACCGTGGGGTCGGCGCAGGTGCAACCGGTCTTGGCCGCCTGGTTTGGACGGGTCCTCGATGCGGCGTTGACCGCCGAGCTCAGCGGGATTCTGCACCTGACGTCCGAAGGGCCCATCCGACCCGAGCATGAGTTTTGGCTCGAGCTCGCCCGACATCTCGACCTTGCCGAGTCGCGGGTCAATGTGGACCCGCTCGGGGGCGCGGGCAACGCGGTCCTGACCAGTGACCGCACCGCCGAGCTCGCGCTGGATGCACTCCCGCCGGCGTGGACCACCGCTCTATCGGAGGTCCCGGCGCCGACATCCGCAGCGCCGGACGGGCCTCTGGTCGTCACGACCGAGCCTTCGGTGTGGGTTTGGTCGTTGGCACCCGGTGCGCCCGAGCGATGGACACCCCCTCGACCGATCATCGTCCAGGCGGTCACCGGCAAGGCGTTCGTCGAAGCTGGCGACGAGGACTGGACGCTCAAGCCGACCGAACAGCGGGCGGTGCCGGCGGGCGCCGCGTTGCGAGTGACCGTACCCGAGCCGACCGTACTCATCGTGGTCGGTGTGACTCTTTCCTCGGATTAACGGAATCGCTCGGGCAAAGCCTCACATCATCGCCAGCTCGTCGACGGTCGGTCGATCGCTGGACCTACTACCCTCAGGTGCAGGTCACGGGTCGATCAGCAGGGCGTTTTGGGTAGCGCTCAGCTGGATGTTGACGCCCGCGACGAAGGCCTCGGACCTCGACGGATCGCCCTGCAGTCGCTGCTCGGTGAAGACCGCGGCCCCGAAGCGCGCGGACGTTCCTTTCGCGATGTCGTAGAACCAAAACGCCCACAGTTCTTGGCGAAGCCGAATCTCGTCGGAGAAGGGGTCGGTCTTTGACGCTTCGGTGTTCGTGCGCAGTCGAAACGCGGTCGCGAAGGTCAGGTCGGGCAGGTCCGGGGCGAGGACCGGTTGCCACATGACCCCCGCCATCAGTTCACCGCGAAGACGAGCCGACGGCGCGTCGGCGACTCCGAGCTCGGCGGTGCGATCGTCGGGATCGGCGGGAAGGATGGCGACCCTCTCGCCTTCCTCGTATTCGCGTCCGTAGGTGAGCTTGAGCTGCGGCGCCCAAAAAGAAGTCTGGTAGTTGGTCACCTTGATCTTGAGCTTGTTGGGCGCTTCGACCACCGATGTCGTCGACGAGGTCGCCGTCCCCTGAATCGCGAGCAGCCCGAGGAAGCTGAACGCGTAGTTGTGGCGCCATTCGTTCCGGGTGTCTTCGTCTACCGGCGTGAATCGGAACTTCTGCGCTGTCCACTGGCCGGACAGGGTCAGCTGGCCGCCGATGAAGCCGCGGGGGCGGGTGGCCAGCTCCCGGGCGAGCTGGGAGCGTTCGAACTGCAGGCGAAGGCGCGCCCCGAACGTCTCCGAGGCGGCTCGGCGGGTCGTGTCGCGGCTCGACCGGGACTCGTCGCCGATCAGCCCCTGAAGGTCGAACCGAAAGCCCTGGTAGATGTCGTCCTCCATTCGGAGGTCGGGACGGAACGACAGCCCGACGGCCGCCGATGGACTCGAATTCTCGAGGCCCAAGGTCACGCTGGGCGCCAATCGGAGCGTCACCTGGTCGTTGGGTTTCGCGGCGGCCGGGGTCGCCGCCGCGCCTCCGACCGCGGTGACCGTCACGAGGAAGACGAGCGTCCGGTTCAAAGCTCGAACTCCAACACTTGCACGCTGCCGTCGAGCGTGAAGACGAGGCTGAAGTCGTTGGCGACGCCCGGGAGGTCGACGGAGAGCCGATACTTGGCCCCGCGGCGACCGCCGACCTGGACTTCGACCGGCGTCGCGCTATCCGGAATCTCTTGAATGCCGGCCGCCGTCGCGGAGCCCTGCTGAAATAGGAACGGTCGATCGTTCAGGCGGGCTGAAAAGTAATGGATGTCGCCTGCTTCCCGAGACAGGGAGAGTTTCAAGTGCCTGGCCATGGGCGTTCGATATGTCCGCTGGAGGTCAAAGTCACGGAGGATTCCCCGGTCTCTGACTAGAGCGCCGATTCACTTGGAGCGTGCTGTTGTCGCGCCGGAATCGGCCCGT
>CAZFIV010000173.1:0-9378 GCA_964519665.1 uncultured Myxococcales bacterium
AGACGTTGCCGATCATGTCTTGCGCGCCGAAGGGCGAGTCGCCCGCAGGCGAGAAGCTCCCAACGGGGGCCGTGGCAACGAATCCGTCATCGTATCCCTCCGCCACTGTCCAACTCGGGAACACTCGCTTCGCCGACGCGTCCGCGATGTTCGCCACAAGAACGCCGCCGAAGCCCTTGTTGCCCCACGCGTACGTGCGCCTGTCCGTGCCCCGCGCCGCCTTCTCCCACTCCGCTTCCGTTGGCAAACGCTGGCCCTGAAGACGACAGTACGCATCCGCACCGAACCAGCTCACGCAGTTCATCGGATGCTGGCCGCGGTCCGAATAACCCCAGTTGCAGTATTTGTTGTCGCTCTTGGTTCTGAACGTATCCCGCTTGCAGTCACCGGCATCCACGCACGATTTGTACGCGGCGACCGTCACCTCGGTTTTGTCGATACGGAAAGCCTCTACCGAGACCGTGCGGCCCGGTTTTTCGTCCTCGTAGCACTCCGTATCCACCGCCTCGTTGCACCCCATGAAGAACGGACCGCCCGGCACATCGACCATGTCCGTCGACCGCGGCCGGGGGAGCGCGGCGAGCTCGACGCGGATCGTAGCGTCTTGGGTCACCGGCACGGACCGGGTGGCCGGCTTGTAGCCATCTCGAGCGAAGCGAACCCTGAAGCTGCGACCGGCCGGGAACGACTTCGTAAACGGCGTGGTGCCCAACAGCGGGTCGGGGCCAGACTTCAGCCGCCGAACTTCGGCACCGCGGGGCTCCGAGTCGAAGGTGACCCGGTATTCGGCGGGGGGAGGTGGCTCTTGGCGAACGACATCGCCTTCGGTCGAGGACGCCGGCGGCTCCTCACGAGCGACCTCGACCGGTGCCGCCTTCGCCGCCAGGCCGCTGTCGGCCGCGCCCGTCGCAGTGAGAACCTCTTCTGGAGCCGATGATGGCGAGCTCACTATGGCGCGCCACAGGGCCAGTAGCCCGATCACAATGCCAGCGGCGACGGCCGGCGTTCGCCAATTCGTCGACGCCGAACGGGACGTCGGCGGACCACCGTCGGTTCGCTGGGGGGGCGCTGGTCGCGTCTTGCGCGGGCGCTGGGCGGCCGCTTTCTTGAGCGCGCGAATCAGGCCGTCGGTGTCGCTGCCGAAGTTGTTGTGGCTGACGGTGACTGCGTTACGCCGGACGAGCCTTTGCATCGACGTCGGCAGTTCGTCGGCGCGAGGCATCGGTGCTCCATCCACCAGCACTGGGATCACGCGCTTGTGTGCGCGAAGGGCCGATTCGACCTCGATGCGCACGAAGTCGTTGGGGTCATCGAGCCGACGACGACCGTTCGCGTCCGTCACCGTACGCCAGGTCGGCCCCATGACCACCAGCATCACTTCGCACTGCGCCACCTGCCCTTCGAGCACCTCGACGAAGTCCTCGCCCGGCTCGATCGCATCGACGTCCATAAACAGGCGCTTCGCCCCAAATTCCGCCTTGAGCCGGTCATAGATACGACCCGCCCACGCCTTGGAGTCTTGCCGCCGGTAGCTTAAGAAGATCATCGCCGACGCCGGGAGGATACACGCATCCGTTCCCCGCGCAGAGCATTCAACCCTGAAGTGCGAATCGGACGGCCTGGTCTTCCCGGTTGCCGACGGTCGGCGCCGCGAGCGATAGGTATGTTTTGGAAGTGCCGTTTCGTGCGCCATTGCCCGAGCTGACCCGACACCGATGGCGATCTCATCAGCAGCCGCGGTTCGGCGGGGCGCTGATGGCACTGGTTGCGTTCGGGTCGACTGGCCCAGTCGCGGGTTGGAGCGGGCTCCCTCCTCATCTCGATGCACAATGTGAATTGGGAAGACGGCTCTCGAGCCAGAAGGAGGATACCCGCAACGCAACGATACATTGGCCTCGACGTCCATTCAAAGAGCTGCACCTTTGTTGTGGTGGGTCCGACGGGGCGACGTAGGCGGTGATAGCGAGCATGAGAGGCAGCAGGGCGTTCCGAGGCGCGGGGCCAATCGGCGCTTGCTGACGATCTAGGGACACGGATACAAAGCACATCGAGCGTTCTCCTTGACGCGGCGAGGCTATCTCTGCCCTTTGTCCGTAGTGTTTTTAATTTTTATTTAAATAAATGTCGATTCAAGGTAAAGACCCAATCGTGCGTCTCAGTCGTTGGCTACGTTTCGCGACCCTGGGATGGGGGCTGATCGCGATCACCTCGTACGCGGCGTACTGGCTGGCCGGCGCTGACGAGGCGTCCGGAGCGCCACTCAACGTGAGTTTCTATCCGGAGGTTGAAGCCCCGCCGGGCCCGTTATCGTTCGTGGTCGTCACCGTGGTCATGGCCGCGTTCGTCGGTACGCTTTGGTCGGCTTCGCGCGTGGCTGCTCTGTACGAGGCCAAAGAGCTCTTCTCGGCTAGAAGCGTGGCGCGCCTTCGTACGTTTGCCTTCGCGCTGCTCGCCTTCGTTTCGTTGGACGCCCTCGCCCCGATGATTCTCATCAACGCGGCCGCTGCGGCCGCGGGGCGGCCGGGCATCTACCTTTACCTGAGCGTCAAGGAGTGGAGCACCGCGTTCGTCGCGTTACTGTTCCTCGTCCTCACGCACATCTTGTCGACTGCGCGGGCCGCGATCGACGAGAACGACCAGTTCCTGTGAGCCGCTCATGCCGTTGATCATCAGGCTCGACGTAATGCTGGCCATGCGTAAGGTGAAGTCGAAGGAGCTCGCCGAGTACCTCGGCATCTCCGAGACGAGCCTGTCCTTGTTCAAGTCGGGCAAGCTCAAGGGCATTCGCTTCAACAACCTCGAGAAGATGTGCGAGTACCTGGACTGCAAGCCCGGTGACATCCTCGACTACGAACCCGACGAATCCGCCTCTGGCACATCCGACTGACCTCACGGCAGCAGGGGGCCCTCGGTACCCCAGCCACCCATGATACGTGACCAGATCTCGTGGCCAGTGTAGGAGGATGCGCGGAGGAGCCCATGGCGACATCAGAAGCGATCATCTCGGATGCCGAGGCGCAGACGCGAGTCTTCATCTCGTACTCTCGGAAGAACAAGGACTTCGCCAGCTGGCTCCGGGGGCGGCTCATCGAAGCCGACCTGGAAGCCTACCTCGACGCGGTCGACATTGCACCCGGGGAGGATTGGCGCTCGAGGCTCGGGGCGCTGATCGAACGCTCCGACGTGGTCGTGTTCGTGGTCTCGCCCCACAGCGCCGCTTCGCCGGTCTGTGCCTGGGAGGTAGAGCAGGCGACGCTGCAGGCCAAACGCATCTTGCCCGTGGTGCGGGCCGACGTGCCCGCGGACGAGCTGCCGGCAGAATTGTCGCGAATCAACTTCGTATTCATGCGCGACGCCGACGAGGCGGATCGCCACTTCGACGCGCTGGTGGCCGCTATCGCGGTGGACATTCAGTGGATTCGCCGCCAGAGCCGCCTGGGCGAGCGCGCGCTCGAGTGGGACCGCGCGGGTCGGCCGAACCGCTTGCTGCTCCGAGGGGCCGACATTGGCGTCGCCGAGGAGTGGCGCGACGGGCGACCACCAAGCGCCCCGGAGCCCTCCGAGCTACAGCGAACCTACATCGCCATGAGCCGGCGCTCGGCCGGACTTCGCCTGAGGGTGGCCGCCGCGGTCGCCGTCGGTCTCGCGGTGGTGATGACCACGCTCGCTGGCTTCGCACTGGTGTCGCGTGATGCGGCGGTCCGCAGTGAGGCCGCCGAAGCGGCGCAGCGGCGGGCCGCACAGCTCACGGAATCCCGGTTGCTCGCACGGGCCTCCCAGCAGCGCCTGGCCGCGGGCGACGCGTCGGCGGCGGTCGAGCTCGCCCTGTGGGGATTGCCTCGAGACCCTGAAGCCGACGGCGCTCGGCCGGTCGCGCCCGAAGCCCGCCGCGCCCTGTGGGAGGCGATGTTGCGGACCCGCGAGCACCTCTCGTTGGCTATCCAGGGCGACCACGAGGCATTCCTCTCGGTGGCTTCCAACGGATCCCTGCTCGCGGGTGTGCTCGGCCCTGTCGTCCGGAACCCGCCGATTCCCACCGACGACACATCCGCGGTCTACGTTTGGACGCGGGAGGGCCAACGGGTGTTCCAGTCGCCCTCCAATGCGGCGACCGGGCGGGTCCAAGTGAGCGCGGACGGCGAGCAAGTGGTCGCGGCGATGGGGTACGAGGGAACGCTCGTTGCGCTCGATCGTGCCGGCGGCTCCCAGCTCGGTTTGCGGCTGCCCTGCTCGTCCTATCCCTCCACTTCCCTCGATTTTTCGCCCGACGGTTCCTGGTTCGTAGCGGGCTGCGATGGGGTGGTGTTCGTCGCGGACCGACAGGGCGCCCCCCTTCTGCAGCACCGATTCGCCACGAGGCGCGCGAACGAGAAACCGGTTACGGTAGAGGCCTCCACCACGGCGGTCATAGCGGCGTACCGCGAGAATCGCCTGGCAGCGATCCTGCGGCGTTCGCTTTCGAGGAGGTCAGCTGCGGTGGTCTCGGCGCTCGGCGCGGAGCGCTTCGCCGTGGGTTCGGACGCCGGAATTCAGGTGTGGGCCCGTGGTCTGAACGGCGAGTGGGCTTCCGAGACCTGGCTCGAGGTGTCACGCCCAAGGCAGAGCGAGGTCCTGGGGACCGAAGCCCCCGCCTTGCTCGAGGGAAGCGACGACGGTCGGCGCCTCGCGGCCTCCTGGAGCAACGGCGACTTGGCGATATTCGAGCGCGGCTCGAGCGGGTGGTCGGCGGGGGCGACCCGGGTGGCCCACGCGGCGAGCGACGTGTCCGCTCGGCGCTTCGCCGTCGCCGCTATGGACTGGAACGCCGAAGCCACGAGGCTCGTCACCGCCGGAGGGAACGAGCCGCGGGCTCGAGTCTGGTCGGCCGAGGGAGAAATGCTCTTCGAGCTGGCGGGCCACTCGGACGCATTGCTCGACGCGGCATTTCTCAGTGACGGCTCACAGGTGGTGACCGCCAGCCGTGATGGTTCCGCGATCGTCTGGTCGGCATCGGGAAGGCGCCTCACCACTGTCGGAGGAGAGCGGCCCCTGATCGACGCAACGATCGCATCCGAACGGGAAGAGGTCGTGCTCACCGACGCCGGGCGGCGGGTGCGCTGGTTCGAGCTTCGGACCCCAGCCATCACCCGGCTCGACGGTCCAGCCCGTCCCCGCGGCCTGGCCTTCGTCGACGACGACCGGCTCGCCGTCTTGGACCCGACCGGCCGCCCATACCTGCGGCGATACTCGGCCTCTGGTGCACGGTCTGGCGCATGGGTCGAAGAAGCGGACTTCAGAGCGCCGGGCCCCGCAGAGGGCCGCAGGAAGTACTCTTTATCCAGGCGGCCGATCGCGCCTCGCTCGTGGTCGGCCGACGGCCAGCTCGTAGTGCGGAGCCAGGATAACCTGGTGTACCACTACGACTTTCGCCGGCCGCCGGGTCCCGCCAATCCCACGGCAGTCCTCCAGGACGACATTCGCCCGGAGGTCCTCCTCGCCCGTTCGGGTGAGCGGATGGTGGTGTGGGGCCGAGACGACGAAGTGGTGAAGGCGTGGTTTGCGACCGACGATGGATGGACGGAGATCGCGCGGGTCCAGAAAGACCGGATGGTCGGGGGGCGCATTTCGCACGATGGCGGTCGGGCGATCCTGTTCGTCGCTGGTTCGCCGGACCAACAGATGCTTGGCGCACCCGTGTCCTACGTCGACGTCTATTCGGTCACCGAAGATGCCATGGTTCGCCTGCACCGCTTTGAGCGGGGAGCCGAGCTCTTGGATTTCGCGCCCGACGGGCGGCACATATTGTTCCGCGGCGCGAATGCTTTCGGGCTTCTTGCGCCCAACGGAACCGAGCTCGAGCGATTCCCGCGCCCGCGGGCCAGTAAGGTCACCCTATTCAGAGTCGATCCGGAGAGCCAGCGCATCCTGACCTGGGAACCCTCGAGTGCGATTCTCCAGGTTTGGCGCTTTCGACCGAGCACGGAGAGATCGCCGGCGTCGATGGTGCGGGACGTGCGCCTCGTCGGGCACCGGGTCCCGACATCCAACGTCGAATCGGCCCCTATCGCCGACGCGGCCTTTGGTCCGGGGATGGTCGTGACCGGCGGCGCCGATCGCACGTTGCGGGTCTGGGATGAAGACGGCAACCCGCTCTTCGTGACCCCGCCGGCCGAGACGACGGTGACCGCCGTTGCGGTGAGCCCGGATGGCGCATGGATCGCGGGCGCCTTCGAAGATGGCACCATCACCATCGTGCCAGCGCCGCCGCCGCTCCCGGAGCTCTTGGCGCGAGGCCGTGAAGTTCGCGATCGCCTTCGTCCGCTCGATGTCGCCCAGCGTTGTGCGGCGGGTCTGGTCGCCGCGCCCTGCGACACTCGGTATACCGACGCTTGGCAGGCCATCCAAGACGGCGCGGTTGAGACCGCCGTCGGCATCCTCGAAGCCGAGGTCGCGGCTGAACGACACCTGACCGTCGACGGTCGCTCGGTCGGCACCGCGCTCGGAAACGCGGCGTTCGGGATGCTGTTCGTGGGCCGTCCTGAATCGGCCGAACAGGCCGCCCGGGAAGCATTGGCGCTCGATCCATCCGCCACCTGGATCGAGACGAACCTTGCCCACGCGCTGATCCTGCAGGACCGTGTCGACGAAGCGTTGAGTATCCATCGGGCACGTCGAGACGACGACGTTCAAGGCATTCCGTGGCCCTCGGCGGTGGCGAGCGACATCGGTCGGCTCAGGAAGGCCGGGGTCGACCACGAGGGCTTCCAGCGGGTACTCGAAGAGCTCGGCGTCGAAGCCTTGGTCGTCGACCCCGAAGCCACCGAGGAAGCGGTCAACACCAGCAGCGTGGGCGTGCCTGCCGCCGCGCAATGATCGGGTCCGTCCATCGCGCCGGCACAAGACCGCTCAGAGCCGTGCGCCGCCGGCCGTTCCAAAGGACAGCTATCCGACCGTTGAAACCTGCCTTGGCCGCATGGCCAGCGCCGCCAAGGCCGACTACGATACGGACCCGTGGGCGACGCGATGGCACCGGACGAGGACGTCTTCATCAGCTACTCGAGCAAGCACCGTGACCTGACGGCGGCGCTCGCCGAGGCGTTAGAAGCCGAAGGCTTCGCCGTCTGGTGGGACAGAGAGCTCGAGGCCTACGCTTCCTTTCGCGAGCAGATCGACGCCGCGCTCTCGAGGGCGCGGGTCGTCGTGGTGATCTGGTCGGAGGGCGCCGCCGCGAGCGACTACGTCGTGGCGGAGGCGCGCGAGGCCCTCGAGCGCGGCGGCCAAGGCAACCAGGGTCGCCTGGTCAACGCGCTCGCACCCGGGTTCAGCCCGCGGCGCATTCCCAAGCCCATGAGCGAGTTTCAGGCCGCGCCGGTCGAAGACGTGGCGGCGGTGTGCCGCGCGATCCGACAGCGCTTGGCCGGCGCCGTGCCGGCCCGCCTCGACCCGACGTCGTACTACGCTCGCGCCGCTGACAAGCCGGCTTTGTCGCCCAAGCGTGAGCGTCTGACGGCGGTCGGCTACCTTACGCCGGCGCGCCTGCTCAACGCGCGATTGGCGTTGACGCCCTATCTCGACGTGCACGGCTTGCGGGCCGGGATGACCGAATGGGCGACGGCCGGGCGCCCGCTGCGCGGGCGGTTGATCCACGGGCCGGGCGGGCTCGGCAAGACGCGGCTCATGGCGGAAGTGGTCGCCGACCTGCGAGACCAGCATGGCTGGGCCGCGGGCTTCGTCGAGGCCCCGGCGGACGACGTCGCCGACCTGCACCGGCAGGCGCTCGAGCATCTGATCGACGCGGCCGACGGCCCCGGGCTGATGCTGGTGCTCGACTACGCCGAGCGCCGCCACGAAGAAGCGGCCGGCTGGGCCGAGCGCATGGTCAAGGCCGCGCGCCATCGGCCCGAGCGTCCGTTGCGGTTGGTGCTCTTGGCGCGGGCCGCCGGTGAGTGGTGGGACCGCGCGGTCGACGAGACGCCGTCGCTGCAGGCGGCCTTCGGCGCGCCGGATGCGGTGGTTTCGTTGGCGCCGGTGCCCGACCCGGCGCAGCGGGAGCGGTTGTTTCACGAGGCGGCGGCGGGGTTATCCGAGGCCGTGACCCGGGCGAGGTCCGAGGATCCCGACGCCTTCGCCGACTGGGAGCGCGTCGCGCCCGAGCCTCTGCCCGAATCGTTGCGCGACGAGCTGGCCGGTGAGGCGTTCGCACGGCCGCTCATGATCCAGATCGCCGCGCTGCTGCATCTCCGGAGCGAAACACCCGATGCGGCGACCGTCGCGGGCCTGTTGGACGGCGTGCTGGCCATGGAGCGGCGCTACTGGAAGGCCTCGCTGGGCGGACAGCACTCCGAGCCCCGGCAGACCGCGATCGCCCGCGGGACGACCCAGACGACCCTGGCCGGCGGCGTCACCCGGTCCGACGCCGAGACCCTGCTGCTGGCCGACGCGTACTTCGCGCGCACCGCGCCCGCCGACGCCGCCGAGCCCCTCGGCGACCTCGACCGTATCTACGGCGACGGGCTCGGCCGTCTGGTCGCGCTCGAGCCGGACCTGGTCGGCGAGCACCTCGCCGCGACGGAAGGCGACGCCCGCCTCCTCGAGGCGGCCCTGGCGTGGGCCGGCGATGATGTCGCGCGTCGTCGCGCCATCCTCACCGTCCTGAACCGAGCGACGCGCCATGAGCACGGCCGGCGGGCGGCGCGGGCCGAGGCACGCCTCGCCGAGCTCGTGACCCAGCGAGCCGCCGACTTCGCCGAAGATCTGGTCGCCGTCGCCCTGCAGACTCCGGGCACCCTGCCGACGATCCTGGAGCAGGCCGCGCCCGCGCTCGAGCCGGCGGCCTGCGCGGCCCTTCACGACGCTATCCCGATGCAGTCCGTCCTGTTGGCGCAGGCCGCGCTCCCCCTCGCGATCCGCGCGGCAGCGGCGGCGCGGTCGGGCGTCAACGATGATCAAGACCGCGCTCGTCTAAGCTCGCGGCTGAATTGGTTGGGCATCCGGTATTCGAACCTGGGTCGTCGCGAGGACGCCCTGGCCGCCACCGAGGAGGCGGTCGAGCTCCGAAGGGCGCAGTACGCCCGAAACCCCGACGCCTTCGGACCCGACCTCGCGAGCGCCCTCAACAACCTGGGCGCTAGGTATTCGAACCTGGGTCGTCGCGAGGACGCCCTGGCCGCCACCGAGGAGGCGGTCGAGCTCCGAAGGGCGCAGTACGCCCGAAACCCCGACGCCTTCGGACCCGACCTCGCGAGGGCCCTCAACAACCTGGGCAATCGGTATTCGGACCTGGGTCGTCGCGAGGACGCGCTGGCCGCCACCGAGGAGGCGGTCGAGCTCTACCGGGCGCTGTCCGCCCGAAACCCCGACGCCTTCGGACCCGACCTCGCGAGCGCCCTCAACAACCTG
>CAZFIV010000174.1:0-9203 GCA_964519665.1 uncultured Myxococcales bacterium
CTTCGAACGACGACCAACGGCGGGAAAGTATCGGGTCTGATTTCGCTCGCCGACAGGCCGTGAGCGGCGGCCGGCGCTGCCGGGTGTAGGTCGCTTCGATCAGCCGCTCGAGCACGTCGAGCGCGGTGGACTGAATGCGGTCGCCGATCAGGAACTTCTGGCTGCGCGGAAACTTTTCGACCGTGGGCACGAGCCACAGCTGGAACTGGTACATCGCCTCGAGGGCGGGCCCGAATTCCCGCGCGTTGTGCTTGGGGGTGCGCATCGTTGGGTTCATACGTTAGCGCGGTCCCCGCCGCGAGCCCCTCGCCCCGGCCCGCGCAACGCGCGCTGGCCGGGGCGAGGGTCATCGAGAACGCCCTCTTCGAGGCCGTTCTCTACAGATCAGGCCTCGCTCGAACGGGCTTGGCTCGCTGCGCGAGCAGCCCGATTCGTGCGCAGGCAAGCCCGAATCACCCGTTTCGGACCCTCTGGGGCGCTGCAGGCAGGTTCTGCGCCGTGCCGAAGTCGTCGGATGATAAGGGGTAAAGAAGATAAGAATTAAGGGGTAAGCGTCCTGGCCACGCGGAAACCGAGATGGTTGCTCTGAACGACGCGCGCGTAGTGGAAGCGGATCGCCGAGCGCAGGAAGACTGGATTGAGGTACCAAGAACCCCCCCGCACCACGGCTCGCGAACAGTCGGACTGGTCGGAATTCATCCACGCGCTCCCGTCCCGCGGAGCGTTCTGGTAGTGGGGATGCCAACAGTCCTGTACCCACTCCCAGACGTTGCCGTGCACCTCATGAAGGCCCCACCGGTTAGCGGGAAGGCTGCCCGCCGCCACCGTCCGCGCACGGTACTCGCCCTTTGGAGAGCCTCGGTATGTGGACCTACCGTCGCAGTTGGCGATTGAGGTCGAGATGGGGCCGTCGAAGCTGAAGTCGCCGGTCGTCCCCGCACGGGTCGCGTACTCCCACTCGGCCTCCGACAAGAGCCGGTAGGGGGCGCCGGTCATCGTGCTGAGCCACTTCACGTAGGCCTGCGCGTCGTGCCAGTTGACGTTGATGACCGGCCGGTCCTTTCGACCCCATCCGCTGTCGGGGACGTCGCGGCACCCGCCGAGCCCGACGCACGCGTCCCACTCGTCGAAGGTCACCTCGGTCGCCGAGACCGCGAAGGGCTCGGCGATGACCACCGGGTGCACCGGCTGTTCGTCTTCGTTTTCCTCGCTGCCCATCATGAACCCTTCCGGGGAGCTGGCGGGAATGACCACCATCTGCGGGCACAGCGGCGGGACCCGGCCCGGGTCGCACTCATAGAACGTCTGCCGGGGCTCGAGCGCGGCGACCGCCGACGCGCTGAGCGCGTAGGGATAGAAGTGGCGGCGATTCCACAGGGTGACCAGGGCCGGCCGGTTCATCCAAGCGGCCCCGAACGCCACCATCGCGACCACCAGGGCGGCGAACGCGCCGCGCTGCCACCGCAGCAACCGCAGCTCGCGAGCCTGCTGCTCGGCCTTCTCTCGCGCCTCTTGGTCCCGCTGGGCGATCGACGCGTCTAAAAACGCCTTCTCGAGCGCGCTTGGCGCAACCTCTTCGCCTTGGGCCCACTCTTCGGCGGCGAGCAGCCGGGCCCCGCGGTACAGGTACGCGGGGTTGCGTTTGTTCTTATCCCACTCGGACGCCGCCTCGCTGAGCGCGTTCTGGATCTTCACCGCCGCCCGCCGGCCGTCGATCCACGCGCGCAGCTTCGACCAGCTTCGGGTGAGCGCCTCGTGCGACACCTCGACCGCAGTCTGGTCAGCGGTGATCAGCCGCGCTCGCGCCAACCGGTCGATCACCGCGTCGGTGGCGGCCGCGTCGACGGCGGCCGCGTCGACGGCGGCCGCGTCGCGGAACTCTTCGCGCCGCGCCCGGCGCTTGGTGTCTTCGGTGCCCTCGCCGGGCTGGGTCAGCCGCTCGAACACCCGCTGGCATCGGCGCTGCTCGTCGGGGCTGAACTCGTCGTACACGGCGTTCGCGTGGTTTTCGAGTGCGCCGTCGACCCGGCCGAGGTCTTCGTAGGCCTTGACGGTCAGCTTCGGGCCCGAGGGCTGCTGCCACAGCAGGCGGAGGGCGTGCTGCATGAGCGGCAGCGCGCCAGGCTGCCGCTCGACGTCGTTGAGCAAGAGCTCGGTGAGGCCCGGCTCGAGCGCGCGTCCGCCGAGCGCCGCGGGCCGCTCGATGGCCTCGCGCAGCGCTTCGCGTTGCATGGGGCCCACCAGCACTTGGCGGTCATCGGAGAGGGCCTTGACCAGCTGGGGATGCGCCGCGCACTGGCCGTAGAAGTCGGACCGCATCGAGAGCACCACCACCGTCGGCCCCACGGGCTCCAGGGCCGCGTACGTCAGCGTGTCGATGAACGCCGCCCGCTGCCCGTCGTTCGTGCACAGGGTGAAGACCTCTTCGAACTGGTCGACGAACACCACCGCCCGCGCCGACTCGGGCCGGCCGAACAACGCGGTGCGCACCGCCAGGTGCAAGGCGCGGGCGTCCTTGGCCATCTCGTCGATGAACGCACGCGGGTTGGGCACGGCCGCGGCCGCGAGGCCCTCTGTCGCTCCGAGCGCCACCGCCAGGCTCTCGAGCGGCTGGGCGCCCGGCTTGACGACCGCGACGGGCCAGGCGGCGCTGCCCGGGAGCCGGCCCTTCCGGAGGGCGGGGATCAGCCCGGCCCGCACCAGCGACGACTTGCCGCTGCCCGAGGCCCCGACCACCGCCAGGAATCGTCGCCCGAGTTGTGGGCCGGCGGGGTCGCCGCGGGGCTTCAGCTTGTCGAGCAGCCAGCCGACCTCGGCGTCTCGCCCGAAGAACAGGGCCGCGTCCTGCTCTTCGAAGGCGGTGAGGCCGGGGTACGGGCACTCGCCCACCACCGGCGCCGCGCCCGGGCCGCGCCCCGGCGCCACCCCCCGAATGCCGCACTCGAGGCGATGAAGGGCGTCTTCGTCGTCGAGGGTCGCGCCGAACTCGACCCAGGTGGCGGCGGTGAGAAAGTCGGGCAGCTGGCTCGACGGCCCCCGCACCGCCCCCGGCAGCAGAACGGGCACCACCCGATACGCCGAGTCTCTGTCTTTGACCCGGCGATCGATGGCCACCCGCATCTCTTCGTGCTGCCACGGCCCGAGTGGGCCCGACCCGATGAACACCACGCACGCGCGCGACTGCTTCAGCGCGACCTCGAGCGCCGGCATCCACGGCTCGCCGGGCACCAGGTTCCATTTGTCGAGCCACGGCGTGAGCCCCTTCTCGATCAATCGGTTTGCCAGCGCTTCGACCTTCGGCTTGTCGACGCTGCTGTGCGAGAGAAAGGCGTCGAACTGAGGTGTGGGCAGGTTTTCGTCGGGTGGGCGCACGACGCGCCCGAGCCTAAGCGAAGGCGCGTCCGGTTAAAAGCCGGGCCGGCTCTCTTCAATGGCATTCTACGGAGATGCCTGTTCATCCCGGCCCTCGGCCCCGCCGGCGGGTCGAACGTTCTTTGGGGCCCGGCGTGCGCGCTTCGGTGGGCCCGGGAACCCTCGTCGCGCGCCGACGGCTCGGTCGCCGGGTGTCACCAAGATCAGACACACCGACCTCGCGTCGGGCCCGACGCCCTCCGAGTCCTCCGCCCGGTCGATCCGCTCGATCCCCGGGCGGCGGCGCGAGTGGGGAGGTCATCACCGTGGTCCGCGCCCCCGGCAGCGACCTGCGATGCGCTGCTCGCGGCGAACCGCGGCTACCTGTCCCGGCGCAGACGCCCGGGAACCGTGATACGGTCGGGTCCTGAACCGGGTGAGGCCGGCCGACCCGAGCCGGAGCTCGAACGCCGGCCTGCCCGAAGACGAAGAAGCTCACGATGCGGAGCCCTGCGGGGAAGAGCATATGGCACGGAACCTTTCGGGTGGCTTGGTCCACGAATTGCCCGCGAAGCTGGTCGCCGCATTGACCGAGACCCAGGAGCTGCTCGAAGGCCCAAGACGCCCGTGCTGCTGGGCAGGGTGCGTTCACCGCACCGATAAGAAGCCCGGCAAGTGGCAGCAAGAAGTGTTGCTCGGCAAGCGGGCGACGAAGTAGCCCGCGGTCAGACGAGGGGCGTGTAACGGGTGGCGAGCTGGTGGTCCAAGCTGACGACGGGGCTGTTCCAGCGCCCCGCAGCGCCGCCGGCGCCGACCTCGGCCTCGCCGGTGCCGCGCGCGGCGTGGTTGCCCGCCGACGCGCCCGGCAACCCGTTCGACGTACCCGTCCTCGACCTGATGGTCACCCAGACGCTGCTCTCGACGTCCAAGGATCCGGCCGCCGCGACGACGGCGTTGTCTTGGCGGACCAGCACCGGGGCTGAGCTGGACCCTAAGCCCGTGCTCGAGGAGACGCCGAGGCCGTGCGAGCTTCGATACCCCGCGGCGGCCAGCCTTCCCGACGGGCTGCTGTACGCGCCGCACGCCATGGACCAAAAGTGGGTGCTCGCGTGGCGAGACGGTCGAATCCTCGCCGCCCGCAGCTGGACGGGGGCGGTCGTGGCGGCCGCCGACGGCCGCCGCGACGGACCGGACCTGGTCGTGACCTCTTTGCGCCTGGCCGAGTCCCCGCTGGCCGCCGACAACGCCACCGAGGTCTTCGATTGGCTCATCCGCAGCCACGCGCTCGGTCAGAGGCTCCCGTTTCCCGCCGACGAAGCCACCGCGGCGATGTTCGAGGCCGTCCCCCACGTCGCGTTCTCGAGCTTCGGCGACGTCATCTTCTGCGCGGCGCGAAGCTGGAACCCGCCCCCGCCCGATCGACCGCTGCGCAGCGACGGCCGGGTGGTGCAGAGCATGCGAAGGGGGCGCGTGTCCGAAGTCGTAGCCGCCGTCGAGGCGGGCGACGACGTCGACGCGCCAGGCACGTTCGCCGGCTACACCGCCCTGCATGTCGCCATCGTGCAAGGGAACCTTCCCGCCGTCGAACGGCTGATCGAGCTGGGCGCCAACGTGAACCGCCGCGCCGACGCCGGGATGTTCGCCCTGGGCCTCGCCGTCGTGCACGGCCACGGCCCCGACCTGCTCGACGCGCTCGACGCCTTCGGCGCCGATCTGCACGCGAGCAACGACGCGGGGTTCGGTGCCCTGCACGCGGCCGCGGAGACCGACCGCAGCGCGCTGGTCGGGTGGCTGGTGCGCCGCGGGCTCGATCTCGAAGCGCGGACGGCCCGAGGGGGCTACACGCCTTTTCACATCGCGTGCGCGCTCGGCCACCTCGCGACGGCCCGGGCCTTGGCCGGCGCGGGCGCCGACGTGGCCGCGACCTCGGCCGAAGGTCAGACCGCGCTCGACATCGCCCGGCAGGAAGGCCGCGACGCGGTCGTCGCATGGCTCGAAGACGGGGCGCCAGGTACCCCACGAAGATAACCGGCCACGAGGGTGAAGATCTGCGTCCTGCCTACCCTTAGCCCTCGACCTCAGTGGCTCCGCTGGCGCTTGATGACCCGGCCGTTGCCGACCTGCCCCGATTCGATGACCCCAATGCTCGACCTCGGCCACGAACCACTGGTCGCCTACGGTCGTCGGCCCACCTGGCGGATTGGCCGCGTCCACCTTGAGCGCTGGCGTCCGGGCGCCGCGTGCCTGCGCATCGATAAGCGAGACGGCCGGTGCGTGGTCATCACGATCTTACAATCCTCGGAAACGACGTCACCAGGCGCACACGTTGCGCATCGATGCCGGTCTATGTGCCTGACTGTTCGAGGTTCAAGACCATCTCGAAGCCCCCGTAAATCATGCGCTTGCCGTCGAAGGGCATGGGATTCTGCTCCGGCTGGAGCCGCGGGTCGGCCATCACCTTCTGCCAGCCCGCGTCCCGGGTCTTCTTGTCCGGCCAGGAGGCCCTGAGAGAAAGATGGTGCCCGCCCGTTGGGCGAGGCCGACAAGCGTTGAGCTACGCCGAGAACGCCGACGGAAATCACCTTGGACCGACAATGCTGTCGTCGAGCGGCAGCACGAGCCTCCTTCCGGGAGACTCAGCAGATGAGGAGCGGAGCTTCGGTTGCGGGATACGAAATATTAAGGTGTAGGCCGCTGTGGGGGCGGAATCGGCTGCTTCTCCCTCGGACGCGGGCGTCGCTACCGCGGCGGCCCTCTCCCTGGCGGGAGAAGACGACGCTCTCGTCTATCTGCTCTTCGAACACCAGTCGTCGTCGAAGCCGCTGATGCCGTTTCGTCTGCTCGCGTACCTGGTGCGAATCTGGCACCACTCGCTCGACGCAAACCCCGCAGCGCGGCGATTGCCCGTCATTCTTCCGGTGGTTCGCTACCACGGAAGCGAGCGCTGGACTGCCGTGTTGGCTACTTTGGTCATCCGTGCCGGTACTATCCGTCTCAGGCAGCCAGCTGATACTCGTGGTGAAGGCCGCCCAGCACTGGAAACGCAACAACGTTGCTCGGGTCCGGGCAACAGGTGGCTACCGGAGCAGTTGTGCATGCAGAGGGTGTACACTGACCGAGGCCCTGGTGCGGTCGCGCCGCGTTGAAATGCTCGCAATACTCCCGGAGCGTGCGCCGCAGATGATCGTCGTTCAGGATTAGAACATGGTCCAGGCAGTCTCGCCGAACGCTGCCAAGGAAGCGCTCGCAAATTGCATTGCAGTTCGGCGCAGCCGCGGGCGTCTTGACGATGACCGTGCCGCCACCTGCCGCCACCGCATCAAACGTGGCGCCAAACTTGGCGTCGTTGTCCCGAATCAGGAACTGAGGGCCGTCCTCGAATGGCATCGCTTCGCGAAGCTGCTGTGCGGCCCATTGGTCCGTCGGATTGCGGGTGATGTTGAAATGGACTGTCGTTGACCCCTGAGGACTGAGGTCATGAGACTGAAATTCCCCTGAACGATCCGCCAGGCTCGTGATGCCGATGGCCTCCGATCTCTCGGGATGGCAGCGAAGCCGCTAGATCTTGTAGGATCCCGCAAGTGACCGAATCTACTGGCCGGATGGCGAAAGTAGCCAGCACGCCGATCGGGCAACATGAGCCGCAGCCTGGCTTGCTTCAGCTAAGGCTACCGAATCAGAGATGTTTGATTAGCGGGAGACGGGATTTGAACCCGCGACTTCAACCTTGGCAAGCTCACACTGGTCCACGGAATCATTGGTAAATAGCTGATTTGATTGAGCTCGAGTGTTCCCTGCTGTCTCATTCCGTCCCGGTTTGTCTCAATCGCAGCAACACCCACGGCAACACCCGACCGGTCGCTCCTCGGTTGTACGCCGCTCAGATCGGCCTCCGGCGACCGTGGTAAACTCGAAGGACGACGAACGCGCCCTCCTCCCTGACGTAGTAGATCCGCAATGGGCGAACCGGCCAGCTTCGCACCCGCTGCCCGGTTTGAAGCGTTTGCTCTGGTCCATCAAAAGCGCCAGCAGCCAGTTTCTCGATTGTCGCGAAAACGCGTGCTCCGAGGCGACCCGCAGCTTCTGCATCGTTCTCAGCGATGTAACCGACTGCTGCCTCAAGGTCCTCAAGAGCCTCCGGCGCGAAGATGATCTTCAACGCTTGCCGACCGCCAGGACTCGAGCGCGAGCAGCAGCCAACTCAACGCCCTGGCCCGAGCGAACGGATTCCAGCGCCCGAAGCAAGCCATCTTCCTCATTTTGGCTGAGCTCCGATGCCTCCTCGATGAGCTCGACTACGTAGCGCCCAGCAGGCAAACGCTTAAGCTCATCCGGAAGATCAGTACCATTCCACTCAAGGACCACACTCATACCCCTAGAAGTATACTTGGCCGACACGTCGAGCACCATCGTTGCCCGACACGCCCACGAAGGTGCTGGCCTCAGATCCGTCGCACTGAACTCCCAGTCCTGCCCAAAGCGAGTCCCCGTGCTGACCCGCACCGTCGAGATAACCCCACAAAGCCTTGCGCTGACTGCTGATTGGTGACTTGAACAGCATGCACCACGCATCGGTGATTTGCATCACAACAACACCTTGATGCTCGTACTCCACTCGTTGGACAAACGATCCGCGCGTCGGCTTCCACACCATCGCCCCGGCGCGGCGTCGCACTTGCTCCTCCCTCGGCTTGGCGGACCTCGTCATCGCGTTACAGCTGGACCGAGGCCTCGTGAAGATGAGCGGAACGTTCTTTTGGCGAGGCACCGGCGGCAAAGACCCGCCCCATCCGTTGGGCCAGCAGGGATAGAGACCGAATGGACAGGTGTTTGTATTCATCCGACTCGACCATCTCGCGGATGGCATGCCGTTCGTCCTGCGTGAGCCGAGTGGGCACCACCCGGGGGCACGGTGGCGAATCGTCCAGGTCGCATTCGCGTTCGGCGATCGTCCATTGCCGGAGCCGGGCCGGTCGAAGGCCAAGGACGCGAAGAGCTGCCTGCCGCCCGATAATGGGCGCAGCGCGGTCGAGCCCGCGGAGGATCGTTGACTTGTCCGCAGCCGAAGGCACTCGCAGGTTAGCAAGACTTCGGCCCGTGGTCCGGACCAAGATCATCAGTAGCCGAACCACGGCTCCGAGGATGGCCACTCGCCGTTCCAGCTTCGCCACCTTGATGCAGAGCGCCTCGATATCGCCGCCGTCTTCACGGGTCGTTACGACCGCTCGAGGGCCGCGTGGAAGCCAGGAACGCAGCGTCGAATCCGGGATGTCCAAGTCCGCGAACAACGTGATGTCGCCGGCTTCGACCACGGCGTTCCGAATCTGGTGGTCGTACTGGCGACGGCTCATGGACTGCACGACCCCATACCACTATGGTTTGAGCATCGGGGGCGGACGGACCAGACCCCATTCCGACGATAAGCCATCGGAATCACGGTGACTGCGCAGTTGCGCGATGAAATCGACGGCAGGCCCGGGCACGACGCTGGCCGATCTCACTACACAGCTTTCGGCGGACCTACGAAAACATGCTGCGCCAGGCCGGTGTCGACCAGCTCGTTCGGCGTTCGCTCGCCGGCTGGCGATCCGACAACGCGCAGCGAATCTACGCCGGCATCGACAAGCGAGAGCGTGACGCGGCCGGCGACGCAATGGTGCGGCTGGTGATGGGAGACGAGTCGTGAGGCCCCAAATATCAACACCGGCGGCAACACCCGAGCGCGTTGAAGCTAGAGTGCAACCTCAGCGACATCTTCTAACTGTCCGAAATGTTTGGGGTTCGGGGCAAGCGGGAGACGGGATTTGAACCCGCGACTTCAACCTTGGCAAGGTTGCACTCTACCACTGAGT
>CAZFIV010000175.1:0-9189 GCA_964519665.1 uncultured Myxococcales bacterium
CAGATTTGACCCGATATAGAGGGTGAGCACCGACGCTTAATCGCTCTTATCCCCTGAGTAGTCTTTCCTTTGCGGGGGCGAGGAGTCCGGCGATCCGGCGCACCTGATCCCAGAGGGTCTGCGTCGTTACAATCAGACCAGACCGCTCCATCATCTTGCAGAGCCGGTCGATGGGAATCTGATCCAGATATCGAGAAACAACGACATGGATGCCGAAGTCGACGCTGTATCGACCGCCCGGCACAAGCTTGGGCGTTCCGAGTGCGGACTCGAGATGACCACATCTACAACGGTACTTCCGTCGCTTGTCCTTCTTGAGCTTGTATCGGATCTCCACGACGTCGATGACCTCGGATACTTCGTCTTGGCCCACCCATTCCGTCATCTCTTTGCCGCAGCAAGGGCATGCGCGATCTGCCAGGTCGAGTTCATGGTCTTCTTCTTCGACGGGTAGCGCTTTTTGCTCCGTTCGCTTGCTCCCTTTTTTGGAAGGCTCCTTACGCGTCTTTTCTTTATCGTCGCCACTATGGTCTTTTTTTCTCGGGCGGCGTTCACTGCCTCCTGAGAACGCGTGCGTGCGATGTGCGGTGAGCTCTTCCGTCAGAAGATTCAATCTCGATTCGACTTCTTCTTTGTCTTTGGTCGAAAGCTCAGCCAGCAGTTTTGCCTGTTCCTTCACGCGCGCCTGAAGACGAAGAACCTCATTGTCGAGAAGATGAATGACGACACGAAGCTGCTCGATGTCCGAGGTGCGTTCGATGTCAATCACGAGAACAGTATCGGTTAGACGCAACTCGTATTGCTTCAAATTTCTCTTTTTTTGAGTAGGGTCAAGAATCAAGGAAGAAGTTCGTGTTAGCGGGAAATCGTCAGTTCACGCTCGACGACTCGGCCGGGCTCGACACGCTCAGGAGATAGCTTGCCGACGAACACGAACGCGCTTCCCTCCAGGAACAGCTGCAGCTCGGCGATCGACATGACCAACGCTCCGTCAGTCGAACGTGCCCATGGAGCGGCGAACTTCATCTTCTCGAGTCTCTTCATATAGATCACCATTCCGGTTCCATCCCAGAAAAGGACCTTTGCTCGAGTCCGCCGGGCATTCATAAAAAGGTAAAGCTCTCCTGACAAAGGCTCGCGACCCATCTCCAACCGCACCAACGCAGCCAGCGTATCGTAGCTTTTGCGCATGTCCGTCGGCTTTGTTGCTGCGAATACGCGGACATTATTGGTGGGCATCATCGAAGTCGCCTCCACAATCGGACCGCAGCCTCGAGATCGATTCCTTCGAATCGAAAGCCATCGGGGCACACGATCGTAAGCCGTGAAGTCGAGTCGCCGGTAACTGCAACCGCCTCATCACTATTCGCCTGCACATTCGTTGTCGATTTTGACGGCGGGCTACTGGGCTGCTTCATTTGATGGAGCTCCAGGCCTACTGACGGAGTCATGCCCTGATCAGTGGGTTCGGTGTTTGCGTCGTCAATAAGTTTAATCGGGCGCAACTCCGCTTCACATCGCCGAGCCTGAGCCGCGATTTGCGTCCAGCGCTGAAGGGTCCAGGCGTTCACGTTCAACTTCTCGGCAATCGATTGCCAGCTTTCCCCCCGCTCGCGCTGAAGACGAGCCTCCGCTACCAAACGTTGTTTTTCGGATGGCGACCAAGAACGTCGCTTTAGCTTTTCAGCCATATCCGCCGTCTACCTGGACCGATCGGGTTTGCCAGGAGCGGCTTGGCGAGTTCGTACCGAGCACGAGCAAGACCCAATACGATTTCAGGACAGCCGATTCGCAACGAAAGAGGTCGACACTCCACAGGCTGTCCTTGGCGTGGCCGAGGAAGGTCAGCCACGAAGGGCCTCTTGACCGATACGGGATACAAGCGTGTGGGGCATTGTGGGGATAGGATCGGCCGGTTCTCCCCTCGGAGACGGGCGTCCTTACCGCGGCCGTCCTCTCCCTACCGGGAGGTTCACCGGCATCTACCGACGCCGCGCGACCTCGCTCACCGACTGAGAGGTCGCCGATCGGAGCCTTCAACATTGCCCGATCGGACACCTTTATGGTCGCCCCAACCCCGCATACCTTCGTCCCCGGGCGGCGACGGCGTCCGCGTAGGACGACCATCGTCCGACCGCCGAGGAGATCGAGACTTTATGAACGGCGAGAAGCAGCAATACATTGCCTATATCCGGGCGAACTCATCCTATCCGACCTACCGGGGTATCATCGGCCTTATCGCGATACTGGGCTACATCCTGGCGGCCCTCGTCGGTCTGAGCTCTCTGGTCACGGGCCTGTCGGCAATGATGTATGAGGGAGGTTTCTTGATGGCCCTGTTCACGATCATGTCCGGCGCGGTCGCGACGGCGCTCGGCATACTCATGGTCCGCTTCTACAAAGAGGCGGCCCTGATTCTGGCGGACATCGGGGATGCCGTCACGGATCAGACATCGCGATCGGCCGGGCCGTAGGCACTACGACCGTAGGGATGGCCGCGCCCCCCCGTCGCTTCGACGCGCGTGGCTATCCCGGTCCCGGTCGGCGAGACCTTCCCACGACGGGTTGGACAGAGGTCGCACGAAGTCCCGGGTCGTTGCAGACCGGATTGACGGCTGTGCGTCGCGAAATCGCAACTCAAGCTGCAATCGGCGTCCGAAAGAGACCTCGGCAGTGCTCTTGCCAACAATATCGACCGAGGTCCGCCTGCTGATGACGGGCGCAGTTCGCGACGTCTTCAGGCGCAGCACCATCGAGCGCCGTGTGACTTCGATATGCGTTGTAGTAGACTTTACAATCGGCCAGTTCGTCGAGTTGGTACAGTAGGCCGAGTTTCACTAAAAGAGGCACCTTGCGCGGGTCGTGAAGGCCCCGAATTTAGTAAATTCGTGCTTGAGCGAGAGCCTATCCTTCACCAAAAGATAGTGCTTTACCGAGCAGCATGGCTCAGCTTGTCGGTGATCCTTGCTCGCAACTGCGCACCCCTTGGAGCGTCTATGGACTGTGGAACACACAACGGGCTCGGACGGTGGGTGGCTGCAGGCAGGACACGTCCGCGCCTGGTTCTCGGCCACACGACGGAGTCGAGCCTCCGTGTGCTCCATCTGCAATCGGGCCTGCAGGTCGTGCTCTTGCTCGAAGAAGGCTTCGCTAGGCGTTCGACCGCCGAGCTCGGCTCGAGGAATCAGCTCATTGTGGTCGTCGAAGTACTTTTCGATCAGGCGCTCGAGACCTGGAACGAGTCGAGGGTATGAATGTAGAGCCCCGGAGATTTGATTCGAGACCAGAGAGACTCGAACAGCGAATTCGATTGCGCGATGTCGACCTGAGCGACGACGTGGACGACTCGGTTGATCTCGGTGAGGCAGAGGTTCACACAACCGCCGTCTGTCATAACGCGGGTAGGGTCCGGCATGGCGGCGATCACCTGGAGTGCTCGGTTGACGAGCTCCCGGGTGGTCTCGGCAGCCAACGTGGGTCGGAGTGCCCACGCCATGAGCCGGCGCGAGAAGTTGTCTTGGACGGCATGGAGAAAAGCTCGTTTACCGTCGAGCAATCGGATGATCGTGACGTCGAGATGAAGCAACTGGCCCGGACCTTTAGCCCTGATGCCAACCTTGGGTTTGGCGGGATAGATGCGGCGACGGGGCCGATTCCATTTGTATCGTTTGATCGCTCCGCACCAGGTCTCGTACGATGCACGCAGGATTTGTGTTTTGCTCTGGGCGTTGGGAACCCGAACGCCGGCCAAGCTGGCGCCCGTCGTTCGTACGAGAAAGAGCAGGAGTCGCATGACCGCGACACTCACCTGCACTTGCTGCCGCAGTCTCGCGACTTGGATTCTGAGCTCGACGACATCGGCTCCCGAGTTCTCTGCCGTGACGACTCTGGGCGAACGTCGTCGAAGCCACGAGTGCCGCTTAGACTTCGATGCGAACCGGAACTGCAGGGAGGCTGTGCCACGCTGCTGGGCAACTGGGATCGCGGCCAGGGTTGAGTGGTCGCTCGATTGAGTGACGCCGGCTAAAATGCCAGCGAAGCGGTCACGCCGCCGCCGCCACCGAGCAAACGAGAAGCGCGGCTGCCGCCGTGCAGGGGCACCAGCAGGTGGCCGTTGGCGAAGATTCGAAAGATTCCGATCTGCACACCCGCTTGTACGCCGGGGCGGAAATCGATGCGCTCTGACCCGCTCGGCGTTTCGAGCGACAGGCCCCCCTGCACGTCGGTGTGAATCTGCAGGACAAAATCGCCGAGCAGAAGCTCGTAGCTGACCCCCGCCGCGAGTGACACTCGATGGCCTGAAGGAAGGTATTCGATGTCGCCGCCTAGCGGGAATCGATGCTCGCCATCGGCGCTGGCGAGGACCCGCGTGTAGCGCGCCCGCACGGTCGCGTTGCCGCTCATGTCGAGCAGCAGCCCCATGCCGAGCTCGTTTTCCGGTGTGCTCGTGACCGGCCTCTGTTCGTCGGCGTGCTGTTCGGCGTCCGCCGCGTTCCAGGAGCCGAGGCCGATGAATTCGAGGCGGCCCAAAAAGTACGCCATCATGATGCTCGACGCGGCGAGGTGCCCGTCGTTCACCAGTCTGTGCACCGAAGCGAGCAGGCGGGTGTACGACCGCCGTTCAGGAATCGCGATGTCCGGACCGCTCGCGCCCTCCACGCGCATGGCTAGGTCGGTGGGCGACTCGAAGTTCAGCGCCTCCTGCCGCAGTCGATCATACGTTCGCCGGGCGAGGAACTCGGTGAATCCTTCGATACCGAGGTTGGCCGCTTGCGTTGCGCTTAGGCCGGCGCGGAAGTCGGGGTGACTGAGCACGTGCAGGTACTCGTGAATGGAGTCACCCAGAATCTTCCAGCGATTGTAGCGAATCCAGTCCGCCTCGGACCAACCCGTCGCCGGCGCTTCGATCGCCGACTGCAGGTAGGGCTGGTTGGTGCCGACGACGTTGAAGGCGTCGTAGTATCGCAAAATAACCTGTAGCGTCGCTCGGTGTTCTTCGATGATATCGTCGCGCACCTGCACGAAGAACGCTCGGTCTCGGCAGGACGGTGCGTTCGGACTGTTTTCGCACGCCGTCGACGTTCCGTGAACCACGTGATGCTCCACGAGGAGCGGCCCTGTTTCCCGTCCGCTGGTCATCGCGACTTCCACCCAATCCCGAATGCGCGCGTCCAGCGGCGGAAGGCCGCTCGCCTCCTGCTCCGGTACGATCCGGTAGCGCTGGCGAAGGGCCGGCGGCCGACCTCGGACATCGAGGTAGGGTCCGTAGTCCGCGGTGATCGCCTCCTGGGCCAAGTCGGCGAGACTGTCCATCGCCGAGCGCTCGAGACGATGCCCGTACGCTTGCCGGCTCCGTGGCTCCTGGGCTTGCCGCTCGATGAGCTGCCCCATCGCCGCCCGCATCCGCTGTCGAAAGCCCTCCGGATCCGACAGCGCCTCCGTCGCCGGATCGACGGGATGAAACGCCGCCGACAGCGCCGCGTGGTCGTCGGCATCCGGATAGTAGGCAGCGGCCGCGAGGTCGTCTTCCGGTGTACGCTGAATCATCGGCACGACAACACGTTCGACGGGCGTGCCTTCTGCGCCGTCTTCGCCCGTCTGGGTGGCCGCGGTGGGCAGCGCCGGCGCCTCCCCGACGTCCAGCTGAATGAAGGTCTGCACGAACTGCTCGACGGTGACCTCGAAGACGGCGTCGTCCGAGCCCCCCGGGGGCAGATCCCGCGTTCGGTAGCGGTGGCCCCAGGGGTTGGCCAGCCGAACGAAGCGGTGGCCGTCCCGCTCGGTCGTCCCCAAGACCGCGTAGTTGTGGCCGCTGTACACCCCGAGACTAGGGTCCTGGCGATCGCCGGTGCCGGCCACGAGGACGCGGTCACCGGCATCGTGAAGCCAGCCCCAGACCTCGTCTGGATCCGCGCTTGGGCCGAACCGGTGCCGGGTGGCGGCGCGGCCGGTGAGGTCTTGAAGGGCCGCTTGCGCGCCACCGAATAACCGACCGCCGACCCCGCTGCGTCCGATGTTGATCAAGCGGCCTGCGCCTCTCAGCTCGGCGTACGCGATCTCGATGGCCTGGACCCAGCGCGATTCGTCTGGCGGGCCTCCGGGTCGTTCGCCAGCCCCGGGATGGCTGTCGAGAATGCGGCCGACAGCGTACCACTGCTCGCGCCAAGAAGCATCGTCGGCGCCGGCCACGAATAGGCGAACGACGTAGCCTCCGTCGGTTCGGACGCGCACGCTCTCGCGCAGCCAAGCTTGCCCCTCGGGGCGGCTGGCCAACGACCACAGCGACGCGAGCAGATAGCAGTCGGCGAGTCTTCGCTGCACGACGTGCTCCGGCAAGATAGGCTGCGGATAGGGTGTGCCGTCGCGACCGCTGACCGGAGCGCGGCTCGTTTCGCCTTCGCTCGGACCCGACGATTCCTGGCGCGACACGACCGCGTGGGCGTTGCTCTGACGAACGTGAATCGGCGTCGCCGGCGTTGCGGACGAGGCACGGTCGGTGGTCGGCGTCGGTCGCTCGTCGGTATGCGTGGACCGCAGGTTGCCGACATACCCGCGCCGGCCCATGAGCGCTCGGGCATCAGCGGTGATGGTCGGCGCCATCGGGTCCCGGCCGTCGATCCGCACGGCAAGGCCCGGAGGTAGCACCGCCACGGGCGGGATTCCTAGGATCGCGTCATTCGGACTTTGGTAGACGGACACCCAGCGCGCGAGCCGGCGGGTCCCCGATCGCCCGACGAGATCGGGATGCTCGAGTCCGTCTACGGAGCCGGTGATCGGGGGGAAATCGTCCACCCGGATCTGGCGAACGACATCTTGGGGCCCCGACATCGTGCTCACCCGGGTGCCGGGTGTGAGGTAGCCGAGCGGCGCGATGCCCAGGGCTTCGTCGTCGGGGCCGGCGAAGAGCCAAGTGCCCGGCGCCGCGATCGCGTGAATATCGGGCGCAGGCAAGGCGATGGTGGGTCGATCGCGATCCGAGGACCGCCGATTCCACACCTGCGCGGCCGCCAGGAACGTTGCGCTTGGCGTGCCCTGCGAGCGCAGGGTGAACGCGCGTTGTCGAAATCGACCGTCGCCGTCCCTGCGCCAGCCCCACTCGACTGAACCGTAGTATTGACCGGCCTGAACCCCGTCGAGGGCGACAGCGGCGGTCTCGAAGACCTGCTCGCCGTTCGGACGGGCGAGGGTTCTAGGGCCGTCGTGCAAGACAGCCGGCACCGGCGCCGCCTCCGGTCCTTCCCGATGCCCGAAACTGCCGTAGCCGCGATAGCGAGCGCCGAATATATGTCGTTGCTCTTCGATGGCCCGGCGGCTTTCGGCAGTGTGGGGGCGAACGGTATCTTCGCTTTCGCCTTCGGAGAGGCTCCTAGGCGGCGGTTGCCCCCGAGATTCGTCGACGATGTACACCGGGCTGGCGCCGGCGGCCGGCCGATCGACCGACGTGCCTTCGTCCGTGTCGAATTCACGAGCGGGTCCGGGTCTCGCGTCTTCCGCGCCGATCGCGCGCTGGTCGCCGGCTTCCCCTTCCGGCACGAACGGCGCGTCATCAACGATGGTCTGGGCCACCTGGACGAACCCGATCTTAGAGGCGTTGACGCGCGGCCCCGGGTGAAAGGACATCAGCATTTCGACGCCGACCGGAACGAGGTCGCCGCCGCGGTCGGGGCCGCGGAGCACCCCGTAGTGGTCGGCCGTGAATCGGCCGTAGTACGCGGCGACAGACTGAGCCTGAATACGAGGACCGCCGGCCGACTGCTGCAGCACGTGGGTCAGCTCGTGCGCCAGCAGATGGCGGCCCGAAGGCGTTCCCGGCGCGTACGCGCCGCGACGAAAAGCGATGTTGCGCCCCAACGTGAAGGCGACCGCATGGAGGTTGCGACACCAACCGTCGGCGGTCGAGTCGTGGTGAATGCGAACGCCGCTGAGGTCGACGCCCATTCGGGGTTCGAAGAACCGTCGGGTAGACGAGGCTAAAGGCTGGCTGCTGCGACCTTCGATGGCCGCCGCCGTCGGGGCCGTGGGTGTCCGGGATGCACTCCGGGGCCCGGGTTGGGCAGCGGACGCCGACGGGGCTCGCTCGCTCGCGGGCGTCGTCGGCCACGCAGGACGGGGTCCGGACCGAGGCGCGACGCGCTCCGCGATCTCATCCGCCTCTTGCTCGAATCGATCGCCCGGCCCGCCGACGGTCAGTTTGGCCTGCACCGATGTTCCGAGCTCTCGCGCCGTGAGCGCCCGAATGCGGGCCCGCAAACCATGCCATGGGCTCGGATAGCTCACCTCGTTTTGGTCGTCGGACGAAATCGCTCCGGTGTCTCCCGGCGCGGGCATGGAATCCGAGACGGTCGCGCTGCGGCGCGGACCGACGCTCATCGGTAGGGCCTGCGGTGGCGAGGCTCGGTCGGCCGGCGTCGATCGAACGCTCGCTTTGCGTTGACTCGACGCGCTCGAAACAACCGACGTCGCCGAGTCGCGAGCACCGGCGCCCTCGGATGTGGAGGCTTGTCTACTCGAAATAGCGCGGCTCCCCATACGGATGCTCCCCTTCGGGCATCCTATTTCGGGGTGCAGACGTCGGTGGGTCAAGGCAGCGCCGGGCGTGCGTGGCCCCGGGGCGCCTCCGCGGCGATCCAAGTCCGTTCCGCCGATGGCGATCGTGCGCTGGACCGTATCGGGCGGCATCGCCGGTTCGGCCAGGCTCTTCTGAGCTAGCGAGCCCAGGACTTTATCTGCAATCTGGTCGGCTTGTCGGCCCGGACTTTCGGCCGTCACGCCAAAAGCCTGATCGGAATCCTGAACCCCGCCGAGGTCGGCGACGCTTCGCCCGGCGACGGCTTCGGCGCCGACCCCTGGCCGCACTGAACGCTCGTTGGAACTCGACGTTCGGGACGGCGAGGTCGGGCGGTGGGCAAGGGATCGCATAGGGACTGCCGTCGACCAAGGGTAACGTACCACTTCGACGACGTACGCGATATACTCTGTTCTACGTGCAGTGTGTGCGGGTACGAGGCCGGTTTGACGCAGTCTTTACTCTTGGTGCTGGGACGAAGGCGTCGAGTCGGTTCGCGGTGGCTTCGGTCATGTGCCGCTGAACGATGCTCCCGGTAGGGAGCGGACCGCCACGGTAACGACGCCCGCGTCCGAGGGGAGACAGGGGCCCGGCTCCGGGTGCCTGCGGCCGGCGGAGCGGGC
>CAZFIV010000176.1:0-8806 GCA_964519665.1 uncultured Myxococcales bacterium
GAGCGCCCAAAGTCCGCTTCTTTGTCACGCTTCGCTCGGAGCAAGTCTCCTAGTGAGCCGGTACGAAAGCCTAGAGTCATCGTGGGGCTTACGTTTTTAGACCCGGTTCGATTTCGAAAGACGGGGAGGCCGCGGGCCAGAATGAGGATGCTCGGCCGTCATTGACCTCGACGGTCGACGGACCATTTTCCGGGCCCGGTCAGCATGATGGACAGGAACGGAATCGCGTAGAGGATGGCCAGCTGCTTGTCGTCGTGCCCGATATCCGCCCCGGATTTGTGAACGAACGCGGCGATGAACAGGGAGAACAGCAGAGGAATGCACGCCAATCGCGTCAAGAGCCCCAGCACGACGAGGGTCGCGCAGCCGAGCTCGGCGATGGTCACCAACACGAGGCTGGTCGTCGGACCGAGGCCGATCGGGTCCGCGAACGGCTTGCCATTCAGCAGCATCACAAAGTGGGGGTACCCGTGCAAGAGGACCATCATGCCTCCGACCCCGACCCGAAGCACCAACAGGCCCAGGGCGAGGAGGAACCGATTCATCGAATCGCTCAACTCACGCGTCTGCATACGGGAAACGTCGGCTCTCGGGAGATTTTGCGCAAGCGTCGGGTCACTCACCGCCCTGCGTCGGCCAGCCCGACCGCCGGCGGTCGAGCCGCGCGAACGGGTCAGTTCGCCTCCGGAGGCGCAACCCCGTGCGGTTGGGGCCCCGGAGATCGATTCTCCGGGGGACCCGCGAGCCCTCGCTCGGTCGGACCCGACACGTTGTACTTCTGCCCGGCCAACCGCTTGATGGCGGTGCGGGTCTGGGTCGACAGATAGCAACTCACGAAATCGAGGCTGGTCTGCGGATGAAGATACGGATTCTTGAGTCCACCCAGGTTGACCAAAGTCAGGATCTGCTCGGCCACGCTGACCGGGCAGCCCTTGACGATAAGGATGTCTTCTCGCCGGTTCCGGAAGCTCTCGAGGCCCACTCGCAGGAGTTTCTTGAAGATGTCGTCGTGTCGAGCCCGGCGGGGATCTTCGAGCGCCCGGTCGACGTACCGGCTCTCGATCTGCACCGGACGTCCGGCAATATCGCCGGCGTACGCAGCGCAGTCGCCCATGAAGACCACCTTCTCGCCGGGCTGGGCCTCGATCGGGCGGTCCACCGCGCCGAAGACGATGTGGATGGGCGGAAGCTTGTCGTCGCAGGCCGCATCGAACGTACGCAAGACCTCGATCGCCTCTTCGAGCGCCCCCGGGCACCCTCCCCAGCAGTAGTCGTCGGTCTCGCTCGGCGGGCGCCCCCCGTAGGCCCGAATATTGGTGCCTGCAAAGTAGTCTTCGACTCGAATGAGGCCCCGCTCGAAGCCTTCGGCCCGCAGTTGCGCCCCTTCGAGGTCGAGATCGCCGGTGATGGTGATGTCGTCGAGCCCGACCGGGCCGAATCCGCGCTCGTGCGCGAGCCGGATGTGTTCGACCTCGAGCGGGTCCAGCCCGATGATGTGGCAGCACACCGCATCGAACGCGACCTGGTTGTTGCCCATGATGACGAGCCCGAGGTCGAACGGCTTCGGGGTCAGCATTCGCCCTTCGCCCGCGATGATGCCGTCGATGGCGATGAACTGCGGCTGCAAGATGTACTGCAGATCGGCGACCTTGGAGTTGAGACGGTGGTCGTGGTCGAGCAGGCGGTGCCGGTCGTCTTGTATCCCGATGTAGTTCTTCATCGAGAAGGTCACCGTGGTCCACGGGTGAGCCTTGAACTTAGGGCAGTTCACGAAGAAGTCCGCTTGCGCCACCGGCTGCGGGGTATAGAGCGAAGGGCGGAGCCGATCGGGGTGATGCAGCGGGATCTCGACCTGAGAAACTTCATCGAAGTGTTCGAATCGCAGACCCCGAACGTTCTTCTTGAGCGAATAATACCCCGCGTTCTTGAGCGCATATCGAGTCGGCACGGTGATCCCACACCGCTCACCGACCGCGAGCCGGGTCATTTCACCATCATCGACGTCGCGCAGCGCCTGCAACACGCCCTGCATGAACTCCGGCCGAGTGTACGCGTGCGGAAACATCGGGCCGGACGCGACGACGTTGGGCTTCACCAAGGTTCGGCCTTTGGGTCGAAGCCCTAGTGTGTTCAGACCCTCGCGAACGATCGTCCGGATACGTTGCACGTCATAGTCCGGACACGTCCGGATGATCACCGTCGGTTCGGCAGTTTGCGTAACACGCATCCTCGCTACGCGCTCATCTGTTCTTCCTCGAAGATGAGGATGGGCGGCTCGCCCTTTTCGATGACCTCGCGGGTGATCCGACACTCCTTGACGCCCGGCCGGAACGGCACCTCGTACATGATGTCGAGCATCTTGTTCTCGAGAATGGCCCTCATCCCGCGGGCGCCCGACTCGCGAGCGATCGCTTCGCGGGCGATCGCCTGCAACGCCGCCTTGGTGAAGGACAGCTTTACGTCCTCGAGCGCGAAGAGCTTCTTGTACTGCTTCACCAACGCGTTTTTGGGCGTGGTCAAGATGGTGACCAAATCGTCTTCGGTCAGGTCTTCGAGGGTTGCGACGATCGGCAACCGCCCTACGAACTCGGGAATCAGCCCGAACTTCGTGAGGTCGTCGGATTCGACTTCGCGCAGGATATCGCCGAGTCGCCGGTCGTGCTTCGAGTGAATCGCCGCCCCGAACCCGAGCCCGCTCGAGCCCGTCCGCCGGCCGATGATCTGGTCGAGCCCGACGAAGGCACCACCCACCAGGAAGAGGATCGAAGAGGTGTCGACCTGCACGTACTCTTGCTGCGAGTACTTCTTGGTGCCTCGAGGCGCCACCGAGCATTTGGTGCCCTCGAGCAGCTTGAGAAGACCTTGCTGCACCCCCTCGCCGGAGACATCACGGGTTGCCGACGGGTTGTCGCCTTTGCGGGCGACCTTGTCGATCTCGTCGATATAGACGATCCCCTTTTGGGCCTTTTCGATGTCGTTGTCGGCCGCGGCGAGGAGGTTCTGAATGATCGACTCGACATCCTCGCCCACGTACCCCGCCTCGGTCAGGGTCGTTGCGTCGGCCACGGTGAACGGGACTCGAAGGAACTTCGCCAACGACTGCGCGAGCAAGGTCTTGCCGGTCCCGGTGGGACCGATCAGGAGGATGTTCGACTTTTGGATCTCGATGCCGTCGGGGCTGTCTCGAAGGCCGATCCGCTTGTAGTGGTTGTACACCGCGACCGACAGGACCTTCTTGGCCTTCTCTTGGCCCACCACGTACTCGTCGAGGAAGTCCTTGATCTCGGTCGGGGGCGGGATTCGTTCCTTCGGCCCCAAGGCGGTGTCTTTCAGATTCTCTTCGCGGATGATGTCGGTGCACAGCTGGATGCACTCGTCGCAGATGTACACCGTGGGCCCCGCGATGAGCTTTTTGACTTCCCGCTGGCTCTTTCCGCAGAAGGAGCAGGACAGATTGATGTTGCTTCGGTCGCGGCGCGTCACGGTCTCATCACACTATCCGCTGAACTCGGTCGCCTCAACGACCTTTGCCCGCGGTCCCAATTTGACAACCCCCAGCGGTCCCGAAGCCTTTCCGCGACGCCGGTCGAGCCTGATTCTTCTCAAGCCCCGGAGACTTCGGCGCGGGCCGTTCATCTCCGGCGACCAGGTCATGCTTGACTGCTCTTCAGGCGGTTGATAGCAACCCGAAATCACAAGGCTTTTTGAATCGATCGGTCCATCCGGGGCTCGGTGACAGCCCCGAGGGCCTTCTCGTCCAAAGGGACCGACCCGACCGTGTGACCACCGGAGCGCAGAGGAACTCGATGTCCCAAGACAAAGCAGACCACGAGCCGAACCTCGACCAGATGGCCGACGAACTGGCGCGCCCCCGCCCTCAGCTCGGTTTCGTTGGCTTCTTGGTGGCGGTCATCGCTGCGGCGACGGTGGGAACAGTCGGGCTTGTGGTGTTCAACCAGCAATCCAGGGTCGCGGATCAGGTCAGCGAGACCATGGCCGAAGCGAAGCGGATGACCCGTCGGTTTGACCTGGCGTCTCTGAGAGAAGCGGAAGCGCTCCTCGAAGGCCTTTTAGAGCTCGACCGCGAAAACCCCGCGGCCCGCGCGAGTCTAGCCCTCGTCAACGTCGCCATGATGCAGCACGGCATCGATCGGATGAGTGAAGCCGAACAACAGCACCAAAAAGCGACCGAGGCCGGCGCCCGGTCGCCCACCTGGTATGCAGTCGGCGCTTATCTCGATATCGCTCGAGGCCACCCTGACAAGGCCAATCGTGACATGACCACCCTGTTGGAAGACGGGCGATACGATCCGATGATCGCTCACGCCCTCGGTTGGGCGAAGATCGAGCAGGGCCAGTACATCGAGGGCAATCGTGATCTCCGCACGGCCATCGAGGGTCAGGACTACCCGATCTTCTACCGGCTCACCCTCGCCGAGTACGCGCACCGCCAAGGCGACCTCGCCGCGGCGATCGAGAGTCTGGAGTACACCTACAGCGCCAACGCGAACCCACGCCTGCTGCTCGCCAAGGCGTGGTGCGCGGCGTTGCGATTGCGGGTCTTGGGCAGTCTCACCCGCCCGCTCGACCTCCTCGATGAGGTACGACAAAACGAAGATAAGGTCGGGCCGCGAACCAAAGGTCTGCTGATCTGGGCCGAAGGCGAGCTTGCGCTGGCGACCGGCGACGCCCTGCGGGCGATCGAGAAGGCCGACCAAGCCGCCGAAAACCTCAAAGGCTATCCGCCCCTGCTCGACCTCAAGGCTCGGGCCACCGAGGCGCTTGCAAAGCCGCGGGAGGCCGTCGCGTTGTACGAGCAGGCCCTCAGCGCGAAGCCGGAGTATCGGGGCACCCGGTGGGCCCTCGCTCGGCTCAAGAGCAAGCTGCGAGACGACGACGCCCTGACTTTGATCGACCAGCTCGAAAAGTCTGTCGAGGGCGAAAAAGGTCCGGAATTCGAGATCTTCCGAGGTGAGCACTCGCTACGAAAAGGCGACCTCGACGAGGCCGAGGCGCGATTTACGGCCGCCGCCGCCCTCGGCGACAACCCGGACGCCTACCTCGGGCTGGCCCGCGTGGCGTTCGCGAGGGAATCGCCCAAGGGTCAGAACGCCGAGATCGAGAAGGTCGCTTCGTACATCGAGACCGCCCTCAGCAAGCGACGCTACTACCCCGAAGCCCACGAGTACGCCGGCGATGTGTTGCTCTGGAATCTGAGCGTCCGGCGTGCCCACGCGAAGTACAAGACAGCCGAGCAGGAGTACAAGAAGCTCAAGAGGCCGGTCATCGAGATGGTCGCGTTCTATAACCGGGTCGTCGCCGCCTATCGGGGGGTCGAAGCGCGGGGCATCAAACGGGAAGCCCTGAAGATGGCGCGCGTCTGGGAGGGCAAAAAGCGCGAGTTCCTGGAGTCGCTGCTGTCCAGCTGACGAACGGCCTGGGCCGTCGACCCGCGCCCTGGATCAAGACCCCCGTCGCCGCTGCCGAGCGACACGCTCTTTCATGATCCGCACCATCTCGGCGGCGGTCTCTTCGACCGCCCGGCCGGAGGTATCGACCACGGGCCATGTGGGGTGGCGGGCGTAGAACTCCCGGACCCACCGAAGCTCGCGCGCGATGTTTTCGCGCGCCGCGTACTCGGCGTCGGGGGGGAGGCCGAGCTGGCGCAAACGCTGGTGCCTCACTCGAACGAGGGAGTTCAGATCGATGATCAGCGCGTAGATCTTCTCTTGATCGATCTCGAACAGCTCCTTGGGCGGCGGGATCTCCGGCACCAAGGGCACGTTGGCGACCCGGTACCCCTTGTGGGCGAGGTACATCGACAAGGGCGTCTTCGAGGTGCGAGACAACCCTATCAGCACCATGTCGGCCCGCTTGAGGTTCTGCGGCGACTGCCCGTCGTCGCTTTTGACCGCGAACTCGACCGCTTCGATACGGCGGAAGTACTCGGCGTCGAGCTGGTGTTTGATGCCGGTCGCGAACAACGGCTGCGTACCGAAGAACGAACCCATTTTGATCACCAGACCTCCGAAGAGGTCGGCGACCTCGATATCAAGCTCTTGTGCGGTCTGTTGAATGAAATCCCGATGCTCGGGATCGATCACCGTGAAGATGACCATCGCGTGCTCTTTGCCCGCAAGGTCAAGGATTTCACGGATTTCGAACTTCGATCGAACCTTCGTGAACGACTCGATTTTGACCTCGACCCCCCTGAACTGAGTGAGGGCGGCTTGGGCGACCTTTTCAGCCGTCTCGCCGGTGCCGTCAGCTAGGATGAACACCTTTTTTGCGCTCTGTTCCGCCATCCGCCTTGGGACCCCTATCCCGGAGCTCTATTGAGTCCAAGTCCAGATCTACAATAAAGTCCGGACCCGATGCGCACCCTCCCGCAAGTGAGCCGGTTTGCCCGCCCGATCGTACTCGCATTGGTACTCGCATTGGGCCTCGTCATGCTCGCCAACTCGCCCGCCCATGCCATTTCGGGCCTGTACCTGCAGGTCGGGGGCGGGGTGGCGGATTACTCTGATAGCCAGCTCAACATGGAAGAGCTCCCCGATACGAACTCTTTTCCGGTCGAGGGCTCTTCGCCTCCCCTGGCCATCGCGGCCCAGTTCCGACTGGGCTACAGCATCTTCGGCTTTGGGGGACCGGAATTTACCTTCATAGGTACCGGCTGGGACAGCTTCGGCGGGGGGGGCGGCTTCATCGGCGGCGGCGTCCGTCTGTACCCGCTCAAGTTCTTGTCGCTGGCCGGCATGGACACCGACGAGTTTCCGATCGACCTCAGCACGGGGGTCAATTTCGGGTATACGATCGTAGGTCAAGACTTCGCGTACACCGGGACGTTCTGGGACTTTGATGTCACCCTCGACTATAAGGTGACCTCGTTCATGAGCGTTGGGGCCCGCCTCGACGTGCTCCTGCCCCAGTTCGACGATTTCGTGTTCACCTCGTTCAGCAGCGATCTCGGGCGGTGCCTCGACTCCAGCGGCAACCACGACCTCAGCGGCGGCGGCGTGCCCTTCCCTCGCGAAGACGCGATGTGTAGCGGGCAGGGGCCCGACACCACGATCCTCAGCCCGCAGCTGGTGGTGACTTTCCACTTCAACCTGTTCGGGCTTTGAGTCCCCCGAGCGACCCCGCCCGGGCGCTGATGGGCGCCCAGCCCGATCCGCCGGCCCGCAGCTGGGCGGCCCGCGTTCGCCGCAGAATCGGGCGAGAGCTGGTGCTCCCCTTGGTCTGGCTCATGGAGCGCGGCCATCGGTTCGGACGGGTGCTTCTTCAAACCGAGTACCGGGTCACCGGCGGGTGCGACAAGCGCGGCGCGTGCTGCCACCACGTGCTGATGGAGTGGTCTCCATGGCTGGATCGGTACCCCTGGCTGGGGCGAATCGTCCTGTGGAAGCTGACCCGGTTCTACAGCTTTTACGACAAAGGGTACTCGTGGGAGGTGCAGGACGGCCTGTTGGTCCGGGTCCTCGGCTGTCACGCGCTGCGGCCGGATGGGCGCTGCGGCGAGTACCGACTTCGACCGTTGTTCTGTCGAACCTACCCCGAGGTTCCACTCACCGGACGGCCGCTCGTCTTGCAGGGGTGTGGTTATCGATTCGAGCGCCGAGACGGCCAGCCGGATCGCGGGGAACCGACAGCGGAAGGGGCCAGACTCCCCCTCGGCGCCGAAGGCGCGCTGGTTCAGATCGGCGGATCGCGCCCCAGAGCGACTAAGGCGTCAGAGACCACCCGTCGACCAGAGACGGATACACCGCGTCCGCGAAGTACTGACTCCCCGGCAAGCTGAAGTGAATCCCGTCTTGTTGACGGAGCGCGACCCGCTTGCCCTTCACCTCGACCTGGCGGCGAAGCTGGCCGTTTCCGTCGTAGAAGATGTCGCGGGTGGAGAGGTACCGGACCCGGTCGCCGAGCGGCGCCAGCGCTTCCTGCTGGACGGCTCGGATCATCGAGAGCTTCTTTTCGAAGCGACGCCGATCCATCGTGGGCAGCTCGATCCAGGTCAACCGCCGGTCTTCGCCTATGAGGAGCTGAGCGAAAGCCTGAGTCCGGGCGATATAGGCATCCTTCCAGGCGGGCTTGCGGAAATGCACGCGCTTACCTTCGCCTTTGGTCTTGGGGAGCAGGTCTTGGCCGTCGTTACCCCCGATGATCACCACCACTAGATCCGGCTGGTGTTTGGCGAGCTGTTTTTCGGCCTCGGCCATCCAATCGAAGAAATCCGGACGAGCCAGACCGGTCGCGCTCTTGCCCCTGCGGACCGCATCCAGACGGTCGTGGGCATCGAGCCGTTTTTCGAGGGCCCGGCCGAAGTCGGTGGCGGCCATGCTGTCGCCGAGAATGAGGACTTTGGCGACCGGGGGAAGATCATCGTCCGGCTCGGCGGGCGTGCTCGCCTCGACCGAGGCCAGCGCTTGCTCGGCCTCGGCCGGCGCCTCCGTCACGTTCGTCTTTAGCGCCGCCGCCTTAGGTGACGCCGCGACCGAGGCGGGCTGCGAGGGCGGCGCCGCTTCGACGGGAGCAGCGCGCTCGACCTCGGAAGTCGCGACGACCGGCGATCGGCCGGACGCCGCGGTCGTCAGACCCGCGGCGGGATCGCTGCTCGACCGGCACCCAGCGACCAAAACACAGACCAGCAAGACCCATCGATTCACGCGGGGCACCGAAGCACTGCAGCGGGCGACAGTCCAGAATGATGCCGCCCCCACCGGCACGCGGGCCCCATTTGGGTCGCCGGCGGCAAGCTAGGAGACTTGCTCCGAGCGAAGCGTGACAAAGAAGCGGACTTTGGGCGCTC
>CAZFIV010000177.1:0-6515 GCA_964519665.1 uncultured Myxococcales bacterium
GAGCGCCCAAAGTCCGCTTCTTTGTCACGCTTCGCTCGGAGCAAGTCTCCTAGCCTTCAATCGGCCACAAATGCTCGAGGTCTTTCGTCAAAGGCTCGAGGCAACGGGACACTTGATTGTAATCCACGGGCCCGGGCGGGGCGGTTTCGGCCCTCCGCGGCACCACCGCCGCAGCGCTCAGCTCGTCGAAAGTATCGAAGCGCAGAGCGATCAAAGAGTCGATGGCGAATGAATCGGGGGCCCAATGGCCACAATAACCCATGCGCCTGACCATACAGCATGTTCGCGCGTTGGCACCCCATAATGAACTCTCCAGCCGCAGGAAAATGCAAGAAAACCTGCGATTATGAATGACGCTTCATTCAAAGCGACAAATAGGGCCGATGACTTTGTGCGTTAGTCGATACTGCCGCTTCGTGTCATCGCATCCAGGAATATGTCGCGACACCGACTGTCCGATCTTTCTTTTAAAAAGAACGATAGGGGCCTGGACTCATCCGTTCGTCCGACCGTTGTCGCGATCTGATTCGAGACAAGGCTGCGTCGACGGTCGGGGGGCGTCGACGTTCGGCTGCGCTCCGGTTGTGCGCTGCGCCTCGCGGTCGACCCGAGGCGGCGCTATGGTTGCCGGGTGATGAGTCATTCGCACCGGCGACGCGAGGGTCGCCTCTGGTGCCCGATCGCGATGGGGCTGATTCTGTTCGGCTGCGCCGGCCAGGGCTCACGGCCCCCCGCCGCCGAGCCGAAGGCTGAGCGAGCGGGTCATTCGGTCGAGCCCGCTGGCGGTCTTCCCATCCAAGTGCCGAGCCCGGCCGTCTATCGCGAAGCCGAGGCCGTCGTGGCGTGGGGGCAGGTCGAAGTGCCTCGGGATGCGCGTTTTTCAGCGACCAAGAGTCTAGCCGCGGCCGCAGCGCGGACCGCGCTTCGCGCTTTTCTGCGGGTTCAAGTCTCGACCTTGATGTCGGATCGGAGCGACCGCTCCGGTCCGCGTGCGGTCGAGCGCTGGACGGAAGCGGTCACCGCCGGCGAGCTGCCCGGCAGCGGGCCGCCCGACGTGGGCTGGCGGTATGGCGACGAGACGCTGACGATGGTGGCGCGAGTTCGCGTGCCGGTGACGTCGCTTCGAACCGTGATCGCGGCCGAGGTCGGCGCCGACTTCGCCGATCGCCTGCTCTCGGTTCTCGGCGACGAATCCTCTTCGGAATCTCCGGCGAAGGACCGCGCCCCTGATGACCCGGCCGCCCCTGCGTGGGTCTCGGCCGGCGACCGGGAGACCGACCGAGGCTTTCGCTTCGTTTGCCAGGGCGAGGGGCGCACGCCGGAGGACGCGGGCACGACGGCCCGCGCCTTCTGTGAAGACAAGATCTGCAAGCTGTGCGGCGTAGAGGTCGAATCGGTCGTGTTGTCCCGCGAGACTCTGACCGGGGTCGAGCTCAGCCGGGAGATCGTCGAGCGGTGCCGCCGAGTCCGGACCGAACCCGCCCGGATCGTTCGCCAGAGTCTCGACTGCCCGGAGACCGGCCCGTGTCGGGCGTGGATCGAGGTCGACTACCCTCGCGACCAGCGGGACCGCGAGTGCAAGCGAGTCGCCGACGAGAAGTTCGATGATCCGGCTCGATGCGAAGCGCTCATCGATCGCTTCGCCGAGATCGTCGGCTACTCCGCGGCATCGTTTCGAGCTCGGGTCGACGCCCTCGAGGGGGCCGCGACCGCCTGTTCGAACATCGATGTGCGGCCCACCCCGTTGCTCAATGCGCTCGATGGGCGGCTGAAACGCGGCATGCAGACCTTCAAGGACGAGCAGGGCCGCGCGCCCCGGTACCTTTCGCGCTACTGGTTGGCGACCCACCCGCCGACCTGGGACGCCTACGCGGACGCGACGACCTTCGTGAAAAAGATCGAGGTCCTGCTGGGCTACCTTCGCTCGAAGCCGCCGGTATTGGACGTCATCGAGTCATCCCTTCGTCCCCCCGAGGTGCTCGACACCGAACCGGGTTTCGCCGAGCTGATCGCGCTGCTGGACAAGACTCCGGTCGACCATGGCTACGGCGCTACGGGGGTGCACTTCTTCGCCCTCGAGCAGGTCCGGAGCTATCACCGGCGTCGGATGTTCTCTCAGCCGCTCGGGCCGCTGTGGGCCACCATCACCCGCCGATATCCGGCCGAGCAGGTGTCCGAGTGGAACCGAGTCGTCGGCCTGACGTGGCTGGCGTCCGCCGATGCCGCGGTAGAGCCGTCGGAGGCGCCGTCCGGCGCCGATAAGGCGGTCATCACGGACGATGAGTGGCGCTACTTGACGGCGTCGCCGCGGTGGGGAGCGCGGGCCGCCCAGATGCTGTTGGCGGTCGAAGATCACGGCTCGCCCCGGACCCGCATCGAGCGATTTCGAGCCGCGCTCGCAAGGGCGACGGAAGGCGTCGAGGGGCCCAAGGCGCTGGCTCGGGCGACCGAGCGCGTGCTGCCCGCCTCGTCCTTTCGGCTCGACCTCGAACCGCTGGTGCCCGACGACGCACGCCCACTGCTGTACACCTACGAAGCGCTCACCCAGGCGTACCGACGGATCGACGAGCGCCTCAGCGCCGCCGAGCGTACCCGCTGGCTCGCGCGGTTGACCGAGGCGTTGGCGACGATCCCCGAGGATCCGAAGGAAGCGCGCCGACACTGCGGTCGGCTCGCCGACAACCTAGAGTTCCTGGAGTCCCGGCGGGTGAGGGTCGAGGCGGTCAACGCCGCCGTGTGCCCGTGTCTGACCGAACACCTCGCCGACCGCGGGCTCAGCTTGGTCGGCAAATCCGACCTCTATCAGCGGGCGCTCGACCTCGAGCTGCCATGCGTGATGGTGGCGCCATCGAATGGAACCGACTCATGAAGCCGCAGATATTCAGCTGGGTGGTGGTGCTCGTGAGCCTTGCGGGCGGATCGGCGGTCGCTGAAGAAAGGCCCGAGTGCCGGGAGCGTCCTGGCTTTGGCGATCCGCTGCGTATCGAGCCGATCCGGTCTGGTCGCGCTCGCGCCCTGGCGAGGTTTCGGCTGTTCGTGGAGTGTGACGCCGGCGCCGAGGGTGAGTGGACCCTCGACTTCGAGAACGCCGCTCGCGGGGTCACCCGCGCGCTCGGAAACATCGAAGGGCGAGGCAAGCCGAGGCCTTTGGGGCCGAGTCGCCGTCCGTTCGAAGCCGACTTGTACGGCAAAGCGCTCTACTGTACCGACCTCTCGCCGCCCCCCTCGACCGAGTCGGTCGCTGGGCCCCCGGGCGCCCGGCTGACCACCTACGAGGCCGAGGTGCGGGCCCGGTTGACGGGAACCGGCGCGCTCGCCGCGCTGTCCAGAACCTACACCGCTCGAGTCGACTGTCCCGCCTGCCAGGATCGCCAACCGCGTGGGATGATCTACGTTCGCATTTCCCGCCGCCCCCTCCACCGCCGCGGCCGGGGGCCGGGTCCGCACCTGGAGGCCCGCCTCGGCGCTGCCTGGTATGCGTGCGTTCGGCCGTCCTCCACCCTGAAGCTTCGGCTGTTTCACGGCCAGAGCCGGCGCGCCGCGCTCGACGCCCTGAAGCCCTACGCAGTGATCGAAGGCCTGGAGAGGAACCTCGAAGTCAAGGAGCGTAACGCTGCTTCTCGAGTCCCGCTCGACCCCGCCGCGATCTGTCGTCGCGGCAGCGGGTGGGTGGCGTACGAGCTGTGGGGTCGAGGCGAGCTCCACCGGGCGAGCGGCGGGCGAGGCGCTGTCAAGATCGACTGCGAGTAGGCGGATCGGCTGGCCCCTCAGCCGCGGCGCCGACGAGGCCCCCGACTTCTATCCCGTCGACACCTTCGCCTCGACGTACAAGCGCCCTGACCTCACCGACGCCGCGCTCGAAGACACCTGACTCAGTCGCCGGCCAGGGCGGGGTCGCCGGGGACCACGATCGTGACGGGGCGGGTGTCGACCACGGTCACCTCGTCCGCCAACACGTCGATGAACGCCCGAAACGCGACCGGGAACCGTTGGGCCTGAAAGCACGGCTCGGCGCCGCCCGCGACCTCGTTTTTGGCGTCGATGCGGAAGGACAGCTCGGTGCCGGGCACGACGTCGCTCCACCCATCGGCGGTCTCGGTCGGGGTCGGCGCGCAAGTATTGGGCGCCACCGCGGTTTCGGGCACCACCTGATGAATGAAGCATCGGGTGTCGATCGGCGCGTCCGGGTCGGTCCGAACCCGAGTGGTGAAGGTGAAGCTCGAAAAGCTCACCAGCGCCTCGAGGCCGGTGACGATCGCGTCGCCGAGGCCGGTGCCGTCGCTGCCTACTTCGAACGCCAGCGGGCACAGACCCGCCGCGTTGGTCGCCTGGCCGAGGCCGCCAGGGCCGGTGCAACATTGGTCGACGCCGCAGTTCACGGGCCGAGCTCCGAACTCGTCCCAGGCACACGGGGGAATCGAAGCGCCGGTGCTCTGGGCGATCCCGTACGGAAGCGCCAGCGGCTCATCCGCGATCTCGGCTGAGCACGTGCGCTCGCAGGCCTCGGGAGCGGCCGGCGCGTTAGCGAGGGTCGTCAGCGGAGTGGCCGATGCGCGATCCGTTCCGAGGTCGGTGCCGGGGCAAGTGGGGTCGTCGGGGACGTAGCCGACCCCACCCACCGTGATGTCCAGGAAGTAGTAGCCGCTGGTCTCGGCGTCGCTGCCGTTGAAGTCCAGGTCGTTGTAGCTCGAAACGGCCACGTAGTAGGGCGGCGGGCCCGACAGAGTCACGACCACCTGGGAGTCACCGCTCACCCCCGCCTGAAAGTCGTCATTGAGCGCCAACCGGGTGCCGGACCCGTCGTACACCGCGAGCACCGAGTCCAACGTCGAGCCGATGCGAGCGGCGGTGACTTCGGCCTCGACGGTCGCCGAGGCGGTCGCGCCGGTGAGCTCGTACCAATCGACGTCGGTGGCGCGAGGACTGTCGATGCGACCGAAGAACTGCGCGGCTCGGCGCTGGCAGCTGTCCGCGAACCACTGATCGGTCTGGCTCGCGGCGACCGGCCGCGGCAGCCGAGCGCTGGCCACGCTGATGACCCGGGCTCGGATGTCGGTGAGGGCGGCCCGAACCGACGACGTCGCGACCGCGGTGATGTTCGGATCCACGGCCCGGTAGGTCGGCGCGAAGTGGCTGGTCGAGTCGGTCACGTGCACGATGATCGGAAGCGCGCCGTCGCGAAAACCGACCCCGCCGATCATACCGTCGGCGACCCCCGGAAACAGGCCGACGGCCCCGTCGAAGGGCTGGACTCGCTCCGACGGCAGCGGTCCCCAGGCCGTGCCGGCGCCGGTGGCGATCTGATAGAGCGACTCCAGCCCGCTTTCCGGCCGGTCCTGACCGCTGCGGGTTTGCAGGTTGTTGACGGCGGTTTGGGCCGCCGCTGCGTTGGTAGTGACCCGGGTGAGCAGCCTGAACGGCCGGTCTTCGACGTCGACGGCGCCGAACGGAGCGACCGGGTAGTCCTCGAACGAGGTCACCGCGAAGCCCGGCTGACTCACCGTAGCTTGGAGGCCAGGGATGATCAGCGAGGTCAGCGAGTTGCGGAGGGTGTCGATCTCGCCGCCCATCGACCCGGTGGTGTCGACGTTCAAGGCCAGATCGGCCCGGTCGATGTCGGTCTGATTGAACGGCAACGGTGCGGAATCGGTGGGCGCGAGCGGGGGCAGAACGAAGAACAAGCCGCTGACGATGCTCGCGGCGTCGCAGGGGTCGGTCTGCACGGCGACCTCGATGGGATCGACCAGGCCATCGCCGTCACTGTCGGCGACGAGGTGTTCGGTCGACGTTGGGCATCCCGTCTCCGCCGCATCGCCGAAGCCGTCGCCGTCGGCGTCGATGTCGCGGAAGTCGGCTTGGCCGTCGCCATCGGTATCGATCGGCGGGGTGGTCGGGTCGACATCTCCGGCCTCGGCGGTGTCCGATCGGCCATCGTCGTCGGCGTCGCGGTCGCGGAAGTCGGGCGTGCCGTCGCCGTCGCTGTCCAGGGTGCCTTCGTCGGAGTCGGCGATCAGGTCATTGTCGCTGTCGGTATCCGCGTAGTCGGGCGCCCCGTCCCCATCGGTGTCGACGGGCGGCGTCTGCAGATCCGCATCGCCGGCCTCGAGCGAATCGAGGATCCCGTCGCCGTCGGTGTCCAGGTCGTGAAAGCTGGGGGTGCCGTCGCCGTCTTGGTCGGAGGCCCCTTCGGTCGAGTCGAGGATCCCGTCGTCGTCGGCGTCCAGGTCGAGCGCGCTGATGACGCCGTCCCCATCGGGGTCGGCGGGCGGGGTGGCGGGGTCGGCGTCGCCGGCTTCGAGGGCGTCGGGGATGAGGTCGTTGTCCGAGTCGAGGTCGAGATAGGCCGGGATGCCGTCGTCGTCGGGATCTTCGAGGCGTTCGTCGGCGTCCCGGATGGTGTCGCCGTCGCTGTCTTCATCGATCCACGCGCCGAGCCCGTCGCCGTCGAGGTCTTCGACTCCTTCGAACGCATCCGAGAGGGTGTCATCGTCGGCGTCCAGGTCGATGAACGCGGG
>CAZFIV010000177.1:6615-8679 GCA_964519665.1 uncultured Myxococcales bacterium
CTTCGAACGCATCCGAGAGGGTGTCATCGTCGGCGTCCAGGTCGATGAACGCGGGTCGGCCGTCGCCGTCGGGGTCTTGAAGGCCTTCTTGGGCATCGAGGATGCCGTCTTGGTCGCTGTCGAGGTCGCGCCAGTTGCCGACCCCGTCGTCGTCGAAATCGTTGGCGGTCTCGACCAGGTCGAGGATGCCGTCGTCATCGGTGTCCAAGTCGAGGAAGTCGGGTCGGCCGTCGCGGTCGGAGTCCGTTATCCCCTCGACCGCGTCGTCGATGGCGTCGCCGTCGCTGTCCAGGTCGATGAACGCGGGTCGGCCGTCGCCGTCGGGGTCTTGAAGGCCTTCTTGGGCATCGAGAATGCCGTCTTGGTCGCTGTCGAGGTCCCGGAAGTCGGGGGTTCCGTCCTGGTCGGAGTCCACGGGAGCCGTCAGCAGGTCGGGGTCGCCGGCCTCATCACGGTCGAGCACGCCGTCGCCGTCGCTGTCGGTATCGAGGTGGTCGGGGGTGCCGTCGTTGTCGGTGTCGACGGCGCCGGCGCCTTCGTCGGCATCGGAGATCGTGTCGCCATCCAGGTCTGACACGGGGGGCACGCCGCCGTCCGGCCCGGCGCCGCCGGGGCCCCCATCGAGCTGGACCTCGCCCGGCGAATTCTTGGTTCCTTCGGGCGGAGGAGGCTGAAAGGGGCGCCACGGGATGGTCCCGGCGTCGGGCGAGGGCGTGACGACGACGTTGTCCGGAATTCCAGCGTCGACGGCGACGTCGGCGTCCGTGGTGGGCAAGCGGGGGGCCGGCGAATCGCCTCCGCAAGCGACAGCGGACAGAATCATCCAACCCAGGCCGAGGACTTTCAGGGACTTCGTGCGCATCTCACGTCTCGAGGGACGCAGGCCCTCGGATACGTGAGTCGGTCGCGTTTCGGGATATGAAATGCCCCGCGCCGGGCTGGCGGTTCACGCCTACACGAGTGTTCCGTTATGACGCGGCGAAGCGTGAGCGAAGCGGAGGCCGAGGCGTCTCGGCGGTCGAGCCCGGCCTCAATTCTAAAAGAATCGGGGAGACCCGCTCGGGCCGGGAGGGTCGGCCTGGTCGCGCTTGGGTTCGCCGTACATGGCCTTCAGCTCGGAGGGCGTGCAGCTCATCACTTCTTTGACGTCCTTGTCGAAGCGCACCTTGTCGGCGGCGATTTCGCGCAGCGCGATGACCGGTGGCTTGTTTTTGGCGTTTTCGACGAGGGGGGTCGCGCCCTTCAGGAGCTGCCGGGAGCGCTGGGCGGCCAGCAGGACCAAGGCGAAACGATTTTCGATCTGCTCGAGGCAGTCTTCGACGGTGACTCGCGCCATGAACTTCCATCGTTACCACAGTCCGGCTGGACGGAGAATCGATAACTCGTCCGTGTCGCAGTCCGCGGCGCCGCCCCCGCTCGGCTAAACCTCGTAGAGTCGGACGGAGTTCGTGTAGCCCTTCTTCCCGACGGGTGCGCCGTAGACGATCACGACCCGGTCGCCTTTGCGAACGAGGTCTCGCTCGACCAGCCGCTCCCGCACCCGGCTGAACATGGTTTCGATATTGCTTGGAGGGTCGAGGCGGTCGGACCGCACGCCCCAGTGGATCGCGAGGCGGCGACGGGTATTCTCGTCTTGGCAAAAGGCGACTACCGGCACGGTCGGCCGGTACTTCGCGACCAGGCGGGCGGTTTTACCGGAAGCCGTAAAACACGCGATCAGACGGGCTCCAGTGCGGGTCGCGGCGTCGACCGCGATGCTTGCGGTCACTTCGGTGAAGGGGCTGGGGTAGTCGGCCAAGGGCGCGTGCGGATGCGGGCCATCGACGGCGTCTTGTTCGGTGGCCGAGATGATCCGCGACATCATGCTGACAGCTGTCGCGGGGTACTTGCCGACCGCCGTCTCCGCCGACAGCAGCACCCCGTCGGCTCCATCCACGATCGCGTTGGCGACGTCGGACGCCTCAGCTCGAGTAGGCGTGGGCGCATTGGTCATCGACCCCAGCATCTGGGTCGCGATGATCACCGGCACGCCCTGCTGATTTGCGAGCCGCATGATCTTCTTCT
>CAZFIV010000178.1:0-8616 GCA_964519665.1 uncultured Myxococcales bacterium
GGCCATCTTGCCGTCTCCTTCCAGTCTCAGATCAGAAACCGGATCGGAGCGCAAGCCCTCTTACACGAAAATCCTGACACCCTCCCGGCCGCTCCGTGTCCGCGAGACCTTGTCAACCAGGATTTCAATCCGGATGGCCCAAATCGACTGTGGGTTTCCGACACGACGTACGTTGCCTCGTCGACCGGCTTCGTGTACATCGCCTTCGTTATCGACGCGTATGCGAGAACGATCGTTGGTTGCCGCGTATCGTCGTCGCTCCGCACGGACCTCGCGCTCGATGCGCTCGAGCAGGCGGTCCACGCTCGCGACAGCAACGGCGTCATCCGCCACTCGGACCGAGGCGTGCAGTACCTTTCGGTGCGGTACACCGAACGGCTCGCAGATGCCGGTCTCGAGGCTTCGATCGGCAGCGTCGGAGACTCATACGACAACGCGCTTGCAGAGTCGGTCATCGGCTTATTCAAGACCGAGGTCATTCGACGTCGCGGTCCGTGCCGCAACGTTGAGGCCGTCGAGCTCGCCGCCCTCGAGTGGGCCCACTGGTACAACAACCATCGCCTCCTCAGCTCTATTGGCTATGTGCCGCCGGTAGAGTACGAAGCGGCCTGGCACTCCGAGCAAGCAGCGACGGTCGCTGCCCAACTCACACAACAAGGTTTCGAGCGAACCCGGGGCGATTCATACGTCTATCTGGATCGTAAGCTTCCATTACCTTCCTGATCAGCCGCGCGGTGCGTCAAATTAGAAGCTCGTAGTTGCCGGAGATACTATGCCGATTCGAGTCCAAACTTTGGCCGTCATTGCGGGTGGCTCTGCGTTACTCACATTTTGTCTATACGTTTTTTGGACTCCTCCTTTATTGTTCGGATTACTCCCGGCCCTTGGGCTTCTTGCCTTAACACTGCGCGCGTGGCCACAGCTCGTACACGACGATACGCGGGACTGGCTAGGCTTACTCGATGTTCCGCCATCGATTCCAGAGCACACACCCGTATCCTATCCGAAAGCATGGCCCGCGCGTTCTAGACCCGTGCACCGCCGGGCGGTCGAGCCTGCGGTGCCGACTGCATCCGAATTGCTTGAGGATTCAACGCCCGTATCGCCTGAGGTCTTGTTACCCGACGCAGTGCCGAGCCAAGATGTGTATTCCGAAGCCGGGCTCGAACAGCCAACGTCTGATGCCGTCGACGAAGAACGAGATACCCAAAGCGGGACACACCCGACGAGCGCTGGCAGGCCATCGCCGGCCGCCCAATCTACCGTATCCTCGCATTCATCTGAGCTCCTATTGGCGGGCGCAGATCCTGAGCCTTCTCCCGGCCTGGAGGTCATCGTGAGCGACTTACGTCGCTCTATTATATGGAACCAAAGCGAAACTACGCTCAAGAGCCTTGGACTTAGTCCACAGCGCCAGACGCTGATTAACTCCAAGTTGATCAGGCCATTTGAAAGCTATCTCCTAGCGCATCGCCGAGCTCGCGGCGGTGCGAGTGTTCAATTCACCGACGTTCGGTGCGAAACACAGTCGACACGACAAGTCAAACGGATCAGAGGTTCGTTTACAATTTACTGGTCGCCCTCTCTTCCGAACGGCCAGAATACTGAAGCTGGGTCGTTCGAACTAGAACTTAAGAGCCGCCCAGTGGATTTGATAGCGCTCGATACAGCGCGATTTTCGTTTTCCACCCCAACATTCGATAATCTCATTCCGTTCCTCGAAGTTGATGGTTCCGAAAGTTTTCGGATGTCCCGCACTCCTATAAGCGTCGATCAGTGGGAATTTGTGATGGGCCGACAGGAATGGGCCGATCGCACAATCTCAACGGGCGACGTATACGACGATGATGACCTTACTACTCCCACAAGGCGAATCGGCTCGATCCGTCCAAAAGAGCTGCGAGGAGCATATCCGATCACCCATGTTAGTTGGTTCGATGCGGTCGAATTCTGCAGCACGCTGTCGCGCCTTACAGGGCCTGCGAAATTAGTCATGCTCCCCACAAGTGTGCAGTGGGAACACGCCTGTTGGGGAGACGACCCCCAATATGGCTCCGATCAGCAGCGAGTCGCGTGGTTTGGAGGTGACGTCCCCAAGCCGGTAGGGAAGAAAGCTCCCAACAGCCGGGGGCTGTATGATATGCTTGGAAACGTCTGGGAGTGGTGTGCGGATATTTCCGCCGCAAAATACCGTGTACTGCACGGAGGTTGCTTTTACGACTACCCCACCAAACTCAACCGTCCAGCACGTTCTTCAGAGCTTCCGAACTTCAGAAGTCGTGCGATCGGGTTTAGATGCATCATGTCGCTCCCTCCCAATACCGAGTGGCTTAGTCTGGCCGACCTCGAGACATCTGAGTAGGGTAATACTCACCCAAACACCAAGGCAGCCAGGCTGCCCGCAGCGATACCTAGACCGGCTGCAGCGACGACAAGCGCTCTCGTTGACGGAACAGTCAAGCGTTGCGATCCGGTGACGAGGCTTATCCAGAGTTGACGGTCCCGGAGCTTCCATTGAAGCTGCTCCTTACTTTTAAGGCTCCCGACCTTGTACCGAATCTGTTCGTGATGCTCTGGGTTTCGGTAAACGATGTCGATTGCTGCACTTAGAGCTGCTCGCGTTGAACTTGGACTTTCAATTGCCTCTTCAATAAGGAGAAGCGCTTCGCCAACTTCAACCCTACGAGATGCTCTTGAGTCTTTCCATTCTGGAATTAGCTCACCGGTCGCTCTCAGCAGTGCAAACTGCCTTTGCCACCACTTTGCTGCACGGCGCCAGCGCGCCGAGGCTGCGACTTTGGCCAGTCGTCGAAGCCGCCCTTTTTCGAGCTCCGAGACGGTAAATCTGGCGCCGGTCGACTTCATCCATAGCTCAGGGAGCGCTATGGCTCGTACACCAGGCAAGTCAATGGCCTGCGCGAGCGACCAAGCTTGCAGAGCGGATGGAGGTTGAACGCTTCGATAACGCAGCAAGCATCCAGCCCAGATCTCGAGGACATGTTTGGCGAGTGGACGAGAAACTCTCTCGTGTACGTCGCCCGCAAGCCAGCCAGGCAGGTTTTCAGGAAGAAGAATAGATAGTCCAAGCTCTCGAATCATATGGTGAAAGGCAAACTTGCGGGCCGGATCGACCCAGGTGAATCTCGGCAAAGTTCGAAGGCCAAGCACCACAGGGAGATGCTTGGCATCTAGCGCTCCGTTTCGAGTTAGCCTGGCGGGATCGGCGAGAAGGAAGACAGCGCTCTCTTGAAGGCCTGGATTGTTGTTTATGAAGTCCGAGAGATCGACGTGGCCGAGGCCGACCGAACCTCTGGCTTGAACGTATTCGGTGTAGTCTGTTCCTGTAAATGAGGTGTTGGGAACAGTCGTGTGCTTCGAAAACGAGAGCTCCCAGTGGACGAAAGGCACGCCAAGTCGAACAAGCTCGTCCTTAAGTTGGGCTACTATAGGCCGTTTGAGTATCGAGCGATCGTCGATGTCTTCGAGGATCCAAACGGATGCATACTCGACTCGGGGCCGGAATCGTGTCGAGAGCAAGCCGCCGTTTTCAATTGTTGCCTCGATTGTATCCGGCGCATCAAGATCTTCAGAGTCCATTGGGCCGGATGTACGCCCGACGCCCCAGCGCAACCGAGCGATTTCGCCGTTTGTAAACAACGGCGGCCACTGCACCGGCGCTGGCATAGCGATCGCCTGCGGACCATTTGGGTTGATCGCCCTCAACGGCTGGGGTGCTTGGGAGAGCCGTCGATAGCGCCTTAGCAGGACGACCAGCAGCATGACACTGGTGGCCAGCGTCATGGCGGCTCCCGTTCGCCAGTCCGACTCAACGGAGGTGGGACCGAGGGCGTTGAAACTCATAGTCGAAACAGCGAGCGCTAAGTAAACGACAGCCCATCCGCCGATGAGAAGAACCATGCTGCGTAAGCCAAACAGGCCAACGGACTTTGCGAGCGGGCCCCAGCGGGCGCTAGCATGGGCAGCGAAACTCCCGAGCCGTTCGAAGGACAAGTAACGCACAAGCCGGCAGCGCAGTGAATACTCGTCTCGAATGACCATCTGTTTAGATGGCTCGTCCTCGGTTGATTCCAAGCGGGTATTGAGGTCCTCCGAATCGATTTCCACGGCACTCGGGGTGCGCTGGGTCTTGTCCCGTTCGTCGAGAGCGCGGGGGGAGGGCGGCTGGGTGGCCTGCACCTTCTTATCTAACTCGACTTTATCGGTTCTCTTTTGCGCTACATGGGGCGGCGACAGCCTGATAGATTCACTAATCGCCGTGGGGAGTGTCTCCGAAACAATGAGCCTTACCAAGTCAGCCTGCAACTGGGTCTTGCCTAGTAGAGCGGCCATGGCGTCGGAGAAGTTGTCAATCGACCACTCAGACTGGACGGTTAAGAGCTCACTGATGAGCAAACGCTCCCGGACCGAAACCGCTACCCCGCGCAAGGTGAGCTTAGATAGCGTTGATTCGAGCAGTTCGTACTGGATGGTGTACTGTGTCATCCGGGGAGAGCTCGAAGAGTCTCAAGATCTGCACGAGTCTTAATCAACGCACTGAGAAAAGGAAGGTCACCGGGGGAGCCTCCGATTTTGCTCAAAAAACGGGGCTGCTGTGCAAGGAGTCTCATCCATGACAAAAACTCTGCAGTCGAAGGCTTTTTGTGGAGCGAATACTTGCGTAGGTCCATGAAAGCGCCGATTGCAGCATCTTGATCGCTAGGCGGAATATCCTTAAATTCGTCCGCTCTTGTTTTTAGTATCCTTCGAATAAGTCCTTCGTCAAAGGTGATGATATGAAAAACACACCGTCGGAGGAAGGCTTCTGGCAGTTTCTGCTCCGAATTCGTAGTCAATACGACGATTGGCCGGCGCTGGTCTCGGACACCGATCACCCACCATTGCCCGTCGCGCGGTTCCAGCCCGCTTTTGAAGTGACCGCGCGTATCACTATTCGGAATCCGTTCGAGCTCAGGAACATTGAACTCGAATCGATCCAGGACATCTAATAAGTCATTAGTAAAATCCCGCGGCGCTTTATCAACCTCGTCAACGAGAATAACTCGGGGTAACCTGGAGGTGAGGGCGGTCCAAAGAGGTCCAGGCCTTACGTGTCGCGCTCGATTCACTGTGTCCTTCTCTTGACTGTCCTTGAAATCGCCGACTGCGTCGAAAGAGTAAAGCAGTTCCTTCGCCTTCGAAGTCGACTTGACGGACATGACGAGTGGGTCGCCGAGACCGAACGCTGCGGCGAGAAACCATGCGACCTGCGTCTTGCCGGTTCCGGGCTCTCCGGCGAGCAGCAGTGGCATTTCTAGAACTAGAGCAGTATTAATTGCCGTTCTCAGGCGGTCGGTGGCGTGGTAAGTGATTGCGCCGCTTCTGAGATCTTGCGCCGTTCCTTTCAAACGTCGTCCCAGAAGCTTCTGTCGTCTGGCGATGACGCCTTTGTCCTTCTGCAGCTCGCCTAGCGTCGGAACCGACAAGTGTGTGACGTCAAGCAGCTCAAAGTCACTCATGGCACGCGCTGCAAGAGAAGATCGGTTGGACCATGTTGGTAGACTCTTTCTAATTTCTGTATGGCTTCGGCATATAGCATTGTTCGTCTGCCCGCGAGCATGCGCTTTGCGACCTTATTACGAGAAGCTGAATCGATAGTGTTGAAGCAGACAGGATAGTTCCGCAGGAACTCAATGATATGTTCTTCGGTTACGAAGCCGAGGCTGTCTAGAATGTGGAGCTGAAGTGGGCTGTCCCTAAGGTTGGCCGTTTCGATCATGGCAAAAATGCCGTCGTGGGTTGATTGGAGGGAGTTGCTCGGTGCAACGCATCCAATCGTCGTGGCGATGTACGCCTTTTCTGGTAGGTGGGCCAGTGCGCCGTCTCTTATTCCGCCGAACCATCTAATTAGTTCTTCGGGGGTGTAGGACCGACCGTAGTGAGGATGGGGATACGTCCCCCAGTGCAACCAAAACACGGCGGTTCTTCGGGGATGTGTTCGGGACCGCAGACGTTCCTTGAGGTCTGCTTCCGTGCTCGCGCCCACGGATGCCTGGATCTTGACGAGAACCTCACTCCGAGCGTGAAAGTCCGTCGACTCGGGGAGGCCTTCGATTGGAAGCTCAATGATGTCGACACGATTGTCGAAACTGTCAGAAATATAGCTGGGAAGCCCATCACCAAATAGTTCCGGATGGTCCTCCGGAGTCCCGAGGAACAAAAACGCTAAGGCGCGGGCGCCTGCGGGTCGCCCCAGGTCAACGAGTCTGGACAGTCGACCGAAGACCCGGTCCCGTTGATGGTCGCGATTAAGCCATGTCTTAAGAGCCGGAAACGAGATTCGTGGCTCTTGGGCGGCTGGAGACGTTATCCAGCCTTGTGCACGGCGCCACAATGTGGGGCTATTTAAGAATCTAGAGTCAGAATCGTCGGAGGATAATTGGAGCGCCTTGGCGGGGGAAATGCCTTCCAAGATTTTCCCCAGAACGCGAAGGCTCACCTGTTGAGCGTCTTTAGGGGTGAAGAACGGGTTCATACTCAAAAACATGAACGAACAAAGTGGGCTTAAGATGCGGCCCACTGATTCGGAAGGGGGATGAGACCAGAGGGCGTTCACAAATAGAACTCGAAGTGACTCTCGGTAGCGATGCAGTAACTCTGCCACCGACGACACAGAGATAGAACGGTCAAAGCAGAGCTCGGCTTCGTGCGCTCCGTGCGCCGCTTTTGAACTTGAGCTATTTTCTGATTTTTCAGGTCCTCCATCAGCGAAGCCGTAGTAGTATACGATTGACGGTCTCAGTTCCCGTAGGCCGGCTTCCACTTCCTTGCGCGTTGTGACGTAGCGAAATCGAGGCTCAGCGCCCCGCGCCGAGTCCCTGAAGTGCCGCTCCATATTCCGAAAGTGAGGGCTGTCCGTTTCTTTGCTGGCGTGAGGGCCAATGGCTAAAATACTTGCTGGCGTAGGCATATCGACTTGGGCCGGGCGACGAAGACCTTTGCGAGCAACAGAGATTGACCACCCCATAAACGTCTCCAGAAAATGGCCAGAAAACGCAAGAAGTCGCCATGGGAGGTTCAATACTTCGTCATCATATGACTCGATCCACAGATCAACCGGACGACTTAGTACGCTCGCTTCGCTGATGTGAAGAGACGGGTCGATCTGCGTCATGATTTTGGCCTGCTGGGCAGGGCCTCCGAACAATATTTTAACGAGGCATTGGCCGTAATGCAGTCTGACGTCCCTGTCCGCAAGCAAACGCGCGCACAGGTCGGCGGAAGGACTCGTGAGCTCCGCAACCTGTTGGAAGTCGGCAGGGATAGGTTCCCAGAGAAGACGATTTTGGTCAGACGTTAAACGTCCACCAACCCACACGATGGAACCATCAAGCCTCGCGCTGACTGTCAATACGACTTCGTCATGGCCGACAGACAGCGATTGATGGTGGATTAGTCTCCTTGTTTGCGGCCGCTGCGAGCGGAGCCTGAAGTAACGCGGAGGCGAACTTGAAGGAGTGCTCTTCGTTCTGATCCGCGACTTGAGGGGTGGGCGGCCTGATGGTTGATGAAATAGTCGCGCTAGCAGGTTATTGTACACAGGCTGGTCGATTTCGGAGTCCGTGAAGTCGAGTCTATAACTCGCACCGAAGAGTAGCGGCACCGAATCATCATCAGTGCCTTTACGGATTATCGGTACATACCGGGCTGCATTGCCTTTCATCACGTCTGCATTAATGAGCCGAGCTTCGAACGCAACACCCGACAATCGACTACCGACCGATTCAAATTTCCTTCGATACTCGGGCGTACAAATTAATAGTATAGTCCCCGCCTTTCGGATACTAGACGACATATAGTTCGACAGGTCGCCTCCTGGTGCAACCTCCCACTCGTCGAGTCGTGCATCCACACCGTCGTTCCTGAGTTGGGCGGCTAGCTCTCGGACCCACTGGATGTGCTCTTCGCTTTCTCTCGAGAACGAAATGAAGACAACAGGCGTCGGCGTGGGCACGCGAGGAATGTTACTCAATTCTACGGAAGCAGCAACTCTTGTTGAAGCAACAGCCTTCGACACATGAACGTGCATCAGCAGAGCAGGTAGGCGCACGCGGGTTTACGCTTATGACGCCTGCGGTCGTCTGAGGGCATAGTTATAACATGGCGTATCAGCCGTTTCTCCGAAGATCTGGGTCAGCTAAATACGTAGTAGGCCTTGCTTTCTTAGCCCTTTCCGAGGACGCCCGTCAGGGGAAGCGCCACGATCTCCCGGAAGTCCTTGAAGACCACTACAGCCAGCAATCTACGGTGTCACGGGTCAGTTGCCCGTGGCGAGGTGGCACGAGTGCATTGGCGACTCGACCGTCGCCGGCGCGATCATGGACCGTCTCGTCCACAACGCCTACACGGTAACCCTGAAGGAGCCGTCCCAGAGAAAGGAGGAGTCCAAGACCGAATAACCGACAAGATCGTCAAACGTCGCTTCGCTCCGAGCACAACGCGATTCCAGTGATCACATGCGCGAAATGAGTCCACAAGGGGATAAGAGCGATTAAGGGTCGGTACTCACCCTCTATATCGGGTCAAATCTGACATAACGCCTTTTCCCGGCACCTGCCG
>CAZFIV010000179.1:0-8473 GCA_964519665.1 uncultured Myxococcales bacterium
TCGAACCACCACGACGGAGGCCCCGAGGACGGATGAACGCAGGCACGAACAGGAAGATACGCGACCTAGCAGTGCGACAGGCGCAGTCAACGCTGCGCCGGACCCGCGACGCTAGACAGCGTCCCCTCCCGACGAAGCACGGTCATGGAAGGCTCTGCTCGAGCCCTGCTCGAGTAATCCCCGGATATCAGAGTGACTCGTCGTCGAAGAGCCCTTCGTTCATCCGTCCTTCGGGGCCCCTGTCCACAACCGAAAAATAAGTGGGAGGCGCTCCGAAAGACCGACACGAGTATTGACAAAGGGTCACTCCATATCAGGTTAGGCTTCGGTACCCGAGCTGCGCTTAGCCGCCTCGACGACAGCTCGGCGGGCTCACCGCGTCGTGCCGATGACCGCCTCGGTGTCTCGACCGGTGGCCTGGTTCAGCCGCACCCGAGCGACCTGAGCGTCGATACGGGCGCGGATGGCGTTGAGTTCGGCCGTAACCAGGCCGCTTTCGGATTGTAGGAGATCGAGCAGGGTCGCGGCGCCCTCTTCGTAGGAGAGTTTACGCTGCGCGTAGGCCGACTCGGCGGCGGCGAGCCCACGTTTGGCGCTCTCGAGACTCGACCGCGCCTCCACGACCGACTGACGCGCCGAGACGAGCTCTTGCTGAATGCCCAAGCGGAGATTCTCGAGCGCGATACGCACTTTCTCGGTCTCCGCGGCGGCTTCGCGGTCGTCGGCCAAGGCGGTCAGCAGGTCGCTCGGAGACCACTTCAAGCGAACCCCGACCTCCCAGGTCGTGTCGAACTCGGCCTGATTGGGGACGATGCGAGGGTTCGGGTTGGCGGTCAGCACCTCTCCGAAAGCTTCGACGACCGGTAGGCTCCGGGCCCGGGCGAGGCTCTCAGAAGTGTCGAGCGCCAGGATCAGCTTCTCGAGGCGCTTGAGCTCGATCCGCTGCCGGAGGGCCTCTCTATACAGCTCGGAGGTTTCGGTCGGCACCGGCGGCGGATCGGCGGGCAGAGCCTGGCTGGCATCGACCGGCGCGAAGGCGACCTCGGCTGGGTCACGGGTGACCTGGCGGAGTGCCTCGTGGGTTACCGCAACCAAGGTTTCGGCTCGCGCCACGTTCAACTCGGCGCTAGCCAGGGCGCTTTGGGCCTCGAGCACGTCGGTCTGAGCGACCTGACCGGTCCGGAACCGCTCTTCGTTGACGCGAACCCGCTCTATTGATTCCTCGCGCTGCTTGACGAACACTCGGCGCTGCTCCAACGCCGCAACCCACTGGTAATAGGCGATGCGGGCCTCGGCGGCGGCGCGAATCCTCGCGGTATCGACTTCGAGTTGGGCCGTATCGATCCCCGCGCCCGCCACCGACAATGCATCGGCCAGCTCGAACGCGTACTTCGATAGGGGAACGGTCAGCTTTGCCGCGACCTCCCACTGATCGAGGATCACTGGAAACGTTGCGGTTTCGGCTCCCAGCGGGACGAGGTCATCGAGGGTCAGCGGAGTCGTGGTTCGGTTCGTGGCCACCAGCGCTGCCGACCCGAACAACGAAGGCTGAGTGAGGTCGGACAGCCGTCGGTACTGGGCTCGGCCCTCGAGACGAGGCATGAAGGTCGCCACGACCCTGTCTTCTTCGGCTCGCGCCGCTTCGAGTCTCGCTTGTGCGGTCCTCGCGTCGAGGGTGCGGTCGGCGGCGCGGCGCGCGGCCTCATCGGCATCGATACGCTCGCCGGGCGCAGCGGAGGCGGGGAAGGTGAAGGCAGCGGTCACGAACAGAATCGCGACGACCGCTGCCGCTCCGTGCCTCGTGGTGTTCTTGGCGGAAGGGTTCGGCAATCCATGGAGGATCGCGTACAGTACCGGTACCAGGCCGAGCGTGAGCAACGTGCTGACGATGAGGCCCGACATCAGCGCGACCGCCATTGGCGAGAACAGAGGTCCGCCCGACAAGGCGAGGGGCACCAGACCCGCCACGGTGGTGGCGGTGGTCAGCAGGATAGGACGCAGGCGGCGCTCGGAAGCGTCGAGGACCGCGTCGAGCTTGCTGCGGCCCTCGCTGATCTCGATCTGCACCCGGTCGAGCAGTACGATCGCGTTGTTGATGACGATACCGAACAAGGCGATCACGCCGAGCAACGCCATGAATCCGAACGGCTTTTGGGTGACGAAGAGCCCGATCGCCACCCCGGTGATCGCGAAGGGCAAAGTGAGCAGCACGACGATCGGTTCCCGCACCGTGTTGAACTGAAAGACCAGACACAACACGATGATCAGCAGCGCGATGGGCTGTTTCGCCTGAATAGAGGCGTTGGCTCTGCCCGAGCTCTCGACCTCGCCTCCGAACGCCCAGTCGTACCCGAACGGCCAATCGTCCGTCTGCTGGTCGAGCCAGGTGGAAATCTCGGCGGCCACGCTGAAGGCGGTGAGGCTGCGCGGCGCGTTGGCGTCAATGTCGGCGCGAACGGTGATCGTCCGTTGACGATCGCGGCGGCGAATGATCGGTGGCTCCCAGTCGGTGACGACCCGGGCGACCTGCAACAGGGGTATCGGACGGCCATCTCGGGCCCGGATGATGGAGATCGCCTCGACGTCATCGATGGTCGCGTCCCGGGCGTCCATCCGGCGCAGCGCGATGGGGACGGTGTCGTTGCCGTCACGGAACACGGACAGGACGCGGCCTCGAAACGCCGTGTCGAGAGCCTGGGCGACGTCGGCGTGCGTGAGACCGGCGGTTCGAAGGCGGACCGGGTCGACCTCGACCCGTATTCGGGGCCGATCGGGACCCCAGTTGTTGTTGATGCGAACCAGCCCTGGGATGGAGCGAAGCTGGTCTTCGGTACTCTGCACGATGCGCCGGAGTTCGCCGATGTCGTCTCCACTGAGTCGAATCTCGACGGGATACTGCAGGGGCGGTCCGTTGCGGAGAGGCAGTACGCGGGCCAGCGCCTCGGGGAATCGCTCGGCGAGGTACGCCTCGATCTGTTCGATGACCACCGCGATCGTGTCGTAGTTCTCGACGTTGACGATGAAGTAGGCGTAGTTCTCTTGCGGTTGCTGAGGCGCATAGCCGAGGATGAATCGGGGCGCGCCTTCACCGACAAACGCGCTCCAACTGACGATTCCCGGCCCCTCGCCCCGCGGGAGCGTGTCGGCGACTTTGGCCGATGCCTCGGCCTCCGACCACTGTTCATCGATGAAGCGCTCTTTGAAGAAGGCCTCGATGTCTCGAACCACGGCTTCGGTGCGAGCTCGCGGGGTTCCTTCGGGCAGCTCGAGCTCGATGGTCATTTGGGGCCACGGCTTTCCGGGGAAGAATTGCTGCGGTACGTACCCCATCAGCACGCCGGAGCCGAAGAGGATCGCTACTGCGGCCACCACAGACACCCAGCGGTACCGGATGAGCCCCGATAGAAGCGCGCGGTAGTGCTGTGCGGTACGCGAGGTCATCGCTTGCTTGGAGGCCATCGTTCGGGGATCCCGCATGAAGAGCACGCAGCACAAGGGCACGAAGGTGAGCGATAGGACCCACGAAGTCATGAGGGCGAGGGCGACGACCTCCGCGATCGGCGAGGTGTACTCACCCGTGGTCGACTCGGCCAGATAAGTAGGCAACAGGGCCGCGACGGTGGTGAGGGATGAGATCAGCAGTGGAACGCGCAGCTCTCGTGCGCTGTCGATGGCCGCCTGCAGAATGTCTTCGCCGCGGTCCCGCTTCACCATGATCAGCTCGCTCATCACAATGCCGTTGTCGACCAGCAGGCCAAGGGCGATGATCAACGCGGTGAGACTCATCTTGTCGATCCCGATCCCCAACAGCCCCATGACACTAAATGTGGTCAGAATGGTCATAGGCACCATCGCGCCGACGATGAGACCACTTCGAAACCCGAGCGCCGCGAGCATCACCATGAGCACGATGACGACGCTTTGAAGAAGGTTGGTGACGAACCCACTCACGGCATCGTCGACGACCGCGGTCTGATAGCTTGCTAGGTGCAGCTCCAATCCGAGGGGAAGATCTTCGTTGAGGGCGTCGGCCGTCGCTCGGATCCGGGGCCCGAGTTCGGTCAACTTGCCCCCGGGCGCCATCGACATGGCGAAGCCGATGGCGGGTCGACCGGCAAAAGACATCGAGGGTGCGCTCGGATCATCGACGAACCCTTGGCGGATCCGGACGAGCTCCCGAAGCGGAAAGGCTCGGTCGCCGATCTGGATGAGCGTGGATGCGAGGTCATCCAGGTCTCGGAAGTTCCCTTCCGTTTCGAGCTCGAAGACCCGGTCCGTCCCTCTAACCCGTCCACTGGGACTCACAATATTCTGCCGCTGAAGGGCGGAGGCGATCTGGTCGGGGCTGACGCCGAGGTCGGCGAGGCGCGCCTCGTCGTACTCGAGGTAGATGCGGCGGGGGGCGATGCCGATGAGCTCTACCTTCGCAATGTCCGGGATACGGAGGAAAGCGCGCTGGATCGGCTCCGCGATGTCCTCTAGCTCGGCGGCGTTGAATCCGTCGCCGGTCATGGCGAGAACGGTGCCGAAGACATCCCCGAAATCGTCGTTGATGAACGGGCCGATCGCCTCGTCGGGAAGAAGGGCCGCTTGCTCGGCGACGCGCTCTCTCATCTCGTCCCAGAATCCCGGAACGTCTTTGAGTCGCTCGTCGGCGGCGACGATGACGACGCTCTGACCCGGTCGCGAGGTGCTGTCGATGAAATCGAGCCCCACCAGTTTCTGTAGCCCGGCCTCCAACGGGTCGGTCACCAGCTCTTCGACGCGAGCTGCGCTGGCACCCGGAAACTCGGTCACGATGACTGCCTGCCGGACGGTGAAGCCCGGGTCTTCCGACCTTGGCAGTCTCAAGTAAGTGAACACGCCGCTAAGGGCCAGCAAGGTGAACAGGGTACCGGCGACGACCCGTTTATCGAGGGCCCATGCGGTCAGATCGAAACCTCTCATCTCGATGAAGCTCCGTCCTCGACGCTGCCGCCGCCGAGCGGCGATGGGACGTACACGCCCTCGAAGACGAGGGGCGGCAGGCGGGCCTCGCGGACCCGCTGTCCTTCGGAAAGGTAATTGACGCCGGCCGTGGCGACCTTCTCGCCGATCTCGAGGCCCTTCGAGACGACCGCCGCGCGGCTGGTGAGGCGCTCCAGCATGATGGTGCGCCGCTGCGCTTCCAAGATCGCGGTCTCGTCGCCGTCGGTCGGATTCAGAACCCATACGAAGGGCTCGTCAGGGTCGGCGACGACCGCGGTCGGTGGCACGGCCATCAGGTTGGTCGACCGGTCGTCATCGGCGACGAAGCGAACCTCGGCCGCCATGCCCGGCACGAGCGCTTCGTTCGACGAGGTCAGGCGGAGAAAAACTGGATACAGCACGCTCCGGTCGGTCGCCCCCTTGGCCACCCTCACGACCTCGGCGGTTTGGAAGGTGGGACCGAAGCTCGGAAGGCGAATCTCGGCGACCCCGCCTGGTCTTGCGTACGACAGGGCACTCTCCGGCACATCGGCCCGAATTTCGACGGCCGCGCCGCTCAGCAGAACGATCGACTGCCCGGCCATGACATTGGCGCCGGCGTCCGCTCGGCGCTCGACCACCACTCCCGGCTCCGGCGCTTGCAGCCGGGTGTACCCGAGCTCCCGCTCGGCGAGGGCCAGCCGCTGCTGCGCCGACTCGAGCTGTGCGCTCGCCAGATCGGCTAAGTCGCGGGTTCGATCCCGCTCTTCCTGACTGACCGCCTTCGCCGCGAACAGGCGACCGGCCCGACCGGCGGCCCGGTTGGCCTGCGCCACTCGGGCTCTGGCTTGGGCTACGGCCGCCTTGGCGTCCACGACGCGCGTTCGAAAGTCGGCATCATCGAGGACCGCGAGCAGGTCGCCGGTCTGAACTTGGTCCCCGATATCGACCCTGAGGGTCGCGATCCGTCCAGGAACTCTGAAGCTCAGGGCGGGTCGGCGTTCGGCGCGGACCCGGGCCGGGAACACGGCGCCGACCGGCGTTCGGTACGGTGCGACGGTCGCCAATCGAACGGGACGAGGCCTCTTCTTGGCTGTGGTCACCGTCGCCGATCCGTCCGCGTCCGCGTCCGCGTCCGCGCAGCTTATGACGGCGACCAAGCTCGGCGCGGCCAGCAGGATTCTCAGCGAGTTCATCGCCGCTGCTCATAGACCAGAGGCGCTCAGTGTCCACAATTAATATCGAAAACGCATCATACCCAACGGAGCATTCAGCCCTGTTTGGGTGAAACAAAGAGGATATTGCGGCGCAACTCAATCGATTGTCGAATCGTTCGATGCAATGACTGTATTGATTGCTTTGCTTGGAAATCAAACACCTCGAGATGTTCGCCGCCCTGGCGGAGGCGCTGCACTTCGGGCGGGCCGCCCGAAAGCTCGGCGTGACTCAGCCGGCGCTGAGTCGCGCCATTCAGCGGCTCGAAGGGGAGCTCGAGGTCGTCCTGTTCGAGCGCGACAGTCGAAACGTACGGCTGACCGAGCCCGGCGTCGCTCTGCTCGCGCGCGCCCGGGGTATCATCGAGCAAGGCGCAGACGCGGTGCGGGCGACCAAGACGGCGGGAGGCTCCTATTATGGCCGTCTCGTCGTGGGGACGGGCCTTTGCGGGCAGCACAGCCGAATCGGCCAGCTGGTTCGGCACTTCCTGGAGCTTCATCCCGGCATTGCGGTGAGCTTCGTGGCCGTGGAGGAGACCGAGATCCCACAAACGATCGCCGGAGGCGCCGTCCACGCCCTCATCGCGGTCGAGTGGGCCTTTCCGGCCGGGTGCCATGTTCGGCCGCTTTTCGACACGGAGCTGGTCGCGGTCTTGCCGGATGATCACCCCCTCGCCGAAAAGGAGGTCATCAGCCCTCGCGACCTCGATGGTCTCCGCCTGGTGATGCCCAACCGGGGGCGCCATCCGATGATTGCGGAACACTTTGGAGAGTATTGCGACCGAGAGGGGATCGCTCCGGTCGTGGATATCGACGCGCAGACCCTCGATCAGCTGCTCGGTCTGATCGCCGGCGGGGCCGCCGCCGGCCTGATCCCGTTCACCGTGCCGATCAAGTACCCGGGCCTGGTCATGAAGCCGTTCCGCCCGCAATATGTTTTGCGCTACTGCTTGGGATGGCGAAAGGACTCGCCACTGACCAACAAGGTGCTCGAAGCTCTCGACCACCTCGACGCGGAGGCGAGAAGCCAGGGCGAGGTCGATCTCTGACCGAACCAGGCGGGGCCCTCTCTTTCGAAACGAGAGCAGTCTGCCTTTCGATGTGCGGTCAGGGTATTGGGAAGACAGTGGCGCTTCGGGCGTCGCTGTCGTAGATCAGCAAGCCTTCGGTTGATCCGTCCAGCTGGCCGATCAGGTGTCCGGAGTCGTCGATGGCCATCGAGCGACCACCGGCCTCTTTTCCTTCGCATGTCCCCACACTGTTCACCATCAGCGCCGGTACCCCGTGCTGGCGGGCGGTCTGGCAGAGCAGGCGCTTGGCCTCGGCGGCCCCTCTTGCCGTCTTTGCGACACTCGCGAGATAGAGCTCCGCTCCGCCGGCCAAGACGGCCGCGGCGTGCTCGGCGACCGAGATCTCGTAGCAGATGGCAACGCCGATTCGAATGCTGAGGTCGAGTGTTCCGACGCCGGATTCGGAGGCGCTGAAGAAAGGCAACTCATCCGAATGAAGGTGCTGCTTGCCGATGATGACCGGGGTCGACCCCGGTCGAAACACGAGCATTCCGATGAGCGGCTTGCCGGGCGCCCGCAGCGGGGCGCCCACCGCGACGACCGTCGTCGTCTCGTCCGCGAACCGCTGAAGCCTATCGAGGCGGCGATCGTGCGGTTCGAGGACAGTCGACGCGACCACGTCGGGGTCGTAGTTGGAAATGGACAGCTCGGGGAACACGACGAGGTCGGCCGAGCGCGGCTTCGACGACCGCAACACGGCGAGGTGATGGTCCACGTTGCGGTCGATCTCACCACTTTCGGAGCGGATCTGGGCGAGGCCTATCCTCATTGAAGGGTCGGACTCTCGCGGACGGCGCACAGACTCATCGGGGTGGTCATAGACTCTAAATCCACTCCTGCTCTTCGAGCGAGACGGTTCTCTCGGTCTCGAGCGAGCCGGTATGTTGAGTGCTGGCAGGTTCGATCAACATGAAATAAGTATTCGGTTCCGCGACCGGGCAGTGTTCGATCCCGCGCGGAACGACAAACATCTCTCCCGGACCGAGCACGATGTGACCGTTTCGCAGCCGAATCGTGAGCTGACCACTGAACACGAGGAAGAGCTCATCCTCATGGTCATGACAATGCCAGACCAGCTCGCCCGAACCCTTGGCGATCTTGACCAGTTGGCCGTTGGACTCCGCTATGATCTTGGGCGTCCATTCCTCGTCGAAGATGGCAAACTTCTCGGCGATCGTGATCTTCTTCATTTAGCGAGGCTGCGCCTCAAACGCTCGAGTTCATTCGCGATTCCGTGCTGGC
>CAZFIV010000180.1:0-8287 GCA_964519665.1 uncultured Myxococcales bacterium
GGTCGACTCCCACGTGGGTCTACAGGCGCGCTTGATGAGCCAGGCGCTCCGCAAGCTCACCGGCTCCATCTCGAAGTCTCGGACCTGCGTCGTGTTCATCAACCAGATCCGGATGAAGATCGGCGTGATGTTCGGCTCGCCCGAGACGACCACCGGCGGTAACGCGCTCAAGTTCTACTGCTCGCAGCGGCTCGACATCCGGCGGATCGGCTCGATCAAGAAGGCCGATGAAAACACCGGCAACCGCACCCGGGTGCGGGTGGTGAAGAACAAGCTGGCCCCGCCGTTCCGCGAGGTCGAGTTCGATATCCTCTACGGCCACGGCATCTCCAAGACCGGAGAGATCATCGATCTCGGCACCGACCTGGGCCTGATCGATAAGTCGGGTGCCTGGTACAGCTACAAGGGCGAGCGCATCGGGCAGGGCCGCGAGAACGCGCGCATCTTCCTCGACGACCACCTCGACATGCGCGACGACATCGAGCTGCAGATCCGCAAGCACTTTGGCCTCGTCAAAGACGACAAAACTCCAGCCCCCAAAGAGCCACCCAGCAACGTCACCCCCATCGGCAAAAAAGCCAAATCATAGCGAGCCAGCCTCGAAACGCTTATTGGGGGGCGCCGTATATTCAGCGTAACCGACTTACCGAGAGTGCGCGTGCTTTGCCGCGACTTGGTCGATCGCCTTTTCGAGCTCATCGGCGCTCATTAAGCGCGAATAGATCTCGAGGAGCCGGGGCAAGGACCGGTCTTTTTTGCGAAGCTGAAACTCGCCACCCCGGGTAGCGATGAGGTGATTGACAATGGCGTCGATAAACTCGCGGCGTGCCCGAAAGAACGTCCGGGCCTGCGCTCTACGGGCCTTGTTCGTCAGCGGGTGCAGCTGCAGCGAACGCTTGGCCGGCTGCGGGCGCAGTATGGCCTGGATTTGGCCGAGAACCTCTTGCTCGCCTAGCTTACGCACGTCGTGGAAGAGAGCCGCAAAATAGGTCTCATCGACGGGCGGCTTAGAACGAGACCGTTTGACTCGGTTGACGACCTCGACACTCTTACTTTGCATACAAAGCTCCTGTATCGATAAGTCTGACAAACTCCTGGACGAAATCGGACAGCCGATCTCCAGCGGCTCGCAATCCCCGCCGGACGGCATCGAGTTCGAGATTTCTCGCGAACAAAAGTTTATTGAGGTGCATCATTGCGTCCACTCGGGGAATCTCGGTCCTGAAGATTTGGTCGACGACGAACGAGACATCCTTTGAAGTCAGACCCTGACGAAATTCGTCGATATAGCCTCGTTCGGTTCGCGTGTTCCGAATCATGTTGAACACGCAATGTGAGGTGACCAAACGCGCCGGTACAAATCCCCCATCGCAGGGCATTTCGCTCGCGTGGCCATCGGTCGCATAACCCGAGTTATGTACTTAAGGCCAGGCCCAACGCCTCATTGCCAGCTGCTCTGTGCGATGGTCACGGGGCTACCCGCGACGATGAGGCGCCCGTCAGGGTGAGCGACCATCGCGCCGACGTCGATTTGCTGAAAGACGTCGGGTAGGCAGATTCGCTCGACTTCGCCGGTCGGGGCGCGGCGAAGTAGGAAGCCTCGATCGGAGGCCAGCCACAGGGCCCCGTCGGGGCTGACGGTGACCGCGTCGTAGGTGACGGGGGTCGACGCGGTCGCGCGCTCGTCCCCGAACAGTGCGTCGTCGAGGCCCCCGGGTTCCGTTGCGCTGACCGTGGCGGCAGGGCGAAAGGCGAAGCTCACGACTTGTGCCGACTCTCCGGCGAGCCACACGTCGCTGCCTCCGCCCACCACGGGGCGGCGGACCACTTCGTTGAAGAAGACGCAACGGGGGGGTTCACAGCCGCGGTTGATGGGGGTCTCGAAGATGACGAACCATTCGGCGTTCGACCGCTCGCGGAGCACGCCTCCGCTGTCGGCGGCGATGATCGTCCCGTCGGTGTCTACGACCTCGACCAGGCCGAACCGGGATTGGAACCGGCCGGCGAGGGTCCATTCGCCACCAGTATCGGGTCGACACCACAGGCAGGCTGGGCGCGAAGAGTCCTGGCCGGTGCCGGTTCCGAACGCACAAAAAGACGCGACGCCGTCCATATCGAGGTGTTGGAGGCCGCGGATCCGCCGGGGCAGGACGTCGGGCAGAATCGGGGTGTCTTCGCGCCAGGTGCCGGCGGACCACAACCAGATGGTCGCTGCCGAACCGAACCCGGCCTGCACGGAGAGGCTGAGCTCGCTCGGTACGAGAGCCCCCGAACGGTGCGTGACCTCGGGCCCGCCGAGGGTGTCGATGCTTCCGAGGCCGCCCTGCGGAACGACTTCGGGTCCCGCACCGACGCCGATCAGGACGACCTCGAGGCTCCCCGCCTCGACCACGCCGAGAACCGCGGTGCTGGTCGTGGCCAGGCCCAACACCGTGGATCCGTTTGTCATGGCGCGAGCGCTGACCACCGCTTCGGATGGAATCCGCGGTGTATTGGTGGTCCAAGGTACGGTGGGGGCTCGGCACGGTTCCGTGATGGCGACGCCCGACAACATCGTCTCGAGCCTCTCGGTGCGGTCCATGAGCACGGAGGGGGGCAAGCCTTCGACCTCGGTCAAGACCAGCGCTTCTGGCTCCGCAGGGGGCGACGGTCGTCTAAGCACGTGCGGGGTGACCAGACGAGGCAGCTCGCGGGTGCCCCCGCCTCGCGGGGCAACGAAGACCAGCGACTCCGGGCTGACCCCGGCCGGCAAGTCGAGAGGATCCAAACCTGCCCACACCATGTCGATATCGCCGCCGCCGATGAAGTCGGGACGCAGCCCCGAAGCGCGATCGACCTCGACGACCCGAACCACTCTCGGGTCGAGGGGGCGCCCGGCGGAGGCGGTTCCGAAGAGGGCGTAGGGCGTATCCAGGCGGGGCACCGCGAAGGCGGGGGCCTCATCGCCGCTGCAGGCGCTCGAGGCGAGCGCGGCCCCCGCGAAGACGGTTAGACGAGAGACAACCGGGCGGTTCATCCGACGTGGAGGATACGCGAGAAATGGGTGACGGTCAGGGGGGCGGCGCGGATACGGGGATCGCGATCGCTGGGCTCGCGCGCCCCCGCGACCGGACCCAGACCAAGAACTGCTCGTCAGGCTGGCCTTCGAGGGTGCGGCCGACACTTCCATCCTCCTCGGCGGCGATAGAGAACACCACCGAGGGGTCGTCGGTTAGCGACAATCGAATGAACTCGAGTGACGAAGGGAAGGCCAGGCAGCCGGCCGGCGCCTCGAACAGGAGCACGTGGTCGCGGATCGTCCTGATCGTCAGGCAGTCGGCGGTCGGCGGACGGTCCGGCAGGTCGTTCACGGCGAAGAATACGCCCTCGACCAACCGACCTTCGGATTCGACATGGGTGTACCCGAGCACCTCCTCGGCCAGCCCGTTTCGAGGCAGAGCGTCGACGAGTCGGCCGCCGACGCTCACCGTCGAGGATACGGTCCCCGTCAGCGTGCCGGTGCCGGGGCCCAGGTCGAAGAAGCCCGATTCAGGGGCGAACACACCGTCGAGGTTCGTCGCGCCCGTCGAGGTGACCGCATCGAGCGTCACCTCTTCGATGCCGGCCTGGATATTGGCTAGGGTGAGGGTGAACGAACGCTGTTCGACGGCGGTGCCATCGATGGTCACGCGCTCGATTCCCACCGCCTGATACTGTTGGTCGAACTCGACGTCGAGTTCTTCGAGCGGTTCGGTCGCGCACTGCAAGCTCACCACGGCCAACGCGGACATGCTGAGCAGCCGAAGGTCGAAAGACGATTGGGGTTTCAGTGTTTTCATGTTGAGCACGGCTCACTCCGTACAGAAGGTCAATGGTGGTTCGTCAAGTTGACCTGCGCATGCCGACGGTGGTGGGCAGTCGGCGTTGCTCGCGCAAGGTCTCTTACAGGTGGCAATGCCTTGCGATTCCGAGACACAAACAAAACCGGGTAGACAGCTGCCGAGGCATTGCTGTCCCTCGGCGCTGGGGCCCAATGCTCGACATCGGAACTCCCACGCTCCAGTTCGTCGCAGAAAAGGCTGACAGGATTGGTCGTAGGAGCAGGCGTCCGGAGCGAGGGGGTCGCAGATCGGCTCGAGTTCGACACAAACGCCCCACGCCGTCATCGAGATCTGGGAGCGGCATTCGAATTCCGGCCCGAGGACCACGCATCCCGCGCCGTCGGCCCACTCACACATCTTCTGGCAGCGGGCGGCGGTCGCGGTTGCGGTTGCTCGAACGCAGGCGAGGCCGGTCGCGCACTCCCCGACCTCGCAGGGGCGCTGACGGTCGAGGTCCGAGGGGTCGGTCGGTATGCAGACGGGCACCCCTAGGCTGAGGACGCATTTCGAAGTGTCCGAGGTACAGTCTTGTGCGACCGGATCGCACTCGCCGGCAACGCCGCCGCCGCCCTCCGTGTCGACGGCAGAAGCGGCATCCGGGCGGGTACTCGCGTCGGACCCCATGGAGCCGGCGTCGGCGCCGGTCTGGGGATCATCGTCTACAAAGGGCCCCGACGCGCCGTCGTCGGATGCACTGCACGCCGCGACGGCCAGGACCAGCGTCAGGCACGCCCAGACATATAGGCGCCTAGCGGCCATCATTATTGTCTATACTGCCGAGAACCAGATCGGGCGAGCCGTCTTGCGAAAACTTTGCCGGCGCTGGATTACAGCTGGATGCCCGCGTACGAGCGCTTCGGCCCGCTCGAGGTGATCGACAACAGCAAGAGCACTACGGCGACCGCGAGTTGCCCGAGCAGCACCGCGTGACTGATCGCAGACAACTGCGTCCAGTCGGCGGTCCCTGGCGCATCACTGGGGAGCCCGTCAAGGGCACGTCCGAGGCGGTCTTGCAGCTCGACGAGGGCCGGGTTTAACCAACGACCTGACACTGCACTCAAGATCGTGAGCGCCGCGATGCCGACCACTCTCGGCCGTAGCTGAGCCTGCAAGGGAACCCAGCCCATACCGAGGGTCACCAGGAGCACGGGGGCCGACAGCAGCATGAATCCGTCGAGCTGAGCCCGGAGGGCCTCGCGGATTTGGGCGCCATGCTGGAGGGGGACCGCGCTCAGGGCGTCGGACATCATGAGGAGCTGAGCGGCCGCGCCGATCCCCAAGGCGAGCAATAAGACGTGGACCACGCGGGCCGCAGAGGCGAATTCGTTCACCGCCTCGGCATTCTATCAGTCGCAAGCCCGACGGGGTTCGGCTCACCGAGCGGCGGGGATCACGGTCACCTCTTCGAAGAGCGCGGACCGGAGGAATTCGGCGTACCGATGGTTCGCGTCGGCGTTCCGGAAGATCGGAAAGTGCGTCTCATCACGATACTGTAGGAGCCCGTAGGTCGCCCGGCCTCGACCGGTGACGACGTTCTCGAACGCCGGCGCGGGCTCAGGGTCGGGGCCCAGCCAGGTCGCCGCCAGGGGCAGCCGAGCTACAGGTTCGATGACCGGCAGCCGTGCCGCCACGCTGAAGGCTTCCTGTCCGAGTGGGGGCGCGGCGCGGTCCTCGAGGCCTTCCACCATCAGGATGGCCGTCGGGCCTCTCTCTCTGCCCTCGTTGGTGCCGCTCGCGCCGGGGGCCGTGTTGAACGCGCGGGCGTAGGCGATGGGATCGCCGGGCTCGATGAACTGCTGAAAGAGATTCACGACCGGATGAAACTCGTCGAGGGTGTTATCCGGCAGCCCCAGGAGCAACGTCAGGAGGGCCTCGAAATCCGCGATGTCCTTTCTTTGCAGGAGGGTGATCGTCAGGATCGCACCGTGTCCCGAAAAGACGACCGCGCGCGGGGTGTCGTCGGCCGAAAGGTAGGGCGCCCCGACCAGCGCGCCCTGCGAGTGGCCCAAGAACGCCAGGCGACCGGCATCGAATCGGTGCCCAGGGGGCCCCACAGTGGTCGGCACGGTCAGCACGGGAACTGCTCGGGTCATCGCGACGAGGTCGGCTGCGCCTTGAAGCACGTTGGCGCGCGCGGCGACCGGATTGAACAGATTGAAGAACGCCAAGTTCGGATCGGTCCCGGCCGGGGCGCGGGGGCCGTGCAGGGTGCCGTCGTAGCCTATCGTCGCGATGCCTCGGGAGGCCAGAACGTCCGCCACCGACGCTTGCAAAGCGCTGAGGTGGCTGCCTCCAGTGCCATGGCTGTAAAGGACGACGGGCCAACCGTCGACCGGCATCGACCCGCCCCTAGGGACGGCGACGCTGATTCGAGTGGTCTCGAAGTGATCGACTGCAAACCCCTCTGGCGTGCGAACGAGGTCGCCGCCGTCGGTCGGTGTCCAATAGGGGCGTCGGCCGGCCTGAAATCCGGGAAGCCTGACCTCGGCGGTGTACTGGACGGACGACTGCGTCTCCTTGAGCAGGCGCCAGTCGGTCGCTGTCACGGGAGCGAGGGATCGCACGGCGTCGGCGAGGGCTCGAACGTCCGCCACGCTGTCCCGAGTCGTGAACACGGTGGCGCCAGCGACCGCCTCGGGATCCGCCTGTGACTGCAACCACGTTTTCAGCGGGGAGAGCGCTTGCCGGATCCGGGGCGGTGCTCGGTCTTCGCATTCTGCTCGAAGGGCCGCGTCCAAAGCGGCTGACCGCTGAAGAGGTTCGCCGGTGGCGGATCGAACGTCGCGAGTGAGGATGAGCGCATACGTCGTTCCTCCCCGAAGGGTTGCCCCAAACGGGGGCAGAATAATCAAATGGTGCGCCGGCAGATACACGCTCGGCTCATCGCGGTATCGGAGTTGAAGTGGATAGCGCCGGCCCTGTTCCGGAGAATCGGGGTCGATGTCTACTAGGTAGACCGACGCGCCGGTGGTCAGGGCGGTCCCGGCATCGGTCGAAAACGAGGCCTGGTCCATCGCCTCCGTGAATCCGACGTACAGCGCGGCGCTGGTCGCGAAACCTCGCAGCTCGCTTTGAAAGATCAGCAGGTAGTCCTGCAGCGTGGAGGCGTTGGTCGGATTCGGAAACTGCTCGAGCTGGACCCGGCCATCGTTCAGGAGCAGAGCGTCGGACGGAAACGGATGGTCGACCAGATCGGTCAATACCGAGTCAGGGTCGGCGAATCGGACCTGGGGCCCGAGATGGGATGGCGCAATGCACAACGGGTCGCTGTCGCCGCACGCGACGACCCACCCAAGCATTCCGAGGATGATGGGTAACCCCAGCCCAACCGCTCTCACACCGGTGATACTAGCCGGATCCCGGTCGGTCCGGGGCTCGACCGCGGGTGGGAACTGCGGACCGGGGCCCGGACTTCGCGCGTTTTACTCGATTCGAACCACGCACCGGGACCGACCGACATAAACGATGTCCCCCTCGCTCAGGTCGGCTTCACTGACGCGACGGCCATTCACGATCACTCCGTTCGTCGACAGCAGGTCGACGACCGACGCACCTTGTTCGTCGACGAACAGCATACAGTGGGTTCGGGAGACCTTGGCGTCGTCCAACAGGATGTCGGGACCGCGACGATAGGGCGAACCGCCTAGGTGCTTGGGACCGGGCGCGCTGCGTTGGTGCCGTCGTCGAAGGTGCCGGTCGACCCGGTGGAGTTCTTCGTCATCGAGGGCCACGTCGCCGTCAGGCGTGAACTGCGCGGTGTTGGTCCCGTTATCGGCCCGCCCGATGGCCCGATAGCGATTGACCTCCACCTTGAACCGCTCGCCACGGTTCTCGCCCTTATCGATTTCAAGAAAGACCTTCATAACAGGACTTGATCGACGTTTCCTACTTCACCCGCCACTTGCGCGCAAACAGTGTGGTAGGGTCGTCGTTATGAGGAAGTCGCACGACCCGGCGCTGGGCGCCGCGGCCGCGGTTTCGACCGATGAAGACCCCACCGCTCAGCCCGCGTCTTTGACCCGCGAGCTGACCTGCGTCGAGGAAGCCAACACTGGCTTCTACGAAGCATTCGCAATGCGCGACTTGGAGCGCATGGGCCAGGTATGGTCCTCGACGCCGTATTGTCGGTGCGTCCACCCCGGTTGGGAGCTGGTGGTCGGATGGCACGAGATCCGAAACAGCTGGGCCGAGATTTTCAGCTCGATCGCCGCGGTCGAATTTCAGCTTGAAGATGTCCATATCGAAGTCGCAGGCCGTAGCGCTTGGGTGAACCTGATCGCCTATGTCGACATTACGACCAACGAAGGCGAGAATTTCCAAGCGACGGTCGTCACCACCAACATTTTCGAAAAGTTCGATGAAAAGTGGCGCATGGTGTTGCACCACAGCTCCAACTACGTCGAGGACGAACTGACCGACGACGAAGA
>CAZFIV010000181.1:0-8270 GCA_964519665.1 uncultured Myxococcales bacterium
GCCGTTGGACGGCGGCCGGTTCGCTACCAGCGATCTCAACGACCTCTACCGCCGGGAGATCAACCGGAACAACCGTCTGAAGCGCCTTCAGGAGCTCAACGCGCCGGAGATCATCATCCGAAACGAAAAGCGGATGCTGCAGGAAGCGGTCGATGCGCTCTTCGACAACGGCCGCCGCGGCAAAGTGATCACCGGGCCCAACAAACGGCCGCTGAAGTCGTTGAGCGATATGCTCAAGGGCAAGCAGGGGCGCTTCCGGCAAAACCTGCTCGGTAAGCGAGTCGACTACTCGGGGCGGTCGGTGATCGTGGCGGGTCCGGAGCTCAAGCTTCACCAGTGCGGCCTTCCGAAGATCATGGCCCTCGAGCTCTTCAAACCGTTCATTTACAACAAGCTGGAAGAGAAGGGCTACGTCACCACCATCAAGTCGGCCAAGAAGATGGTGGAAAAAGAGAAGGAAGAGGTCTGGGATATCCTTGAAGACATCATCAAGGAGCACCCGATTCTCTTGAATCGCGCCCCGACCCTGCACCGCCTGGGTATTCAGGCCTTCGAGCCGGTCCTGGTCGAAGGCAAAGCCATCCGGTTGCACCCGCTCGTGTGTACCGCGTTCAATGCGGACTTCGACGGCGACCAGATGGCCGTGCACGTGCCGCTGTCCATCGAAGCGCAGATGGAAGCTCGCGTGCTCATGATGTCGACGAACAACATCCTGAGCCCGGCCAACGGCAAGCCGATCATCGTGCCCACCCAGGATATCGTTCTCGGATGCTACTACATGACCCGTGAACGGGCCTTCGCGAAGGGTGAGAACAAGGTGTTCGCGGCGCCGGAAGAGGTGCGTGTCGCCTACGATCACGGCGCCGTCGACCTACAGGCCCGGATCAAGGTGCGGATCACCGACCGTCCGATCGACGGCCAGTACAGCAAGGAGCTTCAGGAGACCACCGTCGGTCGAATCCTGTTGATGGAGGTCGTCCCGAAGAAGGTCGACTTCAACATAATCAACAAGGTCATGACGAAGAAGGTCCTCGGTGGTCTGATCGATGCGACCTACCGGGCGTGCGGCCAAAAAGACACCGTGCTGCTCGCCGATAAGGTGCGAACCATCGGTTATACCGAAGCGACCCGCGCCGGCATCTCGATCTCTATCGACGACATGCGTATCCCCAAAGAGAAGGCGGATATCATCTCGACCGCGCAGGCCGAGGTCGACGAGATCGACGAACAGTACAACGAGGGTCTGATCACCGAAGGTGAGCGGTACAACAAGGTCATCGACATCTGGGCCAACGTGGGCGACCGGGTATCGAAGGCGCTGATGGAGGGCATCTCGTCGGAGACGGTCAAGAACGACAACTCTGGCGAAGAGCGCAAGATGCCGACCTTCAACCCCATCTTCCTGATGGCCGACTCGGGCGCCCGCGGTTCGGCTCAGCAGATCCGCCAGCTGGCGGGGATGCGGGGTCTGATGGCGAAGCCGTCCGGTGAGATCATCGAAACGCCGATCCTCGCCAACTTCCGAGAGGGGTTGACGGTGCTGCAGTATTTCATCTCGACCCACGGGGCCCGTAAAGGCCTTGCCGACACTGCGCTGAAAACCGCGAACTCCGGTTATCTCACGCGTCGTCTGGTCGATGTCGCGCAGGATTGCGTCATTACCGAATACGACTGTGGCACGCTCGACGGTATCGAAGCGACCCCGCTCATCGAGTCCGGTGAAGTCATCGAGCAGCTCGGCGACCGGATCCTCGGGCGAGTGGCGCTCGATGACGTGTACCACCCGCACACCCAAGAGGTGCTGGTCGAGTCCGGCGAAGAGATCGACGAGGTCAAGGTCACGGCCATCGAAGAAGCGGGCATTCAGAAGGTCCGCATCCGGTCGGTGCTCACCTGCGAAACCAAGCGCGGGGTGTGCATGGAGTGTTACGGGCGCGACCTGTCGCGTGGTCGAAAGGTCAACTTGGGCGAGTCGGTTGGGGTCATCGCCGCTCAGTCGATCGGTGAGCCGGGTACGCAGCTCACGATGCGGACCTTCCACGTGGGGGGGGCGGCCCTCACCGCGGCCGCGAAGTCCGACATCGAAGTGCGATACCCGGGCAAGGTCGTGTATCAGAACCTACGGGTCGTCAGCCGGAACGACGGCACGATGGTGGCGATGAACCGAAACGGCGAGCTCCAAGTGGTCGACGAGACGGGGTTGGTGCGCGAGCAGTACCAGATTCCTTATGGTGCTCAGGTTCGCGTGAAGAACGGCGAGGTCCTGATGAAGGGGCAGACGATCGCCGAGTGGGAGCCCTTCTTCATCCCGATCCTCTCCGAAGTGGCGGGTTCGGTGAAGTACGGCGACCTGATCGACGGGGTCACCATCCAAGAAGAGCTGGACGAAGCCACCGGGATGTCGCGTAAGGTCGTTATCGAGTCGAAAGACCCTGACGCCCGCCCGCGCATCATTCTGCACGGCGCCGACGGCGAGGTGCTGAGCCTGCCCGCCGGCGCGCCGGCGCAGTACTCGTTGCCGGTGAAGGCCAACGTCTCGGTCACCGAAGGCGAAGCGATCGGTCCGGGCGCGGTTATCGCGAAGGTGCCGCGAGAGACCCAGAAGACCAAAGACATCACCGGCGGGTTGCCGCGGGTGGCGGAGCTGTTCGAGGCGCGCAAGCCGAAGGACTGCGCCGTAGTCTCCGAAGTCGAGGGCGTGGTCTCATTCGGCAAAGACACCAAGGGCAAGCGCAAGGTGATGGTCACGCCCGACAAGGGCGAGACTCACGAGTACCTGATCCCCAAATCCAAGAACATCTTGGTGCACGAAGGTGACCGCGTGCGGGCCGGCGAGCCGTTGATGGATGGCTCCGCGAACCCCCACGACATCCTCAAGGTGCTCGGGGAGAAGGCGTTGGCCCGATACTTGGTCGATGAAATCCAAGAGGTCTACCGCCTCCAGGGTGTGAAGCTCAACGACAAGCACATCGAGACCATCGTGCGCCAGATGCTCCGCCGAGTGCGGGTGCGCGAGGTGGGTGAGACGATGTTCCTGGTCGACGAGCAGGTTGAAAAGCACATCTTCGAGGAAGAGAACGAGCGGGTGACGAACCTCGGCGGCCGGGCGGCGGTCGGTGAGCCGATGCTGTTGGGCATTACCAAGGCGTCGCTGTCCACCGAGTCGTTCATATCGGCCTCTTCGTTTCAGGAGACCACCAAGGTGCTCACCGAGGCTGCCATTTGCGGCAAGGTCGACCACCTGCGGGGCCTCAAAGAGAACGTCATCATGGGTCGCCTCATCCCGGCCGGGACGGGCTTGCCCAACTACGGCTACCTCAATATCGAGGTCGACAAGGCCGAGGTCGAGTTCGACGAGTATCCCATGGAAGATGGGCCCATCTTGCCGCCGCTCGAGCCGCCACCCACCGATCCGGCGCCCCCGCCGGTGGTTCCTCCGCCCGCCGTCGGCGGCGAGGCCTGATTCTTGCGCGGCCGGTGGGCGAGGCCTGACCAAGGCTTCGCCCGCCCCCGCGTCTTCCTCATATCTGTGCGCACCGACACATCGCCCCACCCGCTGGGATCGGGTTGTCGTTCATCGCCATTTGATGGCTACTGCGATCATGCATCGGGTAGGGGTGTTCGGTTCGGTTGTGGGCATCGTCGCGGCGATGGCGGGATGCTCGAGTATTCAGTATACCACGGACTACCAATCGTCGGTTCGCCATGAGCCGCTGCCGCTGCGCTCGACGGTCACCGTTCTCGTCTCTCCGGAGCTCCGGGAAGAGATGCAGGACGATGCCGCTCGCCTCGAGGGCATGCGGCAGATGTACCAGGAGGCCCTTCGGCAAGACCTCGACCGAAATGGGCCCATCACGCCGGTGGCGGTCAGCCCTGAAGCCCGCCTTCAGGTCACGCTCAAGATCATCAAGGCCAAGGATCTCCCGCTGGCCATCATGACGTGGATGTTCTCTCCCACTTGGCTGCTGGGCGTCCCGTATAACTGGGGCCACGTCGACATGGCCGCGGACATCAAGCTCACTTCAGCCTGGGGGGACCCGCTGTACCAGACCGCTTTCGAGTTCGGATGCACCCGGGTCGAAGGGCTCTACTACGGTCATGACGACCTCACGTTCGGCTGCCCGGGGAAAAAGATCGCCGAAGCCATCCGAGAACGGTTGTCCCTCAACCGAAGCGACATTCTCGCGCGGGTGACCAAGAGCAAGGCCCGTTTCGCGGCGCTCAACCCAGCCCCCTCGTCGCCTCGGGAGGAGCGGCGGGGGCTGCGGCCAGACCCTCGGCGCCGCTCGACCGCTACCGACCGCTCTCGAGGGCCGGGCCGATCCCTCGACGCCGACCTCAAAGAGACGACCGACTTCGGGTCCCGCGCCGTTCGACGCCGGCAGCCTGCGCCGGTCGCCGCGGTCTTCAACATCCGAGACATGTCCGGCCGGTTCGACGCTCTAATTCTCGAGCAGCTCACGGAGTACCTGTCGGTCCAGATCGCATCCGAGCTCGAGTTCAAGGTCGTGCCTCGAGAGGAAATCCGGGGGCGCCTCGCCGAGAGCAAAGCCGAGAGCATGCGCGCTTGCTACGACGAATCCTGTCAGATCGAAGTGGGCAAGGCGCTCGCCGCTAACAAGTCGGTTTCGACCACGCTGATCCGGATTGGCCGCCGCTGCGCGTTTACGTCGACGGTGTACGACCTGCGAACCGAAGCCGCAGACTACGCGGCCTCGGTTCAAACCTCGTGCAATGAGGACGCCCTTTTGGACGGCGTCGACCGAATCGTCAAAGGCCTCGGCCGCCGCCAGGTCGACGATATCAAGTAGCGCCGGTCAAGCGCGCAGTTCGCTCAGGAGGCCGCCCTGCAGGGACGAGCTTCCGAAGTCGTCGAGGGGGTCGCCGTTGTCTTTGCGGACCCCGACTGCGGTTCCGATCGTATTGAGGAGCCGGTTGTGGTTCACGCCATCCCCGCTGAGGCTCAGCATCTGGCCCTGACGGAAGTAACCGGCGCAGCTGCCGGCGAGGACCCACGGAACGCCCCGGGCCCCGTGCGGCGGACCATTCGCGTTGTCGTTGTACCAAACGGCTACCCCCTGATCGAGCAGGGGTCGGCCGTTGGGCATCGTGTAGGCGTCCAGTCGTTCGAGCAGGTGTCGGAAGGTTCGCGCAAAGTGAACGTCGACGTAGTGGTGTAGAACGTCGGAGTTGGCGATCGGGGCTCCGCTGTTGTCGTGAGAGGCGCGACGGTGGCTCAGATAGTGGAAGTTTTCCATCAAGCTGTCGTCCGCCAAGTTGCGGTAACGGGTCGAGCCGTCGTTTCCGTTGCCCACCTGGATGGCGACCGAGCGGGTAAAGCCGCACGCGACCGCCAGAGCGGCGACGTCCATGTGAAGCCGAGCCGTCTCCAGGACCTCGTCGCCGCGGGTGCTGTCGAAGCCCGGGGCGAGACCTTCGAGCGTCTGCTCTTGATCTTGGTCCATCCGACAGGTCAACGAGATCTCGAGCTCGCGAATGCTGTTGAGGTGCAACTCGACCCGTTGGCGGTCCGACCCGCTCAGGACGCTCTGGCCCATCAGCCGCTGAATCTGCGCTCGTACGAGGTCGTTGACGCTCTGCTGGCGAAGGCGGATCCGCTGTTGTGCCTCGGGCGATAAGCTCGAGTCACCACTAACGAAGCTCTGGTACGCGTTCCAAGGATTGTTCAGAGCGCTCCGTCGCTCACCGGCGCCGCGATAGCTGATGCAGGCGCCACCCAGCCAGCCCGAGTTGCGTCCGGCGTACATGAACATGGAGTCCCGGCCCTGCGGGTTGAGCCGGCGGCCGATGAGGTGGTCGATCGATTCGCCGGCCGCTTCGGAGTTACCTCCTTGGCCTTCGGTTACCGGCCCCTGGGCGGTGAGGCCCTGCATGGCGCCCCGGGCATGCCCGTCGCCGTAGTCGAAGAACTCCATATTGACGTTCTTCAACACGAGCAGGCGCTGCCGGAAGTCTACCAGCTCACCGACCGCGCGCCCGGCCAGACCTTCGGTGGTCAATGGCCCCTCGGCGTCGGGAAAGAAACGCTCCGGTTCGTTGCCGATCAGCGTCTGCCCGGCTTGAGCGACGCCGTTGGCTTGCCGGAAAAAGACCGCGAACGGCTCGACCGTCTCGCTTTGCGCGTAAGCTGCCCGCGGGCTCAGGCTTTCGAGCGCGGGCAGCGCCAAGGCGGCGCCGCCCAGGCCTTTCAGAACGGTTCTACGGGTAAGGGTCATTGGAGCTCCTCCGTGCTGCGAGCGAGAAATGCGGGGCTTTCGACCGTGCGAACAAGCAAGCTTCGAATCGATCCACCACCTAAGCTCAGGTTGCCGACCGCGTGGACCAGGCCTGCGTCGGCATCGACCAAGGGCCGGCCGAGCGCGTACTCGACCCAGTGTTCGGCGTAGCACTCGTGAACCGCCGGGTTGCCGGCGAGGGCGGTCGCCATTCCTAGCGCGTCGTCGACATCGACGGTCGTTCCTTTGATGTAGAGCGACCCCGTCGAGTCGATGGGGTGTCCGTTGTCTTCCGCTCTCAGCTGGCCCATGGCGTCATAGGTCTCGAACGGCCATCCGAAGGGATTGATCAAGGTCGTGTGGCAAACGGCGCAATTGCTGCCGGGCGCTTCGGTGTGCGCCTCGACCGTCTCCCTATTCGTGCGGCCGGATGCGGGCGGCAGGGCCGGAATGTCGTCGGGCGGTGCCGCAATGTGATTGCAGGCGATGCGTTCCGAGATGAACACCCCGCGGTGAATCGGGTCGGGGTCAACCGAGGTGGCGTTCGCGGCCAAGAAACCGATCTGGGTAAAGAGACCTCGTCGCTCCTCGGGATCGAGGGTCGCCGCAATGAACTCGGGGCCAAAGGTGCCCGACAAGCCGTACAGGCGGGCGAGGTCGTCGTTGACGAACGTCTCGTTGGAGGTGAGCACATCGCTCCAGCTGCGTTCATTTCGGAACATCGACCGAATGAAGAGGTCATTCTCCCGGTCGATGAGCGCGGGCAGGTCGGCCGGGGCATCCGGGAAGAAGGCTGGAGACGGCGCAACCGACTGGAACTTGTGTACACTCAAAAGAGCGTCGTGGAACCGCGCCACGACGTCTTCGGCGCGGGGGTCGGCGAGCATCCGTTGGGCTTGCGCGCGCACCTGAGCGGGCGTGGACAGCTCATCGGCGGCGGCGGCCGCGAGGAGCGCCTCGTCGGGGCTCGAGTTCCACAGGAAGTACGACAGGCGCGACGCGACCTCGTACGAGTTCAGGGGGATCACTCCGTCGACCGGCGTCGCGGTGGTCTCGACTCGATAGACGAAGTACGGCGACTGCAGCATCGCTTCGAGGACCAGCCGAATCCCAGCCCTGAACGGGGGCAGAGACGGATACAGCGTTCGACCGGCCGTATACACCGCGAAATACTCGTCGACCTCGGCCGCCGTGAGAGGCCGCCGGTGCGCCTTGAGCCCGATGGTTTCGATAAAGCGGCGGGCCCGAGTATCGTCATCGTCGGCCGATTCGGGCGCTATCCGCGCAAGTCGTTCAGGGGTGGATGTCGCGTCTTCGGCGAGCTGCGTGGCTGCGCGCTGGTATCCGCTCCACAGCGTGCCGTCGACGCTCAGCGAAAGGCTGTTGTTGTCGAAGATGAACCCGCTCTGATTCGGGTCGCTGCGCAGGTTCTCGACGTAGGTGGCCTCATCGGATCGCAGCTGAAGTAGGCTTTGGACCGACCGTGCCCATTGAGAATGGGTGAGCCGAACGGTTCTCGCCGCCGGCGCCGGCGTTTCGGCCGGCGGTTGAACGGGGTTGTCAGGATCGGTGCCCGGACCGGAATCGTCCGATGTCCCCGACCCCCCGGAATCATCGGATAGTCCAGACGCCCCGATCGTCCCATTGCAGCCTATCTGGAGGAGCGCCAACAACAGCGGCGCTCCAAGATTTATCCGTCGCATGCGCGTCTTTAAGGTCGGGTGAATGCTGCGAGCGGTCAACGTTCCGAAACGCCCGAGATGAGACTCATGGCCGGGCTGGCTCCGCCGTCGTCGTCTCAAGACCCGTCTAGCGGTTAGTTCATACTCAGAATATCGGGTGATCCCGCTATCATCCGGTAGTGGCTGATCGCTCAGGTCGCCGGAACATACGCTTTCTGAAGAACGCTCGCCGAGTCGGCGTATCCGCGACGCCGCCATGTCGGGTGCTGATGGCGACGCGGGTCCCACCCAGCCCATACCGATGCCCCGACCCGAATGATGGCGCAATGGAAGGATCCATGGCTGAAATTGG
>CAZFIV010000182.1:0-8124 GCA_964519665.1 uncultured Myxococcales bacterium
TACCCGCGAGCTGTGGGCCCGCCCGCCGGGGGGGGCGCAGGATGCCGCCCATGCTCCGCCTCACTCTCCTCGCCGCTCCACGAGCGCCTGGATCACCCCTCCGGGAAGGCTAGGCGGATCCAGAGGTCGACGATGTTCTCGCCGGCGTGCTCCGGGAACTGCCGGAGCAGGGTCTCCCGCATCTCGTCCGGTGGGGTCTTCGCGTCGATGAGCTCTTTGGCGAAGCGCAGGTACGTGAGGTTCTGGCCGACGGCCTCGCCGAGGGCGCGGGCCTCCCCGTGGCCGGGGAGGCCGAAGTCGTAGCCCGGGTCCCCGTCGAGCTCCTCGAGCTTCGCGATCCAGGTGTCGGGGTCGAGGTCCTCGAGGTAGCTGTGGACGCCGTTGTAGAGGAAGTCCTGGGCGACCACCGTGCGCGCCGAGGGGAGCTTGATCAGCAGCTGGAGGCCCGCCTCCGCCCCGCTCACGGACTCGAAGAGGAAGTCGACGCCGTCGATGGTCGCGGTCCCCGGCGCGATGGCGTGGGCCGGCACGACGTGCGCTTCGTCGACCATCTCGCCCATGTTGCCCCGGTATTGCGCGCGCAGCGCGGCGCCGGTGCCGGCGATGAAGTCCGTGACCCCCGGTAGTGCGTAGGTGGGCCGGTCGCCCCAGCGGCTGAGGCCGAACCAGTGGTCGGGGTGGCCGTGGGTGATGATGACCCGCTCCACGGGCTTGCCGAGGGCGTCGAAGGTGGCCCGCGCCTCTGCCGCGAAGGGGGCCAGGAACTGGGTGTCGACCACCACGAGGCACGTGGGCAGCTCGATGGCGTGCGCGTTCACGAAGAACGACGCCTCGGGCGCGATGTAGCTGTGAAAACGGAGGCCGCCACGCTCGTGGACGACCACCCGGCCTTGCATCGATTCACTCATGCGCAGGCTTCTACCGATGGCGCCGGATCCCGTGAAGGCCGCCCCGAGGCAAGGGCCCGTTGCCCTCCGCGCAAGGTCCTCACGCAGGGTCGGTCGCGGTCCGTCAGGTGGGTGCGCAGTCGCCAGACCCTTGTACGCCTCGGCCGTGGAGGTCCCTCTGGTTCCGGCCCTCTGCTCGGGCCTCGCGGAGTGTCCCTGAACAAGGGCGATTCGCGTTTCGAAGGCGTGAATTAGGGCGCGCGACAGCGAGGCCAGCGAACTTGGGACCCCTTTCATGTCTGCTATCGTGCTCGGCAGCGTAGCGCCGCGCGATCTCCAAGAGCCGAAAGCGCTCGGGGGTGTCGCGGGCGACGAGGGAGCGTGCGACGAGGTCGTCGAGGAGGGCTTCGCCGCCTCCGCGTCGCCCTAGGCGTCGGAAGGCGCGGCGGAGGGTCTCGTCGAGGAGCTCCCAGGAGCCGTCGTAGGCGACGCGGAGCGTCTCGTAGCGGCTCGGGTGGCGCCGCGGAGCGCGGAGCTTGGTCTGCTGGGCTTCGATGCGGCTGAGGATCTCGCCGAGCTGCAGCACGTTGGTGCGGGCCGCCGCGAACTCGATGGCCAGGGGGAGGCCGTCGAGGCGCTCGACGAGCTCGGCCTCGAGGGCCTCGTCCTGGCTCGTCGCCAGGTAGTCCCGGCGGGCCATGGTGGCGCGGTGGATGAAGAGCTCGGCGGCGGCGCCGTCCGCGAGCGGGGGGCTGTCGAGAGCCTCCTCGTCGGCCAGCCCGAGGAGGCTGCGGGAGCTGACGACGAAGGCCGTCTCCGGCGCCGCGGCGCACCACGCGGCGATCTCCGCGGCGAGGTCCGGCAGGAGGTGCTCCGCGTTGTCGATGAGGACGAGCGGGTGGTTCGCGAGGGCGTCGACGGCCTCGTCGGCCCCTTCCACGTCGAGGGTCTGGGCGAGGAGGGGGACGACGCCGGCGGCCCGCCGGGCCTTGGTGAGGTCGACGGAGGGCGCGCCTCGGGACCGCTCGAGGTCCCGAAGGAGTGTGGTCTTGCCGACGCCGGGGGGCCCAGGAGGGTGATCAGCGCGCCGGGGCGAATCCGCGCCGCGAGCGCGGCGACGAGCTCCTCGCGTCCGAAGATGACCGCGCGGGCTCCCGCGGGAGAAAGATAGCGCGGCCCGCGGCGCCGGCTTCAGTCGTTCGAGGCGAGCTTGGCGAACTGCACCGCGACGGGCTCGAAGGTGTCGAAGTAGGCGATCGTCGCGTCGTGGTTCTCGAAGGCGTCGAAGGCGCCGGCCATCGCGTCCTCGGAGGCGTACTCGGTGATACCGACGGTAAGGCCGTCGATGTGGTTGCCTTTCACGACCTTCAGCTCGTAGTGCGGGCCGATGCCTTCCTGCGTGGTGAACTCCGTGAAGAACGCCTCGTGCGCCGCCTGGAACTTCGCGAAGCCGCCAGGGGCGGTGCGCCGCACCCAGATCTGGACGAGCTTACCGTCGGCGCCGAGGCGATCGAGCTCGAGCTCCGGGCCGCCCGTCTGCTCGCAGAAGACGTAGGCCTTCAGGGACATCTGCATGAAGAAGGGGATGAACTTGAACATCACCCCCGGCGTCATCTGGACGCGGTTGACCGTGGCCAGGTTCTCGTAGGTGGTCATGCCGATGAAGACCTGCCGGTCATCGGGGGTGGGGACCGCGACGAGGCTCTCGAACTCGCGATCGACGAGCACCCCCTTCTGCGCCTTGAGTTTTTGAATGAAGGCGCTGCGGCGCCGGACGAAGGGCTCCTCCTTGCCCGGCTTCACTACTCGAACTGCGATCTCGTGAACCTTGTTGCCCATGGTGCTTCCTCACTCCGTTCGTGAGCGGAGAGCATCACCGGGCGGGTACGGAGGATGAACCCATTCGAGCGGCAAGAGGGGCTTGCCGCAGGCGCAAGGCGGCAGGGGATTCACATCACCGGTCGAGGACGTCCTCGAAGCCGGCCTCGCTCTCGGCGATGGCCTCGGGGAGGGCGACCTTGAGATGCGCCAGGAGCGCGTCGAAGGCCGGCGAGCGCCAGCGCTGGGGCGGCTGCACGAGGTAGAGGGGGATGCGCTTGGGCAGGCCGCCATCCGTCAGGAGGCGGAGGCGCCCGTCCTTCACGGCGTCGGCCACGACGTAGGTCGGGAACACCCCGATCCCGCAGCCCTGGAGCACCGCCTCGATGGCGAGGTCGAGGTCGTCGATCACCAGCCGGGGCCGGATCGGCTGGCCGACGATGCGCCGCGTGGGCCGCAGCCAGGGCGACGGCGGCTCGCGGGCGAACATCATCACGGCGTCATGGCCAGCCAGCTCCTCCCGCACCGTCGGCGTGCCCCGCCGGTCGAGGTAGGCGGGGCTCGCCACCACGTGAAGGGAGTACTCGCCCACCTTGGTCACGACGAGGCTCTGGTCCTCGGGCAGGCCCGCCCGGAGGGTCGCGTCGTAGCCCTCCTCCATGATGTTCACGTAGCGGTTGGACGCCATGAGCTCGAGCTCGACGTCCGGGTGCGCGGCCAGGAACGACAGCCACGGCTCCCGGAGCCCCGCGAGGTCCCGGGGGATGGAGACGCGCACGCGCCCCGCCTGGCTCTCGGCGGAGAGGTTGGCCTCGGCGATGTCGAGCTCTTCGAACATCTTGCCGAGGAGCTGGGAGAGGCGTCGGCCCGCCTCCGTCGGCGTCAGGCCCCGGGGGCCCCGGTGCACCAGCGTCATCCCGTAGTGGGCCTCGAGGCGGGTCAGGCGACGGCTCACGGAGGACGGGGTCACGCCCAGGTTGCGCGCTGCGGCCGACAGCGAGCCCACCTCGACGACGAGATGGAGGAGCTGGAGATCGTTCAGGTCGCGACTCATCTCGGGCGGGATCTCTGGCCGATCCGAGGTCGAACAGCCAGATCGGAACCGGGTTGGCTTCGGGGGAGCCGGGGTTGGTTTGGCTTCGGGGGAGCCGGGGTTGGTTGGCTTCGGGGAACAGCCAGGGCGGAACCAAACCGGCCAGAGCGGCTGATCGGCTCAGTCTGGGCGGACGACATCGAAGATTCAGATCGGCGAGATTAGATCGGAACCGGGTTGGCTTCTGGGGAGCCGGAGCGTAAACCAGCCAGAGCAACCCAGCCAGAGCAACCCAGCCAGAGCAACCCAGCCAGAGCGGAAGGGTATAGCCGACATCGAAGGGGTCCCCAGCGCCCGGAAACTCTCCGTCTGGACCCCTCCCGTTCGCTGCTGCGCCACGATCACCCCCGTTCAGGGACTCCCCACGGGGCCGGAGCAGAAGGCCGGCGGTCCCCCGCGCGCCCTGCGGGGCCCCACTTCCGGGTGGTGACCGAGGACGGTCGATGCGCCATCGTCGAGACCGTCCAGGACGGCCCTCACCGGTGCGACGAGGGCGACGGGCCCGTCCTCCCCGTGACCGCGCCGGTGGCCCGCCACCTCGTGGGGCGCGGTGCGGTGACGGCGGCCGACGGGGTGCAGTTCCGGGCCGCCCGCATCGCCCCCTCGAACCTCCCGGGGCCCTGCGACGCAGACCTCGTCGACCGGACCCTTTTCCTCCGGGGCTTCATCGGCGGCCCGTGCGACTCGAACGGGGACTGCCCCTACGCCGGAGGCTGTGACCGATAGGGGATACAAGCGTGTGGGGCACTGTGGGGATGGGATCAGCCCGTTCTCCCCTCGGACGCGGGTGTCGTTGCCGCGGCGGTCCCCTCCCTACCGGGAGCGCGGCCGCAGTGGGCTCGTTGATAATGCGCAGGACGTCGAGGCCCGCGATTTTGCCGGCGTCCTTTGTCGCTTGGCGCTGCGCATCGTTAAAGTACGCCGGCACGGTGATGACCGCCTCGGTGACCTTTTCGCCGAGATAGTCCTCCGCCGTCTCCTTCATCTTCATGAGGATCATCGCGGAGTTGGACAGACTGGGCGGTGCTTCAGGGGCTCGTCTTCGGGGCCTTGCCGCTGGCTGAACATGCGGCTAGCCTTTCACCCATGGGCCTGAAGGCAGTCGTAAGGGACGGATATCTGCGCTTGGAGGAGCCAACCGACTTACCCGAGGGAACGGTGCTCGAGCTCGTCGTTGACGATGAGGAAGACGAGCTGACGCCAGAGCAGCTCCAGGCCCTCAACCGTGCGCTGGAGCGAGGAGTGGCGCAGCTCGAAAGCGGACAGTGGGTGGACGGCGACGAGCTGCTCGCGCGACTGACAGACCCGGAGAAATGACGCGCAGCATCAAGGTGGCGGCCGATGCTGTGGCCGAGATTGAACGTGTCGACGCATGGTGGCGCATCCACCGGACGAAGAACCCGGGACTCTTCATCGAGGAGGTTAGGCGTGCCTTCAGCATCATTCGACGAGTGCCCGCTTCGGGTCGCCTTGTTCGGAGGACAACGACCGCTGACATCAGGCGGTGGGGTCTGCGTAAGACTGGCTATGCGCTCTACTATCGACATAATGAACATGAGGTCGAAGTGGTGGTGCTTTGGAGTTCTCGGTTCGGCGAAGAGCCCGAGTTCTAATCGAACGGCTGTTTAACAAACCCTTGCACCTGACGGGCCCGGCCCTGCGAGCGCCGAGTCAGACCATCGGCCGAGGCGGGGATCGACCCCGCAGGTGAACGCAATGTTAGACGGACAAGCGTCCAGCGCTTGAAGCGAGGTAGTTGCGATGTTTCCGGGTTCCGTACACGAGGCGATGAACCTCCTCCGTGAATTCGGGGCTCCAGGACGGCTCCTTAGGCACGTAGAGCTGGTGGGAGAGGCTACCGATGAGCTGCTCAGTGGACTCCACTCGGAGGGTATTGAGGTTAACGAGCAGCTCGTCCGGGTTGGGGTGGTCCTCCACGACGTTGGTAAGACCGTCAATCCAGAAGAGCTCTATGGTCCTGGGTCTCGGCACGAGGCGGAAGGCCAACGTCTGATGGTGGCGCGTGGGGTCACCGAGTCCCTAGACCATATGGAGTGACCGAGCTCCGATCGCAGCGTCCCGGCTCTTGAGAGAACGTTCGAGGAGCTTCTTGTCGCGCTCTCGGACAAGCTGTGGAAGGGCAAACGTGTCCCGGACTTAGAGAAACGAGTAATCCAGCCAATCAAGTCGCTAATGCCACCGCGCGCGGCCTGGTTACGCGCGCGGCGCGGCGGGAGCACGGCTCTGGGCACACCCGTCCGTCCCATCGAGCCGTCAGTGCCCGGTCGCGCCCGTTCGGATGCCGGCCCGGCGCTCCGAGAGTCCGGCGATAAGTCGGCGAATGGCCCACTGTCGACTTCCGCCGAGGTCGTGTCGTCCGAAATCCGTACTCCGGTCGAGGAGTATCGAGCGCATGCACCAGCACTGCGCCCCAACCTCTGCAGAGGAAGCGCGCGGCCGGTAAACGGGCCTTCGGCTGCTCAGCGACAACTACGACTCGATGGGGAGAAATAGTTGTCGTCGGTGGGGAGCAATAATTGACGTCACGCATTCGGCTGATTCGTGGAGGAGCTTCGGAGGCCGAAACCGGGACTCAACCCGTGACCCGGCAGCCGGTCGGCGCAGAGGAGGTTGCCAATTGACCGGAATCTCTATGGGCACAGCTGGATTCGAACCAGCGACTTCCACCGTGTGAGGTGGCTGCGATGCACAGCAATACTCGTAAATAGCCGAAATGGTTCGGGTTGAGCGTCCCATGCCGTCTCGCTCTGTATCATGCCGGTTGCGCCTGAAGGTACGCCCGCGGGTACACCCCCGACCTAATGTGCGCGGCCGAATGGCCGCTGTTCACTCTCCTGCGTGCGAGTGAAACCGGTCGCATACTGAGGCTGGCTCGGTGTCTCGGCCTGCCCAGAACAGCGTCGAGGCGGGCGCGTCGGTGCAGCCGAGGGCGGTCCGGCGGAAGCCGCCCGACCCAGGAAAGGCCGACGGCGTCACGTGCGGTCTACCGTGCTATCCTCTTTAAGCCATGCATTCCAGTCACGAGCTCTACGCCAGCATTCGCCCTTTGCGGCGGTCGGAATACGACAAGCTGGTCGACAACGGCTGCTTCGAGGGCGAGCCGATCGAGCTGCTGTGGGGGAGCCTCGTCCGGATGAGTCCACAAAAGTCGCCGCACGCCGCAGCTGTCCAGTTTCTGAATCAGTTCTTCGTGCTTGCCGTGGCGCCGCAGAAGCGGGCGACCGTACGCATCCAGTCGCCCTTCGCGGCCACCGACGATTCGGAGCCCGAGCCCGACGTCGCTGTAGTGCCGCTCGGCGCCTATCGCGACTCGCACCCGACCGAGGCGTTGCTCATTGTCGAAGTGGCCGAGAGCTCGCTGAAGGCGGATCGCGCGAAGGCTGCGTTATACGCCGCTGCAGGGGTGCCCGAGTATTGGATCGTGAACGTGAACAACGACACGGTCGAGGTTCATCGTGATCCAGCGCCCGAAGAAGCCCGCTACGCCAGCGTCGTGGCGCACGCGAGCCATGCGGAACTCTCCGTCGCCGCGCTGTCCGATTGCACGCTGCGCCTAGCCGAGCTGTTCGGGACCGAGTGAATGGGCACTGCTGGGCTTTCTGGCTACTTTCGTCATCCATGCATGCTCAGCGAAACGCTACCGAGAAGGCGTTCGCCCTCGCCCTTTCGTAGGGCGGTGCTCTTGAGTACGTCCGTCGACAAGCTGGGAGCGCCGACACCAGGGCGTTCCCGCGGCGCCGCAGATCAGGTTCGAGCTGGTCTCGGACGGCGAAGGTACCTTCGCGGGATGGGCCATCGATGACGTGTGTCTCAAGGCGCCGGCCACGGCCGACAACCGATTGGGGATCCGTGATTTCGTTGCGGTCGCCCAGGCGCCCGGAGAGGCTGCGCTGTCGTGGACGAATCCCCGCCATGCCCCGGTGCAGGCGGTGCGGGTGGTGACGCGGCAAGACCGCTTTCCTCGGGGCGCCGAGGACGGCGAGGTCGTCTATTCCGACGAAACACCCGCTATCGGTCAGACCATCTTTGCCACCGACGTGAATGAGTAAGGAGGCGTTCGCTTTTACGCCGTATACGCCTTTGATGGGACGGACGGGCTGTCCTTCACGACGGAGGGGCTCAATGCGGCGCGGGTTCAGGTGGCGGAGGCTCCCGCGCCGCAGCGCTCAGGCTGCCGCAGCAGCGCTCAGGGCGTGTCGCCACTGCTGTCGCTGGTCTTGGTCATGGTGGGGTTTGGGGTCTATCGGCGGCGCCGACGATCGTAACCATCACCGTGCCAAGGTCCAGGGTCTGCTCGATCTCGGA
>CAZFIV010000183.1:0-7850 GCA_964519665.1 uncultured Myxococcales bacterium
ATCGGTGGAATCGTCGGCCGTCCAAGAAGGGCACCGGCTTTCACCAGCCCGACGCGATTTGCGCGTCAGTTGATGATTTCGAAGGGTGTTCTTGTGGAGGCGTGGATCCCTTTGAGTAAACTTTCCGGCTGCTGCCTAAAAGAGGAGTCTTCGGCCTGATAGTAAACGACCATTTCGAATTCGCCTTCGAGAGTAGGAGGGAAATGATACCATTCGCATAGGTCAAACGAAGTCGCTAGATATTCGTCAGGTCCAAGATAGCCGTAATCCTGATCCATCGCTTGGTCCCGATTGTAGTCTTCGGCTCCTTCGCTCACGATATCGTCCGTACCGGGTCTGTAAACCTCTACGAATAACTCCCTCGCGTCGCTTTCTCGGTAACCTACTTCCAGACGCTTATTCAGAAAAATGGGTTCGCCGCTCACGTTGGTTATGCGGACGAGCACCGTACAAGGCAGCTTGCCTCTATATAGGTGATTGTCGACGATGTTGACATCAATCCTGATGGGCGCCTTGGTGATATCTTGCATAATGATTCCGTCGTTCGCGTGAGGAGCGGATTTCTGCGTACCTTCCGCGAGCTGGCTACGGCAAGCACAACAGAGCAGGGGAAGTACCACGGCAAATACGAGCTGTTCGGCGCGCGTTGTCATGGCGTTGCAACTGCATTGACTGTAGCGAGAAGGGCTATCAAGGCCGCGCGCTGGGCGGGTGTTGCCGCTGCCCATTCGGCTTGATCAGCCGCCCTCGTAGGCCCATAGGTCCGTGCAATTCGCCTTCTAATTATTCGTCGCGCTCTGACGAATGTCGACCAGTGCGTTCGCTGATCGGCAGCCGGCATTTGATTCCAACGCGTTACCATCCGATTGACATCATTTTGGAATCCGGAGACATTGACTAAGCCAGTCCCTGAGGCGTCGGGTGTGGATACGTCAAACAAAGTTTCGTGATCCATCCCCCTGCTTATGATCTCGGTGCATTCAGCCAGAGCCTCTCGCGTATGCGCGCTGGCAATCCCGCGTCGGTGTTGGCCGACATGCTCCAACTCGTGCCGCAACGTATGCACCATCGCCGCGAATGGCATATACAACGCCCGTCGGACCCTGATCCGCACGGGTCCTCGTCGATTGCGTGATGTACCGGCGTACCCTGTGTATCCGCCGGTATCTTGGTAGTAGATGGTCAATAGATTATGGTAGTGGGGCATATCGTAGAAGTCCATGACCAGTCTCATGGCTGCGTTGTGGTCTCCGCCGTCCCTCAGCTGGGTGAATAGGTGTTCCAGCGTGTTTCTGCCCACCATGCCGTCAACCTGTACAAGGGCTGCCGTTGTGTCTTGTATGCCGGCAATGCGCTGAACAAGCTCCTCATCAACTATGCCGGTTGGATTGACGCCCGCGAAGAGTCCTTGCATCGCTACGATGGATCTTCGGTCTCGGTAGTGTGATCGCATGTAGGCGATGGCGCGTCTGACCTGAGCTCGATTGAGAAGAGCGGGAACGGGTGCTGCCGGCCCGGCAGCAATGGGAGCCACTCGGTTCAGCTCCCTGCGTATCGTATTTCTCAACGTCGCGGCGTTTGTGAACGCGGCGGTGCCGACCCGAATCACTCGGAGTCCGCCGGACTCAAAGTCGGTGTCTGCTGGGAACGTAGCGGGTGGAGGGGCAGGGTTGGGTCTGGAAGCACCAGGTTCCGAATATACGGATAGCGTATCTGTAGTGATATCCAAATTGAAGAAGTCGGTCACGAGATGTATCGCTTCGTTTCTTCTGTTGGCGGAGACTCGGTTCGTGATGAATCTATCTAACGAATTCTGCTGTACGCGGCCGTCGTCAGGTAGGATGCCATTAGCGGTCTGGAAATTGGATACGGCTTCCGCCGTAAGCCTCCCGAAGCTGCCATCGACTCCGGTACCGACGATATTTTGGATGATGCGTATCGACATAACATCGTAGTTCGCTGTTGCATGGGCAATCGCCGCATTTCTTTCTGCGACAGTGATCGGTCTACGTTGAACAGTGTTCTTAGGTGCAGGGGAGACGCTGGGCACCGACCAGAGACCAAACGTGCGCTTTGCGGGCAGTGCCAGGGGCAGCGCCTCTGATATCCACTCTGGCGCCTTCAATTCACTATCGTCGGTATTCGATAGCGCGGGCGGCTCGCCGAGCGCCCTGGCAATCTGGTCTGACGGACGGCTGATCGGAGCATCCATTGACGCCGAACCTAAGATGTCGGTCGTCAATGCCTGTGCGAACGAACAATTGATGGACGCCCGGCTCTGTTCAGCCGCCGCGCCGTCACGGAGGTCGTTTCCGGCCCGAGGTCGTGACGCCTTGCTCTGAAGGTGGTTGGCAGCAGGATTCCCAGTCTGATGACCTACTTCGCGGGCTGGGCTTCGAATACCGCACCGGCTCTTCATAAGGTCAATCACGTAACAGTAGGCATCGGTGATGTCGATTGATAAGACCGTATGGCGTGACCGAGCTCCGGCCGAATTGTCCTGCCGTAGCGGGAGTCCGTTGAGGCCGGGTGGCCATGCCTGCGTTGCAGGTCCCGTTCGTCAGCTGCCGAAACGCGCGGACACTGTTTCCATCGACCTTGTTTGTGGCCGCGTACACCGCGCCGACTACATTCGTCATATGACCTCCATGGGAATTCGAGGCCGTGGTCGGGAGCGACCACGAGCCGAACACCCTCGACTCCTAGAAGAGATTCGCAGCCTGGGTGTTACAGCAAACGTGAACAGGTCGCGCAGTCTCTCGTGCCTGCGCCGTGGCGGATACAGGTCCGAACCATTGCCGCTCAACGACAGTGAGCCGATCGGAGGACCTCCCTTGTGGATCCGATCCGTCTGGCGTGCGATACCGAAGGGGGCTTTGTCTTGGTGTAGCGCGGTGGTGACCGACGCTGCACACTGTGCTGGTTCCTTCCCGTTTCTGGCGACTCCCTGTGCGACCTGGATCGGACCGTATCTTGCTCGGTAAGCGCAGCGGGAGGTTCGTAAATGAAGCAATGGTCTCTAGAGCGCTTCACCCTCGCGTCGGCGGTAGCGATGACCGGATGTGTGACTCCGACCCCTCCACCGACCTTCAGCATGTCCAAGTATGCGAGAGCGGCTCGACCTTCGAGCGACGCTCCGTCGCGAGTCGGCGGCAACTTAGCCGTGGCCCACTGGTCGACGGACGAGGGGTCTTCAACAATCTTTCCTTGGGTCGAAGGTGCGCTGAGCGTGTCGCCAAGCCGCAACTACGACGTGGCGATCAGCGTGCAGCCCGCCAAGCTCAATATCGAGGGCAATCTCGGGTTTTCAAGCAGCGATAGCTTTCGACTCGGTTTGCTGCACGGCGTCGGCTTCGGCACCATCGCCTCGGACAGCGACGACGTCGACTCGAATACGACGCTCTTCTTGGACGCAACCGCCGGTCTGATGGCACAGGTGTGGGCTACTGACCAAACGTCTTTGTTCTTCGGAGGTCGGTATGCATATGCCACATCCGCTGGCGACAACGACGGCATCCAGCCGACCCACTATGCGGGCGGGGCGCTGGGGGTCTTAGTCGCCCTTAAAGGGGGGCTGGTGGTCAGTCCTGAGGTGCTGATCGCCAACGCCTGGTACGACGACGATAACGACGAGACGGAGGAGATTCTGCTTATTGTTCCGTCGCTGAATGTCTCCGCGACGTTCTGAACCTCGGGCTGAAACGCGTTGCCCACGCGAGAGCGCGAAGAAGAGTACGAGGCATGCGTCGGTGAGCTCGGCCCTCAGGCCGGACTCACTTCTCGAACGCTGTACGGCTTCTCGGAATGAGTGGATCCGTCAAAACGGATGACGGTGGGTTTCGGGACATGCGCCGATCCGGCGTGGTAGGGTGTCAGGGATGCCAGCGGTGCCTCGACCTCGCCATCGACTCACGGTGGACGACTACGACGCGCTCATCGCCACCGGGCGGCTCACCGACGCTCGGGTCGAACTGGTCGACGGCGACCTGCTCGCGATGAACGCTCAGGGTCCTGTCGACGCCTCGCTCACCGTCTGGCTGCAAGTTGCGCTGGGTGCCGCGAGCCAGCTCGAACGCCTACCTCCGGGATGAGCTCGCGGAACCGGAGCACGCTTGCAGGTTCTCCTGGCCGGACGACTAGCCCTGCTGTTGAGCAGGACATTCTGGCTCACGACGCACGAAACATCGGACAACCTGCTCCATCGTACAGCTCGAGTTGCGGATGTTCGATATTTCGAACGCCGAGCAAGACTCCGTGAAGTGGCGCTCGAAGAGCACGTGCATCTTGCGTCCGCTCCTCTGCTACGATATTCGTAGCGACGGCCGACATGACCGATCAGACGAATGCGCGCATCGAACACCTCCGACCGCCGTACGCCCCCGACGTGGAGGCAGTGCTGGCCGCCATGCCCAAGGCGGGCGCCGAGCCCTTGAAGCTCTTTCGGACCTTCGCCAAGAACCTACCGTTCGTGAGAGCCATCGGCCCCATCGGCCAGTTCATGCTCTCCCGCCGCGACAAAGGGGGCGCGTCATTCGACCTTCGGTCCCGAGAGCTCGTGATCGATCGAGTTTGCGCTCGATGTCGCTGTGAGTATGAGTGGGGCGTCCACATCGCCGGCTTCGCCAACAAGGCCGGATTGACGGAAGCTCAGATTTACTCGACCGTTCACGGAACCCCGGGCGACCCGTGCTGGGACGAACGAGACGCAAGCGTCCTGCGCATGGTCGACGGGCTGCACGATCACGCCCGCATCGAAGACTCGACCTTCGACGCGCTGAAGGCCCACTTCGACGAAAACGCCATCATGGAGCTCTTGGCGCTGGCTGGATGGTACCACGCCATCGCGTACATGCTGAACGGGATGCGCACCGAGCTTGAAGACTGGGCACCCAGGTTTCCTGCCGCCTCATCGTCCGCGCCATCGCCGCGGCCATGAGTAAAACGCGGGGTGCTCCGCGCCCAGGTCGCTCCGTTCGTGGTTCGACGAGCGGTCGGCCGGTCATGGCGGCGCTGGATCTCCTGAGCCGCCGCTGGCTGCTGCGCATCCTGTGGGAGCTTCGCGGCGGACCGGCAGGCTTTCGAGAGTTGCAGTCGCGATGCGACCAGATGTCTCCGGATACGCTATCGACTCGACTTCATGAGCTCAAGGAGGCTCGGCTGGTACACGCCACGCCCGAAGGAACGTGGGCGTTGACGCCTATGGGTGAAGACCTGGGCCCGATCCTGATCGACCTGTCTCGGTGGTCGGAGCGCTGGGCGGCCCATCTGCGCGCAAAGTAGACGACGACCTATACCACCTCGAAGAGGCCCGCAGCGCCCATTCCGGTGAGCGTTCGCCGTTGGCGGTACAAGTGTGCCTTGCGGGCGCGTCGGCTTTGGCAACGAGGGTGTCATCGGCTTTGAGTTCGCGAGTGCGGTCGTCCCTACGCAGGATGGCGAGGTCGCCGTGCTCGAAGGCGCTCCGGCCACGCCATGTTGCGATTGGTTTTGATTTCGGCGACTTTCGGCGCCGATGCCCCCGCCTGATCCACTCCTCTTTCTCAGCCATGCCGGCGCCGATTCCGAAGCCGCCAAGAAGCTGAAAGATCGCATCGAGCGTACGCCGGCCGCCCAAGAGGCGGGCCTCAAGGTTTGGTTCGACAAGGATGACCTCGAGCCGGGCGCGGCATGGCAAGAGCAGCTCGAACGAGTGCTCGAGCATGATTCGACGGCGTTCGCCGTGTACATCGGCAGCCGGGGCGTCATCAATTGGGTGGACAGCGAGGTTCGGGTCGCGCTGGCCCGCGCGCGAACGCAGCGAGACCCCGCCTACCCGTTCGTGCCGATCCTCGGTCCGCAGAGCGAAGACGCCGGCGCGCTGCCGGCGTTTGCGCGCCAGTACCAGGGCGTCGTCGACCCGCTCGAAAAGCCCGACGAGCTCGCCAAGCTCATCCGGACGGTGACCGAGCAAGATCGCCGGGCCCAGGTGCAGCTGGTCGAACATCCGTTTCAGGGCCTTCGGGCGTTCGAGGCTTCGCAGACGCACCTGTTCTTTGGTCGGGAAGACGACACTCAGCGGCTACTCGAGCTTGTGCAGGCGCGGCGGTTGGTCATGGTGGTGGGCGACAGTGGCTCCGGCAAGTCGTCGCTGGTCAAGGCCGGGCTGATCCCGCGCTTTCGCGGAGGGGCGTTCAGCGAGGGGCCCGACCGTACGTTGTACGACCGAGATAAGGTTTGGCACGTCGTCGAGATGCGGCCTCGGACCAATCCGTTCGCCGCGCTGGCGGACGCGGTGGCCGACGCGTCGCGCGCGCTGGGCAGCACCCTCGCGGACATTCGAACGCTGCGCGACATGGTGCACACGCACCGGGCGATCACCGTCGCGGAAGCGCTGCGGGACGGGGCGCCGCCGAACGCCGAGATCTTGCTGGCCATCGACCAATTCGAAGAGCTGTTCACGATCAGTGAAGCCGCGTTTCGCGAGCCGTTTCTCGATGCGCTGCTCTATTTGGCGAACGACGACAGCCCCTCGCATTTTCGCGTCGTGGGCAGCATTCGACGCGACTACTACAACCTATGCCATCAGCACACCGCGCTGTACGCGCGTCTCGAAGATCCGGCGCACCCCGCGAAGTTCCCGATGCTTCGGATGTCGGACGAGCAGCTGCGTCGGTGCATCGAAGAGCCACTGAAGCTGGCCGGCGCCGAGAGCCCGCCGGTGTTCACGGAACGCGTGCTGAGCGACGTCGGCCAACAGCCCGGAGACCTCGCGCTGCTCGAAATGGCGCTGACCGAAACCTGGGAACGACGCCGCGACTATAATGGCGAGCTGCTGCCCACGTACATCGCCCTCGGCGGCGTCGCCGGCGCCCTGGCCACCGTGGCCGAAGAGAGCTTCCGCCGGCTCTCCGAAGGCGATCAAAAACTCGGCGAAGCGGCCCTGATGCGTTTGGTGCGTCTGGGGGAGACCGGCGGCACGACCCGCCGAATCGCCAGCCGTGATGAGTTTTCGGACGCCGCGTGGGCGGTGCTGCAGAAACTGGCGAGCGACCGGTTGCTGTCCATCGGGTCGACGCGCCCCGAGACCGAGTCGACGAGCCCCGAGACTGAGTCGACGAGCGACGAGACCGAGTCGGCGCCCGCCACCGAAACCGTTGAGCTGTCGCATGAGCAGCTCGTGTCGCAGTGGCCGCGCTACCAAGCGTGGCTGCAGGCCGAAGCGGCGCTGAAACGCAATCACGACGCGCTGATCGAAGACGCCAAGCGATGGGAGGCCACCTCGAAGCGAAAGGGCGAGCACCTATTGGACGGGAATCGACTGTCGGCCGGCCTCGAGGTGAAGAAGACGCGCCCCGAGTGGCTATCGGCGTCCGAGCATCAATTCATACGCAGTAGCCAAGGGCGCGCCTGGCGTCGAATGATGGTCTTGCGCGTGAGCATGGCGGCCCTCGTGGTCCTCACGATCGTGTCCGTCGGGCTGTTTCTTCGGGCCGCGTCAGCGACGAAAAGGGCGGAAGCGGCCACGGAGCAGGCCCGCGAAAATGAGAGCGAACTCCGAGAGCAGCTCGGCAACGTTCATTGGCGAAGGGCCGGCGAGGCGATCGACGGGGGAGACTACGGCAAGGCCGTCCACCACTTGCTGGACGCGGCGAGCCTCGGAGTCCGCGAGCGGCAAGCTCGGCAGGCTGCGGAGTTCACCCTGCGTCGCTTCGTCCCCCGGCTGAAAAACATCTTGCCGAGCAGGGATCGGGTCTTGGGCGCCGTTTTCTCGCAGGACGAGCGAACCGTGTTGACGTGGAGTGAGGACGGCACGGCCCGGCTTTTCGACGCGGGGACGGGCGAATCGAAGACGCCCCCCCTCAAGCACGAGG
>CAZFIV010000184.1:0-7835 GCA_964519665.1 uncultured Myxococcales bacterium
GCGCCCAAAGTCCGCTTCTTTGTCACGCTTCGCTCGGAGCAAGTCTCCTAGCCGGCGTCGACGGGGTCTACGACCGGCGCTTCGGGTGGATCGCTCACGTCCACGAACGGCTTGGCCAGTCGACGATTCATCAGCATCAGGAGCGCCATGGCGGCGCCCCACTGCAGCAGGCAGGTCATCACGCTGAAAGGGTCGAGCGGGTCCCACCATGTGTCGCGCGCATAGCTCGACGCCGACCGGTACAGCCACCAGCCGAGAAGAATCAGGGCCAGGAGCGGCGCGACGAACCGGATCGCCAGGGGCCATGCGGGCCCCGGATCCCAGTCGTCCGGGTTGGCCGCGAAGCGGGCCCGAAACCCGTCGAGCCCCGCCGCCGCGGTGACCAACGCGATGAACAGACCACTGATCATCAGCGCGACCCCCCACACGAAGTCCTGGTTGGAGAAGATGTCGAGACTCAGGGCCGACGGGAGCCCGAACGTAAAGCCCACGCCCACCGTCACCAGCACCGCCGTCCGGCGCTCCCACCCGAAGTCGACCAAGGTGCGACAGGCGAGCTCGACCATCGATATGAGGGAGCTGACCGCGGCGAAGGTGAGCCCTATGAAGAACAACACGGCCATGACGCGCCCGAATGGCATCTGGCCGAACAGCTGGGGCATCCACATGAACGTCAGCCCGGTCGAGGCCGGCCCCGAGGTCTTCATGATCGCCAAGACCTCGGCCTGCGAGCGCTCCGGCTGCAGCGTCGCGAAGACCGTCCCGAAGATCGTCAGCGCAGCCACCAGGGACACCACGTTGTTGGCAATGCCGGTCGTCACCGCGTTCTTGACCACCTGGCCGCGGGCGCTCATGTACGCGGCATAAGTGAGGATCAGCCCCCACCCGGCGCCGGTATCCCATGCGTTCTGAGTGAGCGCCTCGAGCCAGATCTTCGGTTCCAACAGCTGCGACCACGAAGGCCGGAACAGGTACGCCACCCCCGCCAAGGCCCCGTCCAGGGTCAAGGCGCGGAGCAAACAGACCAACACGATCACCAGGAGCGCCGGCACCAGAACCTGGCTGACCCGCTCGATGGCCTTGACCCCAAAACCGACGATCCCCGCGCAGCACAGCATCGCCAAGGAGTGAAAGATCACGGGCGTGCGGCTCGTTTGAAAAGAATCCCAAACGGCCCGAGCCGCGGTCTCGTCGCTGGGCAGCGGTACGAACGCCGAGTATCCCGCGTAGTAGAGGCACCACCCCGCAACAACCGAGTAGTAGAACATGATCGCTGTCGCCGTTAAGGCGACAAAGCCTCCCATCCACGCCCAATGTCTCCCTCCGAGGGTCGCGAACGCACCGATGACGCCTTTGCGGGCCCGCTGACCGAGCGCGTACTCGGCGATGATCAAGGGGATGCTCCACACGAACAAGAACACCAGCCACGCCACCAGGAAGGCGCCCGACCCCTCGGAGCCGGCGTTCTGGGCCGCGATCCGAGGGAATCGCCAGATGTTTCCAGTACCCACGGCGATGCCGAGAACGCTCAGGAGAAGGCCCCAACGAGATGAAAAGCGCGCTTCGCTCAAAACTGAGGGAGTATACGTGATACCGACTGTCCGCACCTAATCCCACCCGAGACGTTCGAAGGGGAAACCTCAAACGCTCCTCATGGTGTCATCGTCAGGGTCTGCCGGGACGGCGACATGCCCGCCAACCCACTGCATGATAGACGCCGATGCCTCATCCCCACGATCTCGACGCCGAAGCCCTCGTCCGCCGCGTGAGCCGTGAGCTTCGGCAGACCGCCGAACGGGTCGTACCGCAGTTCCTGGAGCAGATGCCGCACGCTTACTTTCGGGATACGGATGAGGCGACGGTTCGCGCCCATCTGAGCGCGGTGGTCGCGGCGCGGGCGTCGGGCATTCCGCCCCAGTTGATCCTGAAAAACGAAGAGCAAGGCACGTGGACCTTCGTCCATCAACAATCCTACCGTGGACTGTTGTCGGGCCTGGTGGAGCAGCTCCCCCGCGACCGTCCCCTCGTGTCGGCCAAGGTTCACACCGCCGCGGATGGCGGTCTCGTCCTCGACGTGTTTCGGTTCGGCGAAGCTTCGGCCTTCGACCCGGCCGATCCGGTCCAGGCGGGCAAGCTGGAAGCTACCCTCGCCTACGCGAAAGGGCTCGGCCAGGCCGGCGCGAGCGACGAGCTTCGCGCGTACCTCGCGCAGTGCAGCGCGGACTTCGTACGCGCGGCGTCCCCCCTGCGGCTGTATGAAACATGGCGACTCGCCCGGGAGGTCCAACACGGCGACGACTTCGTGTGCGCGTTGCATTCGCAGCGCGACCCCAACCTGGCCCGGATCAGCGTCGCGACCAGCCACTTCGACCACCGCACGCTCTTCGAACGGCTCGTTCGACATCTAGGCCGCGCGGGCTTCGACATCACCCGAGCCTTCCTGGACGTCCTTCAGAGCGACGGCTCGGTGCCGGTCTCGTCCCTCGGGTTCGTCGTGGCGGATACCGACAACCGGCTTTCGTCCCCCGAGACCCCGACCTGGCTCTCTTTGCGCCGGGCGATCAAACGGCTCCGATGGGTTGACGACGCCTCCTTGAACCTGGTCGAAGAGCATCCCGACCTCGGCCTGGAGCGGGCCGAGGTCTTGATCACGCTCACCCGGCTCGTGCATCCGCTGCTGGCCGTCAGCGATCCGTTCGCCTTCATGCGAGATCGCCTTTTCGATGCATTAAGAAGGTATCGCGACCTTTCCCGACAGATCGCCGACCTGTTCCTGGCTCGGTTTGCCACCGCCCATCCGCCGGGACCGGTGGATGAGACCCGGCGAAGAGCCATCGATCTTCGGATCGAGGACGCGGTCGACAGCGAGCCCGACCGCCGCTTCCTGGAGCGGCTGACCAGCGCGGTGGCGCACATCCGGGCCTCCAATTTCCATTTGGAAGACCGGCTTGGTCTGGCCCTTCGCATCGATCCAGCTCTCTTCGCGGACCACTGGGGCGAACGCCCGTACGGCGTGTTCTACGTGCACGCCCGGGGCATGGACGGCTTTCATGTTCGCTTCAGTGAAATCGCTGGGGGCGGCGTGCGAGCGCTTCGCCCGCCGAGTCAAGAACCGTACGTGCGAGAGTCCGAGCGCCTCTACCAAGCGGCCTACAACCTCGCCCATGAGCAGCACCTCAAGAACAAGGACGTCCCCGAGGGCGGCGCCCAGGCGGTCGTGTTGTTGGCCCCCGACGTCGATCTCGACTCGGGCTTCAAGACCTTCATCGATGGTCTGCTAGACCTTTTGAGCGGTCCTGGCGTTTCCGGCCGGCTGTACCTCGACTCGGACGAGAACATCTCTCCGTCGTTGACCGAATGGGTCACCGCTCGCGCCGGGGCCCGCGGCTATTCGGAGGCTGGTGCCTTCATGAGTTCCCGTGCGAGCGCGGTCATCGACCACCAGGTTCACGGAATCACCAGCGAAGGCATCGTCGTCTTCACGGAAGAGGCACTTCGCACCGCCGGCATCGAACCGAACCACGAGCGCTTTACGATAAAACTGACCGGCGGCCCGGGTGACGACGTCGCAGGGAGCACAATCGAGCTTCTTCATCGAGGGTTCGGTGACCGAGCGCGGATCGTCGCCATCGCGGACGACTCGGGCTCCGGCTGGGATCCCGACGGCCTCGACCATCGCGAGCTGCTGCGGCTGGTCGATGCGAAGGCTCCGATCGCCAGCTTCGACCGCACCTTGCTCGGACCCCTCGGAGGTGTGCTCAAGGTCGAAGAAGAAGGTGGACTGCGCCAGCGCAACCGTTTGCCGTTCGAGGTCCTCGCCACGGTCTTCATTGCCGCCGACGGGCGCCCCCAAACGATTCACGGCGGCAACTGGACGGCATTTCTGGCCGACGGCCAACCGTCGAGCCGAGTGATCGTCGAAGGTGCCCATCGGTTCGTCACCCCGGAGGCGCGCCGGCACCTGTCCGAAGCCGGGGTCATCGTCGTCAACGACAACTCGGCTCGCAAGGGCAGCACCATCTGCTCCAGCTACGAGGTCGCCGCCCGCCTCATGCTGCCGCCCGAGGCTTTCCTCACCGTGAAGCCGAGATTCATCGAAGAGGTGCTGGTCCGCCTTCGCGACTGGGTGCGGCGCGAGGCGGTCACCCTGTTCCGCGGTTATGCGATCGACCCGTCGGTCCCTCTACCCGACCGAGCCGTCGCGTTGAGTAAAGGCATCCTGCGCGCGAGCGACGCGATCGCCGAGCGGCTGGCGGCCCGCGGCCCAGACGAATGCGAAGCGTTCATGGACATCGTTCGCGCGCACCTGCCCCCCTCGCTGATCGAAGCCGCTGCCCACCGCATCGATACTCTTCCCGAAGCGTACCGTATTCGCGTCATCGCGGCCCGGCTCGGGGCCGCGATCGTCCACCAAGAAGGCCTCGCCTACGTCGACGCCATCCCGCGCGACCGGCTGGGCGCGGCGTGCCTCGACTATTACCGCTATCGGGTGGAGGTCGATTCACTCGCCGCTCGAATTGCGGATTCCGGCCTTTCGGAGGCCGATCGGATCGTCACCCTCCTTCGCGCCGGCGGGGCTCGAGCGGCCATGATGCTCGGCGAAGACGCTCATTCGTAGAGGTCATCGCCAACCGTTGACCCGCGGCCATCGGGCGACCACTTCGTCGCCGCGGGTCACCACGTACTCGTCGTAGGCGGCGGCGGTCATGCAGGCGTGGTTCGGCGCTACCCGCACCCGACTGCCGATCGGAAGCCGATCGAAGGGGATGTCGGTGCCCTCGACGTAGCCGTGCTCCTGATCCGCCGCCACCACCCGAAGATCGGAGATCCGCGCTTGGGTATGGGCATCCAGGAGCCATCCGTACCCGGCGTCGGGCACCAGCCGGCCCGCGCTGGTGTCTTTGGATAGCGCAAGACCACCTGCGTCGATCACCAGCCTCCGGTTCTCGGGCCGGTGACTGATGACGGTGGCGAGCACCGTCAGCGCGAGATCGTCGACTTGGCAGGTCCTCAACCCGAGCTGGGCGAGGTCAAAGAAAACATAGACCCCCGGCCGGATCTCGGTCAGTCCGTCGAACCGCTCCGCGTGAACCGCCGTGGGTGTAGAGCCGGCGCTGACCACCGGACACGGGAGCCCCGCCTCACGGAGACGGTCGGCCGCCCGCACCACCGACCACCGCTCCTGTTCGGCGATGGTGCGGATCTCCTCGGTCGACGTGCACCCGTAGGCGTGACCGCCGTGGGTCAGGACGCCCCGGAGCACGGTACCCGGGCCCGCGTGGAGCACCCGCGCGATTTCTACGAGGTCGGCCGACTCGGGCTGAACGCCGGTTCGATGCTCCCCGCTGTCGATCTCCACCAAGACGTTGAAAGGGGCACCGGTATTGTCTTCGCTCGCTACGCCTCGGCCCTCGCGATTCGGGTCCGCCAGAGCCCGGGCGACCTTGACGCTGTCGGTGATCAGCGTCAACTCGGCGCCCCGGGCCACCAAGGCGGCGGCCCGGTGGATTCGGTCTGAAGTCATACACACGGCGTAGGTGAGGTCCACAATGCCCCGACCGAAGAAGAACTCGGCCTCGGCCAGGGTCGAGACCGTCACGCCGCCGAAGTGCCCCGTTGTGGCGAGGTCGGCCACCTCAATCGACTTGGCCGTCTTGAGGTGAGGCCGAAGCGAGACCCCGGCCGCCCGGGCTCGCTCACTCATCCGAGCCGTATTTCGCCGCACGCGGTCTTCGTCGAGGACGGCGATAGGCGTGGGAAGTTCGACAAGCTTCATAGCTTCACCCATGGTAGACTCCACCACCGTGAAATACATCGCTTTCGCCCTGCTGGGGATCACCATGGTCGCCGCGACCGCCCACGCGGAAGAACAGAAGAACTTCACGGTCGACGTCGCCGGCACCACCCGGCGAGTCGTTGCCGGAGAACAAGGCCATCTCGCGGTCCATATCAAGCCGGCCGACGGCTACAAGGTCAACGACAAGGGTCCGCTCCGATTGAGGCTGTCGGCCAAGGACAAGCTCGCCCTCGATGCCACCAAGTTGGCCCGCAAAGATGCCAAAGGCAAAGTGACCTCGCCCAAGTTCGGCTGCGGCTTCAAGGCCAAAGAAGAAGGCGACGACGCGATCACCATCGACGCCATGTTCGTCATCTGCGACACCGCAGGCACGGTGTGTGAGCTCAAAAGAGAAAAGGTCGAGGTCGCCATCGCGATCACCGATCAGTAGTCGGGTAGCCGCTCGCCAGCGTTCATCATGCGCCCCATTGTTCTGTTCGTGCTGCTCGCGGTTCTTTTCAACGCCGCCTGTGACCGTCTCGACGCCACCCGGAACTTCAACAACGGCGTTCGATACTTCGAACGCGAGGAGTACGCCGCCGCCGCGAAGATGTTCGAGTTGGCGCGCAACGCGCGGGACGAGCCCGAGATACGCTACAACCTAGCCATCGCGCGCTGGGCGGTGCTCCGAGATACGCCGACCTCGTCCACGAGCGCCGCTACCGCCGACGACCGGCCGGAGGTCGAAGAGGCCCTCTCTGCGGTCCACTCGGCGCTGGACGTCGCCACTACGAAGGCCTCCGAGGCCGCGCTTCATTACATCGAAGGCGCGATCCACCGGGGGTCGGGCGACCCCGCCGCCGCCCGGGCGGCTTTCGGGCGAGCTCTCACCGCCGAGAAGCGCTATCCCCCGGCCCTGAAGGCGATGATCGAGCTATCGCCGCAGAGCGACGCGCTCACCACTCAGCTGCTGCTGACCTCGATCACCGTCGAGGAACCCTCCCTCGTTCGCAAGCTCGAGCTTCAGTAACTGTGCGACCGGAGCTCGTGCGGGCCCTTAGAGCCCGCCACCAAGAAGTGGCTGGCCGGCCGCAGGCGGGAGGGCGAGGAACGCCGTTGGGCTTGCCGCCGTTGTCCGAAGCCGACATCCAGCTGGTCGCCAGCTGGATTGCGCAAGGCCGACCGCGCGAGTGAGCCGGTTCCGACACGGCTGTCTTGGCCCACCTTACTTAGGGCACCGAGTGCCGTCGAGCGCGCAGGTGCATCGGCCTTCGTCATCCCCCTGCGCCCGTAGATGGTTTCGACAACGCCGCTCGGCCTGATAAACGGACTCGTAGTAGCACTTGCCTTCGACCAAGGGGTTGCGCTTGAGCTTGTAGGAGCAATACACCCCGGCTCGCGAGTGCGACCGGCCGGACCGGCGACGACGCTGAGACCGGGCCCGCTCTTCCTCTTCTCGCTCCCGCTCCGCCGCCGCGGCTCGCTCTTGTTGCCGCTTGAGCTCCTCGCCCCGACGCATCGCCAACCCACGACGAATGGTGTCGGCCAAGAAGCGGGCTCGCTCTTTTCGTGGACAGCGGTCGGGGACCGCTTCGAATCGAACCGCCGCGGCTTCAAAGCTCGGATGACCGAATATGGGGTCGAGATTCTCCTGGGAAAGCCGTTCGAAGAGCGCCTCCGCCTCGTCGTACTCGCGGCATGGCTGCGGCTCGGCAACCTGGCAGCCCAAGGCTGTCGCGATGAGCAAAGCGGCTCCGATTGCCCCGACCGACCCTCGCATAGTTGAAATGGACCCGAGACGCCTCGCAGCGTCAACCCGTCAGTCCGAGAGCTAGCCCGGCGTCGCCTCCATCGCCTTCGTTCACTCAGGAAGGATCGCGTGCTGGCAACGCCTCGCTTCGACCGGCGTCTGCCCGCCGCCAACGATTCGGATCGCCCGGATGCGCGCCGTGCGGCCCGTCGACCGTCAGCGGGACCAAGTCGCGAAAACGCCTAGAGCGCCGCTTCACTTGGATCGCACTATTGTCGCTGGTTCTCACCCCGTCTGCTCGCCGCGCCG
>CAZFIV010000185.1:0-7833 GCA_964519665.1 uncultured Myxococcales bacterium
ACCTGCTCGGCCCGCTTCTTCGTGATTTTTGCGCGTTCGGCCAACTTCTCGACCAGCTCGGACTTGTTCATGCGTCTCCTTGGCCTGGCGCCTCTGCACCATCCACCCTCGCCCCCAAAGACGCCGGTTGCGCCTGAAGACCCTGCCCCCGACAGGACTCGAACCTGTGGCCTACGGTTTAGGAAACCGTCGCTCTATCCAGCTGAGCTACGGGAGCGTTGACGGCAACCTGTAGCCGGACGAGAAAATCGTGTCAACTCCACGAGTTGCCGGACAGGAGGCTCCGGCACAGGACGTGCGGACCGCATCACGCCAAGGTCGCTGCGGCGTCGGATTCCGCGGCGCCCGGGCGCGAGAGAATCGCGCCCCACCCGTCCCTGCTCGCCGTGCTCGCTGCGCGTTGGCGTTCGGAATCCTCGTATCGGTTCTCGAAGACCCGTAGTCTTGCTCGCTCGAAACCGACGCCGCGGGAGCGTACCAAGGTAGGACGAGGTTCACTGGACGCTACCACCACCCACCGGACCTTCGCTCATCCGATGATGTCGCCCTGGTTAAAACCCTTTAGAGGCCGCCGCCCGCTCGAGTTGAGTGCGATCGTGGGCTGCCCACAGCAGCCAGGCGTAAGAACCGACCGCCGAGGTCAGGTGGAACCAAGCGTGTAGATGAAGCGCCTGGGCGGGGTGCGCGCATCCCAGCACCACGTGTTCTGGGATCCACAGCACCCCCACTCCACCGACGTAGCTGCCGGCGGCCACCCAGAACAACCGTTGGTGACGCCACGAGCCCTCGGCTGAATACGAAAGCCAAGCCGTGCGGACGACCAAAGTGGCGACCAAGAACGCATACGCGGCGACAAAGAAGAGAAACCACCGCTCGAAGAACAGGTAAGCGCCGGTGAACGCGACGGCGAATCCGACCAGCGCCGCGCGGATGCGAAAGAGTCGCCGAGCCTCGTCTTCGGTCACCACGGCACCGCTGCGTCGGGCGAGAACGACGTACAGGTACGTCAACCCCGCGTAGACCATCGGCAGCTCATCGAGCGCCTGCCCCACCCGCAGCAGCGTCGCGTGAAAGGCGGCGGAGCCGAATCCCACGACCGCGAGCACCAGACCTGCGACCGCGAATCTCGGCATGGACCGCCACGGCGGCCGCAGGCTCCAGACGACGGCGACGACGCCAAGCAAAGCGATCGGGAGGCTCGAGAGGCTGTTCCACCACTCGGCCACCCACACCGTGACGACGTAGTTCGGCTCGCACCAATCGACGGTGCTCGCCGGCCCCCACGGGGTCCAGAAACCGTTGTCGGGCATCGGCGACCAGCGGGCTCGAAGGGGTCAATAGGTGACGATCGAAAAGATGTCGGCCGGCAGCTTGCGGCGGCCGTTGAGGAACGACAGCTCGACCATGAACGAGGCCTCGACGACCTCCGCACCGATCTGCTGCACCAACTCGATCGTCGCGCCCGCCGTGCCGCCGGTCGCCAGCAAGTCGTCGACCACCACGGCCCGGTGGCCAGAACCGAGCGCGTCGGTGTGAATCTCGAGGGTATCGGTGCCGTACTCCAGCTCGTAGGTGCGGCGATGGGTCTCCCGGGGGAGCTTGCCCGGCTTTCGGACCAGCGCGAGTCCGACGCCGAGCTCGAGCGCGAGGGGCGCGCCGACCAAGAAACCTCGGCTCTCGATGGCGACGATGGCATCGACGTTCATCGCTTGGTAGCGCTCGGCCAAGGCTACGATCATCGCGCGATGGGCGCTGGGGTCGAGAAAGATCGGCGTCACGTCCTTGAAGACGATGCCGGGCTTCGGGAAGTCCGGCACATCCTTGATGAGGCCCCTGAGTCGGTCTGACACCTCTTTCACGACGGCTTCTGTACGACGTCGAACCGAGAATGAAAAGCCCGCTAACGCCAATCGGAGCGCTGACGGCCGGAGGGCACGGCCTCGTCGCCGTGCTTGACCTCCCACTGTAGACGTCCCGTCTTTTCGCCGCTGCGCTGACCGAGAATCCCGATCACCTGGCCACGCCGGACTCGATCATTGACGCGAACGCAGAGCTCCCGACTACCGCTGTACAGGGTCATCACATTGAGCGAAGGGTGTCGAATCGCCACATAGAGGCCGTAGCCTGAATGCGGCCCCGCGAAGACGACTCGACCCGCGGCGGCGGCCCAAATCGGCGTTCCCGCCGGCGCGTCGATTTCCGAGATCGAGCGGTCGCCGTCCGCGCTCGGAAGGACGCGCGACCGAGCCTTGATCGGCCACAGCAAACCGCCCGACGACCCCGTCAACGGCGCCGACTCGGCGTTTTTGCACGTACTGCGCTTCGACGGACCCGCCGGCGCCGACCGCGTAGGCAGAGGCGCAGGCGGAGGCGCAGGCGGAGGCGGGGCAGCCGCGCTCGCCTTGTCGAAACCCGTGGGCACCAGCAGGTCTTGGCCCACGAAGATGCGATCGGGCTCGGTCAGCTCGTTGAGGTCGATCAGTTCGCGGACGTCGACCTTGTAGCGGCGAGCGATCGAGTACACCGTCTCGTTCGTCTTCACCGTATGCACCGGATATTTCCGGCGATACTCGAGGCGGGAAGCGGGCGGGCCCATCGCGCAGCCCCCGACGATCAACGCGGCCATCGGAAGGCCGACCATCCACCATCGACGACCCTGGTTACCACGGCGGTCGAATATCAAACCGGTCGGGCGGCTCCAGCCCCGGCGTTCGCGCATATCCATCGAGACTCCATTCGCCCATCGCTCCTCGCAACGCGCGGGCATTCGTCAGATCGACGCTCAGCGGGGTCACCGAGATCAGCCCCTGTTCGACGGCCGTGCAATCGCTGCCTTCGATCGTGTCGGGGAGCTCCGGCGTACCGCCGACCCAGAAGTACGGGGCACCGCGCGGGTCGTCGCGCCGATGAACCTGGTGCTTGAAAACGCGGTGACCGAGAAAAGTGAACTGGTAATTTTCGGGCCGCCCCCCCGGCACGTTGACGTTGAGGATGGTGTCGGTCGGCAGTCCATCTTGCAACACCTGCTTCGCCAGGCGGGCCGCGAACCCCGCTGCGTGAGCATAACTCCCGCGGCGGACGTCGCACAACGATATCGCGAGGCCTTTGATACCGAGCAACGCCGCCTCGAAGGCGGCCCCCACCGTTCCCGAGTAATGCACGTCGTACGAGAGATTAGGGCCGGAGTTGACCCCCGACACGCACAGATCTGGACGACGGGGCAGGTGATCGTTGACCGCCAAATAGACACAGTCGGCCGGGGTGCCCTCGACCTGCCACCAGCCCTCTCGCAGGGGCGTGCTTCGAAGCGGACTGTGAAGGGTGATCTTGTGCGACGCGCCCGAGTTGTTGCGATCGGGGGCCACGACCATGACGTCGCCGACCTCGCTCATGGCCTCGGCCAGGGTGATGATCCCCGGTGCGTGAACCCCGTCGTCGTTGGTCACCAGGATCAGGGGCCTCACGGCGGTGACGCCGTTCGCAGTCACTTTTGACATGAACGAGGTGGGTACACCACGGATGACGAGCTGACCACCGCCGGTTTTCCTCGTGTCTGCGCTTGTCTCCCTAGCCTTTACCATCACTCGCGAGGTGTTGAAGATTCTGCGTTTGCGTTGTCTTAGCCCGTTGGTGGCTGCCTGCGACACTAGACTTGTGCCTTCGAGCACGGACGGCTGCCTTCGATGACGGACGGCTCCATCCGATGGCGGGCGGGTGCCTTCGATGACGGACGGCTCCATCCGATGGCGGGCGGGTGCCTTCGATGACGGACGGCGACGGATAGGTTCCTTGTCAGGGAAGCGGCGAAGAACGGGGCCTTTGGCCTTCGGAAGACGGCCGCATTCGCCTCCCTTGGGGGCCCCGGTCTGTTGGTACTTCAAAAGACTCTCGTCGGGCCCCACACGTTCCCTGACAAGGAACCTATCCGCCACCGTCCTGCGCCACGCTGGTCCAAGCACCGGCTGAACCTCCACGGGTGCCAGCGAGGCAGCTGAGATGGTTCCCGGCGCGAGGTGGTCCACGTCGGCGGCTGCCATGGCGGGCGGGTGCCTTCGATGACGGACGGCGACGGATAGGTGCCTTGTCAGGGAAGCGGCGAAGACCGGGGCCTTTGGCCTTCGGAAGACGGCCGCATTCGCCTCCCTTGGGGGCCCCGGTCTGTTGGTACTTCAAAAGACTCTCGTCGGGCCCCACACGTTCCCTGACAAGGAACCTATCCGCCACCGTCCTGCGCCACGCTGGTCCAAGCACCGGCTGAACCTCCACGGGTGCCAGCGAGGCAGCTGAGATGGTTCCCGGCGCGAGGTGGTCCACGTCGGCGGCTGCCATGGCGGGCCCAAGCGGATCCCTCCGTTGGGGAGATGGGAAGGTATCGACGTCCGGACAGCGGCCGCGCAGGTCGGGGGCGACAGGGTTCGGGATCGGGAAACGTATGGGGCCCGACGCGAGCCTCTCGTAGTACAGACAGACCGGGGCCCCCAAGGGAGGCGAATGCGGCCGTCTCTCGAAGGCCAAACGCCCCGGTCTTCGCCGCTTTCCCGACGCGAACCCTGTCGCCCCCGACCGGCAACGAAGGCGACTATCGAAGTCGACACTGCGATCGAACGACAACGACGCCGGGGCCACGGCCGGGCCGCGACCGCGCGGGACGGCGGCGAAAGGAAAGGTATCGACGTCCGGACAGCGGCCGCGCAGGTCGGGGGCGACAGGGTTCGGGATCGGGAAACGTATGGGGCCCGACGCGAGCCTCTCGTAGTACAGACAGACCGGGGCCCCCAAGGGAGGCGAATGCGGCCGTCTCTCGAAGGCCAAACGCCCCGGTCTTCGCCGCTTTCCCGACGCGAACCCTGTCGCCCCCGACCGGCAACGAAGCCAACCACCGAAGTCGACACAACCTACCTAAGGTGAGGCGAGAGGGAGATAGTCCCCGGTGGACAGCGGGGGCTCATCTTCCGACCACTCGGCGTCCACCCGGCACAAGACCCGCTGCTGATGAGGAGCCGGGGGCGGATTGACGTGCTCGACCGCGAACACCGGGACGATGTGCCGAGTTCGGACCCGCATCAGGTCGGCCACGTAGTAGCGGGGCACGAAGCCGATGATGTGCCGGTCTTCGGAGCGCAGCGCGATCGCCTGCGGGTCGAACGGATTGCCCCAGTCGGGCATCGGCATCAAGGGCTCGCCCGGCTGCAGCTGCTCGGCCCGCGCTTGGGCCGAAGATGGCATGTGCCGAACGCCGTGCACGAAGAAGGTGGTCACGAACCGCCGGCCGGCCCCGGACTCGAGCAAAGGCCGCGGAAACACCTCGAATGGATCGTTCGGACGAAGCCCCCGATTGCGCGCCAGCATCCACAGGGGCGCGGTCGGGCCATCGGCCACCTGAAGCCGGGCCAGATAGTCGCGGTAGTCTTCGCGACTCGATGACATGACCCGATTCGCAAAGAAAGGGAACAAATACTCGGATCGGTACTCGCGGCGAACATCGGGAAAGCCGATCAACGGCGCGAGGTCGCCTTCGGCGTAGGCGCGCAAGAAGCCTTCCACGTAGACGAAGTGATAGACGCCATGTTCTGAGGCCAGCCGGCCGATCGGATACCACCGCCGAGAGGTGGCGTCCTGCCACGCCAGAAAGAGAATAGGGCCGTCTTCAGTCGCCATTCGCCACCAGTCGTTCCCGATTGCATAGCAGGATCGCCTGCGCGAACCGACGGTGAAGACCGGAAATTCGGTCGGCCGGCACCCTCGCTACACAGGCTTCGAGCTGCTCCGGGGTGACGCCCCTCACCCGCTCGAGCCAGAATCGAGCCGCCGACGGCCGAATGGCCGCCGCCTGCCGGAACGCCTCGAGGGTACTGAGCGCCCGGTCCGCCCCCGCTTCGTATAACGCCGACCGCCCTTTGGCTACGTAACCGTCGAGGGTCAGCCGGGGGTCGGTCTTTTCGAGATACGCGCGCATTCTCCGATCGTTCTCGTTACGGCCCAGGGAGGCCGCGTGATCGTAGGTCGGGGCCAAGAACGCGCGTCGACCCCGCCGAACGACGGCCCAGTTCTCATGATGTCGGTCGGTGTTCGACACGAGAACGTCGAAGGCGAGGTAGCCTACCATCAGGTCACAGCCATCGAACCCTGCCCACGCGCCGGAAAACTCTGTGGGAACCCCGGCCGCGTACCAGGCCAGGGTCTCGAACACCGCCACCACCCTGTGCTGGCGGACCCGGTAGCGCGCCTGAAGTGGATAGTCGGGGTCTCGGGCCAACAGCAGTTCGTTGCCGTGGTACATCTGATCGCCGAGGGCCAGGAACGACCGACTCACCGTGCCCACTCGCCCCTCGCACTCCGCGAGCTCCACCGACGCGGCCGGCAGGCCGACCAGCCGCGCGACCTCCGCCGCGACTTTCTCTGACCAGTCCTCATTCGGTCGACCTCGTTTGAAGAGAACAAGATGGCCGTCAGAGTCACGGTACCAGAACTTGGGCTTGGTCCCGAGCGTTTCGTCTTGACGAGGCGCCGCAATGGGCACCGGAACAACGGGGTACGCGGTCAATCTGACTTTCCGCCGACCGCTTCGACCGTGCCCGTCTCGAGGTCGAGCCACGCGCCCCGAAAGCCCATGAGGCTCGCCCCCGGATTGACGGAGAGCGTTGGGCCCACGCGATCATGGATCGCCCCGGTGAGCTCCGACGACTCGTGGACATGACCGTGCAAGCTGTACGGCGGCCGATGCTTCTCGAGGAACCGCCGCAGGGCCTGGCTCCCGATGTGGTGGCCGCCGTGCATGACGTCGAGCTGGCAGTCGGCGGGCGGCGTATGAACGACGTAGACGGTCCGGGCGGGATCCGACAGCTCGACCAGCTCGGCCAGCTCTTCCTGGATCGTGGGGCGCGCCATCACCGTGTCGAGCGTGTCTTCGCGCACAGCACCGTCGTCGCTCAGCATGACGACGGGGGGCTCGACCGCGGGTTGCCAGCCGGGGTGGTCGCGACGGTCGAAGTCTTTCATGTAGAACGGAGTGACCGGTACCAGGCCCAAGCCGGCGATCGACCAACCTTCGGCGAGCTTCGCCGACCGTTTGTGGATCAGTCGGACCCAGCCTTCGTCAGCCAGCCGCTCGAGCTCCCCGAGGGCCGCCGCCCAGTCGTCATTGCCGTGAATCGCGTACGCGTCGACCCCGTATTCGGCCAGCGTGGTCAGCACCACATGCAGCTCGTCGGCGACGAACCGGCGCTGAACCTCGAGCGCGTCCTCGCCGATGTTAGGGAAGGGGAGCAGGTCACCTCCGAGCACCACCGCGTTGGGTGTGCGCGCCCGGGCGAAATCCACCAAGCCCGCGTAGGCGGACGTCTGTCCGTGAAAGTCGGAGGCGAACAAGACCTTGGTCACTGAGGTAGGGTGCTTGAGGACGATAGCGACCTCAAGCGGATCGCGGCTCGCGTCCGGGCCCCGATGGGAATAAAGTGGGAACACCGGCCGGACCCTCCGGCGTTGGAGAAACGATGAATAAAGACTTTTGGAAAGGCGTGCTGACCGGAGCGGGCGGGTTACTCCTCGTCTGGATGCTGTTGCCGTTCGTGTCCTGGCTGCCGTGGATCGCCCTCGGCGCCGGCGGTGTGTATGCTGTCGCGTACTTCAGCCGTCGGTCCAAGCGGCTGCCAGGCCCCTCGCACCGCAATCGATTCCTAGACGATTAGCCAGGCTGCGCCTGAACGCTCGAGTTCATTCGCGATTCCGTGTTGGCGCAGCCTCGCGTCGAGCAGTCCTCAGCTCGCAGCCGACAGTCTGGGATCGCCCGTGCCACTGCCGTGCTACGGCTCGCGCTCGACCTTCCGCCGGAGC
>CAZFIV010000186.1:0-7676 GCA_964519665.1 uncultured Myxococcales bacterium
CAGCTCCCGGTAGGGAGCGGACCGCCGCGGTAGCGACGCGCGCGTCCGAGCGGAGAACCGGCCGATGCCGCCCCCACAGCGGCCTACACCTTTGTGTTGCGTATCGCTTCACCCACACCCGCGGGGGCCGACAAATCAGACGCCCCACCCGCGTATCGGAAGGACACGGGCAATCATGGGGGCTTCATCCTGGCTATCTGCTGAAGCAGATACGCGGAAAGGCGACGAACCCGAAGCTGAAGCCGTCGTACGTACCAACGACAGTGCCGTAGCTGTTGAGCCCTAGGGGCGCAGTATCGGATGCCCCGGGAAAGTCGATCGGCCGCACACCCAACCGCGTCTTCACGTAGCCTCGACGAGGATCGCCGGCTGATAGACTCCGCTGGTAGTATCCTACGATATGCCCGCGATTACTGATGGTGGGCGCCTCGGTCACCTCCGCGCCGGGCGCGCCGTCAAAGAATACCGGGCCTTTGCCGCGGTCTATGAACCCTCGAAAACGGCCGTCGTCGTCGGCGCCCCCGATGATGGCACCCTGGTTGCTGATGTCCGACGCGGTCGTCTGACCGCCGGTCACGCTGGCGTTGTAGACCCGCGGCGTAGACGTTGGGCTATCCCAAATCAGGCCGCGGAAGAAGAATACGTCCTCGTTCGGGTCGACGACGAAGCCTACGATCTGGCCCCGGTCATTGAGACCGCTTGCGCCCTGCAGGCCCGGGTTGAGCGCCGGGGCGGGCAGAATGGTGTAGGCGCCGTCCTTGTCCCGAAGATAGGAGGCGAGGCCGTCTGGTCCGACGAAGTAGCCCACGATCTCGCCGCGGTTATTGATCCCGCCGGGGAATGAGTCTGTATACGGTGCGGGTGGAGGAAGCACCTCGAACTTCTTTGTTCGTACGTTGTAGAGGGCCCCGATGAAATGGGTGCCACTGACATTGAGAGTATTGCCCACGACGACGCCGCTATCGTTGATGCCGCTCCAGGTTGTTTCCCCCGCGGAGAGGCTGGGGGGTACGTCGACCGCCTGGTATGAGTAACATATCGTTGGTCTCCTAGCCTCGGCAGGGCTCGCCGCGAAGAGAAAGACAGAAACGAGCAGGGTCGGGATCATGAGTCTTTGCATGGATTGAATCTCCTATCGACGGCGAATGGTGCAACTTACACGTCGCCGACGTCTCCATCGGCTGCAACCGCTATGCCGGGCATCGAGGTTGCGTTTCGGCGCTCCGGGGTAACTTAATGGAATCTCGACCGGCGGGGCTTGATGGGGAGAGCAGGCCGGCAGAGCCCGTCTGACCGGGTTTCGAGCCCAGACCCATCGTGCAAGTCAGGTGTCATGGCCGACGGGTGCGCCGCGTATATCAGCGCGATAATCAATAGAATAATGGCTCTGCTGGCCGCGATGAGCCGCTGTGGTGTCCAATGCAGATGACGATGCAGGTGACGAACGTCAGCGCATTCAGCGGTTGGTTACCCGAGCGCTACGAAGCTCGCTCTTCAACCTTGCGAGACCGGTCGGAGGCCGTCCTGGATCCTATGGTCATCCGTCCGTGAAACCGACCCGCTGCGCGTGTCTGGAAGACCGGCAGCTTCGCGGCCACCGGGCGCTCTGAACGCCCTCTGCTGCATGTGCCTGAACCATCGGCCAGGAGAATCTGCAGCGCGCTCCGCCAGCAGCGGGCTGCCCGCGATGCGGCGCGCGCGGCGTCGACGACGTCGAGAAGCTGAAACGGGCACGGGCACGCCGCAAGGCGGGCCGACCCCCGCGCGCGATCTCAGTCGGGCCCGCCGGAGATCTCGGGGTGCGCCCAGCGATGCGAGGCTCCCGGTAGGGAGCGGACCGCCGCGGTAACGACGCCCGCGTCCGAGCGAAGAACCGGCCGGCCTTCACCCACAGCGACCTCTGCGTTAATATTTCGTATCGGATATACTAAGGAAGGGATGCGCCGTATTCTCGGCCATCGAGTTCTCACTCGTCGTATTCATCAGTATCGTCCACCGAGCTATACATAGTCTGCCGGCGCTCTGTATTCGCCGTCGACGAGATCTCGCTTCGGTTTTGTCGTGCGCCCGTGCATCGATGCTCGATGACTTCGATGGCGCTGGCATCAGGGGTTCAGGTTGAATACGGCCACTTGCACCATCCGGCGTCGTGCGCTCGCAAGCTCACCGTTCGTAGACGCGGCGCGGTCAAAGTAGGCCGCGAGGTCGGTCGCGGCGAGGACTACGGTGATGCGACCGCTCATGGGGTCGGGTCGTCCCGCGGGGACCGTCGATTCGAGGATCCGCGCCGACGGGCATCGCGGTGTACGATTTATCGCCCCCTTTTTGGGCTTAGCGGAACGGTGGACATCTTTGACAACCGGATCTCGAACAACTCGTTTGAGAACTTCCAAGGACCAACCGACGTCTTTCTCGACGCCGGTACGCAAGATAACGTGGTGCGGGTTCTGGTGGGAGACACGGTCGTAGATGAGGGGACCAACAACCGCATAGTGACTCGCCGCCATCGCGGAAAGTAGTCATCTTGTCGAGTCAGCGTTGGGGGCGAGTTAAAGTGGGGTACGCTTCGACGTAGACGTAGTCGGTCGCTTTGGCCGGAATATGGCAACCAAGGCAGTCGCTGCGAAAGTTCTCGGCCACGTTGACCTTCGGGCGGTCGGGCTTGTAGAGCGCCCAGCCCCACCCTTCGCCCCAAAGTGGGCCTTTGCCGGAGCCATCAGCATTCTTCACCATGACGAACCACTGCTTGATGGAAGCCGTGGCCCGGTTGACTCCGGTCCCCGTCGTATAGGTCCCGGATTTGCTCGCTCGTAGCTCTTTGACGAGCTTTGCGCCGTCCGGCCACTTGCCGGTGCGCCGGTAGTGTTCAACCGCCGGTCGGTCTGCGTAGACGTGAGCGATACGGGATACAAGCATGTGGGTCATTGTGGGGATGGGATCAGCCCGTTCTCCCCTCGGACGCGGGCTTCGTTGCCGCGGCGGTCCGCTCCCTACCGGGAGCTGAGAGGTTCACGCACCGTTCTGCGAGCGGCCGGGGGTGCAATTCCCCCGGCCGACTCTCCCGTCGGTGATACGCCTCCGAGGCGGACCGAAGGTCTACTTGCGCGCCATCATTGATAACTTCTCGCGTCGAGTCCTCGCGTGGTCGGTCAGCGAGAACCTCGAACCGCTCGCCAACGCCGCCCTTCTCGTTCAAGCACTGACCGAAAGGGACAAGAAGAGTCCAGATAGTCCCGCAACCACGCAGGACTTGATGGTGGACGGTGGCGTGGAGAACTTCAACGAAGCCGTGGATAGGCTCGTGAACGAGAAGCAACTTGCCCGGATCCTGGCGCAGACGGATGTGCTCGAGTCGAATTCGCTGATCGAGCGATTCTGGATGAGCGCAAAGTATGGCTGGTTGTTCCTGAACGACCTGGATAGTTTGGAGGCGGTCCGTAGGCTCGTGCGTTTCTACGTCAAAGAGTACAACGAAACGATCCCGCATAGCGCTCTGAACGGCCGGACTCCCAGTGAGGTTTACTTCGGTAAGGCCGTCGACGTTCCCGAGGAGCTGGCCGCTGCACGGGCCGAAGCCAGAGCGGCCCGCATCGAAGCGAACCGGGCCCGGAAGTGCGACGACTGCCCAACGGCTGGCTCTTTCGAGCAGCTCGCGGCGAACGACTGATCCACACCGATGCCGGTCGACGATCGCCGAGGGCGGGGGTGCGACTGAATCTCGAGCAGAGGGGCGAGAGCGCCTCCCCGTGCTGGTCCGGGCGACGATCGACGGTCGACAGCTACGCATCCCACGCCGATCTTCGGCCAGCGGTCTGCGGAGATGCCCTGCCAATGTTCGATGCATCGAACGCTGACATCCGGGAAGTGCTCGCATGCAGCACGGCCTGCTGCACACCGTCCCACGGGGACCGGCAAGAGCACCATCGCTCGGTCCATCGGGTCGGCTGGGCGGTTCGTAGGTACCCATCCGGCCAAATGACACCCGAAAAGACAGGTGCCGTGGGCTGACCTACTGCACCGTGATATCAAACATCACAGCAAAGTACGTTTCGCCATCGTTGATCGTGTTGGAGCCGTCCTTCTGAACGACGCCATTGATGGATGGTAGGTGCTTCAGGACGATTTCAAGCGAACCAATCCCGCGCATGTTGGCCGTGACCGACGAAACCAGGCCCACGGGCAGGTCAGCACCCTCGACATTCATCGTGTAATCCGATTCGACGTCGGCGTAGTCGACTGAGATGACGCCACCGCTGGCTACGAAGAAGACTTGATACTCCTCCGCCGCCTCTCGAATTTCTTCAGTGATGTCTGCGGCAGGGCTTTCAGTCTCGTTCAGGATTTCAAGCGCCATGGTGTACTCAGTGTCGATCGCGAGCGGGCCTGGGTTCGTAATGACTAGATCAGCGCCGCCGGGGCCGTCAATGTCGACGAAGCTGCCCTTGAGCGCAGGCCCCCCCGTCACCGGGGTCAGAACGACACTAATGGTGGTGATGACCTCGGGCGCCGCATCACACATCGTGTCCGCCGCAGAAGGGTCGTCGCCGGCTGCGTTCGTCGTTCCCGCCGGGCACGGCACGCAGGATGCACTGTCGACCCGCTCATTTTCGGCACATAGCTTCACGCCGTTGGAGATGCACGTTGCCGTGCATGTTCGAGTCCGTCCAATGCCCGACTGGTAGGCCCCGCTGCTTTGAAACCTATCCACGCCGGAATTGAAGGTGATCCGCGAGCTCTGTGTGAGACCTGGCAAGTCCATCGTGGGCAAACGCTCGTGGAAGAGCGGAAGCTCGTATCCACAGATCGTCCCGAACCAAACCTTGACGATCGGGTTCCCGTTGAAGAGGAAGTCACTTCTGGTTACGGAGCTCCCATCCTGAACGAGGTCGAAGTACACGGTTCCTTCGTGCGTTCGACTGCTTCCGTCGTTACACGTTTCGTCGCAGTCCCAGTCGAGCCGCCATTGACCGGCCACGTTAAGGGTGGGGCCGCACGCTGTCGTTGCGGGGGCAGTAACCGTGAGTATCGAAAAATGGTTCAGCATCACGGTCGCCGTTTCATCGTTGAACGTGGCGGCATCGACTCGTTCCCAAGTGTCGTCGCTGCGGTCGTCTATCACCCACACCTCGAGTCCCGAGACGTTGGCCGTATGCGGAAGGACAACCGTCACCGGGCTCGAGAACATAGTGCCATGGGGTGTGAGCTCCACGAATGGCCCCACGCGCGAACGGCTCGCCGGTAGAGCGTTCAAGGTACGTCCGGCCACCAACTCGATGCCGATCTCCGTCTCCAGGCTGAGGGCTCCGGCCGGGATCGCTACAGAAACGCCATCCGGGCTGGAGACCGTACCCCCGGATGCGTCGACCCTTTTCGTGGTCGGACCCACTCCCGGCTCATCGTCGGTGGAACAAGCAACAAAGATGCACGCGATCAGCGTAAGCCAAATTGGGCAATAAGCACGACTCATCGAAAATCCCTCCCAAGTAGATGAAGTTAAGGAGAGCCCTCAGCTGGAGTCAACGATCGGTCACGGAGTCGCGCATAAAACCGAATACTAGGGAGCGATACGGGATACAAGCATGTGGGTCATTGTGGGGATGGGATCAGCCCGTTCTCCCCTCGGACGCGGGCTTCGTTGCCGCGGCGGTCCGCTCCCTACCGGGAGTCACGGCCAGCAGTGTCGACTTTGTTCTCGACGCCCGAAATAATATGAGCGTTGTCTCTTCCACCGCAGCCGTGACCGGATCCGACACCGACACCATGTCACCTTCCATCACGCAGCTGAACGTGAACCCCACTCGATATACAGAAGCGAGGGCGACCGCCACGCTGCAGTGGGCTACTGACCGTGCCGACCGAGTAAGCCTCCTGTTCAACGACGTGGCCGTACCCAACTTCCCGGAGTCAACGACGACGGGCTCGTTCCAAATACTGATAGAGGGCGATGCCACTTTCACTCTTCGAGCGACCAATACGACTTCAACATCCGTGGAGCGTTCTGTGACCGTGGTCGCCGACTTCGCGGATAGGGAGCCTAACAACAATTCGAGTCAGGCAATCACGGTTACTCCGTCTGACCTTCCTATTCGAGGCACCGTATCGGCGTCAGGCGACGTAGATTGGTATCGATTCGAAGTATTGGAGGACAACAGCTATCTTTACGCCCAGGCGGGCTGGTTTTCCGGTACTTGCGCCTTCGACTCCGTCATTCAACTCTACGACAACCGGGTGTCTCTCCTAGGTCGGTCGGAGACGGCGCTGCAGCCAAACGTCGGCCCGTGTGCCGAAATCCATCCCCTGGGCAACACGTTTGCGCGCGACCTGCCCGCAGGGACGTACTATCTAGTGGTCACCGGAAGAAGTGGGGCATCAGGTACCTATCGTTTGTTTATAGACGCGCGCGGACCGACCGCTGTGCCGTCGGGCGCAACGATTACAAGACGATGGTTTCCTTTCTGGGAAATTGCTGACCTCCAGGTCTTCAGTCTGCCCGTCGGACCCAGCGCGACGCTTCTTCAACAGAATATCGATCAGCTTGTCGGACCTTTTCATGCCCTCGATGGCTTCTTCCAGGGTTCGACTCTACCTCTCCTTACTCATCTCGAACCCCACATATTCCCATACGCAAGTGAGATGCGGGCTTACACTATGGCCGCAGGCTATGAGCCGAAAACGACCTTCTCCGTCGAAGAGCTCAGCGACGGAAATGCCGTCGTTCTCGCGTATACTATCGTGGCGACGAGCAGCTCCGCCTGGGGCGGCTCACCCGACTTCGTCGACCTCGGGCGCATCATCGACAATCGATCGTTCCCGATCTTCGTGGACTTCAGCGTGGTAAGAAATGGCTTCGCGTGGCAAGGCCCAGAACCGTTCGTCCAGTTCCCAAGCTACGATGCATGGCCGCCGGGGGGCTCGGTCGGAGGACCGTCTAATCCCCGAGACGGTTCGAGTCATCGGCATTTCCTGCACCTTGCGTCCTCGACCTTCGCCGGTAATCCGACCAGCCCGGGAACTTACGAGTTTCAAGTGACGCTTGTTGACACCAGCAGCTCGGGATACGATTTGCTGGTGCCATTCACTGTGCAGTAAGGGAATCATGCTTGGGCCTTGCAAAGTGACCCATCAGCGACGCATCGGTCCTCGGCTTGCAAATTATAGCCGGTACGACCCACGCCTGCGGCGCCTCGTTCACCAAAACGGCGGCGACGAGCTGGCACGAAGGTTCAATGTTCCGGACTCGACGATTCGGCTGAGGCAGCACACATTGAGGTACAGCTCTGCTCACTATCAAATCGAGCTGCCTCAATCACATCGTGCCGCTCGGCGAGGCTCACCTCAGACATTCCATACGGCAATTCATGTTGCACTATCATGTCGAACGCCCGCACCAAGCCTTGAGCCATCAGATCATCCAGCCGGACGAGACAGCAGGCCGTGTTGTTGGTAGAATCACACGCCGTGAGCGCCTCGGCGGAATGCTCAACTACTATCATCGTGAAGCGGTCTGATCGGGCATCTGCGGGGACTCGTGCCACGCAGGCTCTATGCGCGGAATACTCTTGCCCAACGGCAGACTTCGGATCCTCACGCCCTCTTCACCGAAGCCCATCTTGCGTCGATCGAATATACGGACATGACGGCACGGAGGCTCTGGCAGGCTGCACCGCGTTGTTCTT
>CAZFIV010000187.1:0-4123 GCA_964519665.1 uncultured Myxococcales bacterium
AACGGGCTGATCCCATCCCCACAATGACCCACATGCTTGTATCCCGTATCGCTCAGAATCACGAATTGGAGCGCCGAGTTCATATCCCTGAGCCTAGCACAGTACATCTTGTGAGTGGATGCCTGCCCGATTGATCAGGCGTCGAAAAAATCAAGGATATTGGTTAGATCGAGTTTCCTGACAGGACGGGTTCAAACGTGGGCCGGGCCATTCATGGTGAAATACGGCTTGCTCCCTATCTCAGAGAAAGGGCGCACGAGCCTCAGGCATCGACCCTGAGGTCAGGAATGATTCTCCACAGCGCCCGTCCTCGCTTCCTTTGGTACCGCGAATCAGGGCTGCAGCGCTCTGGTATTTCACAGCCAGCGCGCAGGCCGCTATTCGTCTTTCTGCGTACTCCAATCGGGCGGCGATCTCTGCATCGCGAAGCGTGTCTTGAAGCAGGCTTCGGCTGGTGCTTTGCTCTGAAGGGCGCATGAGCCGAACCCACGTCAAAGCCAGCGAGTCGCGGGAGGGCGGCTCGCATCAGCGGACTTCGGCTTCCGATCGGGGATCGGCCACCGCGGCGCCGCCAGCGGCCAGCACCGAGCCGGCGGCGACCGACCTTGGCGTCGTGTCCGAGCTGACCGGACCCGACGGTGAGGGGGTCGGTGGGGCGATGCCAGGCCCGTCCATGCGTTCGGTGTGGGGAGGCGTTGTACCCTCGGCCGCCGCCCACAACGATCGTTGGGCGTGGCTGTCGAGCCCTCGAGGTACGGTTCGGGTCACGGCGCCTGGAGACTCTGCAGAGCGAGCCGCCGACGCCCTTGCGCGGCGCATGGACGCTCGACAGGGTGCCCTGCCTTCGCCGGTCCGACCCGGCGCCGACGCGCAGGTCCGCGCCCGGCCGGCCGCGGTGCGGCGTCCGCCCTCACGCGGTCGCCCTCTGCCTGGGCAGCTTAGGGCCGAGCTCGAGGGCAACCTCGGTTTCGGGCTGCCGCCGGTGCGGCTGCATACGGACGGCCACGCCGACCGGGCCACACGCGCCTTGGCGACGCCCGCCCTAACGGTGGGGCACGACATCCTGTTTCGGCAGGGCGCTCTTGATCCGTCGAGCCGCCGAGGTCGACAGCTTCTGGTCCACGAAGTGGCCCACACTCTGCCCGGGGTCGCGGGACCGCCAGGGACCATTCATCGGGCGCCGCCTGCCGACGCGACGGAAGAGGTCATCGCCTTCGCCAACAGTCCCCCGCCGGCCCGTATGTCGGTCAACACCGACGGCATTTACTTTTTCCCCGTCGAGGTCAGCCGGTTCACGCTGGCCGAGCGTGTGTACGGTCCGACGGCCGTCGCCTACCGCCGGCTCATGGGGCCAGTGTATGACCCGGATGCCGTCTGGGACGTGCCCAACCGAAATTGGCAAGGCAGCCTTCGTCCCAACTACATCCGGATCGCCGCCGGCGCGTCTCCCAACATCTTGGGACCGGTGCGGGCGTGGATGCAGAGCCACGGCCTCGAGCCCGAGCTGCAGATCTCCGAGCGTCAAGAGTTGCTGCTAGCCGTCGGGCGGGCGCTGAATCCGGTGCCGCCGCCCATTCTGCAGCGGGTGGAGCAGCGGGCCGCCGAGCAAGACGAGACGCCGCCCTCCACGTTTGTGCGCAGCTCGGACGTCTTGGTGCGGGTCGCCACCATGTTTGGCACCGAGTTGGTCCCGTACGTCCGAGCGTTCGAAGCGTGGGACGCCGACCGCAGCTCGGAGAACCTCGAGGCGGCGGCGGTGGCTCTAGAGCAGCTGTTCGATCGGATCCAGCCGTACACGGCGGCGTTGCTGGCCGTCTTTCGCGATCGAGAGATTCGCGCCTCGGAGCATCCAGGCTACGAGCGCTTGTTTCCGCTGAGAGGCCGGCGCCGCGTCTTCGCGCCCGTCGAGGCTGCGCGCTTCGTGCAGTATGCGTCCAGCCAACCGGAGGCGTTCGTCCAGCGGTGTCTCGAGAGCCACGAAGCGCGGCTGAGCCTACTCAACGGATACGTGCAATTCGAGCGACGCTCGAGCCTCACCGCGGGCAGCGATCAAGCGATCACGCCGTCTCCGGTTTCGGCCAATGCGCCGCCGCTACCGGCGACGCTATCCGCATATCCGACGTTGGCGCCGCCGTTCTTCGACGCTGCCGTTGGCACCAGTCACCACTTCCGGATGGAGGTGCGCTTTACGAGCTTCGTCGAAGGAATGGGCGATGCCTTCGGGGGCTGGGACTATCGCTACGACGTCCGCCGGTTCATGGAGCAAGACACCCAAGGGCTCGAAGAAGACCCCGAAGGCGAGCGCGTCGATCCCGGCTTCCTCGACCGGCTGGGGCTCGAGTGGCAGCGCGACCTGCGCCACACCCGGCAAGATGCGCAGACCGTGGTCCGCAGCGTTACCAGGCTTGATCGAAGATTTGGGGCGCCAGGGATCAGCCTCGCCTCTCTGGCCGCCGTCAACGCCTTGCTGCGCTTCACCGGCTCCCTTGGCCGCTCGCTGATCGCGTCGACGATGGCCTCCCGCCGGGAGCTGTCGCTACCGCTGAGTCAGCCGGGGCTGTACATGGTCACCTGCACAGCGGGGCCCCGTGTCGATCCAAACGCCGACTACGCCCAGTTCATCCGGGTGCCGTCGGTGGCTTGGCTTCCGCTGTACGCTCGACCTCGACAGCAAATGGCCGACCTGCGCGTGCAGCAGGAGCGCCGAGGTCGCGCCGAGGCCGAGGCTCGCTATCGGGAGCTGCAAGAGCTCTTGCGAGAGCCGGTGACCCACGTCGACCAAGATCAACTCGTCGCCGAGCGAGACGCGCTGCGTACTTCGCTGTTTGGCTCGGCCGCGGCTGTCTTGCGCCAGCAGCGGCAGCAGCTGATGCAAGCGCGCGACGAAGCGCCGGCCAACCAGCGGGCGGCCTACGACCGGCAGATCGAGGAGTTGCGTCTGCAGATCGAGCTGGCCGAAGAAAGGTCGGAGCAGCTGGGCGTGAGCCGGTTTCGGCTGGCGGGCACGTTCATCCCGGATCAATCGGGGCAAGTCATCCCGCTCACCGTCGAGGTCGCGCAGTCGGCGCCTGCGCGCCGCCGATTTGGCCTTCACATCAGTGAACGGTGGCTCGTATCCGACGTGACGTCGTCGCGCAGTGGCATCATCGAGGGCCAAGCCCGCGGCCGGCAGGTTCGAGGCAACGCTTTTCAGGACGCCGTGCTCGACGGGCTGGTCAGGCTGTTGCAAGGCGAGAGCGGCTACGGTCGGGGGCACTTGTCGATCTTCCTGCCCCACGAGCCGCCGGTGGGTGCAGCGGTGCCCGCCGATGCTCCGGGCCGAACCTTCGCCCGCGAGATCGCCACCGACGAAGACGGCATCGTTCTGGAGGGCATCGAGAATGTCACCCTCCTCATCTCGATCGCGGCGGTGGCGGCGGCGCCGTTCACCGGGGGTTCATCTCTCGCCATCTTGGTGCCGGTCGGTGTCATCGGCGCGCTTCCGTCGGCCTATCGCCTCGCCCATCGGGGGCAGATGGGCACGCTCCGCAACGATCTACAGACCTGGATGGAGATTGCGGACATCGTCGGCGCCGTGGCCGGACTCGGCGAGATGGGAGCGGCAAGACGCCTTGCCATCACCGCTGGGGGGCGCATCGGGCTACGGTGGCGAGTCGTGCACGGCGCCCTGTGGATCACGGGGATGGGGGCCGACGGTCTGGGTATGGTGCTGATGGGGGCCCAGATGATGCGGCAGTTCGAGGCCCTGCGAGATCTGCCTCCGGGGCTGCGCGCCGCCCGGACCCTAGAGATTCTGAGCCAGGCGCTCGTGCAAGCGGGTATCCAAGTGGGAACCCATCTGGGCAGCCGCGCGCGCGTCCGCGACGCCGAAGCGGCGGCGCGGGGCCTGAGCGAGCGGCCTCCGTCCGCACCCAGTACCACGCCTCGGCCCGGCGGCGAGGGGGTCACGCCTCGGCCCGGCGGCGAAGGGGTCACGCCTCGGCCCGGCGGCGAGGGGGTCACGCCTCGGCCCGACAGCGAAGGGGCGACGCCTCGGCCCGGCGGCGAAGGGGCGACGCCTCGGCCCGACGGCGAAGGGGCGACGCCTCGGCCCGACGGCGAAGGGGCGACGCCTCGGCCCGAC
>CAZFIV010000187.1:4223-7550 GCA_964519665.1 uncultured Myxococcales bacterium
CGGCGAAGGGGCGACGCCTCGGCCCGACGGCGAAGGGGCGACGCCTCGGCCCGACGGCGAAGGGGCGACGCCTCGGCCGGGCGGCGAAGGGGCGACGCCGGCTCCTGAGGCGGGGCCGGCGCACTCAGCGCCGCGAGCGCTGCTCGATCAGCTGCCAGCGTCGCTGGTGCGTTCGACGGCGGTGGTTGTGAATCGCCACCTGCCGTCCGGCGAGGTCCGGGTCGATTATCGGGCGAGGCGGGGGCTGGTCGACGCCGCCTCCGTTCGTTTGATCGTCGCTGCCGATGCATCGGCCACCTCCATACGCCGGCATGCGCTCACCGTGGAGGCGGTCCGCCAGTACGCGGGCTTTCAGGGTCGTGTTCGCCGCTTGATCGACCAGCTCATCGGTCTCATCGAAGGGCGTCGGGTTACGGCCGGCTCGCCGGCGTGGGAAGCGCGGCTCGAGCTTCGAAAGCTGGACCGTCTGGCGCAGCAGCGGATGAGAGACCTCCGGCGCGCAGACCCCGACAGCGTCGAAGCCAGCCTCATCCGCGAAGATATCGCTCATCTCGAGGCCCAGGCGGAACAGGCGCGCCGGATCCTGCGGGGCGATGTTGTCGACCCCCCATCCCGCGGGTTCATTGCCGCCGAGGGGCGCAGCACGCTGGCTCAGAACCTGGTCGACGCGGTCAACGCGGGCTATCCGCCCACTCTCCCGCGGTTTCATCACTACCGCCGCGTGGGCGACGAGTTCATCATCATCGTCGAGCCCGGCCAAACCCGCCGGGCGTGGCTCGTCGAGCACAACGGCCAACGCCACCTCATGCTGGGCACCGACGGCAGCGCGGCAGCGGTGGCTAACTTCCGCGCTCAGCTCGACGGCGCTGGCGACCCACCGGCGGGCCACCGCTGGTACCTCGACGACAACAATCGATGGCAGTCGCGCCGCCGGCCGGGGGCCACCGAAGACCCTGTACGCGTGCAGCACGGCGACGACGGGCTCCCTCGGCGGGATACCAACGGCGACCTGGTGCTCGAAGAATCGACGCGACGCACGTTCGGCGACCGGCAAGACAGCGCGAGCGCCGCTTATCCCGAACCCACCCACACCGGGCTCGAACGCCAGCTGGCCGCGGCCAACATTCCGGAGGCGCAGCGCGGGATGCTGCGCCAATATGGGGGCATCTTGGCCGAGATCGACGCCCAGGTGGCGGCCCACGTGGGCGAAGGCCTCGAGACGGGGGTGGAGCTCGCCGCGCGCCTCATCGGGCCGCCCCATCTCGGGCCCGGCTACACCGAGGGGCAATACGACGCGTTTCGGCACGCGTTGCGGACGGCGCAGGTCGAGGTCATTCTCAGCCTCGACGCTGCTCAAAACGCGAGGCGCGGGCCCGCCGAGCAGCTCGAGATCCTCGATGCGTTCACGGCCCTACAGCCTGACTCGGCGTCCATCGGCGCGCTGCTGACGGCCTATCGGGCCCGCCGCCAGCGCTTGTCACCCGACCAGGGGGGCTTCACGGGCATCGTCGATGCGCAGATCCCCAACACGCGTCTGCAGCCGCACGCGACCGACGTGCCCCAGGATCGACGGGTCGATGGCGCCGTTCGCCTGCCGGTCGCCGTGCAGGGTCGCCGGCGAGCGGTCGCCGAAGCCGGCATCTACGGCGTGGAAGACAAAGGAGGGGACTCGTTCAATCGCGGCCAGGCTCGCCTCTACAGTGGACACCTGCACGCCAACCGTGGACGACTGGTGACCGTCGACGGGCAGCAGTACGCGGGTATCGTCTACTTTTTCCGAAACTACGCGACGGCGGCGGCGGCGGCGACGTGGATGAACGCCAATCGCATTCACCGCAACGTGCATATCGTCGTCCTGCCTCCGCTGCCGCGCGGGGCTCGAACGCTGGCCACGACCGGTGACCTATCCTGGTTGCGCTGAGGACTCGCATGTCGGACGGACCGCTCAACCTTACGCTCGAGATGGGCGTCGACGGACAAACACTCGCCGAGCGCGCCACGTGGCTGATGGGCGCGTGGCCGCGTCGATTGCCGCCCCTCGAGGGGTGGCGCTATACCCATGCCGACGTCGACGATGACACGCCCCTGCAATCCGGTCTGCCTAACGCCGGCGGCGCCGACCTTCCGGACGATGCGATCGGGGTGATCTTCGAGGCGGGTGCGGCGTCGGATCGCCTCGAGGTGTATGTGGCTGCGTCCAGCGACGGCGAGGTTGATTGGACGATCGAGGTGTCCGTGCCCGTCGACGAACTCGCTCCGGCCGTCGGGCTCGCCACCCTACACGCCCTGGTTGCCCTCGCTCGAGACGCCGTCGCCGAGGGCGGCGCAGTGTACGGAGGCGTGTACCGCAAGCTCGGCGGAGCAGGCCTTCCAGCGCCGCCGGTGGCCGGGCAGGCGGCCCACCTGCTGGTGTGCACGCGCGAAGAGGTAGACGACGCCTACGAAGATCCCGAGGACTTCTGGCAGATGTGGGATTCGCGCGCGGACCATGACCACGTGGTCGTTTGCACGCGCGCCCTCGACGCTTGGGATGCCGTCGAGTACGTGGCTGAAACTTATTCGCGCACCATGCGGGCCGTTCGTTCCAAGCGAAATATCAAGAATGGCTACCCTCTCGCCGCCGAGGAGGCGGCTGCCGAACGAGCGTGGCTGGCCCAGCAACCGGCGGCTCTAGAGGAAATATTCTACGATGCGGGTGACCAGCGGGTCGAGTATGCCCTGCGCAGCGGGCACCCCATCTCGAGCCGCGATTTGTCTTCGCTGGTGCGGATTCGTGCGCACGGTGTCCTTGCGGACGGAAGACCGGCCCGGCTCGTGTATGTTCGTGTCATCGACCCGTCCCGGCTCGACGAGGCCGTCGCCACCTGCGGTGAGCTCGGGGCCGAGATCTGGGGTCAAGACGAGGACGGCGCATGGGTCTGCTTGTGGATGCCCGCCTAGCGCTGTGGGGTGTATCGCACGGGGTGCTGCGGCTCTCGGCTTCGCGACATCACCGTGACGGTATCCGGTTCTAACGGATCGGCGGTGTTTGCGTCAGACCGCCGAGCTCAAACGACGTAGAGGTGCACTAGCTTCTTCATATGAGGACGACATGCCCGTTGGAGCTCGACCTCGACCAAGGAGACCTCTCGTTGGCTCAGGATCTGCGGCGTCGCCGGTATTCGGTCTCCCGGTAGGGAGCGGACCGCCGCGGCAACGAAGCCCGCGTCCGAGGGGAGAACGGGCTGATCCCATCCCCACAATGACCCACATGCTTGTATCCCGTATCGCTCTCACGACGAGAACGTACAGCACGTTGAACGTGATTGTCGGGACCGAGAAGAAATC
>CAZFIV010000188.1:0-7330 GCA_964519665.1 uncultured Myxococcales bacterium
CCAGGTTGTGCACTTGCACGGCGAAATCGACGGGAGGCCTGGGCACGGCGCTGCGGTGCGCGAGCATACACCAGGAGGCGACTTACTCACCCGGGTCGCCGCGAAGGCATCACTGGACACACCTGCCGCAAAGTGCAGGCCATGTCGTCTAAGCCAGGCGAGGGCACCGCGTTCGTGTACCGGTCGCAATTGCCGCAACATACTCTTCGGGCTCCACCGCCCTTTCCTCGCTCCCCTTGCGCGCGGCTATCCTCGCGGCGGCAACTCTGCAGTCTGCATCACTGCCTGCCGGGAATCCCGGAACCCAGATAAGCTGGAGCCAGAACACGAACGATCGTGCATGCCACAAATTCCGCGCAATGGTCCCCGATCTGTGGCGACACCCCGCCGGTGGATCTCAAGGTAGTTGTCGCTTCTTCGTCGATCAGGCTGCTCGGGCCTCCTCTCGGTCAGTCGCGCTGGGCTTCGCCCGGACGCAGACGCGCTTGGGCGGCTCCCAGGCCCTTGTAGGCCGCGAGCCCCATCGCTCAGGGTGACGAGCCTTGGCGGCCTCGTAGACGGCCTTACGGCGTTCGAGGATCGCCAGGTCGCGCCCGTCGTGGCGGTCTACAGGGCGCACGAAACAGACGCCGCTGTGGAGGTGGTCGTGGTTGTACCAGCGTACGAAGTCGGCGACCCACGCCCGGGCGTCCGTGAGACTGTGGAAGGGCCCGTCGGGGTAGCTGGGTCGGTACTTGAGCGTGCGGAACAACGCCTCCGAGAACGGGTTGTCGTCGCACACCCGAGGCCGGGCGAAGGATGGCACGATGCCGAGGCGCTGCAACGTGGCCAGCATCGTCGAGCCCTTCATGGGCCCGCCGTTGTCCGAGTGCAGGGTCAACTCGTCGAGCCCCACGCCGTGCACTCGCGCCGCTCGCTCGATCATCCTCGAGGCGTGGTCCATCGACTCTTCCTCGTGCACGGCCCAGCCCACGATGAGGCGCGACCAGACGTCGACCACCATATAGAGGTAGAAGAAGGAGCCGTTGACGGGGCTCTTGAGGTACGTGATATCCCAACTCCAGATCTGGTTCGGCTTGGTGGCCACCCGGACCACCGGCGTGCGGTCCGCGGGCTCCTTGCTCCGACTGCGATGAGCAAGTTGGCTTGCTTCCCTCAGGAGCCGATACATCGTCGACTCGGAGCACGCATAGATCCCACGATCGGCCAGCTTGGGCACGATCTCGTTCGGGCTCAGATTCTCGAACTCGGGTCGGTTCACGATCTCCAAGATCCTCCTCCTCTCCGCGGCGCTGAGCTTGTTCTTGGGCTCGCTCTTGGGCCCGCACCGCATGTCTTCACCCACTCGGCGTTGCCGCCAGCGCTCCAGGGTGCGGACGCTGATGCCGAGCTCGGCGCAGGCCCGCTGTACCCGCGCCCCGCTCGACACCGCCTCCGCGACCAGGTCGATGATCTCGGACCTCAGCTCGGGTCCGTGTCGTCGTCCTCGTCCCCCCAGAGCGCTTGGGCTTTTTTTCTGAGCACCAGTAGGGCCGCCGCCTCCGCAAGCGCCTTCTCCTTCTTGCGCAGCTCGCGCTCCAGCTGCCGAACTCGCTTGTCTTCCGCCTTCTTGCGCTTGCGCGCCTTCGCAGGATCCAGCGCGTCCTCGATCGCTGACCCCCACCGCTCGAGATCCGCTCGGTGGAGCCCCCGCGCTCGAAGCCATCCACCGAGCTCCTCCTCCTCGATCTGGTCGGCCTCCGCGAGTAGCCGTGCCTTGTCGAGTGGCGTGAGCTCTCGCTTGTTCTTCACCTCGACGGTCTCGTCTGCGTCGTCAGCCATCCGCCCGGCGAGGCTATCACGCCGCCACCGGTGCAGCGTCCCCGCTGAGAGCCCTGCTTCCTCGGCCAGCTTCGCCACGACGGCGCCCTCCAGCATCCGCTGTAACATCTTCTCCTTGAACTTCGGCGAGTACACCGCCGCCTCCTTCCGCCCCCGACTCGAGGTTCAGGAAGAGGCGACAACTACGCTGACACAGGGGGCCGCCTTCCGTGTCTCTTGCGAAATGCTGCTCACGCCACCTCTTGGAGCTGGACCAGCCCACGGCACTGCGAAGTCCATCGGTGGTCGGACAGATTCACTTCGCAGGCGCTCGACCATCGGCCGCGTCCGTTGGGGATCGACCCTCGAGGCCGGGGTGGACGCGGCGGAGGTTGTCGGGGCTCCAGCGACACCATGAGATCGCAGTCTGCTGCTGCGCGATAGTCCAGCGGCGCGCCCGCCGTCGACCCAAGCGCCGCCCATCTGGGTGACTCTTATCAGAGTCACGACCAGGATCGAGCTCGATCGCTCTCGAGTGTCTGGGATTATTTCGATCGCATGGCATAATGAAGTTAAGTTGACCGATGGCGCTTCGCCATCGCGAAACTACGTCCGGCTTTGTGAGGGCTCTGAATCAGCAGGCGCCCGAATACAGTGGTGAGCCCGCGAGGTCAGCATAGCTCCTTCGTATCGAGAGCCGGGCGTGACAAGAATGCGAGGGAATAGGTTCTATGGCAAATCTCAGACTCTACGTTATCTGCCTTATGTTGACGGTGGGAGTGACGGGCACCGGATGTCAGATCTTTATCGAATCGGTATGTAAGTGGTCGTCGCATTGTCCCGACGGGGGCGGCCCAGGCGACAATGATCCGCTCGTGATGCGCGAGATTCAGCTCGACGCCATTCTGAACGACGACGATCGCAGCGCACTGGCGCAGGCTGGCGCCACCGTTTTAGACTATCAAGGTGATCTCCGATGGCGAATACTGGCGCCGACGGAGCTAGACGTTGCCGACTTGCTTGGCCCGAAAGTGCTGGATGTACAGCCAGTCAGACCAGAACAGAAGCTCTCCCCACGATTACGAGCCGGCACGCCACCAGCCCACGCCGAGGATGGACAAGGAAATCTGTTGCTGAAGGCGCTGACTCTACCCGATGTGTCCCCTGAGCAACTACAAGAAGATCTGCATGGTCTGGGCGGAGCAGTCAGCACCTACATCCCTGAGCTCAGGGTGGCCTTCTTTCGGATTCCTGATTCCGCGCTCGCAACGGTGGGTGCATTGACGTCCTTTCGCTGGGTCGAGCCCATTGCCCCCGTGCCTGGCATCGAGATGAGTCGCGCTCGCGAGTACGTCAATAATCCGCCTGACCTCCCTGGCGACAGCGACTCGACGCCCGCTGGGTCGGGCGTCGCGGTGAGCATTCACGAAAACAACCACGCCGCCTTTCACCCCGATCTCAGCGGTCGCATTTTTCAAGGAGACCAGCCGGATGCCTTCGAGACCGATATTCACGCCACGATGACCGCGGGGACCATCGCCGGCGACGGTATATGGACCCGAAGCAACGTGACCCCGGATTTTTCGGATCAGGTCGTCGGCATGGCCCCCGGCGCCACGGTCTATACCTACGCCTTCGGTCAAGAGGTCAACGCCGAGGCGAACAACTACGAGGACATCGTGGACACGCTTCAACGTCCGACCACGTTGGTCGCCAACAACTCATGGGGCTATTTCTGCCTAGAGGAACCCTACGGAGACTACACCATCCAAGCAGCCGTCTACGACAACCAGGTGCTCGGCGCGTCCTCTGACGGGGTGGAGATCGGCGAGCCCATGACTGTCGTGTTCTCGGGCGGCAACGAGCGTGACGGCTCGTCCAATGATCTCCTCGACTGCATCAGCAACTCGCAGCCTCCCTTTCTCAACTACGGGACGATCAACCAGCCCAAGCCCGCAAAGAACCCGATCGTTGTCGGCGCGGTGGATGGCGCCAACGACCGCATGTCCACGTTTAGCAGCTGGGGCCCGACCAGTGACGGTCGCTTGAAGCCCGATCTCGTTGCGCCTGGGCTCTACGATGGCTCCGACGTGCTGGACGAATCGGGCGTCGTCACGCAGTTGAGCGCGCTCGACGACTGCTCCGGAGAGGCGGATGGCGAGACCGGGGGTGAAGATCAACAGTGCTTCGTGACGACGGGCGACCCCGGGACCGTCTTCCCGTACGCGTGGTATGGCCAGACCTCGGCGGCTGCGGCCATCGTCAGCGGCAACGCTGCGGCCTTCATAAGGTTCTATAGACAATTTAATCGCGGCGAGAACCCGGAGCCCGCCACGGTCAAGGCGTACCTCATCCATACCGCCCGCGACCTGAGCGACGACACCAGCTGGTACAATCTGGGGCCGGATTACGCTTCGGGCTATGGGGTGGTCGATATTCAGGCCGCGGTCGAGCAAGCAGCCCGCGGGCGGGTCATCAAGGGTTGCCTCGACAATGGTGAGGTCCACAATTACACCGGGTATATCAGCTATCTCAAGGCGACCTTGGTCTGGGACGACCATCCGGGCACGCCGGGGGCCGCTGGGCCGGCCCTGATCAACGATCTGGACCTTGCGGTCACGCGTCCTGACGGCTCCCGTGCCTATCCTTGGACCCTCGACCCCGCCGCACCGTCTGCGCCCGCGGTTCAGACGGCAGAAGATCGCCTCAACAACGTCGAGGTCGTGGAAGCCTCGAGCCTATTCGGTGACTGGTCGGTGCAGATCCGAGGCCACAACGTACCTGAGGGGCCGCAGTGCTATACACTCGTCTACTCCAGCCTGGGCTCCATATTGTTCGACGGCGGGGATAGTGACGAAGACGGCATCCCCGATATCGTCGACCAGTGCCCCTCCACGCCGGAAGACGAGCCCGTCAACGCCGATGGTTGTGGCATCGAATCTCAGGTCGATTCCGATTCGGATGGTCTACCCGATGGCCGAGACCTCTGTCCCAACACCGCACCCGACGTGAATGTCGATGCCGACGGTTGCTCTCAGGACCAAGGGGGCCAGGTGCCCACCCTAGCTCCAGGTACAGTCGATACGCCCGACCTATTTGACCGACCGTGGGCGAGCTACGGCTGCTTAGATGGTAATTATAGAGACGTGAAGGTGGACTTCACCGGCGACGGCGTCGACGACACCCTGGTCGTAATCACTCATGTGGCCGGTTCTGGGTCGTTCGACTTCACGATGGGCCTCGGCGGCTTCATGAACCTCACCACCTTCTGCAGCGGCAATGGCACCAAAGGGACGACCATTCGTTTCGTGGATATGCTCGCGCCCGGCTACGTCCGAGAGGACGACCAAACCTGGACCTTCAAGACCGTTCCCGCTGTCCGATTGGTCGGGGACGCCGGCTCATCGGGGCTCGGAACCTACTCGTCCATGACGGGTCGCCGGGGCGGATTCTCGATGACTAACTACAATATCGAGCCGCATTTCACCAATGGTCGTACCCGCCTCTTCTCCCACGTGGACGGGATTACAGAGGTCGCCTTCTGGACGGACTTCATCGACAATACTCTCCTCGACGATCTGATCCTCATGCAGCAACACCCCAACACCCGTTTCGGCACCGACGTCGTCGCCTCGTTTACCGAGGGGAGGGTCCGCTACCCGAGCGTGCGGATTCCGGGCAATACCTTCTTCGGCACGAAGACAACGGCCGAGCCCCTTCCACCCGGGCGGGTCGCGTGCCCGGCGACCTCGGCGGAGACGATCCGCCACGTTCTGACAAACGCTGATGCTGAGAACCCGTCTGAGGTCTGCATACGGGCGGGCACATGCGATCCAAGCATCGCGCAGATCTATAGCCTCACGACGATCTGTGGTCTTCCTCCGGTTGGCTGTACGACCAACTGGCAGCCGCTGCCGAGCACGGTCACCGCGGACAATTTGGTCTGCGCGGACGTGGGCTTCGCTGATTTCGCGATCCTCGAATAGATCCTGTCGGGGTACTGAGGAGCACGCACGGCGACATGCGGGCCGGCTCTGGGCGAACGAGCGTTGATCCACGGACCGAGCGGGCGGCCGCGGGTTCCGATAACACCCTAACTGTCAAAAACGGGCATTGGAGCAGGGCAATTACGGTCTCCTTAAAAGCGCTATCTGCCATCATGCGGCGCCAAGCGCATGGCCCAGCAAGCTGCCCATCTCGTCGACCATGTGATCCCGGATGTGCCCATACGTCAGTGGGTATTGACCGCCCCAATCTCCCTGAGGGCCATGGTCAGCCTCGACCGAGATTTGCAGTCGAAGATGCTGAAGACTTTCTTGCAAGAGATCTTTCAGCAAACCAAGGAGAGGTACACCGACCAGGTGGCCGCTGTGAGCATCATCCAGCGTTTTGGGAACGCCGTGAATCTCCACGTACATTTCCATGTCTTGGTCGTCGATGGCTTCTGGCGCGAGGACGACAACGGGGAGCTTCAGTTCAATCCGGCGCCCCAGCTCGAGGACGCGACGTTGAAGACCGTCTCGTCACGTACGGCGGATCGCGTGCTCAACCTCCTTCGACGGATGGATCGCCTGGACGGCGATCACCCGGTCTGGCTGGATCCACCCTCATGGCCGCCCGCCGCCCCGGAAGGGCAAGCCGGCTGGCTGCTGACGGACCAGGAAGCCATCACATCAACGCCGACATACCGGCCGGCCCCCGCGCCGTCCGCCTTCGAGAGCTGGGGCTTCTCGGTCCACGCCGCCGTTCGCATCGAAGCGCACGACATCGCCGGCCGAGAACGGCTCTGCCGCTATGCAACCCGGCCGCCTTACGCCTCCGAGCAGGTGACCTGGACCAAGGACGGCCGCATCTCGCTGCGGCTATCGAAGCCCAAGAGGACCGGCGAGACGCACGTCTTCTTCACGCCCCATCAGTTTCTTCGGAGGCTGACGTCGCAGATTCCGCCGCTCGGACACCGCCCGAGAGGAGGCTCGAATGAGCCGCATTCGTAGGGCGTACCAAGGCGCCGACGCCGAAGGCGGCGGGTCCGTTATGGTAGAACCTGCTCCGCTACCACGGCGCGTTCGCACCGGCCGCGAAGCGGCGCAAAGAGATCGTACGTGCGGCCCCACCCCCGCGACCCCCGAGCGCCGGTGCCGCACCGGAGACCATCGAAATCCGCAGCTCCTGGGCCCTCATGCTGTCGCGTGTGTTCGAGATCGACGTCCTCGACTGCCCTCGTTGCTCGGGGCGGTTGAAAATCATCGCGGCGATTCAGGAGCGGTCGGTCATCGACCGAATCCTCGACCACCTCGGCCTTGACCACACGGAGTCAGGCCCTCTCGACCTCCCGAGAGAGGCCGAGATCGTCTACGAAGCCGGCGCCGGCTGACGGGCACCTACGCTCGACAACCAGCGGAGAACGGCGGCGAGCGGGCGACGCGCCATGGATAGGTGTATCTTCTGATGCCTTATCCGACCCCTGCGCGGCTCTAGGCCGAACTTCGAGCGACGGCCGAGCGTAAGTGTTTGATATCCTTGCGGCAGG
>CAZFIV010000189.1:0-7322 GCA_964519665.1 uncultured Myxococcales bacterium
TGCTTGCCGTTCTGGCTCAGCGGCTTGGAAAGGTGTTCGCCTCGGCGTCCACCTGGTGCAAGTACGTCCGGGAGCGGGGATGGCGACGCCCGAGGCGTCGAGTGCACCCGAGCAAGCCTACCGAAGGCGTCCGCGCAGACAGGCCAGATGGAATGTGGCATGTGGACACGTCGGTGATACGCCTCCGAGGCGGACCGAAGGTCTACTTGCGCGCCATCATTGATAACTTCTCGCGTCGAGTCCTCGCGTGGTCGGTCAGCGAGAACCTCGAACCGCTCGCCAACGCCGCCCTTCTCGTTCAAGCACTGACCGAAAGGGACAAGAAGAGTCCAGATAGTCCCGCGACCACGCAGGACTTGATGGTCAGGACCTCAACCCGTCTTTGCAGCTTGGCCAACTGCACGTGCGCGTCGATGTCATCCGGTCCAGTCGTGATAACGTTGGGCAGGTGCTCATGTAGCACGGCCAACTATAATCTCCGCTGCTCGATGAGCTATTGGTCGGACGCCAGGGCCGAACGAAACTCCCTTAACGCACGGCTCATGGGCCGCACCTCGGCAAGTCGCGCTATCAGTTGAAGGTCAAGGTTCGGAAGAATTGCGCTCGCCGATTTCTCGATGTATCGCTCCTCGTCAAGGCAGTGAACGTAGATGCGCCCCTGGTTCCAAGTCCAAACTTCGGGCACACTCAGACCTCGGTATATTTCGAGCTTCGAGAGTCCGCCCGAAGTCCAAACGACTTCAATGGCCAAATCGGGACGGTGCCAGTCATCGATGTCCTCTCGGTCCCCAAAGACATAACACTCGTCAGGCTCGGCGCCGCGCTCGGCATCCTTGTCTTCAAGTGTCCACGAGCCAACAGGGGTAAGTTCAATACCTCGATCCATGCACCAGGCTTCGACGAGACGTCCCAATACGGAGGAGATGGTCTCGTGGTATCGGGATGGGCTCATGAATTGAAGACATCCTTCGAGGTATGAAATCCTCGGCACGGAGCGTTGACCGCGAATCTCTAGCGCACGCTGAAAATCCGCCCACGATGCGCCTCGGAGAACGACGATGTGATCGTGTTCGGTCGCCGGCTGATTGGGCGGCAGCGTGGATTTTCCTGCAGCGACCACGCTTAAACATACCACGGCACGGTTACGAGCGGAGTCAAAAACCCGTCGCGATCTCAGCTACTTGACGGCGTTTGATCGCTGCCGTGCGGCGCGCGAAAACAGCCATCTCGACGTCCTCGCGACGAGACCTGGTGACAAAAGGGGGCTAGGGCCTTGCCCTTTCCGCCTCGAGAGCGCCGGTCGCTAACCCGAGACGCACCGACACTTGGCCACCCGGACCTCTGTACGGAGCGAAAAACCCGATATTTCTACTTGTCGCCGGCACACGCCAGCGAGATCGCCCTCCCCTGCTGCGCTGAATCTGCCTGGAGCCGCGCAGGGCAGCCGATGCCGCCGAAGGTCCTGCTCGAACCGCTCGGCAAGCCTTTCGGCCAAGGTGGCGGTCGTATTCCGCGGATACTCGTTGAGCGGCAGCAGATGCACGACGCGCGTGGTGCCGTCGGCCAGGTCGCGGCGGGCGAGCTCGACCCGAAGGTGGGCAGGCAGAGTTGTCTTGCCCGCCCCCGGCGCGCCCACGAGCAGGACCGCCGGCGGGGACCGCGGCCATGAGCGTCTCGAGAGCATCGAACACGCGGGACGGGCCCGCCTGGTCGTCGCGGTGGGGCGCCACCTCGAGCTCGATGAAGCGTTCGTGTCGCCGGGCGGGCTCGGCCTCCCACTCGGCGATCCAGGCGCGCCTGTGCCGGTCGAGCGCCCCGGTGTCGGGTGGGCGACGAGCGGTCATCGACGCGACGATCTCACGAAGCCGGTGGACGGCAAACAAAGGGCAGCGCCGCTGCGCATCAGAACAGGCCCCCGGCGTTCATCGCGCTCGCCCGAGGCGCGGGCGGCATCGACGTGATCTCTCTGAGCTCTCGGTGCGGCTTTCATCTATGAAAGCCTCCACTCAGACGTTCAGGTGGGCGCTCGATCCGCCAACGCAATCAAAATCGAGTAGTCTTATCGGCTCAGCACCCCTACGTCTTGTGGAGCACATCCCAATTTGCTCTAGTGGCGTTCATGCAGCTGTCCGTCGCTCGCCCCCGGTCCGACTTCGACGGCGCCGCCCAGCCGGAAGGGATCGAACGCCCGATCGAAGACACTCGAGTCGAGCAGTGCTGCCGGCTCAGGCAGCAGGGCCACGCCGCTCAGGCGCTTCAGCTGCTCGCAGACGCGCCGCCCAACACGACGAGACTCCAGGTCGAGGCCGCCCTGTGCGCCTTCGACGTCGGCGATGCGGCGCGGCTGCGGGCGTTCGTCGCGGGCAATCCGGCCGCCGAACGCGCGGTGGGGCCGCTGGCGGCGGTCCTAGCCGGCGACGATCCGCCGCAGGCCCGGGCGCCGCTCCTCAAGGGCCTGGCCGCCATCGCGCGGTCGACCCGGCTCGCGGCCGAAGGTGACCTCGAAAAGGCGCGGCAGCGCCTGCACTCGGTCCCGAAGAATCTCCGCCAAACCCTGAACGTAGACGCGCACGCGGACGTCTTGAAGATGCGGCGGGGGCACGGCAACCACGCGTACGGGGCGGCCTACCATTTCATCAAACGGACTCGGGACGACGCCGAGGTCCTGAAGGCGCTGGGCCTCGCGATCGGGTCCGTGCCTTGGCTCGCCGAAGAGGTCCTCGCCCGGCGCATCGGTCTCGATGGCCGCGCCCAAAAGGCCTGCGCGCGCTCCCTGCGCTACCACACGGCGGCGCGCAGCGACTCGCCCGCGGGCATGCTCGCTCGCGACCCGAGCTCCATTCCCGCCGAGCACCGCGGTCGGCTCCATCTGCACCGCGGCTTCGCGGCGGCTCGGAGCGATCCGGCGCGCGCCGAGCGCGAGCTCGACAAGGCCCTCGCGCGCGGCGAAGACGCGCTCGAAGTTTGGCGCGGTCGCGCGTTGGCCGCGCACAGCGCGGAGAAAGCGCATAAGGCCTTCGAGCGTCTGCTGCGGGCGCTGGAGCGCGCCGGCTCGCGCGAAGCGACCCTCGTCGTGGCGCTGGCTCTGCTCGACGTACTGCTCGACCGCGGCCAGCGCGCTCACGCCTGGGCCCTGCTCGAGCAGGTCGACGAGCTGCTCGAGGCGCTGAAGATCGAAGGCGCGGAGACCCTTCGCGTGGCGGGCGTCTACCGCCTGACTCTGCTTCGGGATCGGGGCGACGACGAAGCGGCCCGCGCCGCGGCGCTCGCGCTGGTGGAGAAGGTCCCGAGCGCCGGGCCCGGCTGGGCGACGCTCATCGCGCTCGAGGACGACGCGGCGGCCGTCGACGACCTTCTTCGGCGGGGGCGCGCGGCCGTCGAGGCCAGCACCGGCGGGGCCCGCAAGCAGCGAGACCTCCAAATACTCGACGACGCGGCGGCTGACTTCCGCAAGGAACACGGCGTCATCCAAACCGCAGGGCAATGGGCGTGCGCGTACATTGCCGCCGCCGCGTCCTGCGGCGCACCGACCGAGGCCCTCGCGACGGCGCGCGACGCGCTCGAGGACGAGCACCGGCGGGCGGCCTGGCTCGTCGAGGTTGCGCTGCGCGCTCACCGCTCGGCCGACGGCTTCGAGGCCTGGCTCGGGTCGCTGCTGGCGAGCCCGGACATCGAGCTGGCGACGGGGGCGGCCGAGGTCGTCGGCCAAATCGACGCGCCTGCCGTGCGCAAGGCCTCTTGCGCCCTGTCGACCGATCGCGTGCTTCACCTCGCGTCGAGCGTGCGGGGGGCGGCGGCGGCGCAGCTGCTGTTGGAGCACGCGAATCGACTCAGTCGTTTCGAAATCGTGCGCCTGCGGCTCATCGCCAGTGCGTCCATGACCCCACATCGGTCGCGGGCGGCCGCGCGATCGCTCGAGCCCGACTTCTCGCTGACCGAGCTCATCGACGAAGGCGACGCGTATGAACCGCCGGCGCCCACCCCCGTTGATGTTCCTGAAGAGCTGTCCTTCATCAAACTCCTGCCGCCCGACCGGCAGACCCACTATGCTGCTCGGCTGCTCATATCTGCCGACCAAGGGCCCACGGTCGAGGACCTCGCTGTCCTGCGGGCGCTGGTTCAGGAGGTCAAGCGAGCGGCGGCCGCGCGCGGTATGCCCCACGGCATTCCGATGCACATCGAGATGCTCGCCGACCTGCCGCCCGACCTGCTCGAGGGCGGGATGCGCTTCGAAGACGACTTCGACCGACCCTTCGAGTTCAGTCGGCCGAGGCAGGCCCCGCCGCCTTCGGCCGCCCAGCGGGCGAAGAACAAGGCCCGCAAGAAGCGCCAGAAGCAGGACCGCCAGCGACAACGAAGGAAGAAGAAGTGAACATTGCGCAATGGTTCATCGACGCGCGCGAGGTCCTGGGGGTCGACGCCGACGCCGACGCCCGGGCCATCCGGCGCGCCTACCGGAAGAAGGTCGCGGCGCATCCCCCGGACCGAGACCCCGAGACCTTCCAGCGGATCCGCCGCGCCTTCGAGTGCCTGACGGATCCCGTAGCCAGCGAGGAGGCCGCGCTGTACAAACGCCGGCCGCACTTGCCGCCCCCGCCGCTGCCGGCGGAGGAAGTGCCCGACGTCGCCGAGATCCATCGAGTCCTGCTGCGAAGGGCCGTGCGCCAGCTGACGGCCGAGGATCTTCTCGGTGATGGATGAAGCGGCGGCCAAGGTGCTGGAAGAGGTTCGGCGGCTCGGTCGGGCTACCATCGCGACTCAAGCCAGCGCGCAGGCGTGTCTCGACGCCGTCGAACGAATCGAGGGCCGTCTGTCGGGGCCCCCGGAGGCGTCGAACACCGCCTCGGCGCGGTCGCTCCTCGAGCACTTGATCCCCGTGTTCGACGCCCTGGACCGGATCGCGGTCGGCGCCCGCGACGAGCGCGTGGGTCCGCTGTGGGCCCGGCGGCCGACGCGCAGCGCGGAGGCCCTGCGCGTCCTGACCGCCCAGCTGCAGGCGGCGCTCGCGAGCGCGGGCATCGAGCAGATCCGCGACGTCGGCGTGCCCTTTGACGAAGACAACCATCGCGCCGTCGAGCGGCGCGAAGAGCCCGGCCTCGACACCCCGCGGGTTCGCTCGGTGATCGCGCCCGGCTATCGGATCGGCGGCCGCGCCGTTCGCGAAGCGCAGGTAGAGGTCGCCGTGCCCGTGACCAGCAGAAAGTAAGCCCATGTTTATCGGAATTGATCTCGGCACCACCAACTCACTCGTCGGCACCGTGGTCGACGGTCAGGTCGAGCTGTTCGGCGGCGAGTCGGATGAAGTCATTCTTCCGTCGGTGGTCGCGGTCGGCGGCGATGGTCGGCTGCTGGTCGGCCGCCGGGCCCTGAACCGGCGCATGCTCGAACCCGCAGCCACCGTCCAGCAGATCAAGCGCCGGATGGGCGCGAAGGACCCCGTCGCGCTCGGCCCCGACCAGACGATGAGCCCGCAGGCCATCTCCGCCCTCATCGTGGGGGCCTTGATCGACCGCGCGGAAGCTCGGCTCGGCCAGCGCCCGAAGCGCGCGGTCATCACCGTGCCCGCGTACTTCGACGACGCCCAGCGCCAGGCGACCCTCGAGGCCGGCACCCTGGCCGGTCTCGCCGTCGAGCGGCTGGTCAACGAGCCGACGGCAGCGGCGATGACCTACACCACCGGCGACGAGGAGCGGGTGCTCGTGTACGACTTCGGGGGCGGCACGTTCGACGTCTCCGTGCTCGAGCGCGACGAGGGCTTCCTAGAGGTGAAGGCGAGCCACGGTGACACCTCGCTTGGGGGCTCGGACATCGACCGCGCCCTGGTCGAGATGGCGCTCGAGCGCTTGGGGGCGGACGCGGAGGCCGTCAAGGCCCAACCCTCGGCCATGGCGCGGCTCGAGGCGGCCATGGAGCGTGCCAAGATCGCTCTGTCGAGCCAGACCGAGGTCGAGGTGTGGGAAGCGAACCTCGCCCGCGGCGCTCGAGACGTTATCCACCTCGAGATGGCCGTCACCCGCCGGGACCTCGAAGAGGTCGCCCGCCCGTTCGTCGAGCGGTCGCTGGCGTCGGTCGATCGGGCGCTGGAGGCCGCCGGCTGGTCCCCAAGCTCGCTCGACCGCGTGCTTTTAGTGGGCGGCACCGCCCGAATGCCGATGGTCGCCGACCTGCTCACGGACAACCTCGACCGGCCCGTCCTGCTCGTGGAGGAGCCCGACCTCGCCGTCGCGAAGGGCGCGAGCCTGTTGGCGGGCCGATTGGGAGGCCTGGACGTCGACGAGATCCTGGTCGATGTCACGCCCCACACGCTCTCCGTCGGGGCGGCGGACAGATTGTCCCGTTCGGAGGAAGGCGAGTTGATCGCCGCGCCCATCCTCGAACGCAACACCGTGGTGCCCGTCGAAAAGACGTCGACCTTCTATACGCGCGTAGAGGACCAGGAGCGGGTCGAGGCCCCCATCGCCCAGGGCGAAGGCTACACCATCGACGACAACACCTGGCTGGGCCTGATCACGGTGGACGACCTGCCGCCGTCCCCAGCGGGCAGCGCCGTCGACGTGACGTTTCGCCTCGATGTTTCCGGCGTCCTGGAGGTCACCGCGACACACGTACCGTCGGGCCGACAGGGCAGCGTCACCATCAAGAAGAGCCCGACCCGCCTGTCCGGACCCGAGCGGCGCCGAGAAAAGGAGTCCGTCGACGCGTTTCGGGCGCTGGCGAGCTCGCCCGCGACGTCCGAGGCCAGCGAGTCCGAGCGAAGGCTCGCCGTCGCCCTCATTGAGCGCGCCGTGCGCACCCTGGAGCACCGCCCGGCCGACGACCCGCAGACGGCCGCGGTCGAGGACGCGCGCCGAGCCCTAGAGGCCGCCGTGGAGACCCGGGCCGACGAAGAGACCCTCTCCGAGCGGGTCGACGCTCTCTCCGGCGCTTTGCTCGATCTGGCCTGAAGGCGTCCAAACGCAGCTCGAAGACGCGGATTGCGCGTCGACGGGTTCAGCCCCCGAGGCCCAGCCCGTTCTGTCCGGAAACTCCAACCATTGAGAATCCTTCGGGCTTCAAGGCCTGACCCTTCATCCAGGCGTCCCCTTTGGAGTGCGTCGTGGTAGGGCCCGAGTTGATGATACTTCACCGGGCCTCCTCTTGCATCGATCCAATATGTGGACACGACGGGAGCCCAATTCGGCCCGCTCCCCCCGTCCATAAACCACTGGAATCGCTACGGCAGTGCATTTGCACGATGAAATCGACGGGAGGCCCGGGCACATCGCTGTGCAATTGCACGACGGAATCGACGGCAGGCCTTGGCAGACCGCTGGGCTTATGGC
>CAZFIV010000190.1:0-7089 GCA_964519665.1 uncultured Myxococcales bacterium
AGCCCGCAGTCGGACTCGAACCAACGACCTACGCATTACGAATGCGTTGCTCTACCAGCTGAGCTATGCGGGCATTGCGGGCGCAGAGGTTTACCACAGATGCGTGCCGGTGCAACATGAAAACATGACGACTCGCATCGTACTGCTCGTTGTGTTGGGTCTGCTGTCGACATCCCCGGCCTGGGCCGCCTTTGGTCCCGAAGCCCGCGGATGGACGGAAACGGACCGCGGCTTCGCGGCGAGCGACCAGCCGGGGAGCCTGCGGCAGCCGCTGGTCCTCCGCCACGAGGACCTCAACGCTCTTTGTCGGAGCCTGACGCCCCCGCCGACGGAAGAGGACGCCGGCGAGCCCGACGCCGCCCGGCGCTTCTTCATGGTGTCGGTTCCCACGGCCAAGCTTCGCTGGGATACCTCGGCCAAATCCGTCACCCTCGACCGTCAGCGTCCGGTTCTCGCGCTCGACGGCGCGCTGCGCCTTCAGGTCCTCGAAGCGACCGCTCGTTTCGTCGCTGAGGGCGACGAGCAGGAGCGGTTGAAAGCTCGCTTGCGAGCGCTGGACACCGTGCTCGATCTCTCCTTCGTGGTCGCCGATGCCCATGAGATCAACCCCTGCTTCGCCGTCCCGGGGAGCGATATCTTCACGATCGCCGTCGTTCCGCTGCAGTGGCGCTTGCGAAGCGGCAAGGCCGAGCTCGCCTCGTTCAACGCGCCCGCCTACGACGATTTCGCGCAGTGGGCGTATCCCGGCAAAGCCCAGCTTCGGCTGCGAGCGTCGGCCCGCCCCGGCGACGTCGACGAAAAGGCGCTGAACGCCGCGCTCCAGCGCAATCAGCGGGAGTTCGAGCGCTGCGCCAACAAGGTGATGTCGACGGCCGCCGGTACCTTCGTGGTTGGACTGGCGGCAACGCTGACTTCGGACGCGCGCCTGGCCAACGTCCGAACCGAGATCAGCTCGGCTGAAGGTCTCGGGCCTTGCTTCCGTCGCGCGCTGCGGGCCGTTCGTCCGCCGCGACCGGTTCGCACCACCAACATCCAGGTGGTGGTCGAAGTCAGCCGCGGTACGTAACCTGCCGGCCACCCAAAGGTCGGGCGCAACATCAGGGCGCGGGCGTTTGCAGGATTTCGCGGGCGTTCATCTGCAGATCGGTCGGGCTGCTCCTGAGCTCGACGCAGCGCTCCAACTGCCTTCGAGTGCGGCTGTCGAGGCGTCCTTGGGCCTCGATGAGCGCGACTTTACAGACCGCTTCTCCGAGGTCGGGGTCGGCGCGAGCGGCTCTTCGGTAGTATCGGAGCGCTTCGGACGACTTGCCCCGGCGGTCACTGATATTGCCGAGCTGCAGGAGTGCTCGCGAAGTGTCGGGCATCTTCGCCAACGCTGCCTTGTAGGCCTTAGCGGCCTCGTCGTCGCGATTCTGCATCGTGTAGCTGTCGCCGATCTCGACGTGGACCGTATGGTCTTCGGGGGCGGCGCGTTGGTACTGCCGGTAGTACTTGCGGGCCTGATCGAATCGCTTCAGCTCGAGCGAAGCTCGCCCGAGGGCCCGGATCGCCGGGGCGTATCGGCTGTTCAGCTTCACTGCTTTCTTGTAGTGCGTGATCGCCTCGTACAAGGAGTTGTCGGCTTCGAGTACCCTCCCCATCCAGTACTGATAGATCGGGTTGGTCGGAACGGCTTCGATCGCCGTCCGCATCGCGTTGACCGCTTCGCGTGGCTTCCCTTCGTCGTAAGCGATCCGAGCCTCCCAAAAGCGGACCTCGGGCATCGCGACGCCGCCGATGCCCTCGATGAGGCGCGCCTGCTTCATGGAGCTGCGGGCGGCCGACATGTCGCGATTGGCTGGATCGAGGTAAGCGGAGACCATCTTGAGGTGGGGTCGAACGTCTTGGGCGTCGAGTTCGGCTGCGTCCTCGTACAGCGCGAGGGCGCCCCGAAGGTCGCCGAGCAGCTCGAGGACCCGCCCGTACTCGAACAGCACCTGGGGGTTGTTCGGCTGTTTCCGAAGCGCCTTCAGATAGATCGGTACCGCGCGGGCGAGCGTCTTGCTGTCTTGCGGGTTCGCTCGTTTTGCCGCTTGGTCTCGCAGGGCGTTGGCGTACCCGAGCTGGAATCGGAGCTGCTCCCCGTCGAGCGCGATGGCTCGCTCGAAGCTTTTTTCGGCCTTTCTGAGCTGCCCGCGCCGAGCATAGCAGGCGGCGAGTAGACCGTGGGCTCTCGCCTCGGTGGGGGCCGCTTTCACGGCCGCCTGAGCGCTCTCGTACGCGGCGTTGATGTCACCGAGCTTCAGCTCGAGCTGCCCTTGCTCCACGTACGGCATCGGATCGTTTCCGGCCAGGCGAACCGCCCGCCGAAGGGCGAGCTGGGCGTCGTTGAACTTGCCGAGCGAAATGTGAAAGCGAGCTTCCCACAGGGGGATCCGCGAGTCGGACCCGGCAACCTTCCTTGCCTTCTCGAGCTCGATGAAGCCTTTCGCGATATCGTCGGTCTTCACGTAGACTCGCGCCAGCGCGACGGTGGCGTCGACGTTCTGGGGATCTCGCTTCAACACGGGGGCGAGCATCGCGATCGCCCGCTCTCCGTCGCCGGAGAGGGCGGTGGCCACCGCTCCCAGCCCGACCATTTCGGCATCGCCCGGCTGCAACCGGGCGGCCTCGATCGCGTGCTCGGCGACGTCCCCGAGGCGACCCTGCTCATCGAAAGTCTTGGCCACTCGATATAAGAACGGCGGCAACTCGTCGGGGGGCAGGCCCCGATTCGCCTCCGCGGCCGTCTTCTTGAGGATGGTGCGGTGCAGGCCGGATTTGTTGAGCGCTTCGTAAAGGCGGGCCGCCGCGAGGCCGGACCGAGAGTGGCGGGGGTTCGCTTCGAGCGCCTTGCTATACCAGATCGCCGCTTGCTCGGCGGCCTGAGGCCCGCCGATGGCTTCCACGGCTTCCCCGAAGGCGTGGAGCGCCGGCGCGTACGCGGCGTCGGCGATCAGAGCCCGGTCGTAGGCGGCCACCGCGGCGGCCGGCTGGCCGAGCTTCATCCGGGCGGTCCCGAGCAGAAGGGCGAGCTCTTTGTCGTCGGGGTGAGCTTCGATCAATCCGAGCAGCTGATTCGAGGCGAGCTCCGGCTCACCGGCCAGGAGCTGAAGGGCGGTGCGTGCCTTGGCGATCGCGACGTTGGCGGCATCGGCGTCGCCACCCATGGCCTGGTTCAGGTCGAGGGAACTGAGCGCCTCCACTGCCGCCGCGAGCGCCTCGAGGGGGAACACTTCCGGACCGTAGGCGAGCGTGGCGAAGCCGCGAGCCCGAGCCAGGGCTAGCTGGTTGTCAGGCACGGTGGGTCCGGCTTGCTGCAGGGTGGCAAAAACCGAGCGGAAAGACTCGTATGAGTGCTCATCGATCAGACTGGCGACCTCTTTCGGGTCGGCGAGCTTCGCCGGCGGCGGGGGCGGCGGTTCGGGGGCGTCGGGCGGCTCCGTCGCGGTGATCACCTCGACCAGGGCCGGGATGCCGAAGGCTCCGAACGGGGTGAAGAACTGCGTGTAAACGCCCAGCAGGACGAGCGCGATCGCCACGCAGAAGGCGATGATGTGATTCCGGTAGGTCTGCCAGATCGGGGGCAGCTCCGGGACTTCGCCCACTTGAAGCTCATGGGCGAGGTCGCGACTGCTCGCCTCGAGACCCATCGCGTCGGCCGCAGGCGCGCCGGCCGGGGACGCAGGCGGGAATGCTCTTGGATCAAGGGCCGAAGGCGCGAACTCTTGGCCGGGGGCGGGTTGCTGCGCGTATCCAAAGCCGGCCGACGGTGCATTGGGCAGGGGACCCTCGGCCCCCGTGGGCGGATAGCTCGGCCCGGCGTAGCCAGGTTCGGGGGCCTGCATGGCCGCGGGCTGCCCCGCTGGATGGGCCCGGTAGGGCGAGCCGAGGCTGTCGGTCCCGAGGTCGGCGCTCGTGAGGTCGAGGCTGCTGGAACTTCGGGTCGGCCGCGGGCCAGGCAGGGAGGCCGAAATGGGCAGATCGGTCGACGAGCTCAGAGGCGGCAGGTCGACGTTGCCGAACGCCATCGGGTCGTCGGCCGCGTGCATTTCGTTCAGGGTCGCGTTGAGCTCCGGATGGGCGGTCATCGCCCGCCAGCTCACCCCATCGGTCGAGATATCTTCGCTTCCCTGCAGCTCTTGATTGCGGAGCATTGCCTGGATCCGACCCACGCCGTAGGGCCCCTCGACCCGGCCGTTGCGCCGTCGGATTTTGAACTCCGGGTGATGCGACGGGCCCTGGTCGGGCCCTCCGCCAGCGCGATCCCCAATAAAGTCCAGGACTTCGTCTCCGCCCAGGGCGAGGTCACCCGCTTGATCAGCAGGGCTCGAAAAAGCCATCGGCCCTGGCGCTGGATGCTTGGGGGCGGGCAGCGGTACGTCGTCCTCGAGACCGAGGTCGAGCTCACCCATCTCGGTCGACGCGCTTGCCCCTCGACTCGGCGCGCGGTCGATAGGATCGCTGCTCCCCGGCAGGGCGACGGCGCTGCCCGCGCGAGGGCCACCCAGAGAGGGCGGAGATTCGACGCTTCCCGGCAGGGCGACGGCGCTGCCCGCCCGCGGGCCGGCCGGGGGCGGGGGCGGGTGGCTTGCAGGCAGGGGAACCGGACCCTCGGTGTTCGGGGCTTTGGTTCCGGGGAGGGGAACTGCGCCCGGCTGTTGGGTCCGCGGCTGAACGGTGGTCCGCGGCTCTCGGCCGGCAGTGGGGGCCGCCGGCGGCGCTGACGCCGACGGAGGGGCGACGGAGCCGGGGAGAGCGACCGTGCTGCGCGCCCGGGGAGGCTTCGCAACGAACGTATGGCCGCAGTTCGGGCACTTGATGGTCACCCCCGACGGCGGCACGCGGGCGTCGTCCACGGAGTATCTGGTCTTACAGGACGGGCAAGTGACGTTCATGGCGTCATCGGCACGCTAACAAGACCCTCCGCTTGACGCACCCCCAAGCCGTGAGTATCTCCTGACCAAACCGGCCCCGCGGCCCAGGGCCGACTATCGGGTCGGCGCATGGAGGCTACGTTGGCGGGATCGGGTTTCTTTACGCGCCTAGCAAACCTTTGGTCTGGTTTTCTGTCCCTGTGGGTCTCGGACCTCGAGAAGAACCACCCTGAAATCGCCTACGAGAATTCGATCAAGGCGATGGTCGAGAAGTACGCGACGCTCAAGAAGGCCACCGCGTCCATCATCCGGCGGAGGGAAGAGATCGAGAGTCGGCTGACCGAAAAGTCCAGCGAGCTGGGCCAAGTGGAAGCCGACCTGAACACGGCCGTCGACACCGGCGAAGACGAGCTCGCGCTGATCCTGATCAACAAGCAGACCGCCCTTCAGGGGGAGGTCGGAGAGCTCACCGAAGAGCTCGAGCAAGCCCGTCAAGACGCGGAAGACGCGAAGAGCTCGCTGCTCAACGTGCAGTCCGAGATCAACAAGCTGAAGGCCGAAAAAGACCGGATGCTGGCCAAGATGGCGAGCGCCCAAGCGCGCGTCCAAATCCAGGAGCAGCTCGATGGGCTTTCGGTCGACGCCGAAGTTCGGGCGCTCGACAACGTACGTCAGCACATCAATCAGCTCAGCGCCGAGGCCAAGCTCAACAAAGAGATCAGCGGCGAAAGCCTCGACGCCCGCCTCGCCAAGCTGCGCCGTCAGACCGGCGACGTCACCGCCAAGAAGCAGCTCGAGGAGCTCAAGGCCAAGCGGGCGGCGGCCCAGGCTCAGGCCCAGAGCAACAAGACGATGTGATGCGCCCAGGCGGGGTGTCGGGGCCACAAAACGCACCGCAGGTCTTTTTCAACATTGACTCGGCGGCGGCGCGGGTGGTCAAACTCGCGTCCCGCTTGAGCTTGCACCCGTAGCTTAGCTGGATAGAGCGCCGGACTACGAATCCGGAGGTCGGAGGTTCGAATCCTTCCGGGTGCGAGAGTTAACTACGTCTTCGTGATGACTCCGGCTCCGGTAGCCCGAAGCATCGTGCAAGACATCCCGCACCGTTAGAGCTCGTTTGAAACGCCGGGGGCAGTGGATTAGCTCCCGGGCTGGCAAGCGCGATGAAGACGGAAGCAAAACTCACAGGAACGCTCCTGGTAGGCTCCTGGTGCCTGATTGCTTCCGGCTGATGCGCCGACGAAGAGGATGACCCGGTGATCGTGTCGGCGGCCTGCGGCGCGGGGGCCGATGATAGCGTTGAGAACGAGGATGGATCTGCGAGCTTCGTTCGCGCCCACAACACGGGCAATCCGACCTATCGCTTTGTGCAGACCCGGACCCGGTCGACGGGCCAGCCCGTTTCGATGGCGTATATGGTCCACAGACCCAGCGGAGCCCGAAGGGCGTCTTCGTGTTGATCGCGGGGGGGGCCGCTCGGCTTTGCGCTACCGTTCCCAGAGAGCAGCTTGGGTGCGCCGGTGAGCATCAGCGGCCCCACGGTGAACTACAGGCGGCCCGCCACGATCATGACGCCAACTGTCGACACCTTCGTCGGTGTGAACGCTCTCCAGAAACCGCGGTTTTTGATTCGGCGGAGCCCAGCTGACCAGAAATTGGTGCAAATCGAATGGTTGGCGTATCCGGGATTGAGGGCTGAAGCGCGAGAGGCCGGTTATTGGTTGGCGCCCACCGGTCTCCCGCTTCGGGTGGAGATCGCCTATCGGCGGATTCATCTCGTTGGGGGCACGGCCGATCGCGGCTGTCCAGTTTCCGCCCATCGTTATCGAGTGGAATCGCTACGGTACATCATCTGCGTTCGAGCTGTCGGGATGCGGCCACCGAAGCGTTCGGTGAGCCGACTCCGGCCAACGGTGGTCTTGGTTGTTCGCCCGGCCTTTTGGGCAAGTCGTTGGACTGGGCTTCGAAGGATCCGGACATCTGCGGAGCATTGTGTCGGCAGTGATTCATTTGGGGTTGAACATTTGTTCAGATGTAGCTAGGGTCGACCGCGGGCGATGGTCGCTTCCTCTCCAGGTGGTTCTCGGCTCGGCGTGGCGCCTGGTCGTAGCTCGGTCGCTCCGCCTTCGGGCGCGGTTTCAAGTCCTGAGCTGCGGCCGTTGCAGCAGCTCGACGTGGAGATGGTCAGGTGGGC
>CAZFIV010000191.1:0-7034 GCA_964519665.1 uncultured Myxococcales bacterium
GTCCAGGCGCTCGGTGCTCGGCGAGAGAACCTCGGCCACCCATCGCGGGACCTCCTCGTAGTAGGCGACGCTGGTGTCGAACGCCGGGACATCAGCTCGCAGCCAGCCAGCGATATCGGGGACCAAGACGTTGTCGCCGAGGTGGACCTCTGGCTCGAATAGCACCCACCATCCGCCCGGGCCACCGCGGCCAAGATGGAAGGCCGTGATGAGCTGGGCGCCAAGCACGGAGGCCGTCTGGGTGTGCGGCTTCGCCGGCCGGGGCTGGAGGTAGAGCTCACCCTCGACCAACTCCGCGACCATGTGGGGCGGCGCATCGATCACGTCTTGGTACGTCGCCTGTCGCTTCGCCGGGTGCACCCTTACACCGTAGCACAACGGCGGGCGGACTGTTCGACAGGCGGCGCTCAACGTCCCCATCGACGGGCCGAAGATCCGAAAAGGGCTCTAAAAGCCGCTGGCGAGTTGTTCTCGTGGGAGCCCCTAGACTGCCGCGAATCACCGACCTCGAACGAGCCCTCGCCGTGCTGTCCGAAAACTCTAACCATCCGGAATCCATATTGATCTGGCCCCCTGTGTCAGCGTAGTTGTCGCCTCTCCTGAACCACGAATTAGGGCGGGATGAGGCGATCGGATGTCCTACTCGGAGAAGTTCAAGGACCGGATGGTGCGGCGGATGGCTGGCCCATCGGGCGTGAGTGCAACCTCACTGGCCAAGGAGGTCGGCGTGCCGCAGAGAACGCTGTCTCGGTGGCTGCGTGGTAGTGTCGTCGAGGTGAGCGACCAGGAACCCGGGCCCGGGGCTCCACCACGCGGGGAGCGGGAGCGAAGCCCGCTGGAGAAGGCCGCGCTCGTGATCTAGGCGGACAAGCTCGAGGGAGAGCAGCTGGGCGCCTTCCTCCGGCAGAACGGTCTCCACGAAGCGGACCTCGAGGAGATGCGCCGGTGGCTCGGGGAACAGCTCGATCCGACGGAGACCCGACGGGAGAAGGCAGCCGCCAAGAAAGCGCAGCCAGCGCAGCAGAAGCGCATCAAGAAGCTCGAGCGCGAGCTCCGTCGCAAAGACAAGGCGCTCGCCGAGGCGGCCGCGCTTCTCGTGCTCCAAAAAAATGTCCAGGAGATCTGGGGGGACGCGGACGACGACACGGAGCCGACGAGCGGAGACTGATCATGGAGCTGATCGAAGATGCCACGAAGGCGGGTGCGCGCCTTCAGTCTGCGTGCAGCGTACTGGGCGTCAGCGCTCGAACCTACCAGCGGTGGGTCGATCGACCTGGCGACGCCGACGGACGCGCCGGTCCGAAGACGGCGCCCCCCAACAAGCTGACGGCGGCGGAACGTCGAAGGCTCCTCGAGGTCGTCAATCGCGAGGAGTTCCGCGATCTACCGCCGAGCCAGATCGTCCCCCGCCTGGCGGAGCGGGGCGAATACCTCTGCTCCGAGGCGACGATGTACCGGGTGCTGAAGGCGGAGAAGCAGCTCGCCCACAGGGGCCGTGCGAAGGCGCCGCAGGAACGCATGCCGGTCGTCCGGGTGGCGACCCGCCCGAACCAGATCTGGAGCTGGGACATCACGTACCTCCGCGGCCCAGCCCGCGGGACGTTCTTCTTCCTCTACATGGTGATCGATGTCTGGTCTCGCAAAGTCGTCGGCTGGTCGGTCCACGAGACCGAGGACATGGATCTGGCGGCCGCCCTTATTCGGCGCACTGCGCACGCGGAGGACGTCGACGTCGACACCCTGACACTTCACTCGGACAACGGCGGTCCGATGAAGGGCTCTACGATGCTCGCCACCTTGCAGTCGCTCGGCATCGTGGCGTCGTTCACACGGCCCCGGGTCTGCGATGACAACCCGTTCTCCGAGGCGCTCTTCCGTACCCTCAAGTACCGCCCCTGGTACCCGAGCGAGCGCTTCGAGAACCTCGAGGATGCGCGTCATTGGGTCGCGGATTTCGTTCGCTGGTACAACTGGGATCACCGCCACAGCGGAATTAAGTTCGTGCGCCCCGTCGATCGGCACGAAGGCGGTCGGGAAACGGTGGTAGGCTGTGCCACGCTGCTCCGCAGACAGGATCCGCCGGGTGCACATGCGCCGAGGCTGGCGAACGGCCCGAGCCGCGAGCTCAACTCGGCTCGGCGGCATCGTCGTAGGTCGCGTCTACGTCGAGCTCGAGGCTCGGCGTCGACATCACGCGGACCTTCGCGCCGGGTCCGAACAGCCCCCGCGACCACGGCTCGGCCCCCCCGGCGCGTGCCCACACCTCGAGCTCCCGCCGGTCATGGGCGACCAGCACCACCGCGCGAAGCGACGCGATGCGCTTGTAGTGAAGCAACTTCTCTCCGCGATCGTAGGCCTCGGTACTCGGGCTAAGGACCTCGACGACCACGCTCGGGTTCAGGACGGTTCGGTCGCTGTCCGGGTCGCGCTGCCACCGGCCGCATACCACCGAGGCGTCGGGATAGGTCGCGAGCCCGGTCGCCTCGACGCGGATCCTCAGCTCGCTCGCGTGCACCCGGCACTCGCTGCCCCGCAGCTGCACGGACAGCTGCGTCACGACACTCGCGATCAGCGCCGAGTGCTCGGGGGAGCCTCCAGCCATCGCGAAGATTTGACCGTCCAAGAACTCGTGCTTCCCGGAAGTCGACGCCTCGAGCTCGAGGTACTCGTAGAATGAGTGCCGAACGGGGCGCTCGAGGCCGACCATGCTCTTAGAATCGCACTATCGGCCAGCCGCCGACAAGACCACGGGCCGCCAGGCGCGGCGAGGGACATCCCTCGTCGGGCCGACATCGTCCAGAGCTTCGCCTCATGCGGCGTCGGGAGCGGCGCTCGAGATCACCGATTCTGCGGGCCGGCTCTGGGCGAACGAGCGTTGATCCACGGATTGAGCGGTCGGCCGTGGGTTCCGATAACTGGGTCAACTGTCAAAAACGGACATTGAATCAGGGTAATTACGGCCTCCTTAAAAGCGCTTCTCTGGAAGTAGGGATCAAGCCGTAGTTCACCATTAACCTGAAGTTCGAACGAGGATCCGCTGTAAGCTACGGACTCTACGACACTTTCCGGGTTCTGTCGTGAAATATGTAGACAGATCGCGGGTTTATCGAATCTCCCAAAAAACGATCAACGGATTTCGGTGTCGATCGATAACGGGTCCATGCACGTTGATCGCGTCAAGAACCGTAACGGGGCCATCACCGTCTTGGTTCGCGAGAGCTACCGCGATGACGGCAAGGTCAAGAAGCGCACGCTCGCCAACATCACGCACCTGCCGACGGCGATCCAGCGATCGATTGAGCGGCAACTGAGCTGTCGCTCTCCACAATCGGGCCCATCTTGGACGAATCATCGTCATCTTGGGTCGCATACCTGTTCGAAGATGCAGGCGGCCCGAGGCATCGTACCGTGGTCGTTGGACGGTCTGGGGGCGATGATGGTGTCATGCCGGCGACCAGAAGCCAGCGGCGATGCTACGACCCTCCTCTTCGTCGGCTCGTCCGCGAAGAGGGCGGCCAGGAGCTCGCGCGCCGACTTGGTATTCCAAGATCGACCGTTGCCGGGTGGCGGCGGTTGCCGGCGCCGAATATCGTCGCGGCGGAGTCCATGGACCTCGAGCCCGTCGTCCTTCACGCCAAGGTCGCGAAGCTAGAACGTCGGATTGAAAAGCTGACGACGGTGATGAGCCTGTTGCTGGCGCTCGTCCGCGTGTCCAACGGGCGCCTCAACGGGGCGCGACTTCCTGCCGACGCCGACAAGGCGACCATTCTTCGGGCCGTCGAGAGGGCACGAATGGTCTTGCCCGCACGGTCGGTCCTTCGTGTCATCGGCCTCAGCTCGACACGTTACAAGGCCTGGCGGCAGGCGACCGATGGCAAGCTCGATGATCAGGGCCTGTGCCCGACGGTAAGGCCGACGGCCCTCACGCCACAGGAGGTGAATACTATGCGGGAGATGACCACGGCGCCGGAGTATCGTCACGTTTCCACCTCGACGCTGGCCATCCTTGCGCAACGTCTGGGACGGGTGTTCGTTGCTCCTGCGACTTGGTGTCGATACGTTCGTGACCGAGGTTGGCGACGGCCTCGCAAGCGGGTGCATCCTTGCACGCCGAAGGTCGGGGTTCGTGCAGCAAAGCCCAATGAGCTCTGGCACGTCGACACCACCGTGATCCGCTTGCTCGATGGGTCCAAGGTCTACATGCGTGCGGTGATCGACAACTATAGTCGACGAATCCTGTCCTGGTGGCTCGGCTCGAGTCTGGAGCCAGCGTCGACGGCTGCTCTCGTGGCCGATGCCGCCAAAGGCATGGCCAACCCTTCCGTCATCGAACACGCGCCCCAGTCGGTCATGGTTGACGGCGATGTCGAGAACTTCAATGCGGCCGTTGATCAGCTCGTCAACGATGGTACCCTGAAAAGAACCCTTGCCCAAACCGACATCAGTGCCTCGAATTCGATGATTGAGGCGTTCTTCCGCGTGGTGAAGCACAACTGGTTGTTCCTGAACGACTTGGACTCGATAGCTACGGTGCGCCGCCTGGTCGACTTCTATGTCATCGAGCACAATACCAATCTCCCGCACAGTGCCCTCGGAGGCCGAACCCCGGATGAAGTGTACTTAGACCAAGGAGCTGACGTTCCCGAGAAGCTCGCTGCAGCTCGATTGCCGCGCGAGCAGCTCGGCTTGAGGCCAACCGTGCTCGTCGGTGCGAAGTGTGCGTCGCCTCGCCGATCTCGTAGGAGCGGTCGACACATCGAGATCGTCGAATCGTCCTCGGGGCGCCGTGCGTTCGGTTACAGACTTGGCCAGCACCGACCCAGCCGCAGACGACGTACATGGCCAGACGGGTCGACTGACTGAGGGATCTATCGTCATGCCCAGCCTGTCGATGTATCATACAACATCAGCCCGATTCACCGGAGAGCGAGCAGGGCTGGATATCAGACATCTCTGAACAAGAGCCTTACAGAGAACCCGTCGCGCGCCTTCGATGCTTCCGCGGCATCGACACCCTCGTTGCGATGACTGTGCTTACTGAACTCCACGGCTTCAGTCGCTTCTCGTCGCCTCGAAAACTCATGGCCTATCTTGGCCTCGTCCCGTGCGAGTTCTCGTCGGGCTCAAAGCAACGACGGGGTGGGATCACGAAGACCGGTAATACGTTTGTCCGCCGCGTTCTTGTTGAGGTCAGCCATCACAGCAGCAAGCCGCCGAAGGTCGGTGTCGGGGTAAGAAAAAGGCGAAAAAACCAGCCGCCGGAGGTTCTGGAGATCGTCGAACGGGCGCAATATCGCCTGCACCGCAGATATTGGCGTCTGATAACCAAGGGCAAACCTCGAAATCTGGTGATCGTCGCGGTCGCGCGGGAACTCGTAGGATTCATCTGGGCGGTTCTGAATCTTCCCAGTGAATTCAAGACCGGACAAATAGCGGCATAGTGGGGACGTACCAATAAGTGAGGATGGAGTTTTGAGCTCACCGGTGGACCGACAACGGCTTTCGTTCGATGGACACGCGATTCTGGTATGCGGCATGTACAATGTACATGATCCGCGCCCATAGAGAGCGTTCCACGCGACGAATCACTGTCATGCTGGCTCTGCGCATCGAATCTGGGCGAGGGCTCAAGATGCGTAATCCGCGAATCGCAGGGTGACACGTTGTCGATGGAGTCGTTGTCGTTCCTCCTGTAGGCTCAAATGAAGCGATGGAGTGCAAGATGATGGACAATCAGGCTTGACGACATAACCGTATCCGAGGAAGTTCGGGGGGGTCACTTCATCGCAGCGGGCACAAGACGTCGGTGAAGACCCTGTATGTCCGGGCGTTGTTTTACATATCTTCTGTTCTCACCACTCGCCGCCAGCGAGATCGCCCTCCCCCCTGCTGCGCTGAATCCGCCTGGAGCCGCGCAGGGGTCGGATTAGGCATCAGAAGATACACCTATCCATGGCGCGTCGCCCGCTCGCCGCCGTTCTCCGCTGGTTGTCGAGCGTAGGTGCCCGTCAGCCGGCGCCGGCTTCGTAGACGATCTCGGCCTCTCTCGGGAGGTCGAGAGGGCCTGACTCCGTGTGGTCAAGGCCGAGGTGGTCGAGGATTCGGTCGATGACCGACCGCTCCTGAATCGCCGCGATGATTTTCAACCGCCCCGAGCAACGAGGGCAGTCGAGGACGTCGATCTCGAACACACGCGACAGCATGAGGGCCCAGGAGCTGCGGATTTCGATGGTCGCCGTTCCTCTTGGGCTTCGATAGCCGCAGCGAGATGCGGCCGTCCTTGGTCCAGGTCACCTGCTCGGAGGCGTAAGGCGGCCGGGTTGCATAGCGGCAGAGCCGTTCTCGGCCGGCGATGTCGTGCGCTTCGATGCGAACGGCGGCGTGGACCGAGAAGCCCCAGCTCTCGAAGGCGGACGGCGCGGGGGCCGGCCGGTATGTCGGCGTTGATGTGATGGCTTCCTGGTCCGTCAGCAGCCAGCCGGCTTGCCCTTCCGGGGCGGCGGGCGGCCATGAGGGTGGATCCAGCCAGACCGGGTGATCGCCGTCCAGGCGATCCATCCGTCGAAGGAGGTTGAGCACGCGATCCGCCGTACGTGACGAGACGGTCTTCAACGTCGCGTCCTCGAGCTGGGGCGCCGGATTGAACTGAAGCTCCCCGTTGTCGTCCTCGCGCCAGAAGCCATCGACGACCAAGACATGGAAATGTACGTGGAGATTCACGGCGTTCCCAAAACGCTGGATGATGCTCACAGCGGCCACCTGGTCGGTGTACCTCTCCTTGGTTTGCTGAAAGATCTCTTGCAAGAAAGTCTTCAGCATCTTCGACTGCAAATCTCGGTCGAGGCTGACCATGGCCCTCAGGGAGATTGGGGCGGTCAATACCCACTGACGTATGGGCACATCCGGGATCACATGGTCGACGAGATGGGCAGCTTGCTGGGCCATGCGCTTGGCGCCGCATGATGCACACAGCCCTCGTATCTTGCACGAGAAGGGGACGAGGCGCTCGAAGCGGCAGCCCGAGCATCTGACGC
>CAZFIV010000192.1:0-6808 GCA_964519665.1 uncultured Myxococcales bacterium
TTTGACCCGATATAGAGGGTGAGCACCGACGCTTAATCGCTCTTATCCCCTCTGGAGCAGTCGTGCTCTGATCCGAGGCTCGTCCTGGAACCCCTCGTTGATCGCTTCGAGCGCGGGCTTGAATATGTGTTCGTCGAGCGCGGTCGAGGCCAAGTTCGTGAAGTTTGCCCCGTCCAATAGGCGCTCGAAGACCGCCGATCGTTCGTCGGTGGCCGCCGCGTCGAAACCGGCGCGCTCCATCACCGCTCGGATCTCCTCAAGCAGCTGCTTGCGCAGGTCCGCGCCCATGCGCTGCACGTCGACGCTCTTGAGCCGATTGGCCTGGTACGCCACGACCCTCGCCAGCTCGGCTCGGGCTTGGCGCTCTCGTTCGAGCTGTACCGCCATCGTGACCGCGAAGACCGCCAGCAACAGCACAGCGGTCGAGGTGGCCACGACCCCGGCTGCGTTTCGACGTACGAACTTCCGAGCCCGATACACCACCGAAGGCGGCCGCGCGAGCACCGGCTCGTTGGCGAGGTATCGCTCGATGTCCTCCGCCAAACGCTTTGCAGACCCGTAACGCCGATCCCGGTCTTTGGCCAACGCCTTGAGCGTGATCCAGGCGAGATCGCCCGAGAGGGTCCGTCGCAGCAGGTGCGTCTCCGTCCCTCGGCGCCGCGCGGTCTCCATGGATTCCGGATTCCCGGGTTTCAGTAAGGACGAAGGGCGAGGCGGATCATCCTCGCAGATGGCGCGCAGCAGATCCGAGAGCCCCGACGTCTCGGAACGCTTCCTTTCGAAGGGCAGCTTGCCAGCCAGCAGTCTGAACAGGACAACGCCCAGGGCATAGACGTCGACCCTGATATCGATGCCTGCGCTGTCGTCACTGACCTGCTCCGGGCTCATGTAGGCCGGCGTGCCGATCAACGCGCCTTGCTGGGTATCGATCGTGTCTGGGGTCAGCTTTTGCTCGACGGCTTTGGCCACCCCGAAGTCGATGACCTTGGGGGCCGGCCGATCGCTGATCACGCTGACCAGGACATTCGACGGCTTCAGGTCTCGGTGAATCACCGCTTTCAGATGGGCGTGCTGCACGGCCTCGCACAGCTGGATGAACAGGGTCAGTCGCTCCTTGATGTTGAGTCGATGCTCGTCGCAGTACTCGGTGATCGGCGTCCCGTCGACGTACTGCATCGCGAAGTAAGGGCGCCCTTGCTCCGTCGCGCCCGCATCGAAGACCTTGGCGATGAAGGGGTGGTCCATCAGAGCCAAGGCCTTGCTCTCGGCTTCGAAGCGGGCGAGGACCTCTTTCGTGTCCATGCCCGGCTTGAGGATCTTCAGAGCGACCCGACGCCGGACGGCGTCGTCCTGCTGCGCCAGGTAGACGACCGCAAAGCCTCCTTCACCGAGCTGCCCGAGGATCTCGTAGCGCCCAACCTGGTCGCCAGGACGGAGCGACAACTCGGCGGGGGCGCGATGCGGAGTCGATCTGGTCTCGTCCAAGTCGTCACGGACGAGTCTGTCGATGCGCCCGCCGGCCCGATCATCGGCCTCCAGCAGGGCCATGACTTCGTCGATCAGCGCTCGATCAGCCCCGCACTGCTCATGCAGGAAGGCCTCTCGCTCCGACGGCGGACGGGTGAGCGCGGCCTCGAAAAGCGCCGCCACGCGATCTAGGGTGTCACCCATTGCCGTGCCCAGGCCTCCGACTTTCAGAGTCCAAGGTTACTTTGTCAGGTGCTGGGAGGGATCGCAAGTGTGGCTGGACCTGCGATACGCAGGTGATCGCTGGCCGCGCCCCGACGGAGCGTGGTGCAGTGCATCGGTCCAGAGCCAAATCCATCTAGTACTCGGCGGCGGGAGTTCCAATCCGCGGGAACCCGTCGACGCCGAGTACTAGGCCGTCTCGGCTTTCTTCTCTTCCTCTAGCCTCGCCTTCACCGCTCGGTAGAGCCGCTTGTTTTCTTGAAACTGCTTCGCCTGAGCCATTTCGATGAAAACCAAAGTAGCGACGGCCCCCAGGAGGGCCGCTCCCGTCTCAAAGATTAGGTCGACCACAACGTCGACGACGAAATCCCCCAAAGTATCACGGAAGTAGTACGCAACGAGTTTCGAAGCCGTCACCAGAGCCATGGCAACGACGACGATCCAACCAGCCATCTTGCGCCGTACCGTCTCCCGGCTTAGGAGCTCCCGAATCGCCTCCGGATTACGTCGGTAGTAGTCTAAATCATCCTCGGGGAGGTCGAGGCGTTCACCTTCGTCAAACATACCGCGTCTTACCTCCCGAAGCGCGGAAGGCGGTCGTCCGTGCGCCTTTCATGCATGTCATCACTTTTTCTAGCCTAGCCGTATCCCACAGTGCGGACGTTCAATACAAGAGGACATCGCTCGCCCTCGTGACGTGGCCCAGACTCCGGCGCTGATCACATGACTCGCATGATGCGTGCATATGCACATTGACCATCATCCACGACTGAGGCCCAGCGCGTGCATATGCACATGAAGTTGGGGCGCACGTTCGAGACCCGACGCGTGCATATACACATGAAGTTGGGGCCCGCGTTCGAAGTCGGACGCGTGCATATGCACACAAATGAACTACCGTTCAAACATCTGCTGCGGGAGCGGGGTCGAGGGCGCACGCCCCCGTGTCGCACGCATGGATGGACGCGACGATGCGTGCCCGCGTATTGGCCAACGTCTCGATTTCGGCGTCGATACGGGCGAGCACCACTGCCAGCTTCGAGCGAGCACTGGGACAGCTCGGCCGCGGGGCCGCCGCGTCTTCGGACAGCAGGTCGGCGATCTCTTGCAGGTGCAATCCGAGGTCCTGAAGCCGCTTGACGAGTTGGATGCGCGCCACCGTAGTCGGAGCAAAGAGCCGATATCCCGCCTGCGAACGTCGAGCTGCGGGCAGCAGCCTTCGCCGTTCGTAAAAGCGAACCGTATCGACGGAAACATCGGCCAGCTTGGCCACCTCACCGATCTTCATAGACATCGCGACCCCATCATTGACCCTGGACCGCAGTCCAGACTGCAAGCTCGATGCATGTACGAATGGACATACGATAAAGACACGCCCGTCGCCTGTGACCCTGCGCGCATCGCTCCCCAGCAACGCGAGCGCTGGGAGGAGGTCAGCCGAGCCTTCTTCAGGGCCGTCGAGGGAGCCGAGCCCCTCGACGACGGCTTCATCTTCCACAGCGGCGCGCAGAACATTCGCCTCGCAGCCGAGTACGTCGACTTCGAATCGCGGTGCTGTCCGTTCATTCAGTGGACGCTAGGGGTGGCGCAGGAGCGTCGACGCCTGTGGCTGAGCGCCCGGGGCCCCGATGGAACCAAGGCGCTGATACGCGAGGTCCTCATTCAACGTGGTGTGTTCGACCTAAACGCGGCCGGTTGACGCTCGGATACCGAGGGCGCCGGTTGCATCGCGCGTCGGAACCAGGGCTCGGTGTCCCACGGGCTGTAGACTGTGCTAAGTGCGCGGCTGGAGGAAACCATGTCCGACAGCCTTCGAATCGAGCGTGACGGTGCCGTCGTCACGCTCATCAACAACGACCCGCCTCGCAATCGCATGACCCTCGAATATATGGACGCCCTCGAGGCGGAGATCGCGGCCGCGCGTGATGACCCGAGCATTCGGGCGGTCGTCATTACATCCGCCGGTGACGAGCATTTCTCGGTGGGCATGGACCTGAAGCAGCTGCCTGAGGGCATCCAGAGACTCGGGAGCCTGGAGGCGGTGTTCGATCAGCGCCTACGGGTACTGCGGGCGATCGAGACCCTCGAAAAACCGGTCATCGCGACTCTCTTCGGCTACTGCCTGGGCGGTGGGCTGGAGCTGCCCCTGGCGTGCCACTTCCGGCTCGCCGCCGAAGATGGGGCGAAGATCGGCCTGCCGGAGATGGACCTCGGCTCCATACCGGCTTGGGGCGGCACCGCACGATTGACTCGCTGTGTCGGCCGCGACCACGCCCTCGACCTCATCCTTCGCGCCAAAAAGATCTCGGGCCCGGAGGCGCGCCGCATCGGCCTCGTGCACGAGGTCTGGCCCAACGCGGAGCTCAAGGCTCGGGCGGCCGCGCTTGCGCAAGAGCTGGCCGCCATGCCCGCCTTGGCCGTCGCGGGCGTCCTGCGATGCGTCGTGACCGCGGGCGAGCAGTCCCTGGAGGAGGCGCTCGCCGTGGAGCGCGCGGCGGTGATGGCCACGATGGGATCACCGGATCAGCAAGAAGGCATGCGTGCGTTCCTCGAGAAACGTCGCCCGGTCTTCAATCGCGGTTCGTCCGAACCTGCGGCGGACGAGTGATTCACCATCGAGACCGACCTTCGTGCGCAACCAGGACGGCGCTCTGCACGGCGTGCTGATCGTGTCGCCAAACCATCGTACTCGCTACGCCGGGCGCGTCCACTGACCGGCGAGGGGACACCAGCGCCAACGATCTGCCGGCTGCAAGCCGGAGGTGCGGTCTCATCAACGAGCGAGTCAGACGCCCGCCGGTCGGGCCGGCGGAGCATCGGGGGCGACGGGCTGGGGCAGCCGGACCGTGAACGTCGCGCCTTCGCCAGGCGCGCTGCTCACCTCGATATCGCCGCCGTGCTCGAGGACGACTTTGCGGCCAACGGGGAGGCCCAGCCCCATGCCCACGCGCTTTTTGTCCCGGTGAAAGCGCAGCTCGAAGATCTCGGCTTGGGTCGCGCTCGAGAGGCCGGGGCCGGTGTCGGTCACCTCGACGTAGACGCAGTTCGCGTCCTGTCGGGCTCGCAGCGTCAATCTACCTTGTCCTTTCATCGCCTCGAAGGCGTTCTCGACCAAGGTCATGAACACCTGATTGATCTCCCGCACGCGACAGCGCACCTCGGAGATCTCATCGTACTCGCGAACGATCTCGGTCTTTCCGAGGAGCTCGACGGGGACCAGAGCCACGGCGCTGTCGAGTCCTTCCCGCAGATCCGCAGCTTCGAACTCGCCCTGGTCCAGGTGCGCGAAGTCTTTCAGGGCGCCGACGAGCTTTTGAATGCGTGCGGACGCTTCTTTCGAAGCGCCGCTCGTCGCGGCCAGGACCTCGAGGGCGCGCGCGAGCTTCTGATCCTCGCGGAGCGCTTCCAAGCTCTCGGCCGCGTCCACCCGCTCGCAGATGCGGCGCCGGACCGTCTCCGCGCTATCCGCGCCGCTGGTCAACGCCCCGAGGGGCGTGTTGATCTCGTGGGCGAGTCCCGCGACCAGACTCACGAGGCCTGAGAGCTTGGCCGACGCGATACGCTGGGCCTCCTGGGCCCGCAGGTCTGCGCTCTCCAGCTCGGCCTCCGCAGCCCGCCAGATCATCCTGCGTGCCGCCGCCGCGGCCGACGCTAGAAAACCACCGGTCATCAGCAGCGCGAAGGCGTTCCAAGCCACGAAGCCGACGTGGACCGCCGGCCCCATATGGGTCTCCAACGGACTGGTCGTGGTCACGGTTCGGGGGTCCGCCAGCCCGTACAGGAGCAGGCCAACGTGCGTGGCGGCGCCCGCGATGGCGACCACGAGGGGATAGAATGGACGTAGGGTGAGGGTGTTCACCGCCATCAAGGCGCTCGCGATCATCACCACCTCGGTCTTGACAAGGAAGCCCGCCGGAACGTCGGACCCGCCGACCGCCTCGTACCAGGACCAGGGCATGAGCACGAGCAGCACGACATCGAAGGCGACGCCGATGAGGCCGAACCGCGTCGTGAAGCGAGGGTTGCGGGCGACGCGAATGCCGACGATGCCGATGGCGATCCCAATCATGCACGCGATGCCCGTGCGGATCAGATCCGACAGGATGGCTGCCGTGAACGGGAGGCTCAGCAGCCCGCACGTGCTCAGCACGATCCGCGCGATCATGGCCGCCCGCACGCCCTGCGCCTCGCGCATCTGTATCAGGGCGCGAACGCGCCTTGCCTCCTCGGATTCAACGCCGGCCGCGAGCACCATGGGAGCGTTCCACGAATCGCGTTACGACACGAGCCGGTTCAGGCGCCGGCGGGGCCGGATCCATGTGAGCGAAGGCGGCCGGCGCACCGGGCGACGCCGACGGTCGCGCACGAGGGCGGCGACCCGCTCGAAGGCCTCACCCTCCCCGAGGCCGCGCGTCGGGAATTCTGCCGGCAGATCCGTCCGACTCACGCTGCATGACTAGATGAGCTCGGCGTCGACGGGTTCCCGCAGATTGGAACGCCCGCCGCCGAGTCCTAGTGTGAATTCCGGCACCGAATCAACTTGCGCTGGAACGCAGCGGCATCTTCTCTATAGGAAGCGCCATGAACAGGCGCGAAAAGGCGGCGCGACCCGCGGCCGCCAATGACGACCAGCCGCACGTTGTGATCATCGGAGGCGGCTTCGGGGGCCTGGAAGCCGCCAAGGCGTTGTCCGGTCGCCCCGTGCGCGTGACGCTCATCGACCGGTCGAATCACCACTTGTTTCAGCCGCTGCTTTATCAGGTCGCGATGGCGGGACTGTCGCCGGCGGAGATCGCCATCCCTATCCGGTCGGTCTTGCGAAACCGGAATAACCTTCACACGCTGCTCGGTAACGTCTCCGCGGTCCACCTCGACGCCCGCCGCGTGGACCTCGACGACGGTGGGTCGGTCGACTTCGACTATTTGATCATCGCCGCGGGCGCGCGACCCGCCTACTTCGGCAACGACCACTGGCGCGCGTATGCGCCGCCGCTCAAGTCGGTGGAAGACGCCACCGAGATTCGTCGAGAAATCCTGCTTGCGTTCGAACGCGCGGAACGCATGGCCAGGGGCCCGGCTCCGGGTGCCTGCGGCCGGCGGAGCGGGCGCAGACGCGGGT
>CAZFIV010000193.1:0-6694 GCA_964519665.1 uncultured Myxococcales bacterium
GGAGGCGCTCCGAAAGACCGACACGAGTATTGACAAAGGGTCACTCCATATCAGGGTTAGGCGACGATTACTTCAGAGTCCGCCTGACTGCGCAGCGTAACTCCTCGCTAGGCTGATATCGGGGAGAGCATGCTGGGAGTATGCGACCCAGGATGGCGAAGCGCTCGTCACAACTGCTGTCGGGAAGGGATCGGATCGCCCTGCGTCACTTCGAATTGTCCCTTGGGTCCGAAGTGAACCTCATAGACCGGGAGCCCAGGCGCCAAGGCGCTGAGAGTAGCGTTGGCCTGGGCAGCGCCGAGCCGCGGGATTTCGGTCATGAGGGCAGACCCATCGTTGGATCCTGCCGGAGCGAGCTCCGCGGCCGGGCCCGTCAGGAAGCGGGTGGTCTGCTCCCGCATGTGAACCACGACCTGAGGGTGATTCACGAACATTTGCACCCCTCCGATTGACGGAGCGATCATGGGTATGCTCGAGAAGGGTGAAAGCTCGCCTTGGAGCGTGACATTGACGACGGCACCCTCCTCGTGTTCCCCGCCAAGCACCACCCAGTGAAAGTCTCGGGCGCCTTCCCACAAACCAAGGTGGAAAGCCTCGAAGAAGGCGGTGACGAGCTCGGGACGGATGCCGTAGGCGTCAGAGTCGGTGAGCTGCAGCTTGATGTGCCCGCATCCCACATGTTCCGGCTGGACGAGATGCTCCCAAGCCCGGGTGGCAACGCACCGCATCGCAGTATGAGTTTTGGCAGTATAGATTGCGGTGCAAGCCGGCCGTCCACATCGACCACCTTCGGCGCTTGCGCGCCGCCCCAACGCAGTTCTCTTTCGAACGCGCTCATCGCGCGCTATTGTCGCGCGTGACGACCGCGCTGGAGCCAGACAGGTCGGCCCCGGCCCTTGTTGTATTCCGAAGTCGTCGGTGGTCCTCGTGATAAACCTCGCATTCGGCGTCGACTTTCGCTCGAATGGTCCAAGGTTATCCGTCGGAAACGGCAATAAGCGAACGATGGGCGCATAATGCGCCCGGCTTTGGCGTTATCATGAGGCGGTGTTGTTCTACGCCTATCTTGCCTCGTTGGTCTTCGGGGGCGTCCTGCTGGGTTCCTCCGTTCTATTCGGGGGGCACGACGCCCATGTAGACGGACATGTCGATATGGAGGGTGCTCTTGACGGAACCAGCGACCTCGATGGCCACGGCTCCGATAGAGACGGATTCCTGGCCGGCGATGGCGCCAATATCTTTTTCTTTCTCGGGTCCCTGCGCTTTTGGACGTTCTTCGTCGCCTTCTTCGGGCTTACGGGGATCACGCTCGATGGTCTCGGCCTCATCGACAACCCGATGATCACGTTGGCCCTGTCCGTCGGGATGGGCTTCCTGACCGGTGCCGGAACGGCCGGCGCCATCCGGGCGCTCGCGAACGATGAGTCCGGTTCCGGTGCTCATAGTGGCGACTATGTAGGACGTATGGCCAAAGTCATCGTTCCTGTTCGCTCCGGGGGCATCGGTAAGGTTCGGGTAGAAGTGAAGGGGCAGCTGGTCGACGTTCTGGCGACCTGCGACGAGGCGCTCGCGACGAGCGAGGAAGCACTGATCATCGAAATGGAAGGCACGCGCGCCAAGCTGGCGCGGATCGACGGTGACTGGACATCGAAGCATCGCGCCGCGACCGCGTCGACCCAAGGAGAGTCAATAGATGGACCAACGCTTAGATGAACTCGTGGATGGGCCGCTCGGCGCTCTCGTGGGAGACGGGACGACCTGGTGGATGGTCGTGGGGGCGTTGGGCTCAGCATTTGGCCTGTTGGTGCTGATCAGCATCATCCGGAAGCTTCAGAGAATCGCTCGTCCCAACGAGGTTTTGGTATTTAGCGGCCGCGCATACACTCAAGAAGACGGTACTCGGCTCGGCTATTCCGTCCTGAAGCAAGGGCAGCGAAAGCTGCAGATCCCCATTCTCGAGCGGGTCGACCGGATGGACATGAGGCTCCTACCCATCGACATCGTCGTACATAACGCTTATTCGGCGGGCAATATCCCGCTCCAGATCCATGCGATCGCGAATGTGAAAATCTCGGCCGATGATCGGTACCTTCGCAACGCGATCGAGCGCTTCCTGGGGCGCTCCTTGGCGGAGGTGCAGACGGTAGCCCAGCAGACGCTCGAAGGGGCCGTTCGCGAGGTCATCGCCGGTCTCACGCCGGAGCAAGTGAACGAGGATCGCCTCGCCTTTGCCGAAAAGCTGACCAGCTCGGCGATGGACGACCTCAACAAGCTCGGCTTGTCGCTTGACACACTCAAGATCCAAACGGTCAGCGACCAGACAGGGTACCTCGATAGTCTAGGTCGACCGAAGATCGCACGCGCGCTTCGCGATGCCGAAAACGCCGAGAACGAAGCCCAGCAGGTGATTACGCAAGCGCAGGCGGAGGCTTCACAGCGGGCCGAAGTCGCGAAGGCGGAATCCGACAAGGCCATCCTCGCGGCGCGTAATCAGCTTCGGCAAGTCAAAGCGGAGCTCGAGGGCGAGGCTCAGGCCGTCGAACGCGAAGCCGAGGCGGCCGCCAAGACGGCGCGGGCGCAAGCGGAAAAGGAGCTACAAGCGCTGCGGGCCACGCTCGAGCAGCACCGCCTCATGGCCGAGGTGGTCATTCCCGCCGAGCTCGAGCGAGAGGCGCAGTCGATCCTCGCAGTGGGCGCCGCTGCGCCTACCGTCGAAAACGGTGCCGCGGCCGTGCACGTGCTCGAGCTGATGGGTGAAGCTTGGAAGTCGATGGGGCCTCAGGCCCGGGAGATCTATGTGATTCAACACCTCGAAGAGATCGTGGGCACGGTGGTCCGACAACTCGAGGACGTACGGGTCGGGGAGGTCAACGTACTCGATCACGGTGACGGCAAAGGACTGGCGAGCTACGCTTCGACATATCCTCATATGGTCGCCGAAGTGCTTCGATCAGTTGCGGAGTCGACCGGCGTCGACGTTCCTCAAATTTTGGCTGCGGGCGGCGTCCAGGCCCCGGGAGGGGTACGATGAGTGCGGTTCTGGCCCTAGTTGTCCTTTTGATGATCGCCGTGGGTACGGCGCTCTTGATCATCCGCAATCTACTCTACGTATGCCAGCCCAGTGAAGTGCTGGTCTTCAGCGGTGTCGCCCGCCGACACGGAAAACTGAGGACGCACTACCGCATCGTGAAGGGCGGACGCGCCATCAAGTGGCCGATCATCGAGACGGTCGACCAGGTCGATCTCACCAATATGATCATCGAAATCACCGTCCAAAACGCCTATTCGAAGGGGGGCATCCCGCTCACCGTTCAGGGCGTCGCCAACATCAAGATTCCAGGCGAAATGCCGCTGATCCACAACGCCCTCGAGCGGTTCTTGGGTCGAGGTCGGAAAGACATCATGCGTGTGGGTCGTGAGACGCTCGAGGGTAACCTTCGCGGAGTCCTGGCCGGGTTGACGCCAGAAGAAGTGAACCGTGACAAGGAAGCTTTCGCGGCCAAGCTCACCGAAGAGGCTGGCCACGACCTCGAAAAGATCGGCTTGGTCCTCGATACCCTCAACATCCAGAACGTCAGCGATGAAGTGGGATACCTCGATGCCATCGGACGCATGCGGAGCGCCGATGTCCGGCGCGACGCTCAGGTCGCGGAGGCGGCAGCCCAAGCCGACGCGGCCGAAGTAAAGTACCGAAACTATATGAAAGGCGAGCTGGCCAAGACCCAGGCGGCGATCGCCGTCGCCAAGAAGGAGACCGAGCGTCGCATCGCCGATGCGCAAACCAAACGAGAGGCGATGATCGCCGAAGAGCGGGCCGAAGTGCAGGCACAGCTGGCGCAAGCCCAAGCCGAGGTTGCTCTGCAAGAGGCGCGTATCGAGCAAACCCGCCTCCGACTTCAAGCCGACGTCGTTCGACCCGCTGAGGCCCAAAGAGACCAGGCGATCGCCCGGGCAAGGGCCGAGGCCGCCCAGATCGTCGAGCAGGGCAAGGCGACGGCCAAAGTCTTGCAAGACATCGCCGAGAGCTACCACGGTCAGGGAACGTCAGGTCGTGACGTGTTGCTCATGCAGAAGCTCGTTCCCGTGCTTCATCAGGTCAGCGGCACCATTGGCAAGTTGCGGGTCGACCGGCTCACTGTCATCGGCGAAGGAAAGGCAAACGGCGTTCCTCAATCCCCGAACGGCGGAGGGTCACTCGCCAGCCGCATCGTGAGCACCAACGAACAGATCAAAGCGGCGACGGGGGTCGATCTCACCTACGCGCTTCGCGACCATCTCGGCCGGCCGCCACCGAACGAACCGGCCCCCGACGAAGAAGCGCCGGCGACGTTGGCGAAAGCCGAATAGCCAATCGTTACCTCACGGCGCGCCTCGCCGAGCCGGTCACGGCCCACGCAAGGGACGGCCGCTGTCGGGAACAAGCATGGCGACACCCAACTCGCTGGCGTCGACGGGCCGGCGACCACGGTCGCGGCCAACGCGCTCATCCGACACGCCTACGCGGATACCGATACCCTCGGGCTGCCGATCGGCCTCACGAACACCGTCGAGGCTCTCGCCACCGGAACGACGGTCATAAGCTTTGGGCTTCGCCACATGCCCCTGGTGAATCAACAGCCGCAGAAGCGGGCCGCCTCGAGGACGAGGTTGCCCAGGCCGGCGGTTTCGATAGCCAGAATTCGGCCCTCGCCTTGCCCGGATCTTGGCACGTCGTCGTCGACCTGCCTCTCACTGTGGACGTGCCATGAGTGATCGGCTCCGCGCGCGACGCATCCGCAGCTGGCTGGCCGCAACCATCGGAATCGCCGTCGTCGCCGCGGCGGGGGGCCGAGCCCGAGCCGCCGAGCCCAGCGACCTCGCCGAGCGAGTCGTGCGCGCGCGGGCCGAGGTCGATGCCCTCGCCGGCGTATGCTCGAGCTCGGGGTCAGTGGCTCGCTCGTCCGGGCTAGAGACGTCGAAAACGACGCCTTCCTGGTCTTCATCCCCCCCGACCGAGCGCAGGCCTCATTGACATGGCGCCTGCCCGACTCGCGGGCATGGGGCCTCGAGAGCTACGTCGCCATCAACGGCACGTACGTCGGTCGGCAAGATCGCTTCGATGCCCAGGCCGATTTCACAACCCCTCCGCCCGACAATTTCCTGCTCGGCGGCGAGGTCGGCGCGACCTTCGACGTCGAGCCGTACACGGTACGGATAGGCCTCGATGGGAGCAACCTGCTCGATCGGCGGTATCGAGACTACACGAGTCTACTGAGATACTTTACGGACGAACCAGGCCTTCAGCTTCTGCTCCGCGTTGGGATTACGTTCGCGTCCTCGGATGTCGAGTAGCGCTGGAGTGTAGGGTTGTAGCGATGACGGGCGCACCGCACATCCATCTTCGGCAGGGTCCAGAGGATGTGAATCAGCGCTGGTTCATGGACCTCGAAGATGCGCCGGAACCCCTGCTTCACGACCTGATCATCGAGCTGCTCAAGCTCGTACTCCGGTATCGCTACCGGAACTGAGACGTGGCCATCGGCAGCAATGTCGCCTGCCGATGGGATCCCGATGATCGGCGGATTGGCGTCGACCCTGATGTCATCCTGGTCGAACCGGCACCGCCAGAGGGCGAGACGCTCAAGTCCCTTCAGGTGTGGCGGCCGGACCACCAATCGTGAGACGAAGCGCACCTCGGCGACGCAATACAGCCGCATCCAGCGCGTGCATCAACCCTCGAGACGCTTTCGATAGGCTTTGATCGCTGCGCTGGCACTCGGGGCGTCTAGGAACTCCGTCAGTTCCGCCAGATTGATGTCGGAGAGTACGGCCGATTCGGTTCGTTGCTCGTACGCCTGTCCGCCAAGAACATGCGCAGAGATGATACCGTCCTTCCAGATCCATACCTCGGGCACACCAAGTCGTGCGTAGATGGCTAGCTTGTCGATGCCGCCGCTCGTCCAGCTCACTTCAATGGCGAGGTGGGGCCGGTCACCGCTTCGGTCCTCGCCCAGCAGATAACACTCGTCGGGCTCCGCTCCGCGGAGCTCCGGCGCGCCCTTGAGCGTCCACGAGCCCACCGCCTCGAACTCGATGTCGTGGTGAAGAAGAAAGACCTCGACGAGGTGACCGATGCGCGACTTCAAATGCTCGTGGGTTCGGGACGGCGACATGATCTCGAGCGTTCCTTCACAGTAGCTGAGCCGCGGGACCGATGATTCGCCGCGAAGGGCCAACATCACTTCATAGTGACTCCACGGCACATTGTGGAGAATCACTCGTTGATCGGCGGTGCCCACTACCTCTCCGAGCGGGACGGTCGCCTTGGACGCCGCTACCATGCGCCGACTATACAGGATCATAGGACTCCCTGCTGTACGACGCCTGCAAAGTGATGGACCCGCCGCATGGCGAGGCCTGTATGCGCCAGCCGGGTTCGAGCTCACTCCCGAGCAGACCAACCTCCCGTGGCGCACGCTCGAGGTGGGTGTGCAGCCTTCACTGACGTATGAAGGACCCCGGGGGTGTCCCACAGCACGGCCGGCGAACCGGGAGCGCCGGGATCACCGAAGTATCCGCTCGTGTAGAATGGGTTTCTCACCGTCGATGTTCTGTCGACCATCGTTCCTCTGGATGGCGCAGCGCCCCGTTTCAGCGGCACTTGATAGACCTCCATAAGCCGCCGTATTGATACGAAGGGCTCGCTCGAAGCGCG
>CAZFIV010000194.1:0-6693 GCA_964519665.1 uncultured Myxococcales bacterium
CGGGCTGATCCCATCCCCACAATGACCCACATGCTTGTATCCCGTATCGCTCCCCGCTCACCGGAAGGACACAGATGTTTTCTCACGCCAAGCTCTACGGAACGGCCCGACACCACACGCTTTTGCCCGAACTTTCATGGGCGCCCGAACGAACCGAGAGCGAAGCGTTCGCCCGGTTGTTCGAAGGCGATTTCGACTTCATGGTGCCGGCTGGCGTCGATTTCGTCCCCTCGAACGAGCAGCTTCATTTCGCGTCAGTTCTTGCGTTTCATCGCGCCACGCGCGTCTTGCATGTCGACGATACACTGAACTACTTCTCTCTTCCGTGGGGGGCGCAGCTCGCTTTTCATCCGACGCTGGGCCGGGTCCTCGAGCGACGGGCGGGAGCAGCCAGCGATTTTCGGAGGTGGGCTGACCGTCTCGTCGAACGGACCACCGACGTGGACCGAGTCTGCGCGGCCCACAACCGCATCACCGCCCCCGGAGTGTCGGTGGTCGATGAAGTTCGGGCCGCGCTCCAGCGAGTCGAAGGCACCCTTCAAAAGCACGAGCGCAAGTACGGCCCCGGGTGAGCTCTAACCGCGCGATGGTCGGCGGTTGCTCGAGGCAAGGGAGCCCTACCTGGTCTGATGCTGCGCGAGCTGAAGGATTTCTTGCTCGCTCATCTGCTCGGTATCGACTAGGGAGCGCTCCGATCGGATGGGGGTCGCCGACTTTTCTGAAATCATGAAGAACTCACCCACCCGCTGCTGGGGAAGAACGGTCGCAGCGTCAATGTTGGACTCTGCCATCACGGGGCGTAACTTTTCGAGCGCCGGCTTCTGCTTGACGAGACCCACGAACCAGGTCCGAATATTCTCGCGCGACTTATAGTCGAAGTCGCCGGGGCTTTGGCTGAGGAGCATGATGCCGATCCCCGCCGAGCGAGCTCGTTTCAGCAGGCTCTCCATTGGCTCTTTGGTCACCGGCTTACCGACCGCGGGCAAATAGAGGTCGGCTTCGTCGAACATGACGACTGCTTGCAAGTGAGGCTGCGGTGATCGGCTCGCGAAACGCTGCAGCTCGAGCAGGAGCTGGGCGACCCAGAACAGGGCGGTCACCTCACCCCCCAAGAACTTCGTACTGACGATCGATAGCTGGGTCTTTCCGTCTGCAGGCTGGTCGAACCCGAACAGTCGCTCAGCGGAAAGCATCTCGTCATGCTGAGAAAAGAGCTCGCCCTGCATGATCTGAAGGGTCTGCAGCTGGTCGGACAGCTTGTCGAGGTGTTTGGTACTCAATGCGCCGAGGGCCTGCACGAGGTCGGGGTCTTGCCCGGACACCAGCTCGATGAGACCCGATAGGGTCGGCGTCTGGCCCGGCCGAGATTCGATGAACGTCTGAAGCGCTTTGACCAACACCGCCGTTCGCGCCTGGTCCGTGGGCGACGTTTTCAGACCCAACATCGAGGCCAAGCCGAGCGCCGAGCTTCGGCACGATTGAGCGCGTTCGGTAGCGTCGAGCTCTTCGATGCCGGGGGGGACCAGGCCGATACTCAGCGGTCGCCCAGTCGGTTGACCCGGAGTGTACAGAGCCACGCGCATCTTTTCGTACAGCCGCGTGAGTTTCGGTTCGTCGGCGAGGGCGGGGTCGGCATATCGGCAGAGATCGCCCTTTCGGTCGACCAAGAGCACCGGGACGCCGTGTTGGATCAGCTGCTCGAGAAGATTCAGCGCCAGAGTCGTCTTGCCGCTCCCCGAGCCCCCTAAGATCCCCGTGTGTCGAATCAGTGCCTTGACCGAAAGCTCGACGGGCTTGGCCAGGGCGGACCGGGTCTTACCGACGCTCAACACACCGACTCTCGGCTGGTCTTGCCGCGTCTCGAGCGTTTTCGTCCGGTGATCTGTGTTCGCGCCTGCCAGCTTGCGATGGTCGACGGGCTCGCTTGTTCGGCTGAGGCCTGGGGGTTCTGATTTGGCGGGCACGCTTCGTTCGGTCGGCGCGTCCTCGAGGGGGCCGGTCGACGGGCGTCGGGCGGGCACGCTCTTGGTCGACGACAAGAACCACGCGTCTGCGATCTGTTCGAGCACGGGTGCGACCAGCGTTTCGAACGTCGTTTCGAGCTCGTGTTGAGTGACGTCGATGGTGTGAAGCCGGGGATGAAAGTACTCCAGACACGCGCAGGCGCGAAGCCCGTGGTCTCTTTGTCGCAGTAAATACTGGTACAGAGCTACCTGTATCAGCTCTTTGTGAAGCTCCGCTCCTTGGGTCAACTTGTAGTCAACGACTTCGAGCACCCCCGACGGATGGTGCCGAATCCCGTCCATGATGCCGGAAATGAAGACCAAGTGTGCACCCGCCTGATACTTCACATCGGTAATGCGATGCTCTTGGGCTACGAAGATATCTGACCATCGCCGAGCGTTGGGCGCTCGGCGTCGGAGTTGATCGAGGCGATGAGTGAACGCGTGGAGTGCGTCCGAAAATATGGCCGCTGATTCGACCTCGCCCGCCTCGAGAACTTCGGCCAGAAATGTCTGGGCGTCGCCCTCGTAGATCTGCGCAAAAAGCGCGTCGGGGCTCGCGTCAAAGGCGACCTCGGCTCTGGCGAGTCGGTCGATGAAACGTCGGACAACGGCGTGAAACCGGGTGCCGTACACGGTGGGCGTGCCGATTGGCGAGAAGGACTGGGTGGATGGATTTCGCCCTTCGACCAGTGCCTGGCGCCATTTTGGGTCGACGGCGGCCGCTCGGATTTGGCTGACGCTCAACGTTACGGGAGCCATTGAAACACCGTGGCCTTCGGACTGATCCATACCTTGATCTGCGGAATCTGACCCGCTGCCTCGACGACGCGGTCGCGTTCGATGTCGGCAAACCGCGTACTCAGCTCGGTCATGACCAGCTCGATGCTTGCCATCTTCTTTTTCTCGATCACCGCGGCCACGTCTTTCGGACTCAGCGGCGTCGGTCGCTTGATGGTGTCGTCCTCGGACTCGTGGATTTGGCGGATGGCCCGAACCCATGTCGGCCCGATTCGTTCGCGCAAGAAGGCCAGCACCCGCTTTGGGTCGAGCCGACGGTCACCGGCCTCTGCGTCGGCATACAGGTCGTGGCCCGCGAACAGGTCCGCGGTTTGGAATCGATTGGGGGTGAGCAGCATGACCTTGCCACTCAGTTTGGCGATCGCGTCTCTATTTCGCTGAGCGAGGGCTGGTTGGTCCGGCGTTCGCCAGAATGCGACCCGCGACGTGCGCAGCCGGTGCTCGTCATTTTCGATGTACCGTTTCGCTTCGGCGATCATCGCATCCCAGCGCTTCCAGGCTCGGCCGGCTTCGAATCCGAAGTAGCACCGATCGACTTCACAGTCCCAGCAGAGGGTCAGGTAGCCCCGGTCTGACTTCATCGCCTTGGCTTCGGCATTGGCCGCCGGGCTGATCACGTGTTCGACATTCCACTGAAAGACGCCAGGATCGAAGGTAAGCTGGCTGCGTCGGGCGACAAGACGATCGCGGCAGCTAAGAAAGAGGCGCTCGACTTCGTTTTCGGCCGGTACTGCGGCGCCCCCGTTCCAACGTATGCTTGCCCGCTGAAGAAATTCCCGGACCGGGATCTGACGGCGGTCGATGAACAGGTCATCCAGCCAGGTATCCGGAAAGTCGGTCGGCCACGGCTTGGGGGCCTGCTGGAGGCGACCCTGAAGAAGCTCGTCGGCCTGGGCTCGGTTCATTCCCTCGAGCACGACCGGACTCGTATCGACCACATGTCGGTCGGCGATCTCGAAGTGCCAGGCGACCTGCTTTTCCCAGACGTTTTGGTTGGCGGTGGCGATCGCCAAGTGATTTGCGCATTCTCGGTTGAGGCGAGACAACACGATGCCAAAGGTTCGTGCGAGGGCTGGGTTTCCGTACAGCTCCGTCTGGTCGAAGCAGAACAGGAACGGTCGGTAAAACGAAGCGAGCTGCAAGAGTGCCTGCAGTCGTTCGAAGCAGGCCTCATTGCGGGCCGCGTGGGGAAGGTCTTCTTGCGGCAACTCGGCTCGACGGAGGCCGAGAAGCTGGCCTTCTGTCGCCTCGATGGGCTGCATTTGCAGCCAGTCGAGGCAGATGGCGCGGGCGTTGGGCACATCGTCCATGAAAGCGTAGGCGTACAGCACGCGCAGCCAGGCGGTTCGGCTCGGCTGGATGCGGAGACCCTCGGCCTGTAAAAGCCGGTCGAGGCTGACCAGGAGCTTTTCGAAGTGCTGGGACATCCACGTCTTCCAGACGAGAGTGTGCTCTTCGTTGGTGGCCCCCACCGGAACTTGGGCCGGCGGCAACAGCCCGTCAACGATCAAGCGTCCGGCGAGTTGCTCGAGCACCTTTCGAGTGAGCACCGTGAGTTGGGTCTGGTCTTGCGGGCCGAGCACCAGGGTGTCGCCCCGATTGGGCATGTCCAACTCCCGGACCAGCTTGTGCAGAAGCTGAATCCAACACGAGGCGGGATCTTGGAAAGGACGAAGATAGATGAGGGTTGCTTTTTGGTCGAGCCGTCGAAATAGCCGACCGATCAGGTGCGACTTTCCGTAGCCCGGCTCGGGTGACAAGACGAGCTGAACGGACGGCGCTTGGGTAGCCCGAGTGCCCTTGGACTCGGTTCGCTCGAAGGCCTGCACTAACCGGTCGAGCGCCTCGCGGTTGAGCGACTCAACCGGCTGCTCGATGGCGCGCGGCTCTTTGACGATGTCATCGCTGAAAGGGTCGATCGATACGGTAGTACTCATGTGTCGGCCTCGTCCAATCGAATATACAGAAACACGTTGTCGCGAATATGGAGGCCTGCCGCAAGCTCTTCGGGCGTAGCGGCGGTGGGTTCACCGCGCGAGGGTACGGCGCGGTGAGCGAAACACTCTTCCGTCAACCACTCTTTCAAGGGATCCAACGAGGCGCCGCTTTCGCGATGGAGGTCGTAAATGCCCACGTTGGGCACTCGCGTTCGGTCGACCAGTCGTCGATAGGCTGCTTTGACGGCGTGGATGTCTAGGGTTGAGGCCGGGGGAATTTTTGCCCGCGGGTCGACGGGCGTCGTTGGTGAATCGGGAGCAGGCTGCGGCGGGCTTGCATCACCATCGGTCGTCGCGCTTTGTCCCGGCGAAGACTGGATGATTTCCCGCATCGTTTCGACGAACTGGAAGTAATTCCGACCGGCAATCTTCAGGGGCACCACCTCACGCTCCTTCACCAGCTGAGCGACGACGCTTTTGAGCTGATTGCGCATTCCGGTCGGCCAAACTTTGGCATAGAGGTCGTTGTCGGGTGCGAGCGGGAGCGCTTGCATTTTCAGAGGGGTTCGCAAAGAGGCTAGTTCTTCGCGGATTTTAAGCGCGGCGAGCTGCTTTGCGGTCTTGCCGTCACTGAGCGCATACACCGTGCGATTCTTGAACTTTCCAAGGGCAACGATGGCTTGGAGCCTTTTTAGCTTTCGAACGACGCGACCTGCCTCTTTGACGCCCACCGCTTTTTCAAGGTCTCGAGTCGAAAGCCATCCCTTCGGCGCTTTGGATAGCATGGCAAGGGCTTCGGTCGCTGCCTCACGGTCGGGTTCGGGGACTTTGGGAAGTACAGCTCCTGGATCCATGGGCCGAACATAGACCGATGACCGTGCTGGTCGTAGGGGCCCGGCTCCGGGTGCCTGCGGCCGGCGGAGCGGGCTCAGACGCGGGTCGGCAGGTGCCGGGAAAAGGCGTTATGTCAGATTTGACCCGATATAGAGGGTGAGCACCGACGCTTAATCGCTCTTATCCCCTCAGTCCGCCGTCCAAGGTCGGGCTCGCGTCCGCCCTCCGCATGGCTCGACTCTTCGAGGTACCGCTCCGCGTCATGACGGTCCTATCGGACGACGCGTCGGCCGAGGTTCCATCGATCGAGGATGCGCGACGCGGCCTCGAAGAGCTGCTCGCCGAGCAAGCGGTCAACGGGCTGGACGTCGAGGTCGCCGTGGTGACTGGAAGCCCGGCCGAGCGAATAGTGGACGCGGCAGACGACGCACGGATGCTCGTTCTCGGCAGTCGGGGCTTCGACCCGCTGGTTCCCGAATGGCTCGGCCCGGTGACCACACGAGCGCTTCGTCACAGCCAATGCAGCATTCTGGCGGTACGAGAGGTACATGCCGATCTCGACGCGAGGGAACGCGAGATAGCAAGTCTAGCCGATGCTTGTCGTGTCACTTGGCAGCTGATCGAAGACGACCGGGCGGGCGAGGCACTACCCTTCATCGAGCCGGCGGCCCAGCGCGCCCCGTTCAACGCGGCGATTCAAGAAGCCTACGCGAGCGTCCTCGAGAAGATGGGGCAAGAGGTGGAGGCTCGAGCCCACCATGAACTCTCCCAGATGATTCGCACCCGCATCGATGGGAGCTGACAAGCTGACCGCACCACAACGCGGCCCCGAGTCGGGCCGTCCCACGGATGGCCTCCACCTGTTCACGCTCGCCGCACCCAACCCCGCGGGATCGCATGGTTTCCATGCCTTGGCGGGGGCTCTGGGCTACTGTGTTGGCAACAAGGTCGCAAGTGGGGAGTACCGAAATCAATCAGGATTTCGACCTCCCCACAGCAAGACAGATTGACGGCGGGACCTCCGCGGGACCTCCTATTTGGCCTAAGGGTTTATATGGGCTCTGTGTGGAGGGTGTGCGGGGTGTGGCCGTCCTTCCCGACGCTTATCCACCATTCGT
>CAZFIV010000195.1:0-6253 GCA_964519665.1 uncultured Myxococcales bacterium
TTCGCGGTTTCTTTGGCCGTCGAGGGGGCATCGAGCCCGAGTTGGCCTCCGCGGCCGAGGAACAGCTCGATCGGTTTCAGTCGGCGTGGAGGCCACTCGGAGAACTCACGCCACCGGTTGGCACCGGTCTCGAAGACCGTGGCCTCGGCAAGATGGGGCTTCTGGCCACCCTTCAGGTGGTATTTGAAGAACGGGAATACGATATTTTGATTGTAATACTCGGCGGTGTCGAAGCCCCATTGGGCGGAACCGAGACGATCGGCGGGCCGCGTCCACTGGCCGTGCGACCAAGGGCCCATGACGAGGGCGTTCCGCGTCTTCGGATTGTATCTCTCGATGGCGGCGTAGGTTTGGAGGGGGCCGTAGAGATCTTCGGTGTCGAACCACCCGCCCACCACGAGTACGGCCGCTCGGATGTTCTTCAAATGCGGAAGCAGGTTCCGCCGTTGCCAGAACCCGTCGTAGTTCGGATGAACGGCGGCTTTATTCCAAAAGTCGATTTCGCCCTTGAAGTATCGCTCGTTGACGTTGCGCAGGGGTCCGATGTCCAGAAAGAACTGGTAGCCGTCGGGCGTGCCGTGCTCGAAGCGGTCGGGCCATTTGGTGGTTGGGCCGTCGCGGGCGACGCCGAATCTCGAGAAGAAGTTGAAGGTGAGCGGAAAGATGAACGCGCCATGGTGGTGCATGTCGTCCCAAAACCAGTCGGCGATCGGGGCCTGGGGCGAGATGGCCTTGAGCGCGGGGTGTGAATCGATGGCGCCAGCCGAAGTATAGAAGCCGGGGTACGAAATGCCCCATTGTCCGACCCGCCCATTGTGGTTGGGGATGTTCTTCAACAGCCAAGAAATGGTGTCGTAGGTGTCGCTGCTCTCGTCGGTCTGCGTTCCCGTCTTGCTGTCGATGTGGGGGCGCATGTTGACGAATTCGCCCTCGGACATGAACCGACCCCGAACATCTTGGCAGACGAAGATGAACTTGTCTTTTTCGAAGGTCTTCGTCGGCCCCAGGCGGCGTCGATAGCGATCGAGGCCGTAGGGAGAACAGCTGTATGGGGTTCGGTGCATCAGGATCGGGTAACGCTGGCTGCGGTCGTTGGGCACGTAGACCGACGTGAACAACCGAACTCCGTCTCGCATCGTCACGCGGTATTCGAACTTGGCGTAGTTCTTACGGATGTAGTCGCCTCGGTCTTTCTTGGCGTCGGCGAATGCCGACGTCGCAGTGAGCGTGATGGCCGCAAGTACGGTAGCAGTGACGGCGGAACGCATAACCGCGCTTTTCAGCCATCCGGAGGGCGCGCGCAAGGCTCGAAGCGCCCCTTCACGGAGCACCAGCAAACACTGTTGCTATGATGACGGCTTGGAGGGCGGGCTGGCAGCGAACTCAGCCGGTGTTGGCGAAATGGCGACGTTCGGCGTAGAGGTCAAGGCCAGGCGCGCCCGTGAGTAGATTGGAGATTCGCCAGATCGAGCTGGGTGACCTCGACCGCGTCGAGGGGCTGGAACGCGAGTGCTTCGGGTGCGGAGCGCTGCCTCGGCTGGTGCTCCGGCAGTACTACGACCTCTTCGCTCGAACGACGTTCGTCGCGATCATTGAAGAGAAGATCGTGGGGTGCACGATCGCCGGCATCAATGCGGCGCCTCGGGATGAAGGATGGCTGGTCAGCATTGCCGTGGCCCCCGATTACCGCACCTATGGTCTCGCGGGGCGGCTGCTGCGGCGAGTCTTGGAGGGCCTCAGCGCGTTGGGGGTGCAACGCGTGTCGGCCACGACCCACCCTGATAACGCGGCCGCTCGAGCCCTCATGGGCAATGCAGGCTTCAGCGAAACGGAAGAATATCCTGAGTACTTCGGTGAAGGCGAGCCTCGCGTCGTCCTTCGATGGTGGCGGCCCGACGGAGGTGGAGAAAACGATGCGCGCTGACGCGCTTATCCGTCGCGTTCGTGATCGACATTTGCGGCCCGCAACAGGGCTTCCAGTCGGTCCGCCCTCGCCCTTTCCGATTCAGCGCGCGCGTGTTCGCATTCAGCGCGCGCGCGTTCGGATTCGGCGCGCGCGTGTTCGGATTCGGCGCGAGCGCGTTCGGATTCGGCACGCGCTCGTTCCTCGGCTGCGGTGACCTTCGCCGCTTCCGCTTCTTCCTCGGTGGTTGGATAGAGATGCTGGCCTTCGGCATCCGTCGAAAATCTCAACCAACCATCAACGACCTGGGCGTACGCGTTGAGCGTGGCCAGAAAGGCGCTCTGATCGTCGACCGCGACGCACTCTAGATTTCCATTGAACTGCCGGCGCCACAAATGAAGCGGTGCGCGATGGTCGGTGCGATCCCGTTGCGTGTGAATCGCTGGATCGAAAATGAGGAGCTCCTCGATGCCCAGCTGGTCATACTTCGGAGGATTGTCTCGGTAATCCTTGGTCCATGTCTGAGGGCTTACGATTTCGATGGCGAGCATCGGCGGTGGGTGGTCGTCGCGCCAGGTCTGCCAGCTCTCCGGCAAGATTGGCCACGGGTTCCGGACGACGTACACATCGGGTGAGACCCGCACCAGCGGGTGATGCTCGAGCCACGCAATATACTGGTTCGACGCGACCTGCAGGCCTCGGTGGCGAACCATGGGGCCGAGGATCGACAGCACCATCTGGACGATCTGAAAGTGTTCGCCGCTCTCGCCCATATCTTCCTCGTCGTCGAGCAGGTACCAGTGGGACCAATCGACGTGCGTGACCGGCAAGGGCTGACCGAGCCACCAGGCCTCGGTGGGACTGAGCGTGGCCGAGGAAGTCATGAAAAGAGGCTAACACGCATCGCGGCGTCGCGTGAGGACAACGCGGATGGGCTGCGCGAGTGGCCTATCCGATGTTTGCTTTCGGGAACCGAGCGGGACGAGCCCGAAGCTGGGCTCGCACTCTGATTACGCAGAGGCTACGTGCGCTCTAGGGGAACGGAATCGGTGGCGCCGGTGCGAAGGGTTCGACCACGTCCAACCAGCTGCTGTTGCGGCGCTCTTGACGACAGAACTTGCTTCGACGCGGCTTGCAGCGGGCGACGTTGGCGCTTTCGACGAAGTCGTTGGCCCACTCGTAAAAGGGGACGCCGCCCGCGGTCAGGTCGTAGTACAGGTCGAAGCCGACGCACCCGAACGACGACAGGTTCCCGCCCTGCAGGGCCGTATGCGAGTACGCGACGAGGCCGAAGCAGAGAGGGTTGGCACCGCTGACGATGTAGCGTCGGTAGCGCCTCGGGAAGCGGTCTTGGATTCGACCGTGCTCCTCGTCGAGGATGGCCCGATATTGTTCTTGGCTAAGCGGAACGATGGGCGGGGAACCGGGGAGATTCGAGGTGGCGAAGCCCAGGTTGGTGAGGTCGCCGTCGGTCTCGTAGAAGGCCTCCCGGATGGTGCGGTCGTTCTTGAGGCGCCACTCGACGATGCCCGTTTGCTGCCCGAGTGGGTCGCACAAGCCCTGGCGAAGGCAGCTTCGAGGGAAGAACTGGTCGAACTGCCAGTCGTTGACCCGCGCCTGTGCGGCGGCCGGGGCGCCGGTGGGGTTCAAGGCGATCGGGCCCGCGTCGTTGAGCACGTACAGGTCGATGTCGTTTCCGTACACGAACCGGGCCATGAACGGCGCGAACGCCGTCGCGCCGACGCCCCCGGCGCTGGATCCGGTCACCAGGACCGTTTTAGCTTTAGGGAATGTATCGCGGGCGACGTCCACGCCCGCGCTCAGGTTGCGAAGGCCGCGGTGGCGCCGGACGCCGAAGTCGGGGTCGTTAGGCACATCGTTATCGCCGCCGAAGACCGACCCATCGCAGTACGGTAGGTAGACCACCGACCAGTCTCCAAGGGGGTTCTTGATCGAGCCGTCGGGCGAAGTCTTGGCGAAGATCCCGGGCAGGTCAGCCTGCGGTCCGGGAAACTGCTGCTCGGCGAACACGTTGCACTGTGGGAAGTTCTCCCAGCACGCACCGCCGCCCTGCAGAAAGATGATCACCTTCTTCGGATCACCGGCCTTCGTAAACACCGAGTACTCAGTGCCCGCGATACAGATCGGACCGTTACCGTCGTCGGTGTCGAAAGTGTGCTTGACCCAGTCATCCGCGAACGGCGTCGACGAGGTCGGCTTGAACGCGCTGAGGTACTTGTCGACTCCGGCCTGGCGCAGCTGGCGCTCCGCGCGGGGTTTGAGGCCTTTCTTCGGCCGGACGGCAGAACCTTCGGCGTACGCCACGGTCGTGTTCGCGACCAGCGCGAGCGCGATGGGCATCGCCAACAAAAGCGAGCGATTCATGGATATTGTCCTCCTTGAGTTGGGGCTCTACTCCCGAAGGGAGTGGCCAACAGACCGAGTATCCGTAAGCGATAGGACGGAGTCCATAGAAGTTGCGCGAACAATCGCGCTTAGAACGAATACGCGTTGAGGTCTATTGCCCATGGATGTCCGGGAAGACCGCATAACGCGCAGCTTCACGAACTCCGTCCTTCGTTGGCGAGCGACGCGACGGCGTTCGTTTCGATAGCGTAGTCGTCGTAAGCTCGAAGTGAGAAACGTCGACGAGTTCCCTTGCTGCACTGCACACCGATCGCCGACGTGCTGCGTCATTCACCGAAGAAAAATCGAATATGCTCTCAGCACGCAAGGTGGGCCAAGTGGGTCGCATTATGCAGCGCAAATGAAGCTTATGGACCGACCCTGCTCAAATGAATCGGCCGGTCAAAGACCTTTACGCCGTCAAACGAACGCAGGCCAAAGTGGTTGGCGTGGCCAACGGTCGTCTGGCCGTTCCTTCGACCGACCAGCCGAGCCCGCTCGTGCGGTCACCTGGCGATACCCACGGACTATGGATGAAGTCTTGGGATTCGAGCGAAACGTAGCTTGCGAGAACCGGCGATCGTGAGTCGAGGGGAAGCGTGGTAGATTCTCCTGGTGACTCGCTTATCCTTGGATCGACCCCTCGAGCTCATCGGCATCGCCGGCTCTCCATATTCTCGCAAGATGCTGGCGTTGCTACGGTACCGCGGGATTCCGTACCGAATTCGCTGGGGCCAGGCCCAAAATCCGCCGTCCGGATATCCGGCGCCCAAGGTACCGTTGTTGCCCACCGTGTACTTCCCGACCGATGAAGGACCCGAAGTGGCCATCGATTCAACGCCCATCATTCGTCGCCTTGAATCGATGTGGTCAAAGCGATCGGTCGTCCCTGCGGCACCCGGGCTGGCCTTCCTAAACGCGTTGATCGAAGACTTTGCGGACGAGTGGCTCACCAAGTGTATGTTTCACTACCGCTGGACCGGCGCGGAAGACGTCGCGCTGGTGGGAAACCTGATCGTCTTCTGGACGATGCCGACGCTGGCGACCGACGATGCTCGGCGGATGGCCAAGATGTTCAGCGACCGACAGATAAATCGTCTATCCGTGGTGGGTTCGAGCGAGACCACCGGCCCGACGATCGAAGCGAGCTACCGCCGCTTGTTGACGATCCTCGACGAGGCGATCGCGCGGTACGGTTTTGTCCTCGGCCGCCGGCCAGCGTCCGCGGACTTCGGTCTGTACGGACAACTGACGCAGCTGACGGCCGTCGATCCGACGCCGACCGCCCTGACCGCCGCGGCCGCCCCGAGAGTTCGAGCGTGGGTCGACCGAATGGAAGATCTGTCGGGCCTCGAACCGACCGAGGACGACTGGCTGGGCATCGAAGCAGCCCTGGAGCATGCTATGCCGTTGCTCGAAGAAATCGGCCGGGTCTACGTGCCTTTCCTGATCGCCAACGGCCGAGCGGCCGCGGCAGGCGAAAAGGAGTGGACAGCCGAGATCGATGGCCGCTCCTGGACGCAAGCAACCTTCAGCTATCAGGCAAAATGCTGGATGGCGCTGAGGGCCCAAGCCGATGCGCTGCCCGCAGATGCCAAAGCGGGCTTGATTCCGGCTTTCAAGGCGGCAGGTTGCGCCGAAGTCCTGAGGGCATGACATGAGCGCCGATTCGGCGACCAGGTTCACAATGATCGGATGGCACCCAACTCGCCGGGCGATATCCGTGCGGTGAAAGAGCGTGTCTAGAGCGCCGATTCACTTGGATCGCACTATTGTCGCTGGTTCTCACCCCGTCTGCTCGCCGCGCCGCCTTCGGCTTTCGTCGGTTGCGTATTCCCGATACGCGCCCTCCTCACGCGACGACCCGACGGGCCGATTGCGGCGCGACAACAGCACGCTCCAAGTGAATCGGCGCTCTAGAGCGCCGATTCACTTGGATCGCAC
>CAZFIV010000196.1:0-6199 GCA_964519665.1 uncultured Myxococcales bacterium
AACCGACGAAAGCCGAAGGCGGCGCGGCGAGCAGACGGGGTGAGAACCAGCGACAGTAGTGCGATCCAAGTGAATCGGCGCTCTAGTGGCTGCCGGGCGGCTGGATTACGGCAACCGGGTATCGGGGCCCCAGACGGGCCATCCGTTGAGCTCGATGCGGCCGTCGACCATCCGGATCTCGAGGTGGTTGGGGGCGCTGAATCGAGGGTCGTCCGGGGCATAGCGGTCCGTCAAAAACCGCAGGCCCTGGTTGCGCGAGCCTATCCATCGGCGGTCGGTGGTGTGTTGGGATTCGACGTACGGTCCATCGACCAAAAGATCGGTCGCCGCCAAGAGGCGGCGGGCGCTCTTGTCGCGGCCCGCGCGCGCGTGAAGCGCCGACAGCGTGAAGCCGGAAAATACCATGACGGTCAGTCCGCCCTCGCGCACCCCTTCGGCCACCGCCGCGAAGCCTTCGGCCTGGCCAAAGGGTTCGCCCCCGAGAAAGCTGACGCCTTCGACATTCGCGGCCACCGCGCTCTGTACCAGGTCGGAGACCGACCAGCGCTCCTTGGGCACGAAAGGCAACATCTCGGGGTTGCAGCAGCCCGGGCACCGCAGCGGGCAGCCCTGGGCCCAGATGGCGTATCGGACGCCGGGGCCCTCGGCTTCGGTTCGAGGTACGACCTGGGCGATGTTGAGACTCATCTCGTTCACTAAAGAAGCATGTTAGCGTCGCCGCTTCCAGGGCGACAGATGGTAGCAACCTCTTCCCACAAAGCGACGCTGGCCGTCGGTGCGCTCGGGCACCACGCTCATGGCAAAACGACCCTGCTCGAGGCGCTGACCCACGTGGCGTCCCCGGACGGGCAGCTGGGGGCCTATACCGTGGCCGGGCTGGACCGGCTCCCCAAAGCGGGGACGCTGCCCGCAGGCCATCCGCGGGCGTACTACCCGCGCGGGACCATCTGCTTCGGCATTGGGTATTACGAGGCACCGTCAACGCGAATTGTCCACGTCGACGTCCCGGGGCGCCGGCGGATGATTCGACAGGTCGCTCGAGCAGCCCCGCTGTTCGACGTTGCGCTATTGGTGGTCTCGGCCGAGGAGGGGGTCGAAGCGCAAACTCGGGAGCACCTCTATCTCGCCCGGCAGGGCGGCGTGAGCGCGGTGGTGGTCTTTATCAACAAGTGTGACCTGGTGACCGACTTCGAACAACTCGACGTGGCCGAGCTGGAAGTGCGCGAATTGCTCGAAGAGTTCGGGTACGAAGCCGACGACGTGCCGGTCGTGCGCGGCGCCGCCTCCGAGTGGAGAGCGCCCGCCTGGCGAAGCAGCATCGAAGCGTTGCTCGACGTGTTCGATGGCGGGGAGCTTCCGGCGATGTCGTCGTACGGAAGGGAGCCGGTGTTCCTGGTCGACCGGGTGTTCAACCGGCGGGTCGGGCCGCACCGGCTCGTGGCGGGGCGTCTGCTCCGGGGGACCCTGTCGGTCGGGTCTGTCGTCGACCGGGTGGGGATCGGCCTCCGTTCTTCCGTCGACGTCGTCAGCATGGAACACAACCGAGTCCCGGTCATGGCGGCCGGAGAAGGGGCCAACTTGGGTCTCGCCATCGGCGGACCAGGCGCGGAAGGTATCCGGGTGGGGCACGCCCTCGTGCCGCCGACAGTGGGGTGGGTGGGTCGTCAGTTTACTGCCCGGCTCGATTTCTTGGTCGAGTCGCAGGGTGGCCGGCACACCCCTGTTTTCTCCGGATATCAGCCGGCCGTGTTTATCGGCACGGCGTGCATTCCGGGACGGGTGACCTTCGAGGGGCCCGGTATTCAACCCGGTGAAGAGCGGCTCGTGACCCTGACGCTTGCGCACGAGGTCTACGCCGAGGTCGGGCTGACCTTCGCTCTTCGCGATGGATGCGATGGCTTGGGGCGCTCGCGCAACGAACTGCTATGGGCGGGGACCTCGGCCCGAGGCACGATCGTAGGACCGGTAACCTGATCCGAAGGGCTCCTGAGCCCGCCGCGAATGCCCGTAGGCGCCCTGCCGCTGGTCATTGCGCGAGGGTGCGGAGCTGGGGCTTTCCGAGCTTACGGAAGTTCGCATCGGCCGAGGGGCGCCGCATGACCACGCCGGGCACGGTGTTCCAGCGCCAATCGACCGACGCGAATGCCTCGCTCGACCGCTTCGATTGTACGTCGAACAGCTGACAGTCGTGATTGCGCTCGTTGGCCAAGATGATTCGGCGGTTGTCGGCCCACCCGAGGGTTCGACGCATCGCCGGAGGGAGGTCGAGCGCGAGGGCCTCCAGCTCCGACCGTCGATAGACCCGGACGCAGGAGTCGCGCGCTTGGCCTGCTTCGCAGAGGTCGGCCCGCAAGGACTCGGCGGGGGTCAGGTAGTAGAAGCGGCCATCGGGGGAGAAGTTCAGACCGCGGAAGTCGGTGGGCACGACGACGCCCGTATTGATCACGTACTCCACAATCGACCGTTGCCCCTCGTAAACCCGGGCGAGCAGGACCAATCCATCGTCTTTGAAGGTCGACCAGCGCACGTCGGTCGCTTTTTGGAGGCCCTCGACCGGGCCGATATCGGGCTCGGCGAGGCCGAAGATCTCGGTGCTTTCGGGGAAGAAACCGGGACCGCCCTCGTACCCGTTGCCGCGGATGACCGCGACGAACCGGTCGTCGGGGGAGAACTCGAACTTCTGGACATGATCGATCATGCGGAACGTCGTTCCGGTCGAATCGCTCAGGTACAGCCGGAACAGCCGTCCGGAGCGCCGGTCGGTAGGAGGGAGCACCGCGAGCACCCCCACCACGGCGCCGCTGGGCGAGGGCGCCACTTCGACCACCGGACCGTCGTACACCCCGAATTCGGTTGGGGTATCGGCAGCGCCTCGAACGACGAGGACCCGCTGCAGATTATCGGGGTCGATGCGCGCAGCGAGCACCCGCGCGTACGCGCCGCTCGGGGCGAACGCGCTCACGGCGAGGAGAGCGGAAAACAACAAGGTACGAGGAATCATGCGGAAGGCCTTTAGTTCCTAAGTCGAAGGTGAAAGTGGGTGTAGCCGGTGTTTCGGTCCGGAAGATTCAGGCCGTTTCGAAGGGAGCCTCGGCCGGGAGACCCTTCGGCCTCCGTGGTGTCTTCGTCGCATCGGCCCGTGACGAGGTCGGCGTACCCCTCGTCCGCGTTGTTCTGTTCGACCCGATCAGCCCGCCACCGGGTGACCATCGCGAGCGTAACCGACGGCTCATGACGCATCACGATCGTACCATCTTCGCCGGGGATCTACGAGCGGCCGACCTCGGGGCGACTTCGCCCGCCGCGGGCTCACATCGACAAAGGCGGCGCGCTGTCGTCTTCGCAGGATACGTTGCGGAGGAACTCGGCGCTGGTCTCGGGTAGAGCGCTGTTGATGAACATCCCACTTCCGAGCTCGAATCCCGCCGATTGCGATACTCGAGGCACCACCGCCACGTACCAGTGCTGGTGCGGCGACAGCTCGTCGAGCAGGGGTGACGTGCGGATGACATAGTTGTAGTCGGGGTCGCCGAGGCCGAAGTAGAGCTTTCGCAACACCTTTCGCATAATCCGGCCGAGGTCTTCGACCGCCTCTTCGGGAACGGTCAGGAAGCTGCTGCGGTGGGCTCGAGGCACGACCCAAATGTGGAACGGCGAGTACGCGGCGTACGGAATGAGGGCCACGAAGTGCTCGCTTTCGAAGACGATCCGGTCGCCCGCGGCGAGCTCGCCGGCGAGCATCTCGCACATGACGCAAGTGCCGTAGTCATCGAAGTGACGGCGAGCTTCGTCGTTTCGGGACCGGATCGTGTGCGGGACGACCGGCAGCGCCACCAGCTGCGCGTGGGGATGCGGAAGGGAGCTGCCCGCTTTGACGCCGTGGTTCTTGAAATATATGAGGTGCTCGATCCGTTCGTCGGTCTTCAGCGCCTGACCCCGGCGCTGAAACGCGAACATCGTGCGGATGACCTCCGCTTCGGTCTCCAATGCGGGGCAGGAGTTGTGGACCGGCGTCTCGATGAGCACTTCGTGGTAGCCGATTCCGCTCAGGCTTCGATGGATGCCGTCGAACACGCGCTCCCGCTCGCCCTCGGGGGTGAGAGCCGGGAACTTGTTGTTGACCACCCTCAGGAGCCATCCGTCGCCCGATTCGGCGTGGTCCCTCATGACCTCTTCCGACATAAACTCGTTGCCCGGACAGAACGGACAGTTAGGGTCGAACGGGGGTTCCCGGTCGGGGGTCGGTTTCTGATCCACCCGAAAGGCCTCCGGCCGTCTGGCCCGCTCGGTGGCGATGATGACCCAATCCTTGGTGACCATGTTCTGTCTGAGCTCGGGCATGTCGATCATCATGACGGATCCGGGGTCTACCGGATAGGGCACCGAGGCCGCGCTTCGGAGCTTTACGAGGCGAAACGGTCGGTCCACGATACTCCGGTGTCGCCGTCGGCCTTGGAGATGCACTATTCACGACTGATCGAAGCGTCCGGGCACGCCGAACGCTGGGCGACGGCGCGAGACGAAGCGCTCGCGCGGGGCGATCGTTCGGAGGCCGAACGATGTCTCACCCGATATTGGATGGCGGTGCACCGCGCTCGTCGTCATCTATCCCACGCGTGGCAGGGGCTCGAGATGTTCGCGCGCCGGGAGCTTTCGACGCGGATGCGCCAGCCGAATCCGGACGGCGCCCAGGCGGCGATTGACGCGGTGCGCCTTCGCCTTTCGTCGTCCCTTCCGTCGGTGAGCGGCGTTCCCGGGTTGTACGGCCATATCCGACGGCTGGTCAGACAGGAAGCCAGGGCCTACGGATGAGGACCGAAGAACTCGACGCCTCTTCATGCCAGCCTATCAACCGCTTGCCTCGGGGCCTGTGGGGGGTCGCGCTCGTGGCGTTGGTGGCCCGGTTGGCGACCCTCATCATCCCGGTGCGGCTGAACAATGATGCGGTCGGGTACTGGAAGCTGGCGACGTCCCTTCTCGAGAACGGCACGCTGAGTCTCAATGGGTCGCCCAGCGCCATGAGGTTGCCGGGCTACCCGACGTTTGTCGCCGTCGTTCGCCTGGCTGTCGATCGGCCGGAAGCGGTGGTGGTGAGCCAGGCCCTGCTGGGCGGGGTCAACACCATGCTGGTGGGAGTGCTCGCTCTGCGACTCCTTCCCGGCGGACGACGGCGCCCGGCGATCGCGATGGTGGCGGGGGGGGCGTGGGCGCTCTATCCTTACGCGCTCATCTACGTGCACCGGGTCATTACGGAGACCCTCAGCGTGACCCTCTTGCTCGCGGCGGCGGTCGTCATATCGACCCCGACGACCCGACCATGGGTGAGGAGCGCCTTGCTCGGGCTCGCGTGGGTGATGTTGACCTACGTCAAGCCGACTTTCCTGTTCTTCTTGCCGTGCTGGCTGCTGTATCGCGTGGTCCGGTCACCGGGCGGGCGCGTTCGCGCGTTGGCGACGACCTCCATCGCGGTCGTCGTCTTTGCGGTGGCCTACGCCCCGTGGCCGATACGCAATCAACGAGTGATGGGGACGTTCGTCTTCGGGGCCACGAACTTCGGGCAGTCTTTCTTCAACGGCGTTTATGGGTTCGGAACCCTTGGCGACCCGTGGGACTTTCAGGCCGCCGAGTACGGTCCGGAAGGTGCGAGCGCCGAAGAGCGGTCTCGGCGAGAAGCGCTCTTGAAGGGCATCAAAGGATTGCCCGAGGTCGAAAAGAACCGCGCTCTCGCTCGACTGACGGCGAGGCTGGTTGCCGAAGACCCGGCCCATTTTGCCCGAAACGCGCTCCTGACGATTCCCCGGGTGTGGCTACGCTTCCCCTGGGAAGTGCCGCCGACGGTCAAAGGACTGGCTCTAACGTTAATGCAAGCCTTCTGGCTCGCGTGGGCGGTCCGGGGGTGGTTTCGACTTCGGTGCGCTCAGCGGGACGCTCATAAGGCTGGGCGCCTCCCCGAGGAGGCGCGCATTCTCATTTTGTTCGTCGAGGCCGTGGTGATCTATACATCCGGTGTCCATCTCGTGACGACGCCGGTCGTTCGGTATTCGTTTCCGGCCCTCGCGCTGTTGTGCGCATGCATCGGACATAACGCCGGGAAGCACGTCGATGAAGAGAAGTGACGGGGCCGACGAGACTCGAACTCGCGACCTCCGGCGTGACAGGCCGGCATTCTAACCAACTGAACTACGACCCCGTCGAGTCG
>CAZFIV010000197.1:0-6043 GCA_964519665.1 uncultured Myxococcales bacterium
CGTCCTCGTCGTCATCGTCCGAGGCGTCGGCGTCGACGTACTCGTCGTCGGCCGAGTCGTCGTCGTCGTCCTCGTTCTCGTCGTCTTCTTCTTCGATGCCGGCGACCGCCGTCGCTTCCTCGTCGTCGGACGCCTCAACGTCGGTCGCCGCCGCCGCCGCGACTCCGGCCGCCGCTACGGCACCCGCCGCAGCGAGGGTCGTGTCTTCGTCGGCCTCGTCCCCCACGCCGATGTCCTTCGGCTCCGGAATCTCGATCCCAAGCTTTCGCTCGGTGATGATGGTGCGCGCCCGGGCTAGCTCGCGCTTGACGACTTTCAGGCGAGCCGTGTTCTCCAGCTGCCCCGTGTAGTGTTGGAAGCGGAGCTTGAAGAGCTCCTCGCTCTTCTCTTGGAGGAACGTCACCAGCTCGTCGTCGGTCCGATCGCGCAGGTCACGTGCAGTCATCACGTCACTGGACATACAGGAAGTCCTCGCGGGTGATGATCTTGGTCTTCACCGGGAGCTTGTGGCCGGCCAGCCGACACGCTTCTTTGGCGATCGCCGGGTCGACACCGTCTATCTCGTAGAGAATTCGCCCCGGACGCACGACGGCGACAAAGTGATCTGGGGACGCCTTACCTTTACCCATTCGAGTCTCGAGCGGCTTTTTGGTAATCGGCTTGTCGGGAAACAGTCGAATCCACACCCGACCACCACGTTTGATGTGGCGGGTCATCGCAATTCGGGCCGCCTCGATCTGCCGGGCAGTAATCCAGCCATCCTCGAGCGTCTGCAAGGCCACCGTTCCGAACGCGATGGTGCTGCCACGCTGGGCCAGACCACGGCGGCGACCCTTCTGCTGCTTTCGGTGTTTCTGTCGTGAGGGCTGAAGCATGGTTCAAATCCTTGATTCACCGGCCGCTGAGGATCTCGCGATCGTCACCGGACGTGGTCGGTCAGGAGTTCGCCTCCCGACGCGGAGGTGGTCGAGGTACGCGGCGCTGCTCGCGCTGCTGTTGCTGTTGGCCGCCGGGCAAGACTTCGCCTTTGAACACCCAAGCCTTGACGCCGATGATGCCTTGTTTCGTCTTCGCCATCGCGAATCCGTACTCGACGTCGGCTCGAAGGGTGTGCAGCGGAACCCGACCGTCGCGATACCACTCGTACCGAGACATTTCTGCCCCGCCGAGACGCCCCGAAGACGCGACGCGAATGCCTTTCGCGCCGAACTTCATCGCAATGGTGACCGCCTTCTTCATGGCTCGGCGAAACGCGATACGACGCTCGAGCTGGGTCGCGATGTTCTCGGCCACCAGCTGGGCATCGATCTCTGCTTTGCGGATCTCTTGGATGTTGATCAGCACTTCCTTCTCGGTCAGGCGCTGCAGCTCCTTCTTGAGCTGCTCGATGCCCGCGCCTTTCTTGCCGATCACGATGCCCGGCCGAGCGGTGTAGATATTGACCTTCACCTTTTCGGCGGCCCGCTCGATCTCGACTCGAGAGATACCGGCGCTGTAATGCCGCTTCTTGACCTGGTTGCGAAGACGTAGGTCTTCATGCAGCCAGTTAGCGTAGTTCTTCTCTTCGAACCACTTCGAGTCCCACGTACGCGTGATGCCCAGACGGAACCCAATGGGATTGGTTTTTTGTCCCATGACTTATGCTCCTCAGTCCGCCTGGTCGAGCCCGATGCTGATGTGCGACGTGCGCTTCAGAATCGGGGTTGCGCGGCCCATGGCCCGCGGCCGAAACCGCTTGATCGTCGGACCACCGTCGACCCGAAGGTCCTTGATGTACAGGGTGTCGATGTCGACACCGTCTTTCTGGTCGGCATTCGCGACGGCCGACTTCAAGAGCTTGGCCAGAGGTCGCGAAGAGACCTTGTTCGTGAATTGCAGAATATTCAGCGCCTCTTCGACGTGTTTGCCCCGGATAAGGTCGGCCACGAGCCGGACCTTGCTGGGCGATACACGAAGGTGGCGCAGCTTGGCCGTCGCGATCATCACCGCCTGCCTTTCTGCTTCTTCTTGTCGGCCGCGTGCCCGTGGAACGTGCGCGTCGGCGCGAACTCGCCCAGCTTGTGGCCCACCATCTGCTCCGACACATATACGGGAATGAACTTCTTCCCGTTGTGGACGGCAAAGGTGTGCCCGATGAAGTCAGGCGTGATCATAGACCGGCGTGACCAGGTCTTGATGACCGACTTCTTGCCCCCGACGTTCATCTTGTCGACCTTGTCCATGAGGTGGTGGTCGACGAAGGGCCCTTTCTTCAGTGACCGCGCCATAGCTGTTAGCTCCTACCCGATTGCTTGCCCCGCTTACGCGGCGTGACGATGAACTTATCGGTGGTCTTGTTGCGACGGGTTCGAAGACCCCGTGCCATCTTGCCCCACGGGGTTCGCGGCGGCTTACCGCCTTTCGCCCGGCCTTCACCACCACCGTTGTTGTGGTCGACCGGATTCATCGCCGCCCCGCGAACGGCGGGTCGGATACCCAGCCAACGAGACCGCCCCGCCTTTCCGAGCACTACGTTTTCGTGCTGCTCGTTGCCGAGCTGACCGACCGAAGCCATGCAGGTCAGAAGGATCCGCCGCATTTCCGACGACGGCAGACGAAGCGTGGCGTATTTGCCTTCCTTCGCCATCAGCTGCGCCGACCCGCCGGCCGAACGAACCAGCTGACCACCCTTGCCCGGCTTCAATTCGATATTGTGAACCAACGTTCCCAGGGGCATGTCGCGCAAACGCATCGCGTTACCCGGAAGCGGGTCGATCGGACCGTTCGACGACATGACGGTGTCGCCGACCTTGAGTGCACCCGGCGCCAGGATATAAGCCTTTTCGCCGTCGGCGTAGGTCAACAGCGCGATGCGGGCGCTCCGGTTGGGGTCGTACTCGATGGCCGCCACCTTGGCGGGAACATCGAATTTCGTGCGCTTCCAGTCGATCAACCGGTACCGCTGACGATGACCACCGCCTTTGTGGCGACAGGTGATGTTGCCACGGGTCCCACGACCACCCGTACGACTCTGCTTCTTGAGCAGCTTCTTTTCCGGCTTCGCCTTCGTAACCTCGGAAAAGTCCGAGCCGGTCATATGCCGACGAGAGGGTGAAGTAGGCCGGTAGTTTCGAATGCCCATAGTTCTTCTTCCTCCTCGATCAGGCGCCCGTCGCGCCGAAGAAGTCGATCTCCTGACCTTCGGCGAGGGTGACGATGGCTTTCTTCCAGTTCGAACGCTTCCCGATGTGTCGACCCCGGCGTTTCATCTTGCCGCGGACGATCATCGTTCGGATTTGGTCGACCTCGACGTTGAAGATCGACTGAACCGCGTTCTTGATTTGAATCTTGTTGGCGTCGAGCGGAACCTCGAAGACCACCACGGGTCTCGACTCCGCCATCGCCGAGCCCTTCTCGGTGATTCGAGGCTTCTTGAGAATGTCGTATGCGCTTTGCATCAGACCACCGCCTCTTTGAGTGCCCGCTCGCTGCGGGATAGCTCGGTTTGAAACCGCTCGTTGATGACCGCGACCGCCCCTTCAGTGATGAAGAGGTCGTCGTGCTTGAGAACGTCGAAGACGTTGATCGCATCTGCCGGCAAGAACTTGGACGACGGCAAATTACGGAGCGACAAGCTCAGATTCTGCTCGTCGCTCGTTCCGACCACCAGCGCTTTTGCCGTATCGAAGTTCTTGAGAACCGCTACGGCGCCCTTGGTGCTGGGTGATTCTGGGGCCCAGTCCCGAACGATGTGGAGCTTGGACTCCGAAGCTCTGAGTGACAGCGCGCTGCGAAGAGCGGCGCGGACCATCTTCCGGGGCAGCTTGTAGCTGTAGTCGCGCGGACGCGGCCCGTGGACGATACCCCCGCCCCGCATATTCATCGCGCGGTTGTTGCCATGCCGAGCCCGCCCGGTGCCCTTCTGTTTGTAGGGCTTCTTGCCCGAGCCTCGCACTTCGCTGACCGTCTTGGTCGAGTGCGTACCCCGGCGCCGGTTTGCCAGCTGCATTTTCACCACCTCCCAGAAGAGGTGTTGCCGCACTTCGGCCCCGAACACCGAGTCGTCTAGCTCGATGTCGGCCACCTTAGTGTTCTCCGTGTTGACGACGTCGAACTTCATCTTCGTCTTCCCGCTCGCTCTCGCTGCTTGGTGGGCGGCTCCCGCCGCTCAGCCTAGGCTGTTCGTCAGCTGGTTTTGATCTCGACATCCACGCCTGCAGACAGGTCGAGCTTCATGAGCGCGTCCAGGGTCTGGGGCGTGGGGTCTTGAATGTCGACGAGTCGCTTGTGAGTCCGAATCTCGAACTGCTCACGACTCTTCTTGTCTACGTGAGGACCGCGCAAAACGGTGTACCGGTTGATTCGGGTCGGCAGCGGGATCGGCCCGGCCACCTTGGCGCCCGTTCGGCGGGCCCCTTCCACGATCTCCGCCACGGCCTGGTCGAGCAGGCGGTAGTCATACGCCTTCAGGCGGATACGGATTTTGGTCGACTTGCTGGCCATCCCTTAACTCCAACTCGGCATCATCGTCTCAGCGGCGCGGATGGGCCCGGTCGATCCGGGCCCTGTCCGCGCCGCTCGAGGCCTTCTTACTTTTCGATCTCTTCCACCACGCCGGCGCCGACGGTTCGACCGCCCTCCCGGATGGCGAAGTTCATGCCCTTGGTCATCGCGACGGGGCTGATGAGCTCGACCGTCATATTAATATTGTCGCCGGGCATGACCATCTCGGTGCCTTCCGGCAAAGTGATGGACCCGGTCACGTCCGTGGTTCGGAAGTAGAACTGGGGACGATAACCCTTGAAGAACGGGGTGTGGCGCCCGCCTTCTTCTTTGTTCAGGATGTACACCTGACACTTGAAGGTCGTGTGCGGGGTGATGCTCTTCGGCTGAGCGAGCACCTGACCGCGCTCCACCTCTTCTTTGGCCACACCACGCAGGAGGCAACCGACGTTGTCGCCAGCGATGCCCTTGTCGAGCAGCTTGCGGAACATCTCAACACCAGTGACGGTGGTCTCAGATGTCGGCTTGAAGCCAACGATTTCCACCTTGTCGCCGTGCTTGACGATGCCTTTCTGGATTCGGCCGGTCACCACCGTACCTCGACCCGTGATCGAGAAGACGTCTTCGATCGGCATCAAGAACGGCTTCTCTTCGTCACGGTCGGGGGTGGGAATGTAGTCATCGAGTGCTTCGAGCAACTCGAGGATCGACTCCGCGCCTTCCTTACCTGACGAGGCGTACGCGGGCAGCGCGCTGCCGCGAACCACCGGGATGTCGTCGCCCGGGAACTTGTACTTGCTCAGGAGCTCACGAACCTCGAGCTCGACCAGGTCGAGCAGCTCCTCATCATCGACGAGGTCTACCTTGTTCATGAACACGACGATTTTCGGCACGCCGACCTGACGAGCGAGGAGGATGTGCTCCTTCGTCAGGGGCATGGGACCGTCGACCGACGAGACCACCAGGATCGCGCCGTCCATCTGCGCCGCGCCGGTGATCATGTTCTTCACGTAGTCGGCGTGCCCGGGGCAGTCGACATGCGCGTAGTGACGGTTAGCGGTCTCATACTCCACGTGCGACGACGCGATCGTCATGATCTTAGAAGCATCGCGACGACCTTGCGACTCAGACGCCTTGGCGATCTGGTCATAGGTCAACGCTTCCTTCGTCCAACCCTGGGCGTGCGTCACTGCCGTGAGCGCAGCGGTCAGCGTCGTCTTGCCATGGTCGACGTGACCGATGGTGCCCACGTTCACGTGAGGTTTCGTCCGCTCGAATTTATCCTTGGCCATCTGTTGCCCACTCCATTCAGTGTCAATGCCGCTCGCCCCGGGTTCCTTCCCGATGCGAGACTCGAGACAACTCCAGTCCCGGCTACACCTTGCGCACGGTCATAGCCGGCCTTGCGCTCGGGCCAGCACTTCCTCCGCAATGTGCGAAGGAACTGGGTTGTAGAATCCAAACTTCATCGAGAAGGATGCCCGTCCTTGGGTGCGCGACCGAAGATCGGTCGCGTATCCAAACATAGACGACAGCGGCACCTCCGCACTCACGAGCTGAA
>CAZFIV010000198.1:0-5982 GCA_964519665.1 uncultured Myxococcales bacterium
CGACGGGCCGATTCCGGCGCGACAACAGCACGCTCCAAGTGAATCGGCGCTCTCGCCGGTCCTCGGCTGGCCGCGGGCCACGATGAGGCATCCCGGTCACCGCCCGGCGAGCCATCGCCGCTGACAGCGCTTGCCAGAGCGGTCCGCGGTGCCTAAACCCACCGGTACCGTGGCGTCCACATCTCCGCCGCCGGACTCCGGTCCGGGAACGGCTCGTCCACGCCGAATTTGGGAGTACTTCAGCCGCTATCGGGCTGCATTCATTCTCGGTGTGGTATTCCTGAGCTTGACCCAGGCCGCTGCGCTCACCGCGCCTCAGCTCCTGCGCGTCGCCACCGACGCCCTGGTGGCCCAAGACATCCAGACTGTCTGGATGGCCGCCCTCGCCATGATGGGCTTGGCGGCGTTCGGAGCGCTGGTCCGCATCCTATCCCGCATCCTGATCTTCAACGCCGGCCGCCGGGTCGAATTCGACCTCCGGAACGACGTATTCGCGCACTTGCAGACCCTGGCCCCGTCGTTCTACCAACGCATGCCGCCCGGCCAGGTCATGAGCCGCATGGTCGCCGACCTCACCCAGATTCGGCTGGTCCTCGGCCCCGGAATCCTCAACGTGACCAACACGACACTGGTTTACTTGGTCGCGATCCCGCTTCTTCTGTTGATGGACTGGCAGCTCACCCTGCTGGCCCTTCTGCCGCTGCCCATTCTGCTCGGCCTGGGCCGGATCTTCGCGAAGTACATCTACACCTACAGCCGGGAAGCCCAAGACAAGCTCGGCATCCTGTCGACCAAGGTGCAGGAGAACCTGTCAGGGGTGATGACGGTGCGAGCCTATTCCCTCGAGCGAGCCGAAGAGGGCGTCTTCGTGGACCTCGCCGACGACTATCTCGCGTCCAACATCAAGCTCGCGCGCCTGCGCGGCACGATGTTCCCGATGATGGGCCTGGCCGGCGCGATCGGCGGGGTCGTCGTGCTGTGGATCGGTGGCTACCGGATCGCCGCCGGCGAGATGACGATCGGCCAGTTCGTTCAATTCAACGGTTATCTGGCCGCGCTCACGTGGCCGACGATCGCGCTCGGCTGGATGATTTCGTTGTGGCAGCGGGGCATGGCGGCGATGGACCGGATCAACGACATCTTTCGCGCTGCGCCGACGCTGGTGAGCGTCGGTGAGGAGCCCGCGAGCGTCACCGGCGTGCTCGAGGTCAAAAACCTGACCTTCAGCTACACCGACGGGGGCCGGCCCGCCCTCCAGGGCGTCAGCGCGCGCATCGAGCCCGGCGAGCTGGTCGTGCTGGTCGGGCGCACCGGCTCGGGCAAAAGCACCCTCCTCAAGGCGCTCGCCCGTCTCCTCGAGATCGAACCCGGCCACCTTTATCTCGACGGTCGGGACGTGACGGAGCTACCTCTCGAAACCACCCGCGGCATCATCGGCTATGCGCCGCAGGACGCCTTTCTGTTCTCCCGCACCATCTACGAGAACGTGGCATTCGGGCGGCCGGAAGCGGAGGATGACGTGGTGCGACAGGCGCTCGGAACCGCTAACTTCGAGACCGACGTGGCCGCGTTTCCCGAAGGCATGGAGACGGTCGTCGGCGAGCGCGGGGTGACCCTGTCGGGAGGGCAACGCCAGCGGACGACCCTGGCTCGGGCCATTCTGCCCGACCCCCAAGTCGTGCTGCTCGACGACACACTGTCCGCGGTCGACACCGAGACCGAGACCGAGATCATCGCGGCCCTCACTCGGCGGGGCGAGGGCCGCACGCTGGTCATGGCCACCCATCGGCTGGCCTGCGCCGCCAAAGCCGACCGGATTTTGGTGCTCGATGAAGGCCGGCTCATCGAACAAGGAACGGAGCCCGAGCTCCTCGCCCTCGACGGCGTGTACGCCCAAATGCACCGACGCCAGCGCCTGCGGGACGCCGTCGAACACTCCCGCGACGAACGGCCGAGCTCCGGCGACGACGTTCGGCAGGCGGTAGGAGACGACCGATGAGCGGCTCGAACGCGAACCCGTCGGCAACGCCGGCCTCGACGGCCGAGCGCCGGCGAAAGCGCGGCATTCGCGCGATCAGCCACGAGGTCACATTCGGCAAGGCCTACGACGGTCGACTCGTGCGGCGACTCGCGGTCTTTTTCCGGCCGCACCTGCTGCTGTTTGGGCTGTCGATGCTCTCGTACCCGGTCGTCGCCCTCTTCGGCCTCGTGCAGCCTTACCTGATCAAAGTCGCCATCGACCAGTATCTGGTCGCCCAACCGATCGACGTCGGCTTGTCGTCGGCCCTTGCCGCCTCGATGAGCTGGAACGTCGGCGCCGCCGCGGTGGGCCAAGTCGCGATCGAGCAACAGCTCGCTGAGCGCCACATGGTCGGGTTCGAGTGGATCGTGGTGCTCACGGTTGCCGCCATCGTGGCCGAGTTCTTCGCCAAGTTCGTGCAGACGATCTTAACCCAGCTCCTGGGGCAACGGGTGTGCCGCGACCTGCGCGTCACTCTGTTCCGTCGGCTGCAGGCGGTCGACCTATCGTACATCGAGCGGAACCCGGTCGGCCGACTGATGACCCGAGTGACCAATGACGTCGAGTCGCTGCAGGAGACGTTTTCGATGGGCGCCATCTCGATCATCGGCGACATCGTGACCCTCGTGGGCATCGTGACCATGATGCTCCTGCTGGACTGGAAGCTCACCCTCTATGCGTTCGCGGTCCTGCCGTTGCTGGTGGTGTTCGTGTCGGCGATGCGGAGTCGGGCTCGGGACGCCTTTCGCCGAGTCCGTACCCTGTTGTCCCAGATGAACGCGTTCTTGAACGAGGCGATCTCGGGCATGACGCTGATCCAAGCGTTTCGACAAGAGCGGTACATGCAGGCCGAGTTTCGTGATGTCAATGCGTCTTACCGCGACGCGAACTTCCTGAGCATCCGCTACGACGCGATGACCTATGCCGTGGTCGAAGGATTGAGCACCGTTGCCACGGCTTCCATCCTGATCCTCGGCATCTCCCTGTTCAACTCCGGCGCCGTCGAAGTGGGCCTGTTCGTTGCATTCGTCGAGTATCTGCGGCGCTTCTTCATGCCGATCAACGAGCTGTCGACGAAGTACACGGTGCTTCAATCGGCGATGGCCTCAGCCGAGCGGTGCGTCGATCTGCTCGACCAAACGCCTTCGGTGCAGAACCCCGACGCACCGGTCTCCCCGCCCCCGCTCACCGACGCGGTGCGCTTCGAGAAGGTCACGTTTGGCTATGGCGAGCAGCCCAAGGTCTTCAGCGGCCTCGACTTCGCGCTGCGGCAAGGCGAAAAGGTGGCCGTCGTGGGTCCGACCGGGGCCGGCAAATCGACGATCGTCAAGCTCCTGGCGCGCTTCTACGACCCCGACGAGGGCGTCATCACCTACGACGGAGTCGATATCCGAAAGATGACCATCGACGACCTCCGCGGTCGGATCGCGGTGGTCCTCCAAGACCCGTATCTGTTCGACGGCACGATCGAAGAGAATATCCGGTTCGGACATCCTCACCTGAGCCAGGAGGCCCTCGAGAAAGCGGCCGAGCGAACGCAGGCCACGGCGGTCGTCAACCGCCATCCCGATGGCTGGTCGACCCGGGTCGGCGAGCGAGGCGGGCAGCTGAGCGCCGGTGAACGACAGCTGATCGCTTTCGCCCGGGCGCTCGCGGCCGACCCCCAGGTGCTGATTCTCGACGAGGCCACCAGCTCGGTCGACCCCGAGACCGAGGCGCTCATTCAACAAGGGCTGGAGGCGCTGCTAGAGGAACGAACGGCCTTGATCATCGCCCACCGGCTGTCGACGATTCGCCGGGCCGACCGCATCGTGGTTCTGTCGGAAGGTCAGGTGGTCGAGGAAGGCAGCCACGCCGAACTCCTCGAGCAGGACGGTTTGTACCGAAAACTCCACGAGCTGCAGTTCGCCGACGCGGAAGCCGAAGCCGCCTGAGCCTGTTTGGCACGGAAAGCCAAAAGTGTGTGGACGGAACGATCTCGAGCTCTAAGACGTAACCATGAGCACCGTTCCCGGACTCGCCCTCTATCATTTCGAAACTTGCCCCTTCTGCCACCGAGTGCGCCGCGCCGCCCAACGCCTGGGCATCGAGCTGGAGCTCCTCGACATCTTCGCCGACGACCAGCACCTGCACGACCTCACGGCCGCCACCGGTCGCCGAACGGTACCCGTGCTGCGCATCCAAGAAAGAGACACATACCGTTGGCTGCCCGAGTCGACCGACATCATCGAGTACCTCGAGTCTCGGTTTGGTCAACGCCAGACCGGCACCTGAGACCGCGCCAAGCCATCGGTCTGGCCAGCCCAGGGTCGCGGCGGGCCGCTTTGACCGGCTGACCGCATTCAGTTTACTTATCGTTGCGATCGATGACCGGTCGCGGACCCAGCTTCTTTCGTCGCGCCCCCTCCACCGACACGCAGTTGGACGTGCGTGCGGCGTCGATTGAGGCGATCCCTTGGTCAGCCGCCAGGTCTCGCGGTCCGGACCCGGACTCGACCTCGAAGGTCGGCTCCCGGTACGAAATCCTCAACGAAATCCACCGCGGCGGGATGGGTGAGATTCTCCTGGCTCGCCTGACGACCCCGAGCGGCTTTTCCCGGCAGGTCGTCCTCAAGGGTCTCTTGTCGAAGCTCTCGGCCGACAATATCAGCCATGCGCTCTTCATGCGGGAAGCGCATCTGATGTCCCAACTCGAGCACCCGAACATCGTGCGGGTGTTCGACATGCCGGAGATCGACGGTCGACCGTACCTGGCGATGGAGTTCGTGCGGGGTCGAAACCTGCACCAGGTCATCCAGCGAGCGGCCAAGGACCGCACTGGCATCCCGCCCGGGGTCGCCTTGACCGTCGTCAGTGAAGCGCTGCGCGGCTTGCACTCCGCTCACTGTCTGAAGAGTGGTGGCGGAGAAGCCCTCGGGCTCGTCCATCGCGACGTCAGCCCGGGAAACATCCTGCTCGGCTTCTTCGGGGAGATCAAAGTCACCGACTTCGGCATCGCCAAGCTCGCCGACTCGCCCAAGTACACCGGGCCCCGCTCCATCCGCGGCAAGGCCCGGTACGTCGCCCCCGAACAGGTCCATGGCCGCCCGGCGACGGTCGGCAGCGACCTCTACTCCGCCGGGGTGGTGTTGGCCGAGGCGCTCATGGGCGCGCCGCTGTGGGAACGAGGAACAGTCGCCGACACGCTGATGGCGATCGTCACCGAGGACCGCTCCGAGGTCCTCGACCGGATCCTGCGCGATCTCCCGAGCGTCCCCGGCCTCCGCAGCGTGCTGAGGAGCGCCCTATCGACCGACCCCAGCCAGCGACCAATCTCCGCGTTGCATTTCGCAGAGACCCTGGAGGCGATCGTCCGCCATGGAGGCCACCGGCCCACGACGGTCGAGCTGGGCCTGTACCTTCGCGACCTCTTTCGGGGCGACGACGACGTGCCGCTCAACGACGGGTTCGGCCATTCGGGCCTTCCTCCGCCGGTCCTGAAGCGCGACCGGCTCGATGACGACGACACGGCGTCCGCCACTTACGTCGACATGGATGGCGCGGATGCGACGATCGGCCTGCCTACCGCCATCGGCGACGTGCCGGCCCCGGCATCCGTTCCGCTGGCCGCGCCTCCTCCCCTATCTATCGCTCCCGAAGCCGTCCCGACGCCGCTCGTCGCCGCCGCGGACAGCATCGACACGTCCGAAATCGCGGAGACGGCGGCGGTGTACGACGACCCGGCCGACCCCGCGCCCGCCGACCTGCGAGGGCGGCCTCTCGACGGGTCCCCCGGCGCACGCGAGGTCAAACCGACGGCCACCGCGCCGGTTCAGCCAGGCGGCAACGGCCTGCCGATGCTGCTGGTGGGCATCTGTATCGGGGCGTGCATCGCCATTACCGGCTGCCTGCTCGCCCTCAACTTGAGTTAGCGAGGCTGCGCCTCAAACGCTCGAGTTCATTCGCGATTCCGTGCTGGCGGA
>CAZFIV010000199.1:0-5923 GCA_964519665.1 uncultured Myxococcales bacterium
CGCTCCGAAAGACCGACACGAGTATTGACAAAGGGTCACTCCATATCAGGTTAGGGCGTCAGAACGTAGGTGCCCAGCTCCGTCAACTGCGGATTCTGCTCGGATCCCCGAACTTCGACCCGCCTTACTCGCAGCACATCGTCATTGGCGACGCAGTAATCCCACCTCTCCAGGATGCCGCCGCTCGGTTCGAGGGTGACGGTGGTTCCGTCGACATTGAAGTTGTTCGGCTCCGGGTGTTCGACCGGAAGGGTAGAGGTGATGGAACAAGTGCAGGTACCACCGACCGTCTCACAGCTGACCGGGAGCTCCGGATCGAGGTCATTGATAGCGGACGCCACGTTAGAGCACGTTTCGTAAAGCTCCACACAAGTGTTCGCCAAAACGACGTCCGTCATGATCGTGTCGACGACCTCGAACAGGTAGCTCTGGTCGACCCCGAACGAGACCCTGCCGGTGACCGTCCGAACCGCCGCCTGCTCCGTGGCCTGGCCCGGCGGGCAGATGAAGCCCAGGATGTCGTCGAGGGCGGGGGAGTCGCCGCAAACCTCTGCGAAGCGCCATTGGCGCCCGGTCAGAACACCTCCGCACGCTCCGCCTCCATTGTCGAAAAAGGTCGGGTCGCAGGTCGTATCGAAGACCCCAGCGTCCGACGGAAAGCCAACGTCGACCCCGGTGTCCGCAAAGCCCATATCTGGAAAGCCGAGGTCCGGCATCGCGTCGAACATGCCCGAGTCCATGTCGTCGACGCCCAGGTCGACCCCGGCATCCACGCCGGCATCGTCGACCTCATTGTTGTTGTTCGTGTTGGTGCTGTTGTTGTTGCTGTTGTTCTCGACTTCGGCATCGGTCGAGGACTGGCCGTTGTTGGACTCTTCGCTCGAGCAACCGACGACCGCCGCCGCAGTAGCGACACTGGCGAGAAGGGGCAGTAGGACGCGCATCGAGCGCAATGTACATCATCGATCGCCGGTTGGTAGGCCCCTCAGTCGCCGACGGCAAGCCCTTCCCGGCGCGGATCGGCCCCCCCGAAGAGGCCATCGGGCGAGAGCAAGACCGCCTGAAGGCCGCTGTTGAGCGGCAAGACCCGAACCTGGTGGCCCATCGCCTCGAGCTCCGGGATGATCGACTCGAGCTCGCCCGGCGCCCATCCTTCGTCCTCGAGCTCCACCGGCCCATTGCGGTTGACCACGTGCGGTAGGTCGATCGCCTCCTGGGGCGAGAGTCCCTGGTCGAGAACGGCCACCGTCACCCGCGCCACGTACGTAATGATCCGGCTTCCGCCCGCCGAGCCCACCGCGAAGACCGGCACCTTCGACTCGCGATCGAAGACGATCAGCGGACTCAAGCTCGATCGAGGGCGCTTCCCCGGCGCGACCGCGTTGGCCACCGGCCGGCCGTTCCGCTCCGGGACGAAGCTAAAGTCGGTCAGCTGGTTGTTGAGGAGAAAGCCCTGGGTCATCAAATGCGAACCGAACGCGTACTCGATGGTGGTGGTCATCGAAACGACATTTTGCTCGGCGTCGACCACCACGAGATGGCTCGTGGACGGAAACGAAGCGTCGTCCCCATCGGCGAAAGTCACCTTGACGCCGGGCGGGCGACCCGGCTTGGCCCGCGGCCCCGCTCGGTCCGGCTGGATCAGCTTCGACCGGGCGGCGAGGTAGGTCGCATCGAGAAGTCCGGCCACCGGCACGGCGACGAAGTCGGGATCGCCGATGTATCGATTGCGGTCGGCGAACGCGAGTTTCGCCGATTCGGAGAACAGATGAATGAAAGCCGACGAGCGCGGCGACAGGCTCGAGATCTCGAAGCGCTCCAGCATCTTGATGAGCTGCAAGGTGGTGATGCCGCCCGACGTCGGAGGCCCGACCCCACAGATCTCGAAGCTTCGGTAATCCACGCACACCGTCATCGCTTCTTTCGCCCGATACGCCTGCAGGTCTTCCAGGCTCAGAGTGCCGGGGTTGTCGACACTCGCCATCCAGCCGCTATCATAGGGGGCTCCCATGTCTTCGATCAGGGAGCGATTGATGCTCGACACGAAGTCGGTAGGCCGTTGAGCCTCGTGAACGGTCTTTACGATGCCCTCGGCAATGGGGCCTCGGTACAGCGCATCCGGCCCCTGCTCGGCGATCGCGCGCAACACCCTGGCGAGCTCCGGATTCTTCCGCCGGTATCCCACCGGGTGAGCACGACCGTCGGGCTGATAAAAATAGGCGCGAGCAGCGGGTTGGGTCCGCAGGAACAGGTCGTAGCGCAATTGCTGGTGCAGACGGGGACTCACCTCGAACCCCTCTTCCGAGTGGCGAATGGCCGGCTCGAAGAGGCGAGCCCACGGAAGCCGACCGTGCTGCCGGTGCGCCAACTCCAGCACTCGCAGCGCCCCGGGCACCCCGACCGACCGACCGCCGACGACGGCGTTCGGGAAGCTCATCGGTGTCCCGTCGTCTTTGAGGAACAAGGTCGCCGTGGCCCGGGCAGGTGCGGTTTCCCGGCCGTTGTATGCCGCGAGCTTCGCGGTGGACGCTTCGTAATAGATCATGAAGGCCCCGCCACCGATACCCGACGACTGCGGCTCGACCAGCGTCAATACAGCCTGCATCGCCACCGCGGCATCGACGGCGCTACCTCCCGCTCGAAGGATTTCGTGCCCGGCCCGAGAAGCAAGCGGGTTGGCAGCCACCACCATCGTGGTCGAAGTGCGAACGGCCGGAACATCACGACGCCCCGTCGACCGCTCGGGCGGGGGATCCGAGTCGGCCCAGATCGCCTGCGCCGAAAAGTACGAAATCGCCATCGCGACGACAATGACAACCGAGATCGCCATCAGCCATTTAACAAGAGCGCGAAACATCCGTCTTAGGAGACGAGTTCGCTCGCGGGCTGTCAATCTTCGCAATCTGGATTGACGAACGGAAGCACGACTTGAATATCACCTTCGTCTTCGAAAGGGACTGCGCAGCTGAATCGTGCGATTGCGACATCGACACAATGCGACGGGTCGGTTGCCGATACCAAAATGCACCGACGACATCGCTTGGTCTCATGAACCTCGCAGGTGCGTCGAATAAGCAGGCAGAGTTGCATATGCGTATTCTGGTGATCGACGACGAACGGATCGTGCGTCGCCCGATTTGCCGTTTCTTGCGCCGTCATGATTTCGACGTCATGGAGGCGGTGGACGGCCGGGACGGTCTTTCGAAATTTCGTACGTGGCATCCGGACGTCGTCGTAACCGACCTGATGATGCCCAACATCGACGGCTTGCACCTGATCCGAGTCCTCTCCCGGTGCCGGCCGCAGTTGCCCATCATTGCGGTTTCCGCGGGCTTGCGACCGGACGACGGGGATGCCCTTCGCCTGGCGAAGAACACCGGCGCCACCGAGACCCTGCTCAAGCCCTTTCGGCTGCTGGACCTGCTCGACCGAGTCCAGCGAGCCGTCGCCCGCGGTCGAACCGGCCGCGAACGGCCCCTACCGACCAGGGAGGGCCTTCATGGCCGGTCCCACCGACCGTGCGCGGCTACCACTGGCCCGTGTTGCTCATCGAGACCCAAGGCTCGCGGGGCGGAAGGGCCCCACCTTTCTGAAGCAGCTCCACCGAGATCTCGTCGGGCGACCGGACGAAAGCCATCCGACCATCTCGAGGTGGCCGGTTGATGGTCACGCCGGCCGCCATTAGGCGTTCGCAGACCGCGTAGATGTCCTCGACGGCGTAGGCCAGGTGGCCGAAGTTCCGGCCGCTCGTGTAGGGCTCGGTCTGGTCCCAGTTGTATGTGAGCTCGACCTCCGGCTCACCGGGCGCCGTGGCCAAGAACACCAGCGTAAACCGGGCCTCGGGAACCTCTTTGCGCCGAGTCTCGACGAGACCGAGCTGGTCGACGAAGAACTTGAGCGCCGCGTCCAGGTCACGAACGCGGATCATCGTGTGCAAATAATCCATAGCGGACACATAGCGCCCGCTTCTACCGGAGAACAGGCCCCCATGGCCCGGACCACCTTCGCGCTCACCGACCTCTCTTACTCGGTCTTCTGGGTGGTGCGAAAAAGGGCGACGGCGCTCGTGTATCCATGGAGGAACGTCTTGCCGCCAACCGGGCCGATCTCACCGTTGCAGAAGAACCCGGCGAGTGCTGGCTCTTCGAGGAATCGCCGAATCAGACCCGAATCATGATCCGGCTCGTTGAACAGACCCTGACCGCGCCCCAGACAAGAGAACAGCAGGCCGGCCGCGGCCGGACCCGCCTCCGACGCCTGCCGCTCGAGCTGGGCGGCAAGATCCGCCGCGGCGGCAGCCCGATCGAAGACGTGGAATTGGACGGCCTGGAACTGCTTGAGCGTCGCCCCGACGACCAGTCCCCCCGTCTGTCGATCGATGCCGAGCAAATTGCGAATCAGGAAGTCGCCCGGCTGGTACTCCCGCTGATCTCGCATTTCGACGCCCAAGAAGAAACCGTGACGAGCGTACGCCGACTTCGGCAGACCTTGGGCGAGCGCCTGCAAGACCTCGGTAGGCCGCTTTTGGTTGAGCTCCGAGACGACGTTGTCTGAGCAGCGAGTCACCAGCATCGGCTCGCCGACGGGTCGACATCCTTGCGCCACCACGGTGCTCACCGACAACGCACCTTGCAAAGCGACGACGACCACCCCGCGATTGCGACGCGCGTCACCCGCGTACAGCGCGTGGTCGCCGGCATCGCGTCCGCCACTGACCAGCCCTCCGACCTTTGGCGCGTCGGGATAGGCGCGATCCATCGCGGCGATGAGGCGTTCGACATCGCAGGTGAACGGATCGGCCAGGAGAATGAACGCTAGGCTCGGATCCGGTTCGACGCCAATGAAAGCCCGCCACGCGCCTTCGTCGTCCTCCGGCGGGAAGCGAGGCGTCTCGAGATGCCGGACGGTGGTTTCGACACCGGGCAGCACTGCGGCCATCGCCGCCAACGCCGGCTGATGATGCTCGACCTCGGCTCCTGCCGCGGCCACGCCTCCGCCGCTGCAACCCACGACCGCGGCCCCACGAAAGACGTCGTGGAGGACGTCGCCGATCAGGTCATAGGCATCCGAGAAGGCGGGGGAAACGAAGATCCAAACCAGGTCTGGCCGCTGCCCGGCCAGGTCGGCCTGGAGCAACTGGGCGACCTCCGCGACGGCGGCCTCGGCGGTTTGGGCGTGAGACAAGACCGAACACCAACGCATAGCCAATTTATAGGCTACTTAGGCCCTACGATGTTGCGAGTCGGTGAGCGATCGGCTCTTTTTCCGGGTCATGGCCCCGGGGGTCGTTTATCTACCCAATCGGTCCTACAAGGGCCCCAAACCACCGGAGACACATCGATGAAACGTATCTTGCTTTCCGTTTGCCTCGCCGCTCTCGCCGCCTGCGCCTCGGCGCCGAAACCGACCGTGTCGCAGGACATCGTCGAAATCGCATCGACCGACGGGCGATTCGGCACCCTGGTCACCGCTCTTCAAACCGCCGAGCTCGTCGAAGCGCTCAAGGCCAAGGGCCCCTTTACGGTGTTCGCACCCACCGACGACGCTTTCGAAGCCCTTCCCGCCGGTACGCTCGAAGGTCTGCTCGAGCCGGAAGCGAAGGATCAGCTCATTCGGCTCCTCAAACACCACGTCGTCGAGGGCAAGGTCACCGCGGCCGATGCCCAAGGCCTCAGCGAAGCCCCGACGATGGCCGGGACCACCCTCGCCATCCAGGCGAAGGACGGCGGCGTCATCATCGGCGGCGCCAAGGTCGTTCAGGCCGATGTGAAATCCAAAAATGGCATCATCCACGTCGTCGACGCCGTGCTTCTTCCCGCCGACATGTGACACCGCTCAATGAGCAGGCCGCCCGCCTAACGCACTTCGCGCTAGGAGACTTGCTCCGAGCGAAGCGTGACAAAGAAGCGGACTTTGGGCGCTC
>CAZFIV010000200.1:0-5699 GCA_964519665.1 uncultured Myxococcales bacterium
TTTGACTTCTCGGCTGGCTGGTCAGATTTCTGCGTTTCTCAGGGGTCAACGACAGCCTACCCATCGCGACGGGGGTCATCGAGGGCGCCTGCCGTTACCTGGTCAAGGACCGCATGGAGAAGACCGGCGCTCGCTGGCACTTGAACGGCGCCGAAGCCATCTTGAGACTGCGCTCCCTCTTCGCGAGCCGAGATTTTGATGACTACTGGCAGTTCCACGAGGCCGCCGAGCGGCATCGCAATCATCTGTCCAACTACGAGGACGAAGCACCGCCTCGCGTCGAACCACCTCGGAGGCCTACGCGGCAACCCAACTTACGCGTGGTCAAGTGACCGAACGAAAGGAGCCACACCCATTACATTTCTTGGCTTTACGCATTTCTGCACGCGCAACCGTAAAGGGAACTTTATGGTTGGGCGGAAGATGGAAAAGTCTCGGTATGCCCGATGTATTGCCAAAGCAACCCGGTTGATGGGTATCGTCCGCCATCGACCCCTGGCCGAGCAAGCGGCCGAGATTAGTCAACTTCTGCGTGGGTATTATGCCTACTATGGGATGGGTGGAAATCTCCCGACGCTTCACCGATTGCATCGAACTTGCGAGCGATGCTAGCGCAGGATGCTTTCAACTCGCAGCCAGCGAGGCAACGTCACCTGGGAGGCCTTTCATAAGATCAAGGCGACGTTCCCATTGTGTCGTCCGCGGCTGTACGTTCCGTACGCCCGGATGCAGAACCTGGCAGTGCTGTAAACCAATGACTGAAGAGGCCTGTGCGGGAAATCTGCAGGCAGGCTTCTGTGAGGAGGGGGGCTCTCTACACCGAGGGCCCCCCTTACTCGACCCCGGGGTGGGTAACTGCCCCGGGCTACTTTACAACGTGTGGGTCATTGTGGGGGCAGGATCAGCCCGTTCTCCCCACGGACGCGGGCGTTGTTACCGCGGCGGTCCGCCTCCCTACTGGGAGAGAAGCGATTTCGACCTGCCAGAATGGTCGCTCCACATGTGGTTTGCGGCTTTCGCGCGCGAACGTTCGCGCCCCGAGAGCCACAATGCATTGAGGTACAGCTCGGCGAGTGACCCACCCCGTGACTACGAGAATCACGAATTGGAGCGCCGAGGTCATATTCCCGAGCTTGGCACAGAACACCTTGTCAGTGGATGCCTGCCCGATTGATCAGGCGTCGAAAATATCAAGGATATTGGTTAGATCGAGTTTCCTGACAGGACGGCATCAGCGTCCCCGGCGTGCGAAAAGATGGGGCTCACAGGACGGATACCGCAGCCTTGCACACAACGCACAGATCGATGACAACGGCACGGTGACGCAGCTCCCGGGGCCTGACCACTACCGTCGTCTGCTCGATACGGATCGACCGCAGTTTCTGGACGTGGTCGCGAATCCATGGGTCGCCGTTCCCGACCTGGAAACCTTCAACAGTCGCGCATACCGCCGACTGGCGAGCATGCTCCGACAACTGTCAGCCGAGCAGCAGGCGCTGCACGAATCCGGGCCTGATATGCTTCCCAATGCCCGAGGCGCGCTGGTGCTTGGCCCCGGTGGATCCGGCAAGACCCACTTGCTCATGCGTGTACGACGCTCTGAGAGCGGAGCCAGCCACATCCTCTTTGTCCGTCGGCCGAACAATCCAGACTCCGTCGCGCAGCACGTGTGGACCAATGTCGTGGCGAGCTTGGCGAGGCGAGTCGATCGCTCGTCTTCTCAGCTCGAGGACCTCTTGGCCCATGTGTTTGCGGCCATCCTGATTCCGGAGCTTGAGAGCGACATCGAGCATGCGAAGGCCAACGAGAAGAAGCTGCCCGAGCGCGAGGCATGGAAGGACATGCTTGAGCAGGACCCCGTCGCTTTCCCGGATAAGCTCCGGAACAGAAAGGACCGACGAGATTCCATCAACTTCCTGCGGCGTAAGATCCTCAAGGCGCTGAAGCTGCGACATCCGGACGTCGATCAGCCCCTCACGGAGGCGCTCATCACCTACTTCTTCACCGACGAGGACCGGCGCCGCATCATCTACACCTGGCTCACCAGCCCGTCGATCACGCCCACTGAGGCGCGGTACCTCAGCTTCCCCGAGGCGAGAGTTCCAGCTGAATTCGATACCCCCACCGGTCAGGAGGAATACGCTTTTCGCTCCATCCAAACGCTCGGGATTCTCTCGACCTACTACAAGCCGCTCGTGCTGGCTTTCGATCAGCTTGAAGGCCTGAAAAACGAGCCTCGACTGACGGAAAAGTGGGGGGATGCAGTCAAAGAGATCATGACCATGACGCCCAACGTCCTGATCGTCACGTGCATCTTCCCCGAGCTGTGGAGCACATGGTTCGCAGAGACCTTGGACGACGCCGCCAAGCACCGCATTGGGCAACGGAAGCTCGAGCTCGAGCCCTTCGGGCACGAGCATGCCGCCGAGCTGCTGCAAGTCCATCTCGCCGACCACGTGAAACGACACGCCCTGCCGTCTCCGACCTACCCGTTCAACCAAGCTATCATCGCCGACCTATGTCGCGGCTGCACGCTTCCTCGCGTCTTCCTTCAACGGGCGCGGGAGTGGTTCGAGGACTGGGTAGAAGGATTCGTCGACCGGCCCGGCGAGATCGAGGGTCCGCCCACTGAGGACCTTTCGCCCATCGACGAGAATGCGGCGACAGAAGCTGAGGACAGTCCATCCGACGAGGGGGAAGTATCGGCGTCTGCGAAGGCGACAAACGCGGGGCCAGACATCGAGCCGACCCAGCAACCGAGGGAAGAGGCAACCGAATCGGCTGAGCCCACTCCGGACGACGACGAGCTCATCGTTCGGCGGGTGCTGATCGATCGATTCAACAAGATCCGAAGCGAGCACGAGCGCGGGTTCTGGAATCGCGGGGCTAGCGAGGTCGACGCGATGGGTCGGGCTCGCTTGATCGCCCTGTCCTTATTGAGGACGCGAACGTGGGTGCCCGAGCCCGGCAAAGCGACGTTCGGCACACGAGTTATGCCCTCAAACCTCATCCTTGCACCTGAAGGCACTCAGGAACAGCTATGCATTGCGGCAATGTACTCCTCCGGCTCTGCGCTTATCGCTCGAGCGCGAAACTTCGATGAGGTACACGCCGAAAAACAGCAGTTCTCCAAGGCCATCGTCCTTCGCGACGCTCGGCTGGACGTACCGGCGGGCGTTGCTCGTTCTTGCGTCGATCGAATGATCCAGCACGGCGCGCATTTGGTCGTCGTTGACGCGAGGGAAGACGCTCTGATCAACGCCGCATACGACCTGATCGTCGAGGCAGAGCAGCACGATCTCCTGGCGAACGGGCAAGCGATTCAGCCGGCGGAGGTCGCCGAGCTTCTGGTGTCGTCGGGGATGCTCGCCAAAAGCAAGCTCATGGCCTTGATGACGCGACTGCTCGCACCGCTCTTGGACAGCTCGGCTTAAGCGCCCGTGCCACCCGCACCTCTTCGGGGCCATGGCGGATCCACCGGCGAGGTGCTACGGATCGCAACTCTCGGCGGTCTAGACAGCGCACAATCGCGCTTCATACAGGCAAGAAATTCCCACCTGCGGCTGCTGGCGCCGGCTGGATGCGGCAAGACGAGCTGCATCCTGTGGCGGTGTCGGGCATTGATTGAGGCGAAAGAGCAGCTTTCGGAGCCGCTCCGGATTCTCGTGGTCACGTTGACCAAGGGCGCCGAGGTTGAGATCAACAACCGAATCGCGACCACGGCCAAGCTTGGGATGCTGCCAACCTACACCACGGTATCAACCCTCAATGCATGGGGCCTTCGGCTGCTTCGTCAGCTGGAGAGCACGTTGACGCTGGTTTCGGGGCAGCAGAAGAAGCTCCGCTGCGTCCGAAACGAGCTCGCGGGTGTTATTCGTCGCCACCCGGCGATCGACGAGCAGGTCGTATGCGACAAGGCCTACACCGCTACGACGCTGTTCGATTCACTCGACACCTTCAAGGCGCTGGGTTTTGACCACATGGCTGACCGAGCTGGTCTCGATCAGCAGATGCAGTGGCTGACTAAGCATAATTTGGTCGGCCGCGTTGGGCAGTTGATAGACGATCTACGGTCTGCAGATGTGCTTCGTGGCAGCGCCGGCGTGCAGGATTACTATGCTTTTTGGAGCGAGGCCGTGCTGGCAATGCTCCGGCATGGATTGATTACGTTTGAGGATCAGAAGTACTGGGCGCTGGTCCATCTGCGGCGGATGGTCGACACAGATCATCATCGTCTCCCTCGCTATAGCCATATCTTCGTTGATGAATTTCAAGATATCAACCCGCTGGATCTCAAGCTACTGAAGGAGATTCGGAGCAGAGGCGACGCACGTTTAATCATCGTCGGAGATGATGATCAGTCCATCTATGAGTGGCGGGGCGCGGTGCCCGACTTCATTATTCAGCCGGAGACGTACTTCGGGCAGGAGCTGCAAACCCACGTGCTCGACTGCAACTACCGATCGCCGGCCAATATCGTTGAGCGATCGCAACAGCTGATTCGCCACAATGTGAATCGCGTCGACAAAGATGTTCGTGCGACACGCTCGGATGAAGCGATTGTCGAGACCCTTCTCGTGCCTTCGATCAACGAGGGAATCGCGCACGTCCTTGGCCTCATCACGGCCGAACAAGAGTCGGATTCGAAATCGCAAGTGGCGCTCATAGGAAGGAAGCGAAGTCAGATCATTCCATACCAGATCGCCTTCGCGAAGCACGACGTCCCATTTACCGCGGCCGAGGACCTGAAGATCTTCTTAAGCGATGCGTTCAAGACGCTTCGTAGGATGCTCCAGGTTCGCGCCCGGCTGGATACGGAACAAGCAGCGGCCTTGGTCAAGAGCGATCTGTTCGAGCTGCTCCATCGCGTTAAGCGAAATCCGCTATCCGCTCGAGATACGCGAGCGGTGGACGAGCATCTAGAAGCACCAGCGACGCTTCGAGGAGCAATCGACCAGTTTGCGATCTACCGTGGCCCGCTGAAAGGGCCGAATACAGGCGGGCGAATGACAAAGGACTTCACCGACCGCCTCCAAGCGCTTGCCATCAGCAAGGGCGTCGCAGACTGTCTACGGGTCATCGGGAAGTCGTTTGGAGGCATGCAACGCAACTTCAGCCGTGCCGTCGAGGATATATTCTACACAGATCCGCCCTTCTCCTTCCTGGCGGACTTTGCAGGCAGCTACGCCGAGGACTTCGACTCGTTCGATCGAGACCTCGATACAGCGCAGCGCACGCTATCGCCGCAGTCGATGTCTGACCGGGAGCTGCTGCAAACGCAGACAGCCCCCGTCACTCTCATGACTGCGTTACGAGCCAAAGGCCGAGAGTTCGATACGGTGGTCATTCTGGATGCAAACGAGGATATCTGGCCCAGCAAGCTAGCCATGGCTGATGGCAACATCGAACAGGAACGACGGCTTTTCTACGTCGGTATGACGCGCGCTCAGCAACGCTTGGTGTTCCTCGTCAATCAGAAGCCGGGCGAGGTTCCGAGTCGCTTTCTGGCAGAAGCGGGCGTGAAAGTGGGCTGCAGTTGAGCTGTGGGTCGCCATAACGCCGAACATACCGCTATCACTGATGAATTCGGCCTTGCCCGAATCGTCGGGGCGGACGAGCCTTCTGGCGTGATTCGCGCCATCTTCGCGCTGGTCGGCGCGCTCGTCGCCAGCTTCCATGGCTCCGTGTATCTCGCGGTC
>CAZFIV010000201.1:0-5603 GCA_964519665.1 uncultured Myxococcales bacterium
CGAACGCAACCAGTGCCATCAGCGCCCCGCCGAACCGCGGCTGCTGATGAGATCGAAATCGGTGTCGGGTCAGCTCGGGCAATGGTGCACGAAACGGCACTTCCAAAACATACCTATCGCTCCTCTCCGCCAGTCCCTTCCTCGTCGCGGCTGAGTACGCCCATCGACAGCGAGGAAAGTCTTCGAGCGGGAAGATGAAAAGACCGCAAGTGCGACTTGGAACTCCCTGTCGACAGCTTCGAAATCGCGACCCTTGGGCCATTCGCAATGATATCGGTGCACTCGCATCGCGCTTGTCCGTATTCTGATAGGTCTACTCATTGCCGTGGCCCTATTCATCGCACTTCGCTGCAAGCCTCATAAACTGGCCGCGGAGTGGATATCCGGAAGATTCTGGCCGCGTCCTCCGGAAAGTCTTTTCTCTTCTGTGATCTTTAGTTGATCTCTATTGGCCTGGTGGGGCTGGACATATTTCACGAGTGGTGATTCTTTGCGCGCAAGTGGTGCTGACTCGAAGTCGGCGGTTCAGGTTCGATACTGCTTGGAGGAGGGGTAATGACACGACTGATTGACTTGTGTGCGGTCATGATCGCGACGGCTTTTCTGATTCCCGCGTGCAGCGGAAATGGTGACGATGAAGGTGGTCCGATCGGTCCTCGAGGCGGTCGCGTTTCGAACGTCGGTGTCTCGGTCATCGTGCCCGAGGGGGCGTTGTCACGCGATACTGACTTGGCGATCGAAACCATCGAGTCGGGGGACTTGGCGGCCGTTCCGGCGAACGTTCAGGTCACCGGAAACCTATTTGCGCTTCTTCCTCACGCTACTGAGTTTACGGCGCCGGTGACCGTGCGCATTCCTGCCGCCGGCGTGGCGGCCAACTTCGTCGTTCTGTACCTTGCCAATCCAGAGAGCACCGAATGGACGACCATCGGCGGCGCGGTTCGATCTGACGACGAGATCGTATTTGAGCTCGACAGCTTCTCGATCGTCGGGGTCGCGGCGCTCAACGCATCGACCACGCTGTCGATCTCTGGCATCGCGGCGCCTAACGCGGCCATGACCGCCGACGTTTCGGGCTTTCAGGTCTCCGGGACCGCTGATGCCTCCGGCCGCTACACCTTGACGATTCCGGCCGATCAGACCGATGCCGTCGTGTCGATCTCTGCCCGTGTGCCGTCATCCAGCCTGGCGCTCGCGACGTCGCTCGATACGGTCGGCGAGCTGCTGGCCCGCGCCGGGAACGACTTGACCCTCGACGAGACCGAGTACCCCGGGACCCGGATCTCCGCTCTGACGACCGTCCGCTACGCGGCCATCTACAAAGCGAACGGCAGTAGCCTGCCCGAAGACCGTGCGGCCCTGCTGGTGGCCGAGCGCCGGGCGAAGGAGCATCCGGCGGCTACGCTCTCCGTCGCCGCGGCGATCGATCGGGTGGTTGAGGATAGTAGCGTTCAGCTTCCATCGTCGTACACGACGACGCTGGACCTTGCGCTCGACAGCACGACGACCCTGAGTACGTACATCGAGACGCTGTTCGCCGATACGGGCGATAGTGGCCTTCAGGCCGCCATCGAACGCCTCTACGCCAAGCGTGAGCTGTTCGTCGAGATCACGCCGGTCGAGAATGCATCCTACTTGACGTCCTTGGTGCGGCGGCGAAACGGCGTGATCGGCGGCGTCGGGGACCGCTTCGATTTCGAGTCTACGGAGGCTCAGCGCGGCGTCTATCAGAGCGTATCCGAGACCATGACCTTAGCGGAGCCCAATCACGACTTCGCTTGGACAACGACGGACGCCACCCTTCGCATAGACTTAGAGGCGCCGGCCAACTCCGCCTTCTTGTTGTTGGCGCCCGAGGCGGTCAATGAACTGGTCGGTGACCCGGCCATCGAAGACGCCATCCTCAGTGTCGGACCGGTGCAGATCCCCCGGCGCGGCGTTGCCTTCGAAGTGCGCGGAGTTCCCGGTGGCCTGCGCGTCGACTGGTCGATCCTATCGTACTTTGAAGTGTACGGGCTGGCCGAGGCGTATGCGCCATTTAACGTGACCCTGCAAGACGTAGCCATCGCGCCCAGTCGACGGCTCGCCGTCTGGGAACGGGAAGATCGATTGAGCCCCACGCCGATCACAGACGCGATGGTGCGCGGTCGGACATGGGTCCTGCGGGTGATGGCCCCGAGTCCCGCCGCCGACCGCTTCGAGCGTTTCGGTCTCGGCGATGAGATCTTCGGGCACGCCTTCGTTGAGTTTCGAGACGACGTCGAGCAGTCCGCCGCGATCACTCGGGGCCGATTCGGTGATGCGGTCGCAGCGAGTTGGTCGCTGGTCGACGGACGTCTTTGGCTCGACTATCCCGACGGTGCCCGGCAGTCGTTCGCGATCCTCGATGAAGTGGGCAACGAGTACGGCGTGTTGTCATCGTACGCAACGATGAACGATCGCTACACGGCGTACGCGCGGTCGGCCACCGTAGAGCCGAGCGGCAATCTCACGGCATCAGCCGTCGAGTCGTCGGCCGGCCAATACTGGCAAAGCAACATCAATCATCCCACGGGGCCGTTCGAGCCCGACGGAAGCTTACCCGACTGGCAGATATTCGGGTTCCAGCTGGCAGCGGGCGGAAGCTATCAGCAGGTTATTAGTGCCGAGGGCCTATCTGGCGGCGGTCAGTACACCGCAACATCGACCAGAGTCGATATCGAGACTCGTCGGGACTCGTCGGGCGCTCAATGCGAATATTCTGACCCGAGCTGTGTGGCCCTGAGGCGGCGCACGTGGTTCCCCGTCAAGCTTGTCGATGATCGCTTGCATGTCCTCGAGTATCGGACCTTCATTACTCAGGACTTCAACTCAGCGACGTGGGACGGTGTTCGGTACGTCGATAGCGATGGAATGCCGATCGACATCACCGTGTACGAAAACGATGGCGTCCGGCCTCGCTTGAACGCCTACTACATCGAAGACCTTCCTCAGTAGGTCTTGATCGGCGTCGGCCGCCGTTCTTCCATTCAAGGTCATCGGCGACGACGGGGATACGCAGGAGAGAAGAACGTCCGGCAGATCGCCCAGCGGTGCTGCCGCACAGGAAATTCGGGCTTTTTGGCGACGAAACACCGACGCACGTGACGCGGAGCGGCAGACGGGTGTTGCGCGGTGCGTCGATGAGGGCCCGTGCTGCGGCTGAGGGCTGAGGAGCACGAACTCGCGGTGCACGAAGCACCATCATCGCCACGCCTGCCCAAACGTGCAGTTATCGCGTCCACTGCGACGATGTTTCGTACGTTTTAGTCCCGAGTGTCCTGGCGGACAGCAGGGCTTTACGATCGTCATCGCCAAGTAGCCCAAGATCAGGCCAGAACATGCTCGACCTGCAATCGTCTCGGTTCGGAGCCCGGTATGTAGCCGTCGGTCGTAGCCGCAGGACCGCCTGCCGGTCGACGATCAGTAGCTGTCGGCCGGGATCCACGCCTTGGGAACCCAGCGCGCCCGGTAGAGGAAGTTTGTGTGAGTCACGCCCGGGAATGGAAGTTCGCCGGGAGAAAAGAAACGATCCTGGAACGGTGAGATATACTCCCAGACAATCACGCCCGCCCGATTGACTTCGAAAACCCGACCGGTCAGCCCCTCGCAGATGAAGGTGTTGCCGTTCGGCAGCCTTTGAGCGCTGCTCGTGAGGAAGCTCAAGAACTTGTAGCGATCCCCGATCGCGAATCGTTGGGTGTATGACCAAAGGAGTTTCTTGGTCACGGGATCGATCTCGAGAACGCGAGAGTACAACCTAAACTCGGCCACGGGAACCGGGAGCCCGAGGACCGTATCGTATCCGGCAAAAAAGCCGTTGTCGAAAAGTAGGAAGTTGCCCGCGCCGGGAAGGCCTTCGGGAATGAGGTGACCGTCGTGCGGGCCAACGATCTGGCCGAGCTCGAAGTCGCTGGTGCCGGGACCGAAGTCAGGCCCGATCCGCCAAACGATCCTGCCCGTAGCGCGTTCGATGATGCCGATAATGTTGGCCTGACGTGAGTTGAAGATGACGTTATCTGGGTGGAACTCGGGATGCTCACAGTCGCTCGGCGGAGCACGACACCAGCGGTTCGGGCCGACGTACGACGCGGTATTGATATGCAGCCAATCGTCGGCCGGATAGTCAGGCTGCGTTCCAGTAGGCGCAACGTCCCACAGCGCGATCGCCTCACGGGCCACCGCATCGAAGCCGAGATCGTCTAGGCGGTTCGGGCCCGTCGACGCCCACATCCAGGTGATACGCTTGTCTCCATCGCTGTCCGTAGTGATCTCATAGATAACATCATCTTCCACCGGTACGTTGGGCGAAATCTCGGGGTCGAATACGTTGCGGTGGGCTAGGACCAAGATCGTGTCGCGCGGCGTATCTTCAGATTGCCCCGGGGCGTAATAAACGCCGAAGCCTCGCTGCTCGAGGTCATGATGCACGCGTGCGCTTCGTACGTCCGGGTCCAGCTGGACCTGGCACTGTTCGTGGTCGGCGCACAGCACCTCTTCCAGACCCTCCCCGTCGAATTGCCAGAGGATGTTGCCATCATATGACACCCGGAGCACGGTCCTTCGCTCGTCTTGGGAGGTTCGCAATGGACTATCCTCTCGGAACGCTACGACTTCACCACCCGGGAGCATCTGCGCGGGATAGCCGCCTACATTCCAGGAGTTGACAACGTGGCCTTCCCGATCGACCAATATTGCCTCGTGGAACTCATCACCGACCTTAAGCCCACCGAACGAGCTGAGCATAATGTAGCCGTCTGGTTGTGGACACAGGTCCGGCCAGAGCGGACGGGGAAGAGAGCACAGCGCCTTGAACGGCTCCCGAACGTCACCGCGAGCCTCGGGTGGAATCTGGTCAAGATTGGCTGCGACCCGACCCAAGATGAACTGCGTTACAAGCCTTTCGACGAGATCGAGAAAGGCCTCCTCGCTCGAGGCTTCTTCCTCGCCGACGGCGATCGCGTCCTCGACCGAGGTTGGAGGGGAAGCTGGCGCGAATCCGAGCAACGGGAGCGCCACTAGGATGCTGGCGAATACACGCAAGAACCAGTTCGACATAAATGACCTCCGTCGTGGCGAGGACTTTGAGGCGTCATCTCGCCACGACGTGGCCTATCTGCATTTAATGGACCAAGAATTCGCGGCACTGCTACTCCGTCGAGTGTGCATGGTTGGTAACTATTCGAGGAAGCGCGTAGCGCTGAGCCGGCTTGACATTGCCGCCGGATTCCATCCGGTTCAGACCGCTGCAAGGGACGTCGTACCTCCGACGCTGGACCCCGCGAGAATGACGGGCGATCATCGCGTTGATGACGCCCTCGGACGTCGTACGCCGGTTGGTCGAGATCGAGGAAGACGCGGCCCACCGCCTGGGCATGGAGGTGTCGGCGAGCCGCCCGGCGGTGTCCGCGCTGCGCGAGTACCTGGTCGCGTGTCGGGAGCGTGGTCCGACCGTGGAAGCGAAGATCTCGCTGCCGGACCCGATGCTCCACAGCGCTGCTGTCTCTCAGGACATTCGGGACGGAAACGTTGTTCGTCGCCAATAAGCCGAACCGCGTGTGAGAGCCTGCCGTCGATGCAGAGTG
>CAZFIV010000202.1:0-5435 GCA_964519665.1 uncultured Myxococcales bacterium
CAGGCCCCTGCGGTGGACCGGAGCGCCCAAAGTCCGCTTCTTTGTCACGCTTCGTTCGGAGCAAGTCTCCTAGCCGGCGACCGGCGGCGGGAGTTCCCATCCACCTGAAACTGTCGACGGCGACACTGCCCATCTGGAGCCCTTACTCGGCGGCCGTAAGTGACGCGACTCAGCATGCGGGTCAATGATGGGCGCCGTGACGATTCGAACGAGAGCTGCTCGCGCCGTGCCGGCACGACCTATCGAGCCCCCCGAGCCGACGCCCACGAAGCGCGGGTCGTCCCGGCAGAACAAAGGGCCAGAAAGCACCGAGGTGACCCCCGTCCGCGGGCAAATCCACGACGCGACGCGTGAAGCTGCTCGTGAGCGGACGCGGCTAGACCCGAGCGTCCAGCAGATGCAAGCTCGGCTGCGGGGCGGCCGACGGTCGGACCCGGCCGCGAGGTCCCGTCGGGCGGCCCGCTTCGTCACCAGCGGCGATGGGTTCACCGCCATCCGCCCCGACGCCACGACGTCCAAGCCAGAATCGGTGCCGGACGCGCGGGACATCGTACGAGATCCGGTGGACGCCAACGCGCCGGAGACCGGCGACCGAGACGACAGAAGCGTCGCGCTCGCCCGCATGACCACCCATGTGCGGGCGAAACAGGTCGCGACCGCTCTCGACGACGACGCTCGAGCGAACCTCCAGACCGTGCGCGACGCAGTGGCCGACGACCCCGCGGCGGAAGATGCGCTGGATCGAATGCTGGTCGAGGGCCGACTGTCCGGTGACGGACAAGCCGTTCTCGAGGAGCTCGCTCGGCTGACGACCGAGCCGCTTGCCGACGGCCTCGAACGGCGGCCCCTGGTCGCCGACACCGTGCAGGAGATCGCCGACCCGACCCGTATCAACCAGCAGGGCTACGGCACCTGCGTGCCGACGACGGCATCCATCCATCTCGCTCGAAACGAACCGTCGGAGTATGTGCGGCTGGTTCGGGGGCTCGCGTCGCCCGAAGGCGAAGTCACCCTCGCGAACGGAGATCGGCTCCGGCGAGACTCGGGCACCATCGATGAACCCGACGACTACGAAGGCGCGGAGCGAACGCAATCGAGCCGGCTCTTGGTGCCCGCGCTCATGGAGTACGGCAACGGTTCATTGGATTACGACGCGGTCGACGATTCGCACCAGCTCGACTTGGGTCTGTTCCACAAGTACGTGGGCAGAGGGCTCGACCCATCGGGTATGAACCGGATCATGGAGGGCATGACCGGCGAAGAATGGGATACCGAGCTCGTTAGCCGCCGGGAAGCCGAGGACATCACCGAAGAGATCGCTCAGCGAACTAGGGCCGGCGAGGACGTGCCCGTCGCCCTGCGCTGGGGCGATGGGGGTCACGCCGTATTGGTGTTCGCCATCGACGACGACAACGTCCACTACGTGAATCCGTGGGGCAAAGAAGAGACCCTCCCTCGCGAAGTCTTCGAGACCCACCTCAAGAGCCGGCACGTGCCAGCATAGCCAGCTACTTATAGACCAGACGGCTCTTGATATTGCGCACGGTACCGATGAGTTCCTTCAATTCGGAACCGTCGGCCCGCACCGCCGGATTCGCCGACCTAACTTCTGGTTGGTTCGGCTGCGTCAAGGTGTGCTTGACTCGCTCCGGACTTCCTCCGCGAGTCGGTCCGTTGCCTCGCGCAGCGCCGCTGCGATCGGGGGCTCACTGTCGGAGTGGCCGGCCGCTTCGATGTACTCGAGGGTCACATTATCCCCGCCACCTTTGCCACGCAGCGCGTCCACCAGCCGCGCCGCCGCGCGGGGTAGACACACCGAATCGTTGCGGCCGTGCACGATGTGGATGCGGTGGTCTTTGAGCACTCCGATCTCGTCGAGCAGCTGCCCCCGGCGCAAAAAGCCGTGGTGCAGCATGTAGTGCACCTCGAGCGCGGCGAACGGGACCAGGAGCTCGGGCTTCTTCAACGTCGATTCGATACGCTCCCGGTTCAGCCGCAGATGCGAAATCGACAGCTCGTAGGTCACGAAGGCGGCGGCCGCGTCCATGCGCTGAGCCGGATCGAGGAGCCGGTCCCGATAGGCGCCGAGCAGATTGATGCGCTCTCGCGCCCAATCCCCGCTCGTCTGCTGAATGTAATCGGCGTACGCCGCCCACGCTTCGGGGTAATGGTTGGCGGCTTCGCCGCTCTGAAAGAGATAGTCGACCTCATCGGGAAGGAACGTAAACACGCCGCGCAACGCGATCTGGGCGACCCGCTGCGGATAGGCTTCGGCGTACGCCAACGCCAACGTCGAACCCCAGCTGCCACCGAGGATCAATTGCCAGCGATCCAGGTTCAGCCGCTCCCGAAGCGCCTCGATATCGCCTACGAGGTGCGGGGTGGTGTTGTCGTTGAGCGCGCCCTCGTAGTCATCGCTGACATTGGGCCGGCTCTTGCCCGCACCGCGTTGATCCTGCAGGACGATGCGATAGTACGCCGGGTCGAAGAAACGACGAACCCGCGGCGACGTTCCACCGCCGGGCCCGCCGTGGAGAAACAGGGCCGTCGGCCCGTCGGCGTTGCCGCTCAACTCGTAGTACAGAGAGTGGCCGTCCCGATCGAGAAAGGCCATCTCATAGGGTTCGATGGGTGGATACAGGCCATTCGCCTCGTCTGGGGTCTGCATAGTCCAGACGGACCTGTAGCACGATTCGAATATACTCAGGGACGATCTCAGCGCGCGTCGGCGCACCGCCCCGACACGATCGACTCGGGGCGGCGGGCGGTATTCTGAATGCTGTGAGGGTCGGTCACCGCGACCTCGAGCCCCCAATCGTGGAGCGTCTCGTAGGAGCCGTCTTCGGTCATGTCCATCTCGCCGCAGTCGGCGTTGCCCGGGCTCCATGACCACGCGAGCCACCCGATCCCGAGGCGCTCCCCTTCGGCCAAAATATGGGGGTAGGCGATCTGCCCTTGGCACCCCACTTCCTTGTGCGCGAACTCGCCAATGATGAGCGGCAGGTCCGACTCGACGAACGCCTCGAATGCCCTCGTGATCTCCGCCCGGTCGTTGTCGCTGTGCCACCAGTGAACCGAGAAGACCAGGTTACGATCGGGATCTTGCTCGAGCAGCCACGGCGCGGTTCGGAGGAGTTGGTCGGCGTCGCGACCCCAGCCGGCGGCGTCGATGACCAGCGGAGTGCGAATGCCGGCGCTTCGCATGCGAACGATGGCGTCGCGATAGCCTTCCTTGAACTGCTCATCGGTGACCGTCCCGTCGCCGGCTTCGTTGGCGATATTGACGAGGAGGTACTCCTGATGCCTGTTGATGACGGCCACGGTCTCGGGATCCGTCCAATAGTCGACGACCTCGCCCAGGCGCTCCCACTGTCCGGTCGCGTCATGCAGCTCGATCATGGGAATGAGGCCGGCTTCGACCGCGTTCGTCAGCGTTTCATCAAACTCGTGAGGCGGCGCCATCCGGAGCCACATGATGCGGACGGTATTCGCACCCGTCTTGGCGATTTCGCGGAAGGCGGGGAGGCCATCGCGGTTCTGGATCACCACCATGTCGTTGACTCCGCGCAGGACGACGCGCTCGCCGCAGCGGTCGTAGAGATGGCGGCCGCGGACGTAGAATCCGGCCGGTCCCGCCGGCTCGGGAGCGACCGGGGCCTCAGCAAGGAGCGTTCCCTTTTTGCCGCCACCCCCGGCGGCGCATCCGAACAACGGACCGATGACGAGGAGGGTGCACGCGACGAGTCCGGGCGCGCGAAACAAGCATGAGCGAGTCATGGCGGTCCCCATGCTACGGCTTTCTGCCGTTCATGGCATCGGTGGTCGCCCTGCACCTTTGAGCCCTCTTGCGCCTCGCTCGGACCATGCACGACGTAACGCCGGGCCGTTCACCATGGGCGCGCTCTTCGAACCGACGCGTTTAGGTAGACCCGAGCTCCCGCCTCCGGATCCCACTGGTCGATCTCCTGTGCGAGCTGCTGGGCGTCGGTGATGCGCTCCTGCTCGACCAACACATCCAACGAGCTCTTCCACCCCCAGGCATCCGGTTGGACAAACCCAAAATACCAGCGGGTCGTCGCCTCGAAGCGATCTGCGATAGGCGGGACGGGCAGCGGCTGGGGCGCAGAATCAGGCGGAACGATGATCTTTGAGGGGGGGCGTTCGAAGAGGTAATAGACGTTGTCGCGGGTGACAAAGGTCTCGCCAACATAGATCTGCGAGGCGATCTTTTCGTCGCCGATGGCGATGGCGCGATACACGATGCGTTCCGCGTACAGATCGGCGGCGCCCAACACGTTGTAGGCGACGACGTCCGTGAATCCTGGCACCTCGACGGTCTCCAAGGCCATCGTCTCTCCGGCGAGGGTCACGACGCTGAGGTCGTAGAGCCCGGGGGAGACCGTTCGTTGCGCGTGGCTGTGTGCTTCGAGGTAGACGGTCTCCCGCCCGAACATGATCTCGACGGGCACGCCGAGGCCGTTGACGAACCACATGTCGGCATTCCGTGCGTCGAGGTAGGTCCAAATACCGATTCCAACCGCCGCCGACACGGCCAACGCGATCACGACCTTCAGCCCGTTTCCCGGTCCCGGGCGGTCGGGCTCCAATGGGTACGACCGCCCGTAGATATTCGCCGTCATGTCGTCTCCGCTCTTAGCGTGCCGAGAGAGTGACGGCCAGGACCAGCGATCGGCCGCCTTCACCGTTGAACTCACGATCGACCAAGGCCAGTTCCCTCGCCGCCGCGAGCCCGACACCAAAATGATGGTTTGACCCCGAGCGCAAAGTCGCTACGACGAAAGCCGTGGTCACCGTCGTCGTCCTCCTCCTCGCCGTCGTCATCGTGGGGCTCGGGCTGTACGCGGCGGCCCGAAGCCGCCGACCGGACCAGACCTCCGTCGTAGAGGCCCTTCGACGGGCCGCTCAAGCGCTGGGCGGCACCGTCACCCGGGCGCCCAACGGAACCTTCCAGCTCGATGCCCTGGTGGCCGGCCAACAGGTCCACATCGGTTATCAGCTCGCGAGACTCTACACCGCTCCGATACCCGAGCTGTACGCCGAGGTCGACGTTCCCGACCACGCGAGCCAGCTCGACGTTCATCCGAAGGCGACGCCCCCCCACCCGGACCATCCTTCGACACTGAATACGGACGCGGTTGGGGACGAGTCCTTCGACGCCGCTTACGAAGTGCTGAGCTGCGCCGACGTGCCCACCCCGGCCCTCCTTCCGCCCGAGGCTCGGCGCCTGATGGTCGAATCGGGCCCGGTGGTCGTGCACCTGGCCGATGGGCGGCTTGAAGTCCGTCGTTCGACCTCGATGATCGACGCCCCCACGGTGCTCAACCTGGCTCGGATCGCGGGCCTGTCCGCTCGTGTTTATACTTAGCGAGGCTGCGCCTCAAACGCTCGAGTTCATTCGCGATTCCGTGCTGGCG
>CAZFIV010000203.1:0-5419 GCA_964519665.1 uncultured Myxococcales bacterium
GAACGGGCTGATCCTGCCCCCACAATGACCCACATGCTTGTATCCCGTATCGCTCCACGCCGTGGATGCCACCTGGCGAAGACGGGGACCGCGTTGCTCACGTACGCAGGGGATGCCGTCGATTGTAGCGACTCGAGCGATTTACAGGTTCGCGCCGTTTGGCCGGTCGACCCATGCCCCGGAATAGCTAGTAGTTCAGCGCTTGGGCCGCGCAAGAATTCATTACGTACCTGTGCTGCGCGCTTCATGTTCAGCGGTTTATCGAACTCGGGGGCGAAAATTCGTTGAGCGGTCATCTTCAAACACACTGAGTGGGGGCGCTGCCAATGTTAATGATCCGTCCCTTCATGCCGGCCGAAGCCAGACCAGATGGACACGCGGATCAGCGCCCTCGCCGCCGGTTGTGAATGCGATCCGAACCTGGCGACGGGCCAGAAGCCCGAAGCCCATCGCCCTTATTGCTGCCTCCCGCTCCCGGTAGCTGTTGCACAGAACGGGATGGCCCAGGTCCTTCATCCTTTTGAGGGCGGCGGCGTCTAGGAGGCGGGCCAGACCCCGCCCGCGACAATCCGGGTGGACCACCAGCCGGGACCAGCAGACCACCGCCTCAACCCTGTCCCGGATGTCATCCACCGCCTGAACGCCGTCGTATGCGTCGGCCTCAGGGAGCGGCGCTCCCGTACGATGGACCGTCAACCGAACCGCTGCGACCAACTGGCCGGCGTCGTATACTAGGCCGTGGTGGGCTGTGGGATCGTGGACGTCCAGCATCCGGCCTTGGTCATCAAGTCTGGGCTGCGCCGGCTCGGTTGACCATGCCGCTAGGCGCAGGTCCGACAACGCCGTCCAGGATGGGCGGCTCCAGACGACCCTCTCCACGGGAATTCTGCTATCACACACCCGGACTGGTCGTCACTGTGGCGTCGACGGCACCGGAGGCCCGCGGGGTCCTATAGCCCCAAATAGATTAGATTGAGCCGTGTTTTCACCGTTTATGTTTTCACCGTTTAGAATGGAAACCACCAAGGCGCATGAACGCAGGGGAGCATCTGGGGTTCTTCCGCTAATCAGCTGGCTCGGTACACCAAGCCCCGCGCGAGATTCGAAGCTACATTCGACCGGTACTCGCGTCCTGTGCCAGATTTCGATCGACCTGCATCACGCCGCTCTCCGATAGAACTTGAGGATGACGCCGAGGCGCTCATCGCAAACGATCGCCTCATCGTTCGCACAGCGCTGTGCCCTGCAGCCTGCCCTGCGCTGTCGCAAGGCCTACCGCACAAACTGCGTTGCAAATGCACCGCCTGCCCGAAGGTATGGTCGACGGGAGCGCCCTTGCCCGATGGGCTATCAGCTGCAAGGGGTTGAGAATGCGTCAAGCCCATCGTCGCCCGAGGTCGCTAGGACGGTGATTGCCCATTATGCGCCTATAATATCGCTCGAAGGTCGGATTGACGTCGTTCGCTCGCATCCTATTTGATTCAAAGCGTTTTGGCGTTGGATGTCGCGAACGAGCACAATCGGTCGCCCGCGAATCGATCGGAATAAGGGTCATGTTATAGTGATGGCGATGTGGCTTCGAGCTCCGCGGGTCTTTCTATCTTACCGGCGCCGAACGATCGATAAAGCGCAGCCGATCGCGAGTGAGCTGGTCTATCACGCCCTTTCGGTCAAGATCGATGTCCGAATCATCGAGCCGGGCGAGAAGTTTGGTGCGAAGCTCGAACGGTCCGTGCGCCACGCGGATGTACTGGTGGTCCTGATCGACGATCGGTGGCTGGACGAAGTGGATGCCCAAGGAACAAGACTCATCGATCGCGAAGAGGACTGGGTGCGAAAGGAAATCGAGCTGGCCCTCTGGGCCGGAAAGCGGGTCATTCCTGTCCTTTTGGACAACGCTCCACTTCCGAAAGCGCACGAACTTCCAGAGAGCGTTCGCGAACTGGTCGAGCACCAGTATTTTCGGATTCGAACGACCGATCCCCTCGCTCAAGACTGCTTGATTTTAGCGACCGCGCTTTGGCCACCGTGGCCGAAGTTCGTCGCTCGGGCGGTTCGTGCGGCCTTGTGGCTCATCGCCGCGGCGGGTGCAGTTTCACTCCTGAGTATGCTCGTGGAAGGCCTCGACCCTCGCCCGCCGGACCAAGCGTGTCAGGTTAGCTTCGATGCCCTTGTGTGGCACGGCACGAAAGTGGACTCGGGGACGATCGATGAATGGCGGAAGGTGAATACGCTCGAGAACTTCTATGAGTCGGCGATCCGCCGCAAGCCGCATACTTATTTTGGCACAAAGGTCGCGTGCCCTACGATTTCGCATGCAAGGTGCGTGAAGCTCACGATCGCCGGCCGGGGGACGGGCAAGCTCTCTCAGAAGACGAACCTAAAATTCGGCCCCGCCGTCAGCGCCTACGCCAGTCCGCAATGGCCATCCGGACACGAGTACCTGGCCGAGATGGAGGCCCAAATCCCAAATCTTGAGGGCTTCTTTCTTACGGACGGGATTCGGTATCGGCGCGATGACGGGGTCTACTGGATCGGTCTCGTTTTGCACGAGTGTGCGACCACCGGGGGTCAGGTCGATGGTCACTGCGTCATCGAACGGCCATCGAGCTGGATCAAGATCGAACCTGCCGCTTGCCCGAAAAGGAGCTAACTGACTTGGATACGGCGCTCGTTGAACAACACGGATCCGACATGAAGCGGACAGACAGCGCGAAGTGACCCAGTTGGGCCGATCTCCGATAGAGGCCGGAATCAACACGAAAGTCCGGGTAGCGGTCCGGGTGGAAGCCGAAATTCGTCATTCAGACAGGGATTACGCACCTCGAATTCGATGCACGACCCATTGGATATGCCAGCGACTCGGCTTCCTACGAACTCAGCCCGTCGTGTAGAGAAATTCGAACCGTTGGGAATATGTAGACTTTTCGGGACCTGACCCATCGACCAGTGATGGAATAGATGGACTCGTCATGATACAAAGAGCTTAATGGGCTCAGCGCTCCAATTCGTGATCCTGATGGTCACCGGGTGGGTCACGCGCCGACAACAAAACGCGATAGACTACCTTATTGAAGAGAACCGAATCCTACGGGAAAAGCTCGGGAAGGGAAGAATCCGCCTGACCGATGCCCAACGTAGGCGTATCGCGTCGTGTTCCACCACAGGATCCACGGCTTAGCAGCCCGTTGATCTGGGCGCCCTGCTCGGGATCGACGTCGGGGCATGATTATGTGATCGTCTGGTGGTGTCGATGGGACGACGAAAGGCAAGGCAGCCGGCGATGTTCGTACCGAATTCGGCTTCTCGAGCACCTGGGCACCGCTTCTACGAGAAGCTGAACGAGTTGCTGGACAGCGCCGGATTTGATGCGGCCGTGGAGCGGCTGTGCGAGCCGTTCTACGACGCGGACCGGTCCAAGGGACGTCAGTCGGTGGCACCGGGCGTGTACTTCAGGATGCTGCTCATCGGCTACTTTGAAGGCATCGAGTCGGAGCGTGGCATCTGCTGGCGCTGTGAAGACTCGCTGTCGCTTCGCGACTTCCTTGGGCTCGAGCTGACGGACCGTGTTCCCGACCATTCGACGCTTTCGAGAACCCGCCATCGACTGGACAAGGCGGTCTTCGATGCGGTGTTCCGGCTGGTTCTTGAGGTCGTTGAGAACCACGGACTTCTGAAGGGGCGAGTGGTCGGTGTCGACTCGACCTACCTGCGAGCGGACGCCTCGATGAAATCGATCGTTCGACGCGACACCCGGGGACGGCTACCCGGAGTATCTCAAGAAGCTGGCCGAGGAATCGGGAATCGAGAATCCAACCGCCGAGGATGCACGCCGGATGGATCGCCGCCGGAAGAAGAAGACGTCGAACAAGGACTGGATGTCGCCGACGGATCCGGATTCTCGAGTGACGCGTTTGAAAGACGGTCGGACCCGTCTCGGGCACAAAGCCGAGCACGTCAACGATTTGGAGACAGGCGCCATCCTGGCGGCCGACATTCATCCTGCAGACGCCTCCGACCCCTCGACGATGCTCGACTCCCTCAAGAGCGCCCGAGAGAACATCTTGTCGAGCGATCCTTCGGCCAAGGAATCCGTACAATCTTCGGACAAGGACGACGACGATGGGCCGGGCGGCGGCGGAGCCGCCGACCAACAGCTGGGCCCCCTCTCCGCGGTCGATGTCGTGGCCGACAAGGGCTACTACAAGACGAGTCTGCTGGCGGAACTCGAAGGGGCTGGCTTTCGTCCGCATATCCCCGAGCCTCGTCGCCATCACCGCAGACGTTTGGCCAAGCTCTCGAAACTTGAACAACGGGCGGTTCTGGAGAATCGACGTCGAGGGAAGCGCCCGAAGTCCAAGAAGCTCCACCGCCGCCGGGGAGAGTTAGTCGAAAGAACCTTTGCTCATGTCTGCGAGACCGGCGCAGGGCGAAGAACTCGGCTTCGCGGCCGAGAGAATATCGCCAAGCGCTACATCCTCCAGGCCGCAGCGGCGAACCTCGGACTCGTCATGAGAAACGTACTGGGAGCGGGAACTCCGAGGGGTTGGGCGGCCCTTCGGGCCATCTTTGAGATCGTCGCGCTTACCGACGTCGTGGCGCATCAGCGAATCAACCGCGTGCAGGGGGCGTTGTATCCGTTCACCGGGTGGGGTGGAGGCGAGCCGGTCGAGGCTGTCACAACGGCTGCATGAGCAGCAGCGAAATGCTCCCGGTAGAGGGAGCGGACCGCCGCGGCAACGACGCTCGCGTCCGAGAGGAGAACGGGCTGATCCTGCCCCCACAATGACCCACATGCTTGTATCCCGTATCGCTCACCTTCTCGTGATCCGCAGAACCAAAAAAGTCTTTCAGATCTGCGTCAACGATCCACTCACGACCTTCGTCTATCTCCCGCCAGATCTTTCGAAGTGCATCCTTCGTCGATCTTCCCCGCCGGTACCCGAAGTTGGCGTCATCGAATAGCGGCTCGAAGATTGGTTCCAACCGATTGAGCAGAGCCTGTTGGCATACGCGATCGTAGATCGTCGGAATGCCAAGTGGTCGCTGCTTGTCGGGTTGGCCTGGCTTGGGGATGAGCCGCCGGAGAACGGGTTTCGGTTCGTACGTTTGCGTGCGCAGCTCTTCCTCAAGTCTATCAAGATTCCTCTGGAGGTTTCTTTCAAACTCATCGAGGCTTTCCCCGTCGACGCCACCCGAGCCCCGATTACGCCGGACTCGCTCCCATGCTAGGTCCAAGTTCTTCCTTTTGTAAACCTTGTCCACCAATGAGTGGACCTTCCTCTCTCCCGTCGGATTGAGCCATTCCGCGAGTCTCCTCGGTCGATCACTTCTGGGTCTTTCACTCATCGAACTTATCCTCGTGTACCCGTTCACCCCCGGTATTGAAGAGCCGATGGAGGCGTGAGAACGCGCGAGC
>CAZFIV010000204.1:0-5380 GCA_964519665.1 uncultured Myxococcales bacterium
CTGACTGTTGGCTAGCACCTGATGACTGCAGGCCCCTGCGGTGGACCGGAGCGCACAAAGTCCGCTTCTTTGTCACGCTTCGCTCGGAGCAAGTCTCCTAGGTGCATATCCCTACACGATGGCGTGCCTGATCCACTCTTCGTTCGGAGGTATTTCGTCGGCGCTCTGATGATTCTCGGGACCAGAAGGTCTACGATCGGCGGACATGAATAGTGCAGGCGCCAAGAAGGGGAGCTGGCTCGACCGCCTCAGTCCGGACATTTTTGGTTCAGACGTCTTCATCGACTACCAGAATACGTATGTTTGGCAGGCCAACCAGGTCGGTCATTTTGCCATCGGCTTTGCTGGGGTCAGCCTACTCGAGTGGGGGGTTCTCGCGTTTGCCGGTGGAGGGTACAGCTGGTTGGTGTACGTGCTCGGCGCATCGTTCGTGCTCATTTACGCCGCGAAAGAGTACGTCGACTTCCGGATTGCCGAGCACCAAGCTCAGGACTTCTTCCCGTACGACAAAGCCGAGCTCTGGGCGGATATGGGGGCAGACACGTGGTTCGTGGCTTCTGGCGCGCTGACCGTCCTGGCTGCGTACACTCATCCCCTGTTGGGTATCGGTATGGCGGCAGTGGCGGTCATTGCCTTCATCCGCATCGGAAAGCGCTTCTTGCCCGCCAAGCGCAGCCTCGACCGCGCTCGACTGCCATTTTTGTATCGGCTGACCAACTTTCCTCAGGCCAGGGGCGTCCAACGGTACAACGCTGACCGTATTCGGGCGTTCATCGCCGGCGAGCGGGTCGGCGGCTTCGATCCGTCGCCAGCCATCGTGATCCAAGGCCGACAGGGCACTGGTAAGAGCACCCTCGGAATCGGTATCGCGTGCGAAGTCGCATTGCACAAAAGGAGCACCGGCGACTTCGGTCGTTCAGCGTACCTCACCGCGTTCGGTCTTTTCGAGGACAAGGCTCCACCCCTAGAGATGGCGCCGGCCATCGAATTCAAGCGGCCTCAGGCGAAGGTGCTCGGCGCCGGTGAGGCATGGCGCCCGGAAGACGTCGACGTCCTGGTCATCGACGACGTCGATAGCGACAACCCGATCTATGCAAGCGCGACCGCCGAGCAGATCGTTCATCAAATCAAAGAGCGACCCGACGTCTTCGAGCTGGTCAGGCGAAAGAGAACGGTGTGGATAACCGGTAGCACTCAGTACTCAGATGAAAGCAGCCCGCACAGTTGGAAAGCGTGGGTCAAAGCGCTCACGGATCTTTATGAGTGCTCCGTCGATGAGAGTCGCCTAGGTGATGAACCGGCCGACATCACGGCCCGCGAGCCCATACCCGTCATTTGGCTGACTCAACGCTTGTACCCGTAGTGGGGCCCGCCCGGGGGAGTACGGCTCGAAGCCGGACGCAACTTGCCGAGTGCGTGTCGCTGAGGCGGAGGCCATGCGAGCCGACGCAGACCCTCATGGGCTACACCTTGATCACGACCTTTCCTCTTGCGTGGCGACGCTGGATGTGTGCGTGCCCCTCCGCCACATCCTCCAAGGGCAGAATCCGATCGACCACTGCCTTGAGGGTGCCCGCCTGCACGAAGGCCGTGAGAGCCTCGAGGTCCGACCTTCGCGCCTGCACCCGGACGAGCTGTGCCCGCTGGGGAACGAATAGGCTACGAATCATCCCACCCAGAATCCAGTGAGAGGGGACGGTCGTGACGTAGGTTCCGGACGGCTTCAGGCCTCGGCGCGCCCACTTGAAGTTCCGGTTGCCGTAGATGTCGAATACGGCATCGTAGAGGGTATCTTGTTGGAAGGGCGCGTCAGGGTCCTCGTAGGTCAGAGCTTCGTGCGACCCCAGCGTCAAGCATCTCGAGAGGTTGTGGGGGCCGGAAGTGGTGGTGACCTTCGCGCCCATCGCGTTGGCGATCTGAATCGCGTGCACGCCTACTCCGCCCGAGGCCCCGTGCAGCAACACCCTCGAACCCGGTTCGAGGCGGCAGCAGTCGCGAAGGGCCTGCAAGGCCGTACTCGCCGCCAGAGGGAGCGCTGCGGCCTCTTCCATGGACAGATTTTGGGGCGCTCGTGCGCACTGTTCAGCTGGCAATACGACGTGTTCTGCGCAGGTCCGGCCGCGGAAACCGTTGAGGAATCCGAAGACCGCGTCCCCTGGCTCCAGGGCGGTGACCCGCTGACCGACAACGTCCACGATGCCCGCCACGTCGAACCCGGTTCCCATGGGGAAGCGGGTTCCGGATAGCCAGCGATACCGACCCGTTCGGATCCAGATGTCTTTCGGGTTCAGCGCCGCGGCCGACACTCGAATTCGAACCTCGCCGGAGCTCGGTTCAGGGGTGTCGACGTCTTCCAGGTTGAGCACTTCGGGCCCCCCAAAGCGATCGAATCTAACAGCTCGCATCGTCGTACCTCCAGGTTGATGGTTTGCATGCTTGCCGTAGCCAGGGCCGGAAGGTCCATGCAGCAAGGAACATATGTGGTATGCATCAAGCGTATGGATGTGCTGCGCGACGCTGAGATCCTCATCTCGGTGGCTGACGAGGGCAGTATCTCCGCGGCCGCTCGACGCAAGGGGCTCTCCCAGCCCGCGGTCAGTCGCGCCGTCGCGCGCGTCGAGAGGAGGCTCGGCGTCTCGCTTCTTGACCGTGGTTCGAGGCGCCTGAGGCTCACTGACGCCGGCGAGTGGTACGTGAGTGGCGCCCGCCGTCTCCTTCGAGAAGCCGGGACCCTCGAGGCAACGACCGCCTCGCTTGGGGGGCGAATGGGCGGACGGCTCAGAGTGAGTCTGCCACCGGGCCTCGGACATCGAAGACTCGTTGTCGCCCTTGTTGATTGGTCCTCCCGCCACCCGGGGGTGCACCTGGAACTCATCCTCGAGACCCGGCTCGTCGACCTCGTGCGTGATGACGTCGACATCGCTATCCGGCTCGGGCCATTGCCTGATTCGGCGCTCTTGAGTCGGCGAATCGGCCGGTACCGGCACTTGGTCGTCGCGTCGCCCAACTACCTGAAGATGCGAGGCGCGCCCGACCAACCAAGCGACCTTCGGTCGCACTCCCTGCTAGGCATGCAAACCGTTGGACCGAATACGGCGTGGCCTTTCACGCGCGGACGCAAGAAGATCTGCGTTCAGATAACACCGACGTTCGTCACGAACGATGGAGAAGCGCTCGTGGCGGCCGCCGCCGCCGGCCTGGGCATCACGGTCGCGACGGACTTTCTCTGTAAGGACGAGCTCATGGACGGCCGTTTGGTCCAGCTCCTTGCGGATTGGTCCCTCCCGAGCGCACCGATCACCGGGCTCTGCACTCGAGCCGCGCCACCCGCCGCCCGGGCGTTACTCCGACATTTGGCCAAGTCATGCGAGTCTGGCTTGGCGTCCGGGGCGTAAAGGCCGGCCCAAGAAGACTTGAGGGCGAGCCCGTAGTCTGCGTTTGAACGGTCGACGATGCTCGGGCATCGGTCGACAGGTCGGATCTCGTTGTGCTTTACTGGGGATTGGAGCGGAGTCTTGGGCAACCGGCGGGCACAGGCCGACCGTTCGGCGGGGCAACGAGACAGGGCTCGGTCGGCGCGGACCGACGACCTTCAGGCTCCCACAGCGTCCGCCCGACGGCCTGACGGGCCGTGTGCCCACACGATTGAGGCCTTGACTCAAGGACCGATCTTGCCGCCCTCGGCCGCCGGCCGAGGCTGGGTAGCGGAGGCCGTCCAAGCCAAGTATCACATCTCGGCGCCGGCGGACCCGCTCGAACGCGAAGCTGACCAGGCCGCGGCGAGCGTGCTGGCCGGTCGTGTATTCACTGGCCTCGACGGCAGCGACATCGCCGAGCGCAAGTCTTCGCGGGGGCACCTGAGCGGCTGGGGGCGCGAACCGGGCGCGCCTCTCGGCGCGGACGACGAGTCCGTCGATGCCATGCTCACTCGCCGAGTCGAGGCTCCGGGGGTTGGCCGTCGGTTGCCGGAGGGCTTGAGACGCGAGATGGAGGTCGGCTTGCGCGCAGACTTCTCTCGAGTGCAGGTCCACGACGCCCCGCCGGATCGAGTCACCGCATCGCACATCAACGCCCGGGCATTCACGGTTCGAAACCACGTCTTTCTCGGTCCCGGCGAGTCGGTGGACGACCGCCGGCTCATGGCCCACGAACTCGCCCATGTCGTTCAGCAGCAAGGCTCCGGGGGGGCGGCCGATTCATCGGTACGAGCGTCGGTTGGCCCGCGCGACGCGGTGCTGCGAACGCCTGGCGATCGCCAAACGATGCGTCTCAGCCGACGCTATCGATACATGGGGCGAGACGGAGCGTTTCAAAGCCACCATTTCGAGCCTGATCTGCAGGCCGACCTGCGTGATTGGTTGACCGGTCGGATGCGGGTGCTCGTTGGAGAAGAACGCCCTTTCGACGTTAACTCACGAAGGTTGGTCGAGGCGTTTCGTCAGGCCCATCAGACCATCGGCACGGCCGCTCAGCTTCGGAACGGGCAACGATATACCTACGAGGCACGCATCGACATCTCGGGAGCGTTGGTGAGGATCTCGGAGGTCAAGATCAATGGGATCCGACTGACCTCCGAGGTGGTCTTGCAGCGGTTCGAAGGGATGGGACCGATGACGTGGGCACCAGCGGGGTCGCCGGGATTCGGTTGCGCGACGGATTTTTGCAGTTGGGTCACCGCTCAAGAAGAGACCCCTGCGCCCTCGGCCGATACCGCGACGACCGCCAACTGCTGGGAAGCGATCTTGCTGGCGGCTTACCAGAGTCGGCTGGTCACTTGGCGGTGGCTGCATGACCTGTACGATCGGTACGAGGATCGCGGCTTCCGAGCGTTCGCCAACATGATGACCCGGGGACGACGACGCTTGTACGCACCGCCGCGTCAGGTGCCCGCACGCGGTGACATCGTGTTTTACTGGAGCGGCCGTCGCCTCTCTCATGTCGCGTTGGCCACCGGCGGTGCGAACGGCTCTTCGCCCGAGGTCATCGAGTTTCAGGGTCAACTCACCGGGCCGGCGGTCCGACCACGGCGCTCGGGGCCTTCAGTGATGCTTTATCCGGGAGGCCGCATGCGCATCGAGTACGCTCCGCCGGCGTGGTGAACGCCGCCCCAGCCCGCGGCGTTCTAGACCGTGTGGAGCGACCGGCCCGCGGTCGTAGGCTCGGTCCACGAGGAGCCTTCGACCCACCTCGGGAGTATTGACAGAAGGTCGCTCCATAGCAGGAGACTTGCTCCGAGCGAAGCGTGACAAAGGAGCCGACTTTGGGCGCTCCGGTCCACCGCCGGGGACTGCCGTCATCAGGTGCTAGGTGCGCCGGCCAACCACCCCTTTCCGATCCAACGTCTGCGCGTCAGTACCCAAGGTAGGAGCCCGGTGCGTTA
>CAZFIV010000205.1:0-5359 GCA_964519665.1 uncultured Myxococcales bacterium
CGGCGCGCCGCAGGTTGATGACCTGTTGACGAAGCATGGCGTTCTCGGCGAGCAGTTGCTGCCGGGACCGGAGCGAGTCGGCGACGACGCCGCTAACGATCTCCAGGATGAACTCAAGCAACCGGAGCATGCTGTAGATTCTCCTGGCCGATGGTTCAGGAATGCTCCCGACGAAGCGGCTCGAGAACTCCCGATGGCAGCGAAGCTGCAAAATCTCGAGGCACTCGCAAGTGCCCGGTTTCACCGCCGGATGACAAAAAGAGCCAGGACGGCTAGTTCAACCGGATCCACCAGTTGTCGATCCCTGCCTCCGACTGACCTGCGCCCACGCCAAACGTACCGCCGTTTACGCAGACCGAGCGATAGAACCCGAGTTCCATCGGCGCCCCCGACGCTGAGAAGTCGGGATGCGCATCGGACACCAGACCGCTGCCACCGACTGTGGGGTCGATGCGGACGAAGTCTTGCGCCAACAGCCGCCCTCGCTGCGCGGTCTGCCAGTCGCCGAGGGGGCCCGTCGACGCCGCGAAGCTCACATAACAATCGCCCCCTTGGCGTATCGCCGGCCCCGTGCTCTGGCCACCGGCCACCGGGCGAGCGTCCTCCTCGTAGTCGACCGAGGTCACCGCGCCTTCGATGGTCGGGTCGTACACGACCGTCGTCTTCACGCTCACCGCGTATGTACACGTTCTGCCGCCCCCGGGCGCCCCGTTGTGCCGCGTGACCACCGTTCGATAGTCGTCGGGATTGCCGCCTTCATCGACTTGCTCTCCTACCGCAGAGCCGCCCCAACCCGTGGTGCGCACCAGCAGCGTCCATTCGGTGTCTAAGAACGTTTCGTCCGCGAACGGACCCGGGCTGCTGGGCGCGACCGTTGTTCGGTGCACGCGAATCAGCCAGTTGTCGATCCCCGCTTCGGATTGCCCCGAACCCACGCCGAACGTTCCGCCGTTCACACAGATCGACCGATAGAACCCGAACTCTATCGGCGCCCCCGTCGCCGAGAAGTCGGGATGCGCATCGGACACGAGACCGCTGCCGCCTACGCTGGGGTCGACACGGACGAAGTCTTCTGCCAGGAGGCGACCCCGTTGTGCGGTCTGCCAGTCGCCGAGGGGGCCCGTCGACGCCGCGAAGCTCAGATAACAGGCATCCCCTTGGCAGATCACTGGCCCCGTGTCCTGGCCGCTGGCCACCGGGCGGGCGTCCTCCTCGTAATCGATCGACGCGATCGAGCCTTCTACGGACGGATCGTACACGGCGCTGTCCTTTACGCTCAGCGCATATGTGCACGTCCTGCCCCCGCCAGGCGCCCCGTTGTGCCTCGTCACCACCGTTCGATGGTCGACCGGATTGCCGCCTTCGTTGACTTGCTCGCCTACAGCGGAGCCCCCCCAGCCCGTCGTACGCACCAAGAGTGTCCAATCAGCATTCTCGAACGCGTCATCGACGAACGGCCCCGGACCGCTCGGCGCCAGCGTCGTTCGATTCACCCGAATCGACCAGTTGTCGATCCCGGCTTCGGCCTGACCCGCACCCACGCCGAACGTGCCGCCATTCACACAGACCGAGCGATAGAACCCAAACTCGAGGGGCGCCGCCGTCGCGGAGAAGTCGGGATGATCGTCCGACACGAGGCCGTTCCTGCCGACACTGGGGTCAAGCCGGACGAAGTCCGTCGGCAACAGACGCCCTCGTTGGGCGGTCTGCCAGTTGCCTAGGGGGCCTGTCGACGCCGCGAAGCTCACGTAGCAGTCGCTCCCTTGGCAGATCACGGGCCCCGTGCTCTGGTCGCTGGCCACCGGGCGAGCGTCTTCTTCGTAGTCGATCGAGGTGATGCCGCCTTCGATCGAAGGATCGTACACGGCGCTATCCTTCATGCTCAGAGCGTACGTACACGTCGTACCGCCGCCGGGGGCACCGTTGTGCCGTGTGACCACGGTGCGGTGGTCGGCAGGGTTGCCACCGTCGTTTACTTGCTCGCCCGCCGCAGAGCCAGCCCATCCGGTCGTGCGAACCAGAAGGGTCCAATTGGCGTCCATGAACGTATCGTCGACGAACGGCCCCGGACTGCTCGGCGCGAGCGTCCTTCGATTCACGCGAACCAACCAGTTGTCGATGCCGGCCTCGGACTGCCCAGCGCCCACGCCGAACGTACCGCCGTTCACGCAGATCGAGCGATAGAAGCCGAGCTCCAGCGGCGCTCCGCCCGCGGAGAAGTCGGGATGCGCATCGGCCACGAGACCGTTGCCCCCGACGCTGGGGTCAACACGGACGAAGTCTTCGGCCACGAGCCGACCTCGCTGAATGGTCTGCCAGTCGCCCAGGGGACTTGTAGACCCCGCGAAGCTGACGTAGCAGTCGCTCCCTTGGCAGATCACGGGCCCCGTGGACTGGCCGCTAGCCGTGGGGCGAGCGTCCTCCTCGTAGTCGATGGAGGTTATGGCGCCCTGCACGGACGGGTTGTACACCGCGCCATTCCGTAAACTCAGGCCGTAGACGCAGGTGGTACCGCCGCCGGGGGCGCCGTTGTGCCGGGTCACCACCGCGCGGTGATCGCCGAGGTTGCCGCCCTCGGTGGCTTGCTGACCGACCGCGGAGCCGCCCCAACCGGTGGTGCGAACGATCAGGATCCAATCGGAGTCGTCGAACGTGTCGTCCGAAAAGACGGTTTGCGCCGTCTCGCGCTGACAGCGCTTCGATGCATTGCAGGTTTCGCCATCGGCGCATTGAGCGTCGGCGTTGCATTCTACGCAATTGCCGGTGCCATCGCAGAAGCGGCCTCGATCTTCGGTGCATGGCGTATCGATCGATACTGGGTTGCCCGTCTCGCACGCGTTGGTGTCCTGATTGCACACTCCGTTTTCGACGCACTGCCGGCTCGAAACACACTGCTCGGCCTCCGTGCATTCAACGCAACGACCGATTCCGTCGCAGACGTTGCCGCCGTCGTCGTCGCACACCGAAGCCGGTGGCTGGAACTGCCAAATGCAGGCGCCGGTCTGCGCATCGCAGGTACCGCTCACGATACAGTCGCTGGTCGACGCACAGACCACGTCGTCGCATAGACCGGTGCAGGCGCCCCCACCGCAGACCCCGGGCACGCCGTCGGAGACCGAGCACGGGACGCCATCGTTCGGCAAATGGGTGCAGGACTGCTCGATGCAATCGTCGACGGTACAGACATTGCCATCGTCGCAATCGTCCGCATTTGCGCAGGTTGCGACCGGCACGCACGCGCCGTCGGTGCAAACTCCAGCGGCAGACATGACGGTGCACGATGTACCGTTGTTTGCGTTGGCTGTGCCGCACTGACCGGCCTGGCAGGTGGCGACCGTACACGGATTGCCGTCATCGTCGCACTGGGTCGGTGAATTACACTCGACGCATTCACCATTTCCGTTGCAGACGCCGTCCTCCCCGCAGGTAGTGTTGACGGGCTGGTCGTCCCCGGTGCTGCAAGTGCCGGTGGACGTATCACATACGCCGTCCTGGACACATTCGTTGTCCGAGGTGCAGTCGACGTTGTCACAGCTGACAATGCATTCGCCGATGAAGCACACGCCGGCACCACCGTTGCATGACGCGCCGTTGTCGATAGCGAACGTGTCACACCGGCCGGTCTTGAGCTTGCACACCGCGATCGTACACACACTGCCCGTATCGTCGCAGACCACGTCCTCGCATCGATCGACGATGACCTTGCGTCCGATCTGCCACGTCCCCACGTCGAGGCAGCGCGTATCGCCCGCCACCGGGGGCACCGCGGTGTCTTCGGCGCCCGACATCACGGTGCGGGTCGCGCTTCGGTCGGCGTCGTGCGTCACGGACACTAAAACTTCCGAGTCCTTGCGCACGGGCACATAGAAGCGCCCATCGTTGCCGGTGTTGGCCGTCGATGTTCCGAAATAGTCGTTGCCCTTCGCGACCACATGCGCGCCGGCTATGGGGTCGCCCGTCGCTTCGTCCACCGCTAGACCGGTGATGCAGGTCGACGCGGCGATGTCGTCCGCGTTCCAAACGGACAGGTGACTGATCTCGCCTACGTAGGTTCGAGTGGCCGGGTCGAGGGCGGCGGTCCCCTCTCGAACCCATCGGCCGGTCTCTTCGTTCAGGCTCCACAGCGGCGTCGTCAAGGGCAGCGCGCTCGTATCCAGACCCGCCGGCGCGGGGATCCGTATCTGCAACGTCTCACCCGGCGCGATATCGAGCGGCTGGCCGCCCTGCATGATGGTCACGTCCATCATGCCGAAGGACTCGATGAGATCGGCGCCGTCGTCAAAGCTTCCCGTCAGAGCCAGCACTTCTTGATCATCGGACGGGTCGACCGGTGTCACGTAGACATCCACCATGCCGGTCACCGACGCCTGGCTGGCGGTCCCCAGATCTCCGGGGTCGATGGTCACCGCGGCCTGCCCGCTGCCGGTCACGGTGCCCCCAGTATCTGCATTCAGCGATTGACCGGCGGCACGCGCCTTGAGCGTAACGGAGACCGCACTCGGGGCGCGGGCCCCGAACGTGACCCGGCGAAGGGCCGGGAGGTGACCGTCCAGCATGAACTTCGCGACAGCGACCCCCGTGGCGCTTACCTCGAGCGAGAACTCGCCATCCGCATCGGTGGAGGTGGTCTGCCCCGCAACCTGGACGAGGACGCCGTCGAGCGCTCGGCCGGAGGTGTCGACGACCGTGCCGAACAGCCCCTGGGTGAGTACGGCGGCCTCGCCCTCCTCGGGGGCCGACGACTCACTGCACGCGATGAACAGAATCGCGGGCGCGAAAGCGATGACCGATAGTCGTGATCGTTGGTTCTTTCTGCTTCCATTCATCATATGCCCGTCCCCAGCGACGTGCGCCTCATACTCAGTCGACGTGTTCACGCGAGACCTCCCTCCGTCGGCCATGATTTCCGGGACATCTAGGGGCCGTCGATGACGACACTGTTTGCGTGTTCGGCAACATCACCCCAACCTGGCCCTAGTCCGGACTTCAAATTTGAGGCCGTGAATGCAGGTCACGTGCCACCGGGGGCAACTACCCATCCCAAGGCTTGCCGTTCGATCCGGTGCCCTGTGCTTTGAACTTCGTTACCGATCACAGCTTGGACGCACCGCATAACCTCCATATCCCTGGATACTCGTGGGGCTTCCGGCGGCGCGCAGCCCGTATGATAGTTCAGGCAACCGCGTGGGCCGCGGGCATCGGAACCGTGGGCGACTCCAAGGATGGACATGGCTCCGCTCCTCATCTGCTGAGCCTCTCGAAACGAAGCTCGTGCTGCCGCTCGACAGCATTGTCGCTCCAAGATGATTTCCGTCGGCGTTCTCGGCGTAGCTCAACGCTTGTCGGCCTCGCCCAACGG
>CAZFIV010000206.1:0-5306 GCA_964519665.1 uncultured Myxococcales bacterium
CGTCCGAGGGGAGACAGGGGCCCGGCTCCGGGTGCCTGCGGCCGGCGGAGCGGGCTCAGACGCGGGTCGGCAGGTGCCGGGAAAAGGCGTTATGTCAGATTTGACCCGATATAGAGGGTGAGCACCGACGCTTAATCGCTCTTATCCCCCGCTTAATCGCTCTTATCCCCTCTCGAGAGCCAACTTCCCAATTCACATTGTGCATCGAGATGAGGAGGGGGCCCGCTCCAACTCGCGACTGGCCCGGGCAATCCGAACGCGACCAGTGCCACCAGCGCTCCGCAGAACCGCGGTTGCTGATGACATCGCCATCGGTGTCGGGTTAGCTCGGGAAATGACGCACTAAACGGCACTTCCAAAAAATCCTTATCGGTCACGCTGCATGAGACCTCCCCGAACAGAGGATGGCCCTGTCGGTCGGCGCCGGCTAGCGTCGACGCGGGGAGATACTCATGACTATCCAGCGTCATCCCACGTTCTGCGTTCGATCTCGACCATCGGGCGTCCTCGTCGTCGCCGCGCTGCTTGTGGCCGCTTCGGTAGGCCTCGCGCCGTCCGGCGCGTCCGGCCAGGGCTTCGTCCGAAGCGATACTCTGTCCGCAAACTTTCAGAGCTGTCGCAACGCGCTCTACGGCGAAAAGGTCGCGATGGGCGACCTGGACGGCGACGGCTTCGACGACGTTGTCGCCAGCGCCCGCGGCGGATCGAGCGCCCGGGGCGCGTACGTTCACTACTCGCGGGGCAACGGCGACTTCACGACCGGCGTGCGGATCGCCGCGGATCAGGTCATGGGCCTCGCCATCGCCGACGTCAATCGGGATGGCTTCGGCGACCTGGTGGTTCAGCTCGCGTCCAGAGTCGAGGCGTTCTACGGGACTTCGACCCGGTGGACGGGCGAGCGGACGCCGGATTGGTCGTACACTCACGGCGCGTCTTTCCTTGGGGCGTACACGTCGCTGCCGCAGACGATGGCGGTCGCCGACTTCAACGCGGATCAGTTCTCGGACGTCATCCTCGGGGCCCCCAGCGACGGGGCGGGCCGCGTCATCGTCTTCTACGGGTCGGCGACCGGGCTCCCCGCGGACCTCAATCCTGACATCGACCTGATGGCGTCGCCCTCCGGCAACGTTCAGGACGGCGTGAGCTATCGCCTCACCGGCCAGTTCGGGCACGCGGTCAGCGAGGATGGCATCATCTGCGCAGGCGGCAACTGCGGCACCCAGCTCGCTCTCGGCGTGCCCGGAGCCGCGATCGACCTGAACGGCGACGGCGCGTACGTCGGTACGGAGACCAACGTCGGCGCGGTGGTCGTCGCGCCCCGCGTCCAGTTCCTGTCGGGCGACAACACGTACTTCGCCCAGTTCGGCTACGCGCTCGGCAGCGCGGGCGACGTCAACGGCGACGGGGAGCGCGACCTGATCGCCAGCGCGCGGGTCACCTCGACGGCCTTCGCCAAGGTGTTCGTCTACCTCGGGCGCGCGAACACCTTCGCCAAGATGAACCTCCAGTATGCGTGGGCCGTCGAGGACGACACGACCGTCGGCCTCAACAGCTCCACCTTCGGCGCCGTCGTCGGCACCGTCGGCGACGTCGACGCCGACGGCTTCTCCGACGTCCTCATCGGCGACCCGCGGTACGACGTGATCGGCGGCCGCCCGCAGACGGACGCGGGTTACTGGGGGCGGGTCGCGATCTGGTTGGGCGGAGCGTCGACGCCCTCGGACCCGGCGGGCCTGGGCGCGAACCCGACGCCCGGTTCCGCCGACGTGACGCTGCGGGCCGGCGGGACGGACGCGAACTTCGGCCAGAGCTACGCATACGGCGACGTCAACGGGGACGGCTATGACGACATCGCTGTGGCGTCTCCCCGCTCGGCTCGCAACTGCCTCGTCGACGGGAGCTTCTCCTTCGTCGACTCCGGCCACGTCTACGTCTATCTGTCCGACTACGCCCCGCCGGACCAAGACAACGACGGGGTCCCCAACGATCGGGACAACTGTATCGCGGTGCCGAACCCCGATCAGCTCGATACGGACTCGGACGGCGTCGGCGACGCCTGCGACGTCTGCCCGGGTGAGGCGGTCAACGACGCCGACGGGGACATGATCTGCGCGGGCGCGGGCTTCATGGAGCCCATGACCGGCGACGACGACAACTGCCCGGCGGTCGCCAACCCGTCGCAGCTCGACACCGACGGCGACGGCATCGGCGACGCCTGTGAAGACGAGGACGGCGACGGCACGTACGACCCCGATGACAACTGCCTCGGCCTCGCCAACGATCAGGCCAACGCGGACAACGACCAATTCGGCGACGCGTGCGACAACTGCCCGCAGGTGCGGAACGACGCCCAGACGAACAGCGACGGCGACGCCCTCGGCGACGCGTGCGACAACTGCCCGGCGATCTCCAACGCAGATCAAGCCGACGGCGACGCGGACGCCGTCGGCGACCTGTGCGACAACTGCGTCGGCACACCCAACGGCTCGGACCCGTACTCCGGCATCTGCGCGACCGGTGACGTGGGCGCGTTCTGCTTCTTCAACGCGGACTGCGATCTCCCGGGAATGGTCGGCAGCTGCACGCCGGGCCGCAAGCGCGGGACCTGCATCTTCGGCAACGTTGGCGCGACGTGCGCGGCCGATGGGGCGTGCGGGGCCGAAGGCTCGTGCAGCCGGCGGCAGGAGGACACAGACGGCGACGGCGTGGGCGACGCCTGCACCACGGACCTCGACGGCGACGGCGTCGACACCGCGATCGACAACTGTCCTTTCTCCTCCAATCCGGGGCAGGACGACGCCGACGGTGACGGCATTGGCGACGCCTGCAACGACGCCGACGATCAGGACGGCGACGAGTGGGCCGACGCGCTCGACAACTGCCCGGACGTCCCGAACCCGACGCAGGCCGACGGGGACGGCAACGGCTTCGGCGACGCGTGCGACAACGACATCTCGATCGGCAACGTCGAGATCACGCAAGCGATTCAGACGCCCAACAACGATCTGCCGCTGGTGCTCGGCAAGACCACCTGGGTGCGCGTCACCGTCGACGTGCGGGGGACGGTGCCGTTCGACCAGGTGACCGCCCGGATGCGGTTCGTCGACGCCACCGGCCAGCAGATCCCGACGTTCGGGCCGGGGGCGCCCGCCGGCTTCTTCGAGCCCTCGCCGCGATTCATCACCGCCGAGCTGAATCCGGACCGGACGAACGTGCGCCACACCTTGAACTTCACCATCCCACGGACCTGGGCGTGGTTCGAGCGGCCGTTCATCGCCCTTTGGATCGAGAGCCAGTCGACGACCGTGCGCGACATCGACGAGACGAACAATCGGACGGTCACCCCCATCCCGCTGAACCTGAGCTCGGTGCGGTCGAACAACGTGATGTGGGTGCGCGTTCGAAATGGGGGCTGCAGGGCGACGCAGGCTCGGTTCTGGGACGCCATGGAGTTCGTCGAGGACGTGTTTCCGATCAGCCGCACCGAGGTCTGGCGGCACGGCACCGTCATCAACTTTCCCTTCAACCCGACGTCGGACAGCTTCACGGGCGGGCTCCTGCTGTTCGACATCGCCTGGCTGAACTTCTGGACGTTCGACCCCCTGCCGGACATGAAGTGGCACGCCCTGTTGTGCACGCGGGCGGAGATCGGGTCCCCCACCGCGACCCTGGCCGGCCTGGCCTTCGAGCTGACGCCCGAGTCCTGGGCCTTAGTCGCGGACAGCGCGCCGACGGGGACCAACATGGCCCACGAGATCGCGCACACCTATGGTCGGGCGCACTCTCCGGGCTGCGGCGCGGACGGCGTGGATCCCGACTATCCGCGATACCTAGACGGCATGGGCAACCCGCTACCGGTGGGCAGCATCGGCGAGGTCGGCTTCGACGGCGCGCGGACCTACGACCCGGCGACCACCAGCGACTTCATGAGCTACTGCCTGCCGTACTGGGTTTCGCCGTTCACCTGGCGGGGCATCTTCCGGCAGCTGGACGCCTCCGGCCTCCGCCTCCCCCAGCCCGCCCCGTGGGACGACCCGCGGCCGCCCGAATCCGACACGCTCGTCGTCTCCGGCTTGATCGCGGATGGCGAGCTGCGGCGATTCGAGGTGCGCAAGCAGGGCTTCGTTCGCGCGCGCACGATGACACCGACCGTCGCGGATGTGGTGGTGGAGGCCGTCGACGACGCCGGTGGGGTGCTCGAGACCTTCCCGCTCGCGCTCGACCGGATCGCCGACGCCGAGGACGCGGCGATGTTCTTCGACGTCGTCCCCTGGCCCGAGGGCGTGGCCTCTTTGCAGGTCAAGCAGGACGCGTCGGCGCTGGGTGAGCAGGCCGTCTCGGCCAACCCGCCGTCGATCGAGCTCGTGGAGCCGAGCCCCGGCGCCGCGTTGGCTTCGACGGCGCGCCTCGTCTGGCAGGCCTCGGACCCCGACGGGGATGCGGTGTCCGTCGACGTGCTCGCGAGCTTCGACGGGGGCGGGACCTGGACGGCGCTCGCCCTGCGGCAGCGCGAAGGCGCCTACGACTGGGAGACGGCCGAAGGGCCCGGGAGCGATCGCGTCCGGCTCCGCCTCGTCGCGTCGGACGGCATCAACACCGCGACCGCGGAGGTCGGGCCGTTCACCATCGAGACCAAGGCGCCGGAGGCCGTGATCCGCTATCCGGCCGACGGCGCGCGCTACGCGGTCGGCGAGCCGGTACGGCTGTCCGGCGCCGCGTTGGACTTCGAGGAGGGCTCGCTGCCCGATGAGTCACTCGAGTGGGCCAGCGATCGCGACGGCGCGCTCGGCGCGGGGCGGGACCAGCGCGCGGTGCTCACGTCCGAAGGCACCCACGTCATCACGCTGCGCGCCACCGACCAAAGCGGGGCGGAGGGCCGCGCCCGCATCTCGATCCGCGTCGGTGATGACTCGTGCAGCTGCCGCCACACCCGCAGCGACGGGACTTCGGCGGCCGTCTGGGCCCTGCTCGGTCTGCTCATCGCCGGGGCGCGCATGATCCGCCGGCCGGCCCGCTGATCGCCTGGTCACCGCCGCCAGCGCCGTGACCATCGCGCCGGCGACCAAGCTCGCCCCTGGGTCGAGGACCAGCGCGGTGCCGTAGGACGGGAGGAGTCGCTGTTGCCCTCGCCTTTCGGCCATGAGGGTGCCTCAATTCCCGCCGTGGTCCGTAGACCTGGTCCCCGCCCGACCACCGGACAAGGAGGTTTTTCGAGTAGGCTGGAGCCTCCCCGGGCTGCGGACGAGGTTTGTTTTCTCCGTTTGCCAGGGGCCCGGCTCCGGGTGCCTGCGGCCGGCGGAGCGGGC
>CAZFIV010000207.1:0-5160 GCA_964519665.1 uncultured Myxococcales bacterium
CGACGGGCCGATTCCGGCGCGACAACAGCACGCTCCAAGTGAATCGGCGCTCTGGATGCGCGGCGTGCTTGGTTCTCGGTCCGAATATCTTCACCGGGAGACCTGGAGCCTTTTATTCTTGATTTTTTTGTTTCTCGTTTCCGTGCGTAAGGCTCGATCGACCTTCTCTTGGAGGGCAGCTCGTCGCGGGGGCCGGTGGGCCGCCAACCCGAAGTTCTGCGGGAAGCCGGTGTCGACGATGACGCTGTTCTCTGCGACGCCGAGACCGAAGCCGGTCGACGGCTGGTGCCGTAGCAGCGGATGACCGGGGCTTGTGCCGAGTCAGGGTGGCCGTCGGGCCGGCGCGAATGGCCGTCCGCTTGACGGCCCGCTTCCGCGGGTGAAAGCGACTCTGATGGTTCGGTTCGAAGGCGTCAGCAAGGCCGAAGCGCCGCCCCCGCCGGCCTCGGCGGAGCGGTGGCGGCGGCGGGTGGCGATGCTGCTCGCTCCGGTGACCATCGTTCTTGTTTCGCCGGTCCATGCCGGGACCTGCCGTCGGGACATCGAGGCTGTGCGTGCGCAGGCCACCTTTCGGACGCGCCTGCCCGAGGCGCGCCGGTCCGGCGCGACGCCGAGCTGAAGGTGACCGTCCGGTCGACCGCGACCACGGCGGTGTCCGCGGTCGACCTGGCGATCTTTTTGGGAGCCCGCCTTCAGGAGGTCGACGATGCCGACCTGTCGGCGTTGCCTCGTTGGCCCGCGGTGCGCTTGCCGTCGGGAGGATCGGCGTTTCGAGTCGAGGTCGAGACCCGTTTGCCGCCGAGCGCGACCCGTGTCTTGACGTTTTCGGCGCCGGCGCTGGCCATCGATGGCGACGTGTTCGGAGTGACGGCCCGCGTCGTTCGGTGTCGTCGACTGATTCCGGTCGGGTCGGCGACGGTCGCGCTCCCTCCTCGACCCGATCCGTGGGTGGTATGGCTGTATAGCTGTATGGCTGTATGGCTGTACGGCGCTGCTTTACTGCTCGCGGTCGGCGCGGGGGGGGGCTTGGTGCGGATGCGGCGCTGACCGTGGCTCGAGACGGCGGCATCGGGTAAGATCAACGGGATGTCTGATCCGCATGATGTTCGGACCGAGTTACTCGAGATGCTGCGCCAGCGGGCTTTCGAGCGTCGGCAGGTGGTGCTCTCTTCGGGAAAGACCTCCGACTTCTACATCGACTGCAAGCAGGTCACCCTGCACGGCTTCGGGCACCTCGCGGTGGGGCGGGGCCTGCTCAGCGCTCTCGAGGTCTACGAGGCGCGGACCGGCCTGAACGTGGGCGCCGTGGGCGGCCTGACCCTCGGCGCCGACCCGATCGCCTCGGCGGTCGCCATGACCGCGGCGCTCGACGGACGCGATCTGCCGGCCTTCATCGTGCGAAAGGAAGCCAAAGGCCACGGCACCGGCGCGTTTCTCGAGGGCATCAAACACATCGCGCCCGGTACTCCGGCCGCGATCGTGGAAGACGTGATGACGACCGGTGGGTCTTCGGTCAAGGCCATCACTCGCACCCGCGAAGCCGGTTATCCCGTATCGGTCGTGCTGGCGCTCGTCGACCGGCTCGAGGGCGCCCGCGAGAATCTCGAAGCTCACGACGTCGAGGTGATCAGCCTGTTCACCCGGCACGATTTCATCCAACCACAAGCCGGCTGAGACGGACCGCGCTGTCCGATAAGAAGGCACCGGTGGCGGGGCGAGGCGTCAGATCAGATCAGGTCTCGCCGCACGAGCAGGGTGTCTTTGGCCTCGTTGGTAAGTTCGGGATAGTCGAGGGTAAAGTGCAGGCCGCGGCTCTCCCGCCGCTGCAAGGCGCATTTCACGATGAGCTCGGCGACGGTGCAGATGTTGCGGAGCTCGATCAGGTCGCGGGTCACCGTGGCGCGCCAATAGAACTCTCGGATCTCTTCGCGAATGGTCTCGATGCGGCGTTGGGCGCGCAACAGCCGGCGGTCGGTTCGAACGATGCCCACGTAGTTCCACATGAACCGCCGGATCTCGTCCCAGCATTGGGAGATGACGACCAGCTCATCGGAGGGCACCGCGTTGCCCGGGTCCCACTCGGGGATATCTTCTGCCCTGACGGGTAGCTCCTGGGCGCAGTAGTCGGTGGACTTCAGGGCCGCGCGGTGCCCGTAGACCGCGCCTTCGAGCAGGCTGTTGGACGCGAGGCGGTTGGCCCCGTGAAGGCCGGTGCAGGAGATCTCGCCGGCCACGAACAGGCCAGGGATATTGGTCTCGCCGTTTTCGTCGCAGACGACGCCCCCACACACGTAGTGGGCCGCGGGCACCACGGGGATGGGGTCTTTGACGAGATCGATGCCGTACTCGAGGCAGGTGGCCCGAATGTTCGGGAACCGCCGAGCCAAAAAGTCGGCTTCGAGATGGGTCATGTCGAGAAAGACGCACTCGTTACCGGTTCGCTTGAGCTCGGTATCGATGGCGCGGGCCACGATGTCGCGAGGGGCGAGCTCTTTGAGCGGGTGGTGGTCTTCCATGAAGGCGGTGCCGTCTTTGCGGCGGAGGATGCCCCCTTCGCCCCGCAGGGCCTCCGAGATCAGAAACGACTTGGCGGCCGGGTGATACAGGCAGGTGGGGTGGAACTGGATGAACTCCATGTTCGCTACCTCGGCTCCGATCCGCCACGCCATGGCGATGCCGTCGCCGGTGGCGATGTCGGGATTCGAGGTGAACAGGTAGACCTTCGACGCGCCGCCGGCCGCGAGCATGACCGTCTTGCTGATGAACGTCTTGACCTGCCCGGTGGCCTCGTCGAGCACGTACGCACCGAGCACCCGATTGTGGGCGGGGGGCCGAGTCGTGGTCGGGCCCCGCTTGAGGTTGGCCGCCTTTCGGGTGGTCAAGAGGTCGACCACGGTGTGGTTCTCGAAGATTCGAACCCGATCCCGTTCCCGAAGCGCCTTCAAAAGGCCCCGCATGAGCTCTGCGCCGGTGATGTCGCCGGCGTGGATGACCCGGCGGTGGCTGTGGCCGCCCTCACGGGTGAGGTCGTAGTCGCCGAACGCGTAGTCGTGCGCTTCGCCGTGGCCGTTCTTGCCGTGGCCGTTCGTGCCGTGGCCGTGCCTGCCGTTCTTGCCGTTGGCGGCCAGGTCGTCGGTGCGATCGAACTGGATGCCGAGGTCGATCAAGCGACGTATCGCGGCTGGGCCCTCGCGCACGACCCTCTCCACCACCTCGCGCCGGCACAGCCCAGCCCCCGCCCGCAGCGTGTCCTGCACGTGCGCGTCGAAAGAATCTTCCTCACGCAACACCGCGGCGATTCCGCCTTGCGCGTACCGGGTGTTGGCTTCGTCAGCGGTGCGCTTGGTGACCAGGGTGACCGCGTGGCCTTGGCGACTCACTTCCAACGCGTAGGTGAGCGCGGCGATCCCGCTGCCGATGACGAGGGTGTCGCAGATTTCCGCCATGGGTCGTTCCTCATAGCGCGTTGGACGTCCGCCGGCGAGCGATCGTCGCCCGTCGGGCCGATCGGGTGTTCGGTCCGGTGACCCATGGGCGATCGACGATGTCCTGCGGGTGTCATGATGTGCGCCCCGCCTCGCCCGTTCATGTGGCCGGGGGCGGCCGAGCTTGTTAAGCTGGCGGCGGTGAACGCGGCCGAGCGGATAGGGGCGACGGGCCTGCTATTGATTCTTCGATGGCTCGCTGGACCGCGCGTTTCGGCGGGTGTTTGTGCGCTGGTGCTGGGGGTCGGAGTCGCGGGATGGCCCGGCGCCGCGAGTGCTCAGCTGTACAGCTGGGTGGACGACGACGGGGTCTTGCACTTGACCAACGTTCGCCCGAACGCCAACTACCGGCCCTTCGAAGCGGAAGAAGAAGAGGGCTTCGGCGGCCAGAAGCCGGTGGTGATCGAGATTCCAGGCGGCAAGAAGCGAGTCCTCTATCCGGTCAATGTGGGGGAATACGATCATATTTTCCGTCGCGCCGCGAAACATTACCGGCTACCTTTCGCGTTCTTGAAGGCGGTGGCGAAGGTCGAGAGCAACTTCAACCCGCAAGCCGTGTCTCCAGCTCAGGCCAAAGGCATGATGCAGCTGATCGACAGCACGGCGGCCGATATGCGGGTTGATGACCCGTTCGACCCCGAGCAGAACATCTTCGGTGGGGCCCGGTATCTCCGGATTCTCGCCAACCAGTTCGACGGTAACCTGCCGCTGGTGGTGGCGGCCTACAACGCCGGCCCCCACCGCGTGAAGCGCCTCGGCCGCATCCCCAACATCAGGGAGACGCAGCGATATGTGCGCCGGGTGATGCAGATGTACCGCCACTATCGGAGCCAGGACTCGTGAGCCATCCCACCGAAACCTTTACCGACTCCCTGGTCACTTCTCGGGTCGAGCGTAAACCGTCGAAGGGCGTCCGGGCGCCGAAGGCGCGGCCTTCGAGTCTGCGCCACCAGGCCCTGGCGATCCCCAACCTGGTGACGTACGCGCGGATCGCGGCCGTCCCGGTCGTCATGTTGGTGATGCAGTACGACTCGCGCGCCAACGCGATCGTGGCGACCGTCATCTTCGTCCTGGCGGCGCTCACCGACGCCCTCGACGGCTACCTCGCCCGGCGACTGAACCAAGTGTCGGTCATCGGCAAGTTCCTCGACCCGCTGGCCGACAAGCTCATCGTCCTCGGGTGTCTAGTGATGCTCCTTCAGCTGGGGCGGGTGTCGCCGTGGTTGGTGTTCCTGCTCATCAGCCGAGAGATCGTGATCGGCACCTTAAGAACCATCGCCATCGGAGAGGGCGTGGTCATCGCTGCCCGGCGCCTCGGCAAGTGGAAGACCGGATTCCAGATGGTGGGCATCGCGGCGCTCTTGGTGCACTACGACTACCCGATGGCGTTTCTGGGCCTCTCCGAGCCGGTGTCGTTCAACGTGCTGGGCACGTACGTGCTTTGGGTCGGGGCGGCGTTGTCGGTCCTGTCGGCTGTGGATTACTTCTGGGGCTTCTTCCGTGGTCTGAGCGGCCGATCGCTCCCGCTGGGAGCGGGAGACCCGCACGGCGAGGGTTGAGTTTTTTCCGTTGACATGGATGCTGGGGCGAGGCACTGATCTCCGCCCAAGCGCGGGAGTAACTCAGTGGTAGAGTGCAACCTTGCCAAGGTTGAAGTCGCGGGTTCAAATCCCGT
>CAZFIV010000208.1:0-4963 GCA_964519665.1 uncultured Myxococcales bacterium
CGTTCTCCTCTCGGACGCGAGCGTCGTTGCCGCGGCGGTCCGCTCCCTACCGGGAGCTCACTCTGCAACGCGAGCAGCTCCTCGGCCACGTCGACCTCGAACGCCGCTACGGCCGCTTTGCCGCGCTTGCCCCGAGCCGCCGCTCGAAATGCGGCCAGGAGGTTGGACCAGTCAGCCACGTCGGCCCGAGTCCAGGGATCAGGAATCCGACTGGGGGGACTGAATGCACAGGCGAAAACCCAGGTCGTGGTACCGGGTGTCCAGCGGGTACCTGAAACGGTACGCCGCGCGCGCGTAGCGCATCGGGAAGTTCCAGGATCCACCCCGCACCACGCGGAGATCCTCAGCGCGGCCCGTGGTCGCGTAACTCTGAGACCACCCGGACGCCGTCCACTCCCAGATGTTGCCACTCAGATCAGCCAAGCCGAGCTCGGTGGCCCCGGAGGGGAAGGCGCCGACAGGACTCGTTCGACGCAAACCCAAGCTCCTCGTATTGATCTGCCCGACGCTCGCCCGGTCTCCACAGGCCCACGTGCGCCGCGCCGGCCCCCGGGCCGAGGCCTCCCAATTCGCCTCGGTGGGCAGCGTGACCCGGATCTCCGCGTGATGGCAGAACCAGGCCACGTACGCATCCGCTTCGAACACGCACAAGCCCACCACTGGCTGGAGCGGCCGATTGAAGCGCACGTCGCTCCAGAACTGGGGCGCCTGGTCCAAGGCGGGATGACTCGCGGGCTGAAAGAGCTTGGCCGCCTCTTGCAGTGAAGCGGCGGCTCGAGCCCGGTCGACACGCGCTCGGTCCGCGTCGGTCCACCCTTGATGCTGCGCATCGTTTTCCAGCTGCGCCGGCGATAGGTTTCGAGCGTACTCGGCAAGATCCTTGCCCTGGGTGTCCTCGCGCTCTGCGCGCCGCCAAGCCCGCGCCTGCCCCTCGGGCCACCAGCGCTCGTCTTCGTACCCCCTCGCGGCCATAAACAGCGCGTACTCAGCGTTCGTTACGGGATACCGCGCCAGCGCGAGCCCCGACCCAACCACGTGCTCGTACGTTGGCTTCTCGTGGTCGTAGGCATCCTCGTCGCCGTCGTCGCTCCCCACCACGTACGTTCCCGCCGGGATCGTCACCATCGGCGGCCACCAGTACGCCACCCCTTCGTGCGAGCGACGGCGCTCGAAACCCAGCACCGACAGGTCGTCGTCCATGGCCAACCCCGCGTCGACGCGCGTGCGAACATCCATGGTGGGGTCGGTCAGACACGTCGCGAGCCGCTTGCGGATCTTGGCGCGCTCGGCGTCGTCCCACCCACTGTGGCTGCTGAGCACGCCCTGCCCCGCCGTCACGATGTCGGCTTCGGCCAACCGCTCGACGAAGCCCGCGTCCCGCGCCAGCGCGAGGGCCATGACGCCGGTCTCCTCCCAGCCCGTCGACTTGCGCTCCGCCAGGCGCTCCCCCGGCTGCAGGCGCTCGATCAACGCTTCGACCGGGTCACCCAGGTTTGCATCCCCCGAACGCTGCCCTTTGGTGGCCTGCCTGAACGCCGCATCGTCCTGGGTCTGCACCCAGTGCCGCGCCGCAAAGTACTCTTGCAGCTGCTGGTGCGCGAATCGGATCTCGCCTTCCTCTTCCCGCATGTCGAGCACCTGCAGATCGCAAGCGGCCTTGAGCATCGCGTGTGCGGTCGCCTCGTCGTCGGCCTCGAGGTCGGCGTAGGCTTCGTCGACGGGCCACCACCGGTGCTGCCCCGGGCCCTTCAGCTGGAGGCGAAACGCGAGCTGGCTCAGCGCTAGGCTAGGAGCCATCGCCCTTGGGTTTGGGCCGGCGTGTAGGGCTTAGGCAGCGTCTTGTACCGATGCACGGCGGGGTTGATGAGCGTGTCGAGCGCGCCCTGGGCGCTCCTGAAGCTCAGATCTCGCTGCATGGCCCGCAGGATCATGGTCGAGAACAAGGCGGCGCGATCCGGCGGGATGGCCCCGCTTTCCTGCAGCTCGTTAACGAGCAGGCTGAGCCGGTAAGGATTTTGGTACAGCTCGAGGAGCTCGAGCCGCTCGAGGTCGGCGATGGCCGATGCCGCGCGCTCGGGCGCGTACTTGTCGAGGAACATCCGCACGGCCTCCGCCGATAGCGGCTGCACCTCGGCCCGCCGCACCGCGCCCAGGCTGCCGGTGACGTCTTGCGTGCGGCACGTGATCAGCGCTTTATGCCCCTGCGGCCACCGTTCGAGCGCCTCGCGCAGGGCGGTGAACCGAGCCTGGGCCGTGTTGCCAAAGGCCATCTCGTTGAGCCCGTCGAGGAGCAGCCACACCGGCGCCTCGGGCCCTCGGCGCAGGGCGGCGTCTAAGGAGCCGAGGCCGGGCAGATCGCGCTCGAAGCGCTCCTCGAACCAAGCGGCGAGGGTGAGGCCCTCGCGCTGGGGATACTCGCTGAGCGGCAGGTGAAAGACGATGCGCGCGTTGTTCTCACCGAGGTCGGCCTCGGCCAGCTCGTAGGCCAGGTGGCGCAGCAAGGTCGACTTGCCGGCGCCGGGCGGGCCGACCAAGAGCACCGCCGGCTCGGGCACGGCATCCATGAGGGCGCTCAGCGCTTCGAAGGGCCGCGGCGGCGCTTCGCCGGCGGCGGCCTCGGGCATGAGGATGAGGCGAACGAAGCGCTGGTGCCGCTTGTCGCGCTTCTGCGTCCACGCGTCGACGTGCGCGGCCCGCATGCGGGTCAAGGGGTCGACAGTGCGGCCGCCGACGTCGGGCTGCGCGAGCTCGGCGACGGCCCGTTCGAGGGCGGCGCACTCGGTATCGTTGGTGCATTCGGCCCGCAGCGCATCCAGGGTCAGCGAGAGAACGTGCCCCCGCGGGTCGCCCGCGCGCTCGCCGAGCACCACGAGGCGGCGGGCCACGTCGCGGGGGCCCCCGGTCAACTCGAAGCTGTCGATGAACGCGGGCCCAAAAGGCGCGTCGGTGAGCGCCTGATGCAGCACATCGACAAGCCGGTCGTCGCGCATGACCCGCAGGCCGGCTAACGCGTCGATGAGCGCACCTCGCGTGCCGTGAGACAGCCCCATGACGGCGATCCTGACACGGATGCCGATCAGGGAGTAGCCGCCGACCGCGGCGGATGAACGCGCCTTGCGTGCCGTGAGACAGCCCCGCGCGCGCGCATCACCCCGCTCGGGGGCCGGGCCGCTTCACGGCTTCGGCCAGGGCATCGTATTCGTCGGGCACCACGTAACGCAGCTGGCCCCGCGCGACGAGCGGGATGTGGCCAGGCTGCGCGTTGGGCAGCATGGCGGGGACAAAACGAGCGCTGCCGTAGTGGAGGTCTTCGGTGCAGAGCATGCGGACCTCTTGCGCCACCCCCTTGCCGACGGAGGGCGCCGTTACCGGATCCCTCATCTGCCGCTGTACGCTGGCGCCGTAGCTCGGCGAGCAGGCGAGCACGATCCAGTCTGCCCGCTGATAGGTCGACACCACCCAGGTGGGGATATGGGACCCTGGTCGTTGGTCTTGGTCCCACGTCACGTTGACGCCGCGGGCGCGCAACGCTTCGACCAGCGCCCGGACGTCATCAAAGTCGCCGTGGCTGAAGCTGACCATAACCAAGGGTCCGTCGGGTCGCACCACCGTATCTTGGGCGTCCGTCGTCCATAGATCGGGTGCACCAGGGATGGGTTCGCTGCTTCGCTCCAGGCGCTCGATGGCCGCGTTGAAGACCACCTCGTGGCGCCGCTCAGTCAAATCACGAAGCATCTCGCCCAGGAGCCGTCGCAGGAGGTCACCGGGCGGCTCTCCCGCACGTTCGCTCTTTACGACGAGCTCCCGGGCCCGGTCACGCAGGCCGCCGTCCAGGTTGAGGCCACCGAGCAAGGCTCGCCCGTAGGTGGCGTCTCGCACCGCGGCTTCGACGAGGTTCATCGTCCGGTCCGGACTTATGAGCATTGTCTGCTCAGTGAGGGCTTCAATGAGCTGGCGCCGGATGACGTCGGTGAGGGCCATGCGCTACCGAGTGTACCTCGAATCGCAGACCGCGCTTGAGTCACCGACACGGACGCTCAATGGAGAGGGGGTCGGCGCCCGTCGCAGTTCGAGTAACATGTACCTAGAGATCGGGCGTCCGATGTCCGAGCTCAACGGGCTGACCGCCGCGATCGCCCAGCTTCGGAGCCTCACCCTCGTGACGCGTAACGAGGGTCACTTCGATGATTGCGCAATCGAAGTTGTCAACCCTTGGCAGGTTCAACGTCATTGATGTCCCTACGCATATCCGTCGGACGAATCGCGCCGCCGCCGGCACGCGTGTTTGTGTCGGAGTTGGCCCAATAGTAGAAGCGCTCGCCGGTATAGACCTGGGGCGTGACCAGCGAGGAGAGCCCCAAACTGAACACTGCGCCCATTGTGTCAAGCGCGATATTTCCGTCTCCTCTATGAACGAGCGCGGTCGTTCGGTACTCCGCCTCGACAATCATCCTCGCGGTCACCTTCTTTGGAGCCCCTCCTTCGAGCACGAACCGGGTGTCACCATTGAGCCCGAAACGCTTTCTGGCCAGAGGCGAGAGCTCCCTCAACTTTACGAATTGGCCTCTGTACTTCGGTTCGTCCAATCCTAGAGATGAGTGGTCGATATAAAGGTCTGCGTACTCATCGTTCATATTTGCGGCGTTCCCTACTGACGACAAATGCCAGTTGAAGATTGCCTCGATTACGCTCTTTTGTTCTGATGAAAGCGTTTCGTTGGCCTTCCCTACGTAGCTAAACGCTAGATTGGGCGGCGTTACCTCGTCTGCAGCAACACGCTCAGGATGAGGGTCAACCGGTTGCTCAGCCTGCGTTTGCGAGAACCGGGTCCCGCGGCCTCGAAAGATTGCCGCAGTTTAGGTTGCGCATTGCCTCAGGAGAAGTGCGCGCCCTCACAGCCTAGCCTAGACCGGACTTCGAGAGCCCTGTCGCCATAAGCTCCTGATTTTCGATCGGATTTGGC
>CAZFIV010000209.1:0-4854 GCA_964519665.1 uncultured Myxococcales bacterium
TTCAGTTGATCATCGCGGACCTCCGTCCTCTCTGACGCGCATCGCCTGGTCGCACAATATTTCGTATCGCTCTCCGGCCCCACCATCCCGGCGGGGTTCGACAACCGGAAGCTGGTCGGTCGGAAGCGGTGTTGAGCTTTCTGCGACCGTCGTCGTCGACGGCGTCCCTCCGGATTCCCAAAGGCCGGAAGGCCGACGCCGCCGCGTGAGCGGTGGGTGCGTTCGCCTACACTTCGGGGGGGCAATGTGGTCTTTCCCAGACGGCGCCTACGGCGGCCCCAGCGCGCCGAATCGACGGCGCCGTGGCGAGCCGTCGGAAGGTATCCCACGTTGCCCTGCATTGTTGGTGCCGCCAACGTTTGAAGCTGGTGCGGACCTGTAAAAATATGCAGCTTACGGTAGGATAGCAGGCGAGATGCAGCGGTCAACTTCGTCCCGGTTGTGGCCTCAAGCGCTGTTGTGTCAATAGCTGGGCCTCAGAGCTAGTACCGTGGCATCCCGAGCGAAACTGCAAGAAGCGCGGAGCAACGCCTCGCGAGCGAACATAAGGACCGTTTCTACGGACGCGGTTCGACCGACGTACAAGTTGAGGGCACTCGAGAATGAGACGTCGTCGATCCTTCGCTGGGCCGAGGCTCAGGGGACGGCAGGGCAGGGCATTGCGTTGCCATCGCCGCGGCTCTCCCATCGCACGACCTCGAAGCTGGTCACCGAGGCGGCCCACGAGCGTCCTCCGTTGAATCAACTCGCGGGCGTGGTGCCGGACATCCACGTCGGGACGGGTCAAGACAAACATCTACCCCACGAGGGGGGGCATGCAGCTCCACTGATACAGCGGCAGGAGGCAGAGCCAGGGCACGGGGAAGAGGAAGAGGACACGAGAAGCCTCTTCGAGCGACTCCCCCGAATCGTCATCGGTCCTGAAACTCCATCCGGAGAAGCCATCGATACGCTGCGCGGCCTCGAGGAGGTGACGAAAGTAGATTTCGCAGGCCGGGAAGGTATCTATATTCCGTATCCTGACGGCGGAGGAAAGTTCGTCCCCATACCGCCTTATACAGACGACACCGCCCTCGTTGGCTATATCCTGCGCATCCAGCAGGGATTGAGCGCTGAAGAAGCACAGCACGAGATTGAAATGCTGCGACAAGCACGGCGACTCACTTCGATCGTGGGCGCTCACAGTCTCAATCTCATCTTGCGGCCGAGATTTAGCCGCCCGACCCGGTTGTCGCGACCACGCACGAAGGGGCAATCCGGCGGCAGCTCATCGGAGGCCGTCAGCGATGCCGTCCGTCTTTCCCGGGAAGGCAAGCTTGCGGGCGAAGCCTTCGAGCGCGCCGTCAAGGAGACATTCAAACGTAAGATAATTAGGGAAGGCGAGGTCGTTTATCGCAACAATAAAATATTCCAGGAGATTGACTTCGAAATTCCCGATGCACTCGTCGAAGCCGGTATCAGCCTAAAAGACAAGCTCTCCGAGCTCCACCGATTGGCGGAACTCGCCGCAGAGCGATCCAAGCAGCTTATTGTCGTCTACGGACCCCGCACGTCCCAAGGAACGCTCAGGGCGTACAAAGCAAGCCTCAGGAAAAAATGGGGAAATCGGGTTCGGTTCATCCCCCACGAATAGGGCATCCATTATGGGCTCGAGGCTAAGCATCTTCTATCTTCCTGAGGAAGACTCTGCTGATATCCAGGCGGCTTTAAGTGTTTTGAAGTCGCATCACCTGGATTTTTTGCCGCCGGCTTACCGCTCTCGACTAGCCAACGACGGGGCCATCGCGAGCATCGACGAAGAGCTGGACGGTCTGCAAGAGCACGATCTCAGCGTTGAGCCGGGGCATCTGGTCCAGTGCACGCTCGCTGGAGAGCATTTTCAGCTGGAGCTGTCGGTGGGCTCCTTGCAAGAACCACTTCTCTTCTCATTGAGTGTCTCGATGAAGAGTTGGAACCGCCTGTCGGAGGAGCAGCGCGAAAGACTTAAAGAGATGCTTCTCCGCGTGGCCATCGCCTCCGGATGTTGGGCCGCGGTGTTCGTGCTTGACCCCGCCGATGATTTCCTTGGGAAAATCATCGAGGCGGACCGGGAGTGGTTCTTCGATATGAGCCTGGATCTCGGTCCCTCGTATGACCCGGCGTGGGCATGGCTCAATAGGCATACGGGGCATGTGCTCCACATGCGAAATCTGCAGCCGACGGGCCTCTCTTTCGAGAGTTTTGAGGAGTTTAGAGAGCATCCGACCGACTCTTGATGACCATCCCAAGAGGTGGGTGGTTCGGATGCGGCGACGCGTGGTGACGCATGCCACCGTTGGCCTCTGAATGGCGCCAAGAGGGCCGGCGGCCCCGCGGGGAGGCCGCCGGCGGTTGGCAGCGCGCCGTCAGCCGGCGCGCTGGAGGAGGCGCGCCACGTGCGTCTCGGGCGCGGGCTCGTAGCCGGCCAGAGTCAGCTCGTGGTGGGCCCGGCCCTGGCTCATCGACGCCAGGTCACTGGCGTAGCCGAACAGCTCCGCGAGCGGGACCCGGGCGCGAATGGTGCGACCGTCGCCCTCGTCAACGAGGCCTCCGAGTCGACCCCGACGCCGCTGCAGGTCACCGACCACGCCGCCGGTCGACGTAGCTGGTGCGACGACTTCCACCGCCATGACCGGCTCCAATAAGATCGGGCTGGCTCGTTCCAAGGCTTCTTTCATCGCCCATGCCGGCTACTTCCGCTCATCCAGCCTGTGAAATCCGCGGTGCTGCATGCGAGCACTTCCCGGATGTCAGCGTTCGATGCATCGAACATTGGCATGGCATCTTCGCAGACCGCTGGCCGAAGATCGGCGTGCGATGCGTAGCTGTCGACCGTCGCTCGTCGCCCGGACCAGTATGGGGAGGCGCTCTCGCCCCTCTGCTCGAGATTCAGTCGCACCCCCGCCCTCGGCGATCGTCGACCGGCATCGGTGTGGATCAGTCGTTCGCCGCGAGCTGCTCGAAAGAGCCAGCCGTTGGGCAGTCGTCGCACTTCCGGGCCCGGTTCGCTTCGATGCGGGCCGCTCTGGCTTCGGCCCGTGCAGCGGCCAGCTCCTCGGGAACGTCGACGGCCTTGCCGAAGTACACCTCACTGGGAGTCCGGCCGTTCAGAGCGCAATGCGGGATCGTGTCGTTGTACTCATTGACATAGAAACATACGAGCCTACGCACCGCCAACAGACTATCCAGTTCGTTCAGGAACAGCCAGCCATACTTTGCGCTCATCCAGAATCGCTCAATCAACGAATTCGACTCGAGAACGTCCGTCTGCGCCAGGATCCGGGCAAGCTGCTTCTCGTTTACGAGCTTATCCACGACTTCGTTGAAGTTCTCCACGCCGCCGTCCACCATCAAGTCCTACGTCGTCGCGGGATCTATCTGGACTCTTCTTGTCCCGTTCGGTCAGTGCTTGAACGAGAAGGGCGGCGTTGGCGAGCGGTTCGAGGTTCGCGCTGACCGACCAAGCGAGGACTCGACGCGAGAAGTTATCAATGATGGCGCGCAAGTAGACCTTCGGTCCGCCTCGGAGGCGTATCACTGAGGGATGGACATCTGCGTCCATTGCGGACCCCAACGCCGGCTTTCACTGTAAGCATAGCTGCTCGCATGGCCCGGACCGCCACCCACGCCGACGCCGCGGCTCGCACGCAGCCGCACGCCGCCGCCCCCACATCACTCGGGCCCAACGCAACTCCCATAGCCCCACCGACCAAGGCCCCATACGAGCTTCATCCATAGAAGGTTAGCTGATCCGACGCTCATCGACCTCGCGCTTCAATCCGGGCAGAGCTTCGCGTCGAATCAGCAAACCATAGTATTACCGGAACCTGGTCCTGGGTATTCACGCCCGAACGGAATCAATTCCCCAGAGCCGGGCCCGCAGGCCGGTTGTCCCCTCGGACGCGGGTGTCGTTGCCGCGGCGGTCCGCTCCCTACCGGGAGCGTTGAGTATGAGTGATGATGGTATCCGATACCATATTGCGCGATGGCCTCGTAGGATCCGACCGGGTCGGAGGCGACGCTAAAAGGCGACGCCCACCCGAAGCAGGCTCAGGTTAATGCCCGCGGTGAAGCCGGTGGCCCGTTCACCCCGCTGCGAAAAGAGCCGGATGTCCCAATCAAAGAACTCGCCGCCGGGGCAGTTGATACAGACACCGGCATTGCCGCCGACCACGGTGGCTATGTACACCGGGCCGATCGTCCACTGGTATCCGAAGTCGAGACCGATACCGACCTCCCCGTCGGTGCCCCGTAGAGGTTCCGCTTCGCATCCGGGGAAGAAGAAGACCGCTGGCTGATCCTCGCCGCCTGTCGTGTTGAAGAACCGGCCTCGAAGCTTGGGTTGCAGAAAGAAGCCGCCGTAGTCTTCGGTGTCCCACGGCCGCCATAGAACCCCGACCGCGATCCAACCACCGTTCGTCTCCGTCGAGCAGCCCCACCAATTCGAGTTGTAGGTGACGGCGCCTTCGATAACGACGTCGAGGGACGGACCCACGACGATGTTACCTCCGAAGCCGAGAAGGAGCGATTCGGCGGAGATACCCACCACCACCGCACCGACCGGCTCCACCCAAACGGCGCCCACGTAGTCGTGCGGCTCACTCGCTCGCGCGAGCGGCGTTGTCGCCGCCGACAAGCCCACCGCAATCAGTGTTGCCACCAACGTCTTTCGCACCATATAAGCCGACCTCCCGTTGCGCCCTATGAGCGCCGGGATCATCGATCACTGATCTCAGCCGGTAAAGGTGTCTCGCCGCGTCGTGACCCAAATAGATAGGGTGGAGCGATAGGTATGTTTTGGAAGTGCCGTTTAGTGCGCCATTTCCCGAGCTGACC
>CAZFIV010000210.1:0-4829 GCA_964519665.1 uncultured Myxococcales bacterium
GCCAGCACGGAATCGCGAATGAACTCGAGCGTTTGAGGCGCAGCCTCGCTAAACCCTAGAGCGCCGATTCACTTGGAGCGTGCTGTTGTCGCGCCGGAATCGGCCCGTCGGGTCGTCGCGTGAGGAGGGCGCGTATCGGGAATACGCAACCGACGAAAGCCGAAGGCGGCGCGGCGAGCAGACGGGGTGAGAACCAGCGACAATAGTGCGATCCAAGTGAATCGGCGCTCTAGCCAGGGTGCTCCTCATACTCTCGAATTCATTCGCGATTCCGCGCTGGCGGAGCCTCGCGTCGAAAGTCCTTAGCTCGCAGCCGACCGTCTCGGATCGCCGGTGTCCGCACTGTTCCATCGTGCCGGGAGGATGGGCTCGCATGCGCTCCGATCGAGGTGGGGGGCTTCTCACGAGGGGCACGACGATGCTAACGATCAAAGTCTGTCCAAGCTGATGAGGGCGGCTTGGCGTTGAGGACCGATTCTATGCGGCACTATCTGCTTGTGGACGACACCCTAGACGTTCTCGGGGTGTGGGAAGTCCAAGATGAACGCCTGGTGAGTCGACTCCGAATGCAGCTCAACCTGGCATTTCCGGGTTGTCGAACCGTGGTCGGACGGGCTCATGACTTCGAGGCGTTCAAGGCCCAATACCGGGATTACGACTACACCGGTGTCACGCCAGAGTTGTTCTCGGCCGCGTAGGGCCGACCGCCGGCGGGCGCTCGGATCATCTGGACCGGACTACTCGGTACCACCCGATTCGTCACCTTCCGGGTCGTCGCTGGACTCCGACGAGGCGTCGGCATCGGCTTGTTCGGCCGCAGCCATCGCAGCCAGCTTCTGCTCGGCCTCCTGAACGACCTCCTTCATGTCTTCGATGTTGTCCGAAGCCGGAAAGTCTCGGATCAGCTGGTCAAGGGCGTCCTTGGCTTTGTCGATCTCATCGACCTCGGCCCAAGCTTCGATGATCTCGACCAATAGCTCATCGTCCAGACCGACATCTGCAAAGTCGCGCCGGATGACTTCGAGCCGACCGACATAGGCTCGCGTTCGGTCCAGGAAGTTATAGAAGTCCGCGACATACCGTTCGTGCGCCATCAGCCGCCCGCGAACCTCGTTGAGCTTCAGCTTCGCCTCCGCCGCGTTTTCATGGTTCGGGAAGCGGCGAACGTACTCGGACAGCCTTCGTTCGGCGTCTCGGACCGCCTCCTGGTCTTTCTCGTGGGATGGCGGGAGCAGTATGTAGTCTCCCGGTATCTGCTCGTAGTACCCGATTCCGATCCGGTACATCGCGTAGGGCACTTCTTTGTGCCCCGGATGGCCGCGAACGAAGTTCTGGTAAGAATCGATCGCTTCCAGGTAGCGACGCCGCTCGTACTGGCAGTCGGCGATGCGAACCTCGGACATCGCCGCGTACCGTGAGTACGGGAACTTGGTGCGGATGTATTGATAGTACCGCTGGGCGACGAGGAAGTCCTCGTCTTCGAACGCCTCGTTGCCCTTGAGCCAGTTACCCTCGGCGGTACGCTTGAACCGAACCGAGACCGGAATCTCGCCCCGATTGAGGCCCAGCGGACCGAGCGACGTCGGGTCGGTCGGGGCGACCTCGTCGTCATCTTGGGCCCCGTTGGTCGACGAACAGCCTGCGATCAGAATTGTGATCAGCGCCGAGCGCCAAACCCGCAGCATGGGAACGAAGTAACACGCACCTGGCCGGTTCGGGCACTAAAACCGAAGCCGGCCCCGGATGACGGTGATCGCGCTCCCAGACAGAACGACGCGGTCCCCGACCTGTCTGCATCGGAGATCGCCTCCCCGTGCGGACACCTGGCGGGCGGTCATCCAGCCATCCCCGCGTCCGAGCCGTTCTGCCCAGTAAGGCGCGAGCACGCAGTGCGCCGAGCCGGTCACCGGGTCTTCGGGCACCCCCACGCGGGGCCCGAAGAACCGGGAAACGAAATCGACCTTCTTGCCGGGGGCGGTCACGATGACCCCCTCGCACTCGAGCGAGGCCAATCGAGCCATGTTGGGTTGCACTTGGCGGACCGCCGACTCGTCGGGAAGCACCGCCATCCATTTGTGCGCGGTCGCCGTCGCCTCCGGCACCACGCCCAGCGCCTCGGTCAAGCCATCCGGGGTCGGGGCCAGCGTCGCCGGCCGAGCCGGAAAGTCCATCTCATAGGCCCCGTCACCGGTCTTGAGGACCGTAAGAACGCCGGCGTCCCGGGTTTCGAACCGCACCTCGCGCAGCTCTGGACGAAGCTCGGTCATCACCGCGTGGGCCGCGGCGAGGGTCGCGTGCCCGCAGAGCGGAACCTCTACCGCCGGCGTGAACCATCTCAGCGGCATCAACGACGCCTCGCCCAGGATAATGAACGCCGTCTCCGAGAGGTTATTTTCGGTCGCGATGGCCTTCATCACCTCGTCGGACGGCCATTCGGTGACGGGCACGACGGCCGCAGGGTTGCCCGCGAAAGCTCGGTCCGCGAACGCGTCGATCTGGAAAAGGTCGAGTTCCACCCCGCCAACTTACCGAAGGCCGCCCCAAGGCGACAGGTCCGAGACGGACTCGTCTCGAGCGCGTAGGAGCTCAGATGGTCGACGGCGCGGAGGCCGGGGCCTTTGGGACATCTGCGCGAGGGTCGACCTCGATGACCGCGTCGGTGAGCCAACAGCCGCGGAGCGGGCCTTCCTCTTGCAGCCCGAGCACCCACAGATAGGCATGAAACGAGCCGTCGGCAGCCTGCAGCAGAACGAGCTGCTGCGCTTGCAGGGCACTGATCTCCATCTCGCCGAGCTTCGAACGCTGGTGGTCGAGCATCGCTCCGTACCCGGATTTCACCATTGACTGGAACTGCGGCAGCGGCCCTGTCATCGCCTTGTTGGCCGGCGAAGCGAATCGCCAGGTGATCTCGATGCCTCGGTCATTGCCGAGGACCTTATTGTGCGCCAGCGCCGCAAGCTGAAGCCGAATGACTTCCGGCGGGGACAGATCTTTGTTGGGAAGAGCCCTCAGCAACCCCTCAGGGGTCGTCGAATCGGGCGCCGCCGCGAGGGTCATCAGCGCCAACAGGCCGCAGCCGAGGCGAACGCGCATGTTCATGCTCAGGGACTAGTGGGCCACTGCTCGCCCAGCAAGCTCTGATACGATTCGACCATGCGAACGGGGGGCGGAACGCTAGGGTCGATCGGAGCCGTGCTCATCGTCACATTGCTGGCCGTCGGGGGCTGCGAAAAGAGCGGCACGGTCGCGGTGGACCTTCGAGGCGTCACGGCCGACGTCGCGGTCATCTTGACGCTCGACGACCTCGACACGCCGGTCCGAGTGTCCATGCCGTTCGGGCTGGAGGCCGGCCGAGTCACCTTCGGACGACCTCCGAATTGGACGCTCGAGGGTCGCGAAATCACCTTGGTCGCGGTTGCCATGGACGCGGAAGGGCTCGCGCCGATCTACGGTCGCTACGGCCGCCGTTCCGACCGTCCGAGCCTGCGGTCAGGCACCCCTCCGGATTCACCGCAACTGGATCCGCTCGCGTCACTCGACGAGCCCTGGCTCGAAGCAGGCATCGGTTCGGCGGCCTTTGTCATTCCGGCCGACCGCCCAGCCGGAGCGCGGGTAGCGATCGACGAGTATCCCGCCATCCCACCGGTCCTCAAGCTTCGGCTCCCCGTCGACCCCGAACCGTGCGCGCCCGGCGACCAACGACGCTTGTACCCCTTCGGCCCGGAAGCAGACGGAATCCTCGACCAGGTCTTCGCGGGTCGAGGGCAGCAGCAGCTGTTGGCGGTCGCCCGCCTCGACGATCGCACTGCGCTGGTCGGCGGTCCGGGCCTGTATGTGGTCTCGCGGGGCGCACGGGCGCAGCGCGGCCGGCCCGAGCACACCGGCCCCGACGTCTGGATACCGTTCAGCGACCTTTGGCCGGGGTCTCGGAGTGGAGAGGTCAAATCGCTGTCGCTCGGGCCGCCGAGCACTGATGGAATCCGGCGGGGCGTCATCGCGGTCGCGGGCGCCAACCCCAACCGAAGTTGGCTGCACGAGATCGCCTTCGGTCCGAGCGGAGTGACGCTCGTGCGGACCCTCGCAGAGATCGACGACGTCGAAATCGAAGACGTCGACCTCGATGAGCAGGAACGGGTCGCGGCGATCACCGAAGCCGGCCGGCTGTGGGTCGGCCGCCTGACCGGCGCCGACTTCACTTGGTACGACCTGGGAAACGAGGTCAACGAAGGCTACGCGGTGCGGTGGTCCGGCCAGCCCACGAGCCCCATCGTCGTCGGGGTCGACCGGGCCGTCCTGGTCGCGAACGCCGACCTCAGCAGCTGGGGCCGTCGCGAGGTCTCGGTGATCGGAGAGGAAAGCCCGGTCAGCGAGCTCGCAACCCTTCCCGACCGGGGCGAAGTATGGGCTGCCGGCAGCCGAGGCATCCTCTTGACGCGTCGCTTCGTCTCCGAATGGGACCAGATCGGGCTCGAGTTACCCCCTCGCTTCCTGGAGTGCGCGATTCCGGACGCCCCCCTCGACCAGCTCCGCACCCTCCGCAACATCGACGCGCTCACCGGCGGCGACGGATACATTTACTTCAGCCAAGAGAACTGCAATGCGGTCGTCGCTCTGCGGATCGAGGATCGCTGCGCCTCGGTGCTGACCCCGGACGGACAACCGGCTCGCGTCGAGGTTCAGAGCGACGAATCCGACAAACAGCTGCGCGCAGCGGCATATACGGATGGACAGCTTCTGATGGTCGGCGACGAAGGCCGAGTGCTGACCAACCTACCGCCCTAGAGCGCCGATTCACTTGGAGCGTGCTGTTGTCGCGCCGGAATCGGCCC
>CAZFIV010000211.1:0-4777 GCA_964519665.1 uncultured Myxococcales bacterium
CGCCGTGATCTCGCGATCAGTTTGGCCGCCCCCAGCGCGGTCTGATTGGCCGCCCCTTGACACAGGAGAACGCTCAGAGCAACAGCCAGCGCAGAACGGATCGAGAGAGGTCGACAGAAGGCCAAACAGAGGCCGAGACCGGGTGGTGCGCTTAAGACCGAGGTTGACGGCGCCTGGCTCTGAGGTTTACGGACGGCCTGCTGCTCTTTCGCTCCCGCGAAGAACGGAGGCCGCCATGAAGAAGCACACGATGACACTGCTGGGAGTCACGCGCGGCGAGCTTCGCGTTCCGGCGGACGTGCTTCTCGAGACGATCGGCGCGCTCCTCGAAGGTGCTCGGCAAGCGACGCTCTTCTTCATCGAAGGCAAGAGCACGCGTAAGGGGCCGCGCCCGGCGTGGCTGGATGCAACGTGCAACATCGAGGTGACGGGTCTGACTGCGGGTTCCGCGGTGGTGGCCCTTGAGGCTCCAGCGCTGGCGGATGCGGCTCCTGATCGCTTCGGCGGTGTGCACCAGGTTTCGCTGTTCGCGGAGCCGCAACAGCTACTCGACGCGAGCCACTCGGCGGTGGACATCTTCGCTGGGGTGCTCGCGAGCGTCGTGCGCGGTGAGAAGGAGCGTGTGCTGGCGGACCGAGCACTGCTCGATACCTGTGTCCGCTTCGCCCGAGCAGCGCGGGACGGGTTCGAGGGCGTTCAGCTCGAAGGCATCGCGGGCCTCGCCGCTCCTCTGGTGGTGCGGCGCGACGACGTCGCAAAGATCGAGCTGCTCCGCGATGAAACGCCAGGACCCAAGGCTGTGCGGGTGTCGGGCTCGCTTGACACGATCTCGGCAACCAAGTCCGACGTCGTGTTGACGCTCAGCGATGGAACGGCGGTGGCTGCGCGGCTCGACGCTCGCGACAACGAGCAGCTCAAGGCGCTGTTCGGCTCACGGGTGGTCGTGTCGGGCATGGCGCAGTTCCTTCCCTCTGGAAAGCTGCTGGTCATCGACGTCGAGCACCTTGGCCCGGCACGCGATGGCGACGTCGTGTTCGAGAGCGCGCCGAAGGCGACGGCGCGGCCGGTTGCGTCCCTGCTTCCGCAGGACGAGGCCTCGGGCGTGTCGGCGTTTTTCGGCACATGGCCAAGGGATGAAACGGACGAAGACCTACTCGACGCGCTCGAGGCGATCCGGTGAGCCAGCGTGTCTACCTGCTCGACACGAGCGTGATCTTGCCGCTCGTACGAGGCAACGCGCTGGGCAAGCACATCGACCAACGCTTCGGGCTGCGGGCGTCGGCACAGAGGCCGTTCGTTTCGGTCGTGAGCCTGGGCGAGGTTCGCGTCCTGGTGAAGCGCAACGACTGGGGCGAGGCGAAGCTACGCGCGCTCTCGAACGCGCTCGACAGTCTCCTGCGACCGGACGACCGCGAGTAATACCCGGATGGCCGCGCGGAAGAAACGACCGTCGGCAGAGGTCGACGCCCTCCTCGAGGAGATGCTCGTCGATGCCTACGGCGACGACGAGCAGCTGACCGCACTGGCCGACGGCATCGGCGACGCGCTCGACTTCCCGCTCGACGTGCACGTGGTCGGCGAGCCCCTATCGCTTGTCGCCGTGGACTTCGACGGCAACGCGCGTCGGGGCATCGTCGCTCGATGCGTTCGGGAGGACGGTACGGAGTACCGAGTCAGCCTCGCCGATATCGAGCTGCCGCCGACAGCCGCTGCGTACCTCCACCTCGCGGCATACTGCAAGTGGCTCGGTGTCGAAACAGCGGCGCCCAAGCTCGGCCGGAGCGCGAAGGCGAAGGCGCGCAAGCACAAGGCGAGCGATGACGACATCGATCTCTCGAAGCCTGTCGATCTCATCGTGCTTGCGGTCAAGGAGCGTGCGGCGCGGTGTCGTCTTCCGGATAGCGGGCGGGTCATCACGCTGCGTGCCGGGTCCATTCACCGGCTGGTTCCTGGCCAGATCGCCACGGTCGAGCCGAACAAGCACTGGCGCCACAACGGGCATCCCTACCTGTCGGGGAAGATTGCTTCGACCCGGATCGACGCCACCGCCCTCGGCCTCACGCCCCTCAACTTGAACGAAGTCGGCAGTTGGGATCCGGCCAGTGAGTACTGGGGCGAGGAAGGCGAGCCGATCGACGACTGGGCGAAGCCCATCATCGCGCGCGGCCCCCGCCCGATGTTCGAGATGGAGCAGGTACTGCCGGGAAGTGACCCGGAGGACTTCGACTCGGACCCGATCCTTGAGGCGAACGAGCTGAAGGAGATGGGCGAAACGGCCGGCGCGCAGGAGATCCTGAGCAAGATGCTCGAGGCCGACCTGCGGTGCCTGGACGCCCACGCGCACCTCGGCAACATGCTCTTTCGCACGAGCCCGCACTGGGCGCTGAGCCACTACGAGGTCGGCGTCCGCACCGGCGAGCTGTCACTGGGAGACGACTTCGGCGGCGTGCTCGCCTGGGGCCTCATCGACAACCGCCCCTTCCTGCGCTGCATGCAAGGGTACGGACTGTGTCTGTGGCGGCTCAACCGCTGGGAAGAGGCCGAACGCCTGTTCGAGCGTATGCTCTGGATGAACCCGTCCGACAACCAGGGGATCCGCTTCCTGCTCCCCGACGTCCGCGCCCGGCAGGCGTGGGTGGACGAAGATGAGTGAGGGAGATCCAGATTCATGACGAATTCCAGCAAGCAGCAGAGCCAGCGTTCTCTTCTGGTCACCATGACCAAGGAGCCATTTCAGCCCGTGCGGCTCTACTACCGGATACCGTCGAGGCCGGCAGTATCGACCAAGCTTCGCGGTCTCGAGTGCACGGTCGAGGATCCGATCGATCGCTGCTGGCAGTGGCTCTATCATGGCGAAACGAAGTCACTTCGCTTCGCAACGGCTGGATACGAGGACGTGCCCAGGGAACGTCAACCAATCATCCTGGGCCGCATTCGCTTCCCGAAGAGCGGTGGCATGACGCTGCAAACGAATTCCATCGAGCGCGCCGTGCAGGCGGCGAGGTTCTTCGCACCTCACCTCGGTTCCCGCGTCGTGGCGACTAGGTGCCGTGTGGTCAACCGCTGCTTCGCAGCAGACGAAGGCGCACCGGACGAGCTCATGAAGAACCTCGATCGCAGCGTGACGGTGATCGACCCGCGCGATGCCGAGGCCGAGATGGAGGAGGACTTCAAGGGCGTCCACTCGATGGCGGACGCCGAACGCGCCGCCGCCAAGAGAATGGAGAAGAAGCTGAAGGAGGGCAAAGACGTGCCTTTGGTCGAGGACTTTCCCCTTGCCCCCGAGGAAGAGACTCCCGACTTCCAGCACTTGGCGATGACGCTGAACCTTCGCTTCGTGCGGGCCTTCGAGCATTGGCGCGGCAACACGCACCTGACGCTTACGGCGATCATCATGCGCACCGTCCAGGAGCAGATGCGCGCACAGGGTGGCTTCCCGGCATAACGCACGCCGAAATGCGCAGGAGTTCCTGCGCCCTCGTCGGCATGGGTGAGCCGTGTTGCTCGGCTACGGACGCGCGGGCTTCTTCCGGGGGCCCGTTGCGCCACGCTCCGGAATGACCGGCAGCCCATCCGCCACCTGCGGCGCCTGTTTGTGGCGAATCCTTACTCACGCCGCAGCCGGTAGCTCAACGAGGCCACCACAATGGAGTGTCCATCGGAAGTTGGTGAACTCCGCCGCGTCGGGCCTCGACCTATCGGCAACGTCGACTGGTGTTTGCCCATGTAGGCCTGCGTGAACGCGCGCGCTGTTGTAGTATTCCTTGAAGCAAGCGAGCTTGCGTTGGAGATCGATCGAATTCCAGAAGAGCGTATGGTCAAGAAACTCCCGCCGAACGGTCCCGATGACGCGCTCCACAAACGGATGCGACTGTGGCGCGAAGGGGACAGTTTTGATCTCTTTGACTTCGATGACTCGAAGATGAGCCTGCCATCGATGAGAGCGAAACACCGGGTCATGGTCCGTACTGACGGACAACGGAGCCGAGTGTCCAGTCACGGCATCGATGTACATCCTACAAACCGCGGGGCCATCCACGGCCCCATACTGAACACCGAATCCGATGATTCGCCTCGTGTAAGTGTCCAGAACCACGAGAACCCAATGTGACTTGAGCACAATCGAGTCGCAGCGAAAGAGGTCAACTGCCCCAAGGCTGTCCTTGGTTTGAGCGAAGAAGGAGAGCCAGGACGGGCCGTCTTGGCGAGGGCCGGGGCGGTAGTAACGCTTCAGAACTCGGCGCACGACGTCCTTGTCGATATCCGTCCCGAACGTATGGTTGACGATCTGAGAAATTCGGCGACAGCCAAACCTCGGATTTCGCCGTTGAGCTCGACGATGGCAGCTCGAACTTCTGGCGATGGTCCCTTCGGCCCGGGCTTGGTGGTCGACTTTGGCGTGAAGAGAGATCTGTACTTTCGTCGCACCAACAGCCGGTGCCACCTCAGAATTGTAGATGGACGTACAGCAACTGCGATCTTGTGAATCCTTGAACCCTCGATGAGCAGGGAGCTCAACGCCAGCACGAGGCGGCCAATCGGTCCGAGCTTTGGCGCTCGTCGCCGCCACCTGGTCACCGCCAGGAGCTGACGGCGCAGTGCGATATTCTCCGCGACCAGACTCCTGAAGCCACCCGGCCGGAGGAGGCGAATCAAGCTAGCCAAGAGGGCAGCTACTATGGAGAAAACCGTCGCCATTGCCTGACTCTCAGTTCGGCAGTCGCTAGAGCGCCGATTCACTTGGATCGCACTATTGTCGCTGGTTCTCACCCCGTCT
>CAZFIV010000212.1:0-4734 GCA_964519665.1 uncultured Myxococcales bacterium
GGGCGCCGTTTTCTCGCAGGACGAGCGAACCGTGTTGACGTGGAGTAGCGACGGCACGGCCCGGCTGTGGCGTTTCTTCGACCGTCCGCTCGCGACCCTTCAGCGACAAGCCAAGGTCTTCACGGGCACCCGCGTCGACGCCGCGGGCAACGAGCGGTTCCTCACCGCCGCCGAATGGACCACCGAAAGAGACCGCCTTCGCGAAGCGCAAGTCCCCCGCTCCAACCCGTCGACCACGCCATGAAAGCGCGGCGATTGATCGCCTCTTGCCAAACCGAGCCCGACGCCCAGCTCTCCTCTCTCGGCACGGAGTGCGCGGCTGCCACGTCATTCCAGGAGACGTGAGAACCCTCAGCAACGAGTACGAGCAGCGCGTTTACGGCGTCGTGGGCATCTTCCGAATTCGCCGACGGCAGGCCGAAAAGCGCCTCGAGAAGCTGCGGGCGTCCCGGGCCGAGTTGGCCGAGGACGCCGGCGTCAACGACGAAGAGTAGTCACGACCGGGCGCACCGAAAGCCGATGCGGGCGTCTTTGGCTTGGGGGTCGACGCCCCAGCGCCGGGCCGGACGGACGGCCTCGGGGGGGTCGGTCCAGGCGCCGCCCCAGATCGTGCGCTGGGTGCCGGGCAGGAACCAGTCGAACGTCCACTCGGAGACGTTGCCGGTCATGTCGAACAGGCCGAAGCCGTCGGCGGGCAGGGGCTTGCTGCCGACCGGCCAGGTCGAGCCTCGACCGCATCCGGCCGTCGAGTAGCCGACGGTGCCGGTGGTGGCCCCGTCGTTCAGCACCGCCACCGCACAGGTCGGGACCAACGAATGCGGCATGCCCCCGAGAAGCGAGAGGGTGTTGGCCATCTCCCACTCTCTGCCTTTCGGCAGGCGCTTGCCTCGAGCAAGACAGAAGGTGCGGGCGCCGAACCAGTCGACGCAGTTCATGGGGTGGTGGTCGCGGTCGGCGTGGCCCCAATTGCAGTAGCGGTTGTCGCTGTTGGTCAGAAACGAGTCGCGGCGGCAGGGGCCCCGCTCGACGCAGGCCCGGTAGGCGGCGACGGTCACCTCGGTCTTATCGAGGGCAAAGCCGAATCGGCTCAGGTTGCCCAGCTGGACGCGGGCCATGACCGGCTCTAGCCCCAACTGGAGGTCCTCGAGGTGCTCCCGGGCCAGCCGGGCGTACGGGTTGACCGGATAGTCGGCGAGAAACGCGATCAGCGCCTGTTCGCGGGCCGTGCGGTCGAGCTTGTGGTCGGCCGCCTGTGCGGCGGCCCGCGCCCACGCGGCGGCCCGCGCCCGCTCGTGGGCGGCCTTTCGCCGGGCCGCCAGGGCGCCGGTGGCGCGGTGATAGCTGCCGACCGCCACCGCCACCAACGGCGTGAGGACCAGGGTCGCGATCACCGCCGCCGCGACCGCGCCCTCGGTCACGGTCCGCGCCAGGCGAGTCGTGAGGCGGCGGCGCCTCGACAACAACGGCGCCAGCAGCCAGGCCAGGGGCGTCAACACGCCCTTCGGCGCGAACGCTCGGCGGCCGATATCGTCGTGGCCGAGGGCGGACACCGCGAAGAAGCGGACGTTCGAAAAGTGGCTGTCGAGCAGCCCGGCCAGGTGCGGCTCGTGGCGACCGAGCCACGCCCGAAGCCGAGCCGAGTCGTCGGCGCCGGCCGAAGCGCGCGGAGGGGCCGGGTCGTCGGCGCCGGCCGAAGCGCGCGGAGGGGCCGGGTCGTCGGCGCCGCCGAGCGCCACGCCGAGCGCGTCGGTCAGCCCCGGGAGGTCGACCTTGGTGAGGACCACGGCCACCGGCCTCGAGATGCGGGCTCGGGGCGTCGGGGCGTACAGGGGCCTCAGCACGTTGATCAAGCGGGTGACGGTCTTTTCGGCCGGAACCCCGCTGGTGGTCGCGGAGCGGTCGGCGCCGCCCGCCGCTTCGTAACGCTCCTTGAGGCTCCCGAGCGACAGCGCGTCGACCACGATGATCAGCCCCGTGATATGCCCGAGGAAATCGTGGGCCTCGAGGAGCTGGGCCTCGCTGTCACCGGCCTCCCCCGCCGAGTCGTAGAGGTGAACGGGGGTGGTATCCGCGCCTTGCGACAGGACGATCGTCGACGCCGCGGGGGCGACCTCGGCGGTCTTGGCTTCGACCCGACCCGCCTCGAAACGGGCCCGGGCGCGCTTCACGAACCCGTCGTGGCGGCTCGGCGGAAACAGCCGGGCCGTCGAGCCTCGCCAAGGTCGTTCGAGCAGAGACCAGGTCGCCGAGGCCCAAAACATGGTCTTGCCGGCGCTCGCGCCGCCGTAGATGGGGATGTGTGCCGCCTCGGCGTTTCGGTCGGGCAGCGAGCCTTGGCAGAACGGGCAGCGGCGAGCGAGGTCGCCCTTGCCCAGCCAGAACAGGGTAGGAAGCCGCTGGCCGCAAGGACAAGGCGACCAGAAGAGAGCCTCGCGGGTCGGCCGGAGGATCGGATGCCCTCGGCCGCACCGGGGGCAGACGTAGATGGGGTGGGCCACCACCGCGTAGCAGCCCTCGTGAGGGCAGTGGCCGGAGCCACCGCGCGCCCAGCCCACGGCCCGGTCGAGCTGACCGAGCACGAACGCGTCCCCGCCCGCACGCCGGCCTACGCCCAAGAAGAGGGCGAGGCCGACGAGCGTCCAGAACCAGGGGAAATCGAACACGGCGCGGAGATCTCCGGGGCTCGCAGGCGAGACCCTGAGCGTCCGGTCGGGGGGCCGGGGGCACGATACCGTGCCCCCCGCGCCGCCCGACGCCGGCGCACGCCCTAGGCGGCGAACTCAACGCGAGGAAGGCCGTCAGGGCGGTTGTCGGTGGCTTGAAAGATCATCCTCGGGCGTTCGATGAGGCCCGGGCGCGATGTGAGAGATGCCCGGCGAACCGGGCATCAGGGCCTATCGACGATGACCGCCGCGGCCTCCGCGAAAGTCGCGATCGCCCCCGCGGTCGCGGCCCCGGCCACCCCCGCCTCGGCGGTCTTCGCTTTCGTTCACGCGGAGCGTGCGGCCGCCCATCGAGGCGCCGTCGAGCGCTTCGATGGCGGCGCGGGCGTCTTCCGCGCTCGCCATGGTCACGAATCCGAAGCCCCGTGGACGGCCCGTTTCACGGTCATTGATGAGCGCCACCTCGCTGACGGTTCGGCCGTCGGCCCCGAACAGGTCAAAAAGTTCATCCTCAGTGGCAGAATAGGGCAAGTTGCCCACGTACAGCTTATTCGACACAGCAGTCTTCTTCCTTCGCGGGCTCCAAGAAGGCCAACCCACGACCCTCCCGAACCCAGATCGTCAGAACTGAGGTAGTGGGCGCGATAAGGGAAGGACTAAATTCACCGTAGTCGAGATGTAACTCAAGCAACCGCGGATCGCCCTTTTGCCGGCAAAAAACGCGCGGCCCGGGCCGCATCGGTGTGTCCCGCCGCACGCCCCGCCCTCCTCCGCCGTCCTACGTCCTCGCACGTTGTGGGGGCGCCGCCTCTTGACCCTTGGGCCAGAAGGCCGGCGAGTGGTCCTGGGATGACCACCGGGAGCGAGCCGCCGCCCAACCCGTTCGCGCCGCCGGGTCCGGGCACCGACCCGCCCCCGTGGTCCGACCGAGACCTCGGCGATGCGGTCGGCGAGCACCCGGTCACCGAGCGGGGGCTTCGGCACCAGCGGTGGACGCTTCGGATCTTCGAGGGTCACATCGTTCTTCGGCCCGACGGCGACGGCGACGATGACCGAGTGAGCGTGCCCCTCACCCGCGACGACGTGGTGAGGCGGATGACGTTCGTCCACGGCGGGTTGTTCTTGTTTCGAGGGCCGAGGTGGGTGCTCCTGAAGCTGGACGGGCCGAGCATCCGCGCCCTGCGGCAGTGGTTGGGCCCTGACCTTCACCGGCTCATGCAGGCCACCCTGCGCTGGCGATGGGCGTGGATGGTGGTGCTCGGGGGTCGGGTCGCGTGGCAGTACGTGTATCAGCCGTGGACCCTGTCGCTATGGAACCCGTTCGAGGTCCTGGCCGAGCTGATCGTCGTGTTCCTGCCGATTTGGGGGTGGCGGGCGCCGCGCCGGGAGCTGATCGGCTTCGAGCTGTTCTTCTGGGTCATGGCGTGGATCTGGAGCTCGAGGGCGCTGGCGCAGGGCCTGTGGGGCGCCGCGCTGATGTGGGTGTTCACGGTGTTCGCGATCGCCAACGCCCTTCAGACCCTCGCCTTCTTCGAACGCCCACCCCCGCCGGAACCCACCGCCAAGGCCACCGCCGAGGCCACCGCCGAGACCGCGGACGCCGACCCGACCTGAGGCCCTCACTCAGCTCGCCGGCCCCAACTGTTGCTCCAAGCGCTCGATGGCCGCCACCAAGCCGCCCTGCCCCAGCTTGATCGCCGCCGCCTTCGCCGGCCCCAACACCTGCCGAGCGCTATCGTCCGCCCCCACCGCGCGCAGGACCTGCGCCAGCTCGAGCCCCACCACCGCCACCCCGTCCGCCGCCCCCAGTTTCATATTGAGCTGAAACGAAGTCATCAGATGGTCGAGCGCGTCATTGACCTTCTCCGCGGTGGGTGGCGGCTGCAACAAAATCCTGGCAACGCTCCATAGAGCCTGCGCGCGTGAGCGCACGTCTCCGATTTTTTCGAAGACGGGGAGTTGTTCTTCTTTTCGAATCCTCAGGGCCTCGTCGAGGTCGCCTCGAGCGTAGAGGATGTCTGCGATCTTTCCGAAGGTGACGGCGCGTTCGCGCACGTCTCCGATTTTTTCG
>CAZFIV010000213.1:0-4685 GCA_964519665.1 uncultured Myxococcales bacterium
GCCCACCTGACCATCTCCACGTCGAGCTGCTGCAACGGCCGCAGCTCAGGACTTGCGCCAATGTGGACAGGAGCACGAGCGCAAAGAGACGGCGAAGCCGGCGATGCGCGACGGGCTCCGAGCGGGCGCCGCTTGCGGTGCCCGCCAATGTGGACAGGAGCACGAGCGCAAAGAGACGGCGAAGCCGGCTCTGCGCGACGGGCTCCTACGGAGCGAAGCTCTCGACCACCGCCACCGCCGCGAAGGTCGGCTCGTCGCCGCCGCCGACGACCCAGACGCGCCCCTCGAAGGCCACGACGCCGTGGCCGTGACGCGGAGTCGGGACCGGCGGGACGACCTCCCAGACGCCCGTGGCGAGGCGCAGGCGGTCCACCTCGTCGAGGGCCCGGCGTGGCGTCTCGCCCCCCACCGCGTAGAGGAAACCGTCGAGCACGGCGACGTCGAAGCCGCCGCGGGGGGTCGGCGACGCGGGTCCCGGGCGCCAGGCGTCCGCCTCGGGGTCGTAGATCTCGACCTCCGTTCGGTTGCTCGACAGGCTGTTCTCTCGCCCCGCGAGCACCCAGAGCTCGCCGTCGTGGGCCTCCGCGGCGAGGTGCTCGCGCGGCGTAGGAATGGGCGCCCCGAAGGACCACCGGTCCTCCGCGGGGGCGTAGACGAGGGTCCGCTGGGCGAGGGTGTTGCGCCGCCCGTTGCCGCCGGCGAGGACGATGACGTCGCCGACGCGGTCCGCCGCGGTGGCTCCCCGGTCGTCCGGGAGGGGCGCGACGGGGGTCCAGGTGGAAGCCCCGTCCCGGAGGACCCAGGCGGTGTCCAGGGGCTCGAAGCGCAGGGTCTCGTATCCCCCGAAGGCGTAGAGGTCGTCGCCGAAGGGCACCACGCTCAGGTGGTGGCGAGGGGCCGGGAGGGCCGGCCCGGGCTCCCAGGAGCCGCTCTGCGGCAGGTAGCGCCAGACCTCCCCGACGGGGGTCCCGCCCCGGAACCCTCCGACCAGCCAGATGGCCCCCTGATGGACGACCACGGAGATCTCCTGAAAGGGCGCGGGGAGGGACGCTTCCGTACGCCAGGTGCCGTCGGGTCGGAGACCGGCGTCGTCGGCCGCGGTCCCCCCGTCGGCGACCGCTCCGGCGTCGCCGAGCGCCCCTCCGTCGCGGCCGCCCGACAGAGCCTCGTCGCCGCCACAGGCGGCGGCGAGCACGAGGACCAGAGGGCCGAGGCGAGCACGCACCGAAGCAGTCTAGGGCCGCCGACCGGGGCTCGCAGGCCTGTCGCGGCGCGGCCCGCGGTGGCATGAGTGGACCTGCGGTGTCGCAGCGGAACGTCAGCCTCGTGGACCTCGAGACCTTCCTCCGGGTGGCCGACCGGGGGAGCTTCACCGCGGCGGCGCAGGAGATCGGCGCCCCCAAGTCCACGGTGAGCCGCCGCGTGGGTCGCCTGGAGGCCGCCCTGGACGTCGCCCTCCTCGTCCGGACGCCGCGCGCCGGCTGGCTCCGGGGCACAGATGCGGGCCTACTCTTCCGCCTATGCCGATGCTTCCGCTCCTTCGCCCCCGGTAGCGAAGTCGCGCAACTTAGCCAAGAAACCAGCTACGCGATGGCGATCGTCACGCCCCGGTCCGCACCACGATCACGCAGCCCGCGCGGAATGCCGACCATACCCCTCAGATACCGAGGGCCGTAACAGACGAGGAGGTCGCTCCCCGTCGCTACGCGCCCAGCGGCTCGACCAGGGCCACTACGGCAACTTTCCGCCGAAGAGCGATGGTCAAGACCGCCCGGGAACCGGCAGTTGAGTTATGGCCAACGCACCCACGTGAAGTGCGGGTTAGGGTCAAGGCATCTCCGACCAGCAGCGTCGATGATTTCGACGCATCGTTTCGAGAGGAGGACGAACCCGAGCCGTTGAACCGCTGAGTTTCGGTTCTCGTGGCTGTTGCAGAACACCGGAATGCCAATCTCCTCCATCCGCCTCAATGATGCGTCGTCGAGACGACGACCAAAGCCGCGCCGCCTGAACGCTGGGTTCACCACCAGGCGCGTCCAACAAGCGATCTTACCAAAGCGTTCCCACGCTAGTGAGAGTTCAGATAGGCCTGCGTAGGCATCGTTTTCCGGATGCAACGACCCCTTGTCGTGTAGCGTTAGTCGAACTGCGCCGGCAAGCGTCCCACCAACGGTGATGCTCGCATGCATCGCGCCTGCGTCGAACTGGTCCAACTGTCGTCCGTCGGCGTCCGGTTTGGGCGCGATTCCCTCGGTCGCCCATGCTAGTTCCCGAAGCCTCGACAAATCCTCGAAGCGGGGGGGTATCCAAGAAAAGTGTGCGTCGGGTGGGAGCATCAACTTCAAGGATGGCCCAGCGACGTTCGGGTTTTGTGACATCGTGCTGGCATTGAGCGGCGTCAATTAAGCGGTCAGCCCCATGAGGAGCTCTAGGTTGTCGAAGATCGGCTGCATCCACGGGTGGAGCTTCTCCTCGACGCTCCCCGGGAGGTAGCCGATGTCCCGCCCGAGGGGGAAGACCGGGCGGCTGACGAGGACGCGCTCGTAGACCTTCTCCTCCCGCGCCTTGGCGAGGGACGCGGCGAGGGCGAGGAGGGTCTTGCCCGTGCCGGCCTTGCCGACGAGGGTCACGAGCTTCACGCGGTCGTCCAGGAGGAGCTGGAAGGCGAAGGACTGCTCCCTGTTCCGGGGCGAGATCCCCCAGATCGGCTCCTTGCGGCGAGGCACCGGGAGGATGGCCTCGCGGTCCGGCGTGACCCGCCCGAGCCCCGTGTGGCTCGAGCGCTGAGCGTCGATGAAGTGGACGAACTCGTTGGGCGACAGGTCGTCGTCCACCAGCCCCACCCGGCCGTCCTTGTAGAGCTCATCGATGAGGGACCCGTCGACCACGGCGTCTCGGTACCCGGCGTAGAGCTCCTGGATGTCCGTGCGGTCGGTCTCGTAGTCCTCCGCCCGCAGCCCCAGGACGTCGGCCCGAACCCGCAGGTTCACGTCCTTCGAGACCAGGATGCAGGGGCGCTCCGGCTCTTGCTCCTTCACCTCGAGGGCGACGGCGATGATCCGACTGTCGATGGCCTGGCTCGTGGTCGCGACCTCGTCCGGGAGCGTCCGGTCGCTGAACGCCACCCGGACCCGGCCCTGGCGCGGCAGATCCACGCCGTCGGCGAGGTTCCCCTGGCTGCGCAGCTGGTCCAGCGTCCGGCTCACCGCCCGCGCGGACCGACCGAGCTCGTTCCCGTCCCGCTTGAACTTGTCGATCTCTTCGATGACGTAGATCGGGACGACCACCTCGTTGTCCTCGAAGTGGAAGAGGGCCCGCGGGTCGTGGAGCAGGACGTTCGTGTCGAGGACGTAGTTCTTGATCATGGGCGGACTCCCGAGTCCGGGGGATTCTGCCTACGTCGACCGAATTGCCTAGTTCGGGGGAGCGATACGGGATACAAGCATGTGGGTCATTGTGGGGATGGGATCAGCCCGTTCTCCCCTCGTACGCGGGCTTCGTTGCCGCGGCGGTCCGCTCCCTACCGGGAGCCGGGTCGAGGTGTGCCTCCCTTCGGAGTGAACGGAGCTGCAGAGGCGTACGCAGGGGGAGTCTGCGGTCGCCGACGAGCTGCGGCGATCCAAGGGCGCCGGCAGTGCGATGTCTCGCGTGGCGGGCGGGCCGGCGTCGAGTGGGTCCTCGAGGGCCTGCCCCCGGGCCGGATCCGCCGAGCGGTCCCTCAGGCGACGGCGATGGCCCGCAGGCGCTCGGCCAGAAAGGCGTCGGTTCTCGCCGGCTCGGCGAAGCCCGGCTCGATGGGTCTCAACACGAAGTCGAGGCGAGGGTGGATGAAGAAGGGCATCGACAGCCGCCCGCGCGGAGGTCCCTTTAACAATCTGACTTGCTGTACGGGTGTCGAAATCCCGAGTAATTTCAACGTCCAGACGTCGGCTTGGCAGGTCGGCCCCATGAGCACGCGGTTTTGGTAGCCAGTGTGCCGTCGCACGAGTACCTCGAGGGAGAGCACCTCGACGGTCGCACGTACGACGAGATGCCCCAGCGTCCGCCACCGCCGACCGTGACCCGTAGGCGTCGCCGTCGCATCCAGGGGGCGGCGCTCGCGTTGGCGCGACCGTTCGTCCCGAAGACCGACGTCGAGATCGCGCTCGAGGAGATCAGGAGAAAGCGTCATGAGCGACGTGACGGACGGCGATGAGCGAGCTCCGGGAGTCTCGGATGTGGCCAATTGGAAGGACGGCGACGTTGCGTCCAACGCCAACACGCCGGCGACGGCTTCAAACACCGTTGGGCTTCCCAGGCGTCAACCGATTGTGAAGGAGGTGCTGTACAGCGCACGCGACGTCGAGGATATCCTCGACGCCAGTGAGAGGACGGTTCGCGACCTAGACCTCCGCTGGGTTCGGTTCGGCCGGAGCAGGATGGTGCTCGGCGAGGACCTGCTCGCGTTCATTCGGAAGCAGCGTTAGATCGCGCCGATCATCAATAATCCGCGGCGGCTCGCCATCCCGATGCCGCCCTCGCCAACCAGGTACGCTGTCCAGCGTTGATTCAGTCCGTGGCCCGACGCTCTACGTAGTGTCGGGTCGCGGGCTGCAACCCCACCGGTCGCCATCATCGGCCAGCACTCTTGCATCAGTTGCTCGGTGTCATGGCCCAACCCACCGAAGCGATCGAGCGCATGCTCG
>CAZFIV010000214.1:0-4640 GCA_964519665.1 uncultured Myxococcales bacterium
GCCAGCCGTTTACAGGGTTAGAGGCAGGCTGCATACTTCGCCTGAACGTCATGAAAGAAGTCGTTGAACTTTTAGTCGAAGGCGCACCGCGCAAATCTGTGCGACGTGCGCTGCTCGACCGACTCATGCCCGTCGTCAAGGCCGACTTTGCATGCTTTCACTCCGTCGTCGTTGACAGTGATGGCCTGCTACGAATGGCCGAACCCTGCGCGACGGGGCTGGCCCAGGCGACCGACCTCGTTGAAGCGACCGAAGGTGATCTCTACTCGAAGTACGCGGGCCCGATTGAGCTGGTGGCGGTCGCGCCCCAGTTCAACAAGTTTACGTGCCACGAAAAACCTGAGAATGGCCCCTATTTCATCGAGTATCTATGGGAACCCACAGGCGCGCATTCCACTTTGATTATGAATGCCATGGATCGTGGTGAGTTCATCGGGCAGGTCGGCCTCTTCAGGGCCAACGACTCGCCTATTTTCACACCATCCGACCTCGCCCCGTTGAAACTTCTTCAGCCCGCCGTTCAAGCGGTTCTAGAGTCGACGGCGGCATTTAGCCAGCATTCGGCCGGGTCCGGAGTTCTCGTCCTGCGGCCAAACGGGACTCTATGGATGAGCGGCGGGCAAATCGATGCATGGAGTAGGCCGACGTTCAGAAAACAACTACAGGCGTCGCTCGATGACGCTTTTGACGCTTCGGGTCAGCTTGTTGATATCTACATTGATGGAATTCATGTATGCCTCACCGAGCTCAACTCGGATGATGGGCGCGCTGTTCTCGCCCGGCTCATGACTGTTCGGCCGGCGATCGTGCCAACCATCATCAAGCTGCCCCCGATGACGCGAAAAGTCATCGCTTTGGCGGTTCGCGGACAGACCGCGGTCGAGATCGCCACACAACTGGGTCGAAGTCCCGACACGATTCGAACTCATCTAAAACAGGCTTACTCAGAGCTCGGTGTCAACTCGCGGTCTGAGCTCGCTTCCATTGTGCACGGGTCATTGGAAGACCTCGCCCGTAGCACGCCCCGTTCGAATCAAGATTAAATCCGGTCGGTGCGCGCCTGTACCTTTGATCATCCGGAATCATATGGCCGTGTATTCCCGGGTTAAAACCACTCGAATTGGGGATACCGGCTTTTCGAACCTACAGCGAAGCTCGCGACGGCTATGGCCACAACTATCCGATAGAAGTGGGTTGGGACTGAACGGCTGTATGTCCGGCCCGCACCCATTCATGGAACAGATGAAAGGATGTTGAGTATGAAACTGTGGGTTCAGGGGGCGTTCGGGCTCGCTATTAGTCTTTTTGCGCTTGGCAATGCTCAGGCGGCCGGGCAGCCAGGCGGCTGTCAGAATTGCACTATCTACGTGTATCCAACGGGGCAGTTCCCGGCTGACCTCCAGGCCGTGCAGGCCGCGGTTGACGCATTTGGCCAAACGGGACGCAACGGTACAGTCTACTTGAAGGCGCACAATCGAGCTGGCGATCCAACGGCATTCAACTTTGGTACGGACGCCGATCCGACCCTTCGAGGCTCCATCGTCGTAACGTCTTCACAGGCCGGCGCCCTGACTTTCGAAGGCCAGGTAACGCAGGATGCACGTGCGTCGATCGTCGGTGGTAACATCCCGATCAACTTCCAGCGCCGCGACCGCCTGGTGGTCCGAAATATCGAATTTCGCCGCGCCTATCTGCATGCGATTTTGGTCCAGGCGACAACCGGCGCGGTGATTGAAGACAACATGATTCTGGATACTGAGGGTGTCACGTCAGAGGGTGCCTTTCCTCTGTCGAGAGCGATCTCATTTAGAGGCCTCAGCCTCGGCGAATCGGAGGACATTACGGGGCGGGTTACGATCCGTGGAAACTTAATTGAGCGTTCCAACGCCACGTTTATCGACGGGATTCATCTCGTGTTTACGGACGCCTCCTTTCGCATCGTCGACAATCTCGTGACCGATATGAACGTGGGCGTCCGCAGTACGTTTCATACGAAACCCATCACCATTGCCCGCAATCACTTTACCACCCGCCGCAGCGATATCTTGTTTACCGCTGGGGTTCTGCTCGATTGCGGAGTGGGCGATGACGTAGTGGTCCGCATTCGAGACAACTTCGTCGATGCAAATGGCAGTGGCGTGTCTGTTTCCGGCTCAAACCTAGGTGTATTTGGCTTTGCGCCCGACGTCGAGTGCCCGATTTCGGACATGAAGATCGTTGGCAACGACTTAAGCGCCGATATCTTCGCAGCGATCGAGGTCGCCACGATCGCATCCACATCTACGCGAATCTTCGGCGTTCGAATTGCCAATAATACGATTCGAGGATCCGCGCCGACGGGCATCGCGGTGTACGATTTATCGCCCCTTTTTGGGCTTAGCGGAACGGTGGACATCTTTGACAACCGGATCTCGAATAACTCGTTTGAGAACTTCCAAGGACCAACCGACGTCTTTCTCGACGCCGGTACGCGAGATAACGTGGTGCGGGTTCTGGAGGGAGACACGGTCGTAGATGAGGGGACCAACAACCGTATCGTGACCCGCCGCCTCCCGGTAGGGAGGGGACCGCCGCGGCAACGACACCCGCGTCCGAGGGGAGAACGGGCTGATCCCATCCCCACAGTGCCCCACACGCTTGTATCCCCTATCGGTCAATTCGGCGGGCAGCGGGCAAGGTGAGCGCTATACAGTTTTAGCGTGGAATCGATGTTGGCGTAAGGCTCGCCACCCGAGCACACAAGCGATTGACCCGGTTCATCAGATCGACCGCGCGGTCGGCTGCGCACGCCATTGACCGGTACCGTCGACGAGACAAGATTTGTGATCGCCTCGTGAAAGCTAGCGATTGGTTGCGCCAAGATAAGGGTTTATTGTGCTGGATGGTGTAGCAGCCTGAACCTTCGGGCAGTAAGCCTCGACAACAAGGCGGTGGTGGCCGGGGCTGGTCTGTCTTAGGCTTTGAGGACTGATGACGGTCGTATTTCTGTCGCACTCCAACGCAGATCATCAAGCGCGGGATCGCGCGCGGGCGGTTCTTGAAGAGGCGGGGGCCGAAGTGATTATCGTTGGGCCCCAGAACAACGAGCCGGGGTCTGACTGGGTGCAGACGATCAACGCGGGGCTTGAGCGGGCGGATGTGGTGTTGGTCCTGTGGTCGCGGGCCGCCGCGAGTTCGCGTTGGGTGAACAAAGAGCTTCATATCTCGGTGGCTCGCGTGATGGATGGGCGCTTGAAGCGACTGGCGCTCGCTCGTTTGGATGACGAGGCCGAGCCGGCGGTAACGAGTGCGGACCAGTGGTATGACCTAACAACCGAAGATGGGTGGTCTACACTCCGGGGGCTCGTGCAGGATCCCGGCACGCTCGACCTCAGCGACACCCTTGGGCGGCGGTTCGTGCGTCGACAGAACGCACTGATACAGGTCGAGGACCTGATCGACTTCAATGACGCGGTGATGGTTTTGGCCCCAGGGGGGGCCGGGCGGCAGGCTTTTGCGCACCAGCTCGCCGATCATCTGGAGACCCGAAACGCCTGGTGGGTGCCGATCATCAGTACTTCGCGGCAGCCCAACGAAGGCGACGATGACTACTGGAGGCGATTTACTCGGCGGCTGAGCCTCGATGGCGCCCGGGCGGACCGGGTGGTCGTCATCCTGGTGGGGTGGTCGCGTCACGGGGTGCCGCGCGAGGAGCTGTCTCGGCGGCTTCGCCAGTATCAAGAGCGTCAGAGCCGACGAACCTTTCGCATCGTCGCCATCGGTGGAGGGGAGCTGCCTCCGTTGAAAGAACAGGGCGATGCCTCCGCCTTTAACACCGCCTTTCCGTATTACTTGCCGGATTTGCGCGACGAAGAAGTCGAGGCGCTCTTCGCGGTGGGAGATCCGCCGGCGTTCGCGCCGGCGGAGGTCCACCGGGTCATGGCGGTCACCGGTGGCCGGGCATCGTTGGTAGGCCTGGCCGGGCGGATGCTGGGCCGGGACCGAGACCGCGGGCGAGCACTGGACTTCGAAACGCTGGAAAACAGGGTGGCCGACTGGGCCCACTCAGAGCTGAAGGCCGTCTTTGGGCCCGCGACGGATGCGGCGGCGAAAGTCGATTTGCCGTCTGTGTTGGCTGCGTGCCTTCAAGACCACGATGGTGTCCGCAATGATTCCCACTCACCGGCGCGGGACCTGTTGTATTTTCGAGGGCTGCTCAAACGGAACGCGAAATCGTCCGTGCTTCTCTGTTCGGCGGTGGAACGCGCGGTCAGGGGGTATTTGGAGAGTTTGGCGTGACGCCTTCCGTCTTGCTCTGGGTAACGCTCAGCTTGGTCGGTAATGCGGCGCCGGGGCAGGACCCCGTTGTTCCGGAAGGGCAAGTCGTGCCGCCGGTCGACGCCAACGTATTGGTCAACCACGTGGGTCTGCAGGCCATGGCGTTGAGCCCAGACGGTCAGCAGCTTGCTACGGGCTCGGGCGACAACACGGTGCGTATCTGGGACGCGAGCAGCGGTCGTCTTCTTAAGACCCTCCAGGGCCATTCGGACGCTGTCTATTCTGTGGCGTACAGTCCGGGCGGCGAGCAACTGGCGTCCGGCTCTGACGACAACACGGTGCGTATCTGGGACGCGAGAAGCGGTCGTCTTCTTAAGACCCTC
>CAZFIV010000215.1:0-4625 GCA_964519665.1 uncultured Myxococcales bacterium
GTCGATTTTCCTCATCAGCAACCTCCTGACGGTCATCGCCGTCAGGTAGGACTGTACTCGCCCGCCTCATTCCCTCAGACCACACTTACCGGAACGGTAGGCCTGCATCGGATTATGGCGACGGACGACCGTGCACGACGGTCAATTGAGCGGTTCCGGTCGATGATGCATCGCTGCATGAGCTCCGGTTGACCCAAATCCGGCGTCGGGAGCATCGTAGTACTGATGTTGGCCCACGTTCATCGACCTCTCCTCGCAGTGACGGAAGAGGAGGCATCGCAAATACAGCGGGTCTGCCCAGCTCTGCGTATGAAGCTCACCGAAAGAGGTTTACGACCAGCCGCCGGTGAACCGAACTTGACGATGGACGACTGGCTCCGGGTGGCAGAGCAGCTTCCGGAGCTTCGAGCTGAGCTCCTGCACGGCCATTTCGTTTGCATGGGGCTCGCTTCCCCGAATCACGAAGCGTTGGTGGCGCAGTTGATCGGCCAGCTCGTCAGCCAACTTCGCGGCTCCCCATGCCGAGCCTATGGTTCGAATCTCGGCCTCCAGGCAGGAACGAGCTACGTCAACGCAGACGTCACTATCGTTTGCGGGCCGGTCGAGCATGTGCCTGAACGCCCAAACATCGTCACGAACCCGACCATCGTCTTCGAGGTGACCAGCCCGCGAACGGAATCCCGCGACCGCGGTGAGAAGTTGGATGCCTACGCCTCGATGGAGACCCTTCAGACCGTCGTCGTCATCTCGCGAGAGTCAAGGTTTGTCACCGTATACTCGAGAAGCGAGAAGCCCGCGTCCTGGGTGCTGACGACAGCTCGCGACAGTCTAATCACCCTAGGAACGACTGATTTGAAGCTCGATATTGACGAGCTGTATTCGGAAGGGGCTCCCGAGCTCACCTCGTAGCGAGCCTGTCCTTCGCCATAATCCGGTTCAGGCCGCTTTCCGCCATGCGTAGCGATGATGAAGGCCACCGACACGAGGCCGCGCGACGACCTTCCGCGCCTTCGCTCAGTCGTGATTCGATGGTCCTCGGAAGCCGACTGTCCTTGTGCATCCAAGGTGCGTCCGGTCCGCATGACATTATTCAATGTACGACCCGAGGAGGCTGCGGAGGTCGCCTTCACCGGACGGTACGACGTGGTCCAACAGCTCTCGACGGACGGACCCGACCCATCGCGCGCAAATCCCGTTCTGCCATGGACAGCTCGACCAAGCGGGCTATGTTGTTCGGCCAGGCCATGCATTCCCCTCACGAGCTCGGCGCCGTGATTCGCCCCCGGCGACGATCGGAATATGAGCCCACAGAAGTCGCCGCACGCTGCAGCCGTCCAGTCTCTGACATCCGTGCGGCCCCCAATGGCGGCCGCCAAACCGGTCACTTCATCCTGTCGATCGGTCGCCTACCTGTCGGATCACTGCGCCGTTTCGCGGGCGGTCGGCTCGAACCGCTCCGTCGACTCCACTACCCCATCCCTGCGAAGCCTGGTCCGGATATACCAACTCCAGTACGAGGTCGACGAGAAGACGAGTCGGTTGGTCTCGGCCTCGTGGACGCGAGACAGAAGAACGACGCCGCTTTGATCACGAGACAGCACCCCGATCGGCTCCACCCGGTGCCCGACCGAACCGAACATGTTGCCCCGTCGTGGGGTCATCTCAGAGGTGATGGGCGCGAATTGGGGCCCGAGCATCGTCGCTGATCGGTAGGCCCTCTTACTCGATCGCCCAGCGGGTGCGAGCTTCTCCGGGGGCGATCGCGGATACTTATTCACCATGTCTTCCGCCAACCGCCGATACTTGGCGAGCCGGCTGTCGAGACCAGGGGTGTTTCGACCTCGTGCTGTCCATTTATTGGATCCGCGTTAGATGGTCTCCGGTAGATGTGTCATTCGCGAGGCACAGCGTTCCCGATGGCGGAGCGACTACCAATGCATCGAGCCCGAGAGACTCTCCGTCAGAAGGGGGGCCGGTCTCACCGCGATGTTGCTGCGAGCGTTGGGGTCGTATCCGTTCCGTCGCGGGAACTACGGCACGACTTGAATGAACCACACCAGTCGGCCGAAGTGGTCCGTGTCGGTGACCGCGAAGTCAGCCACCGTCGACGCCGGAGCATCGGACGATACGACGTCGAAATAGAGCCAATAGTTTCCGGGCGGAGTGTCGGGCGGAATTGGAACCTCCAAGAGCCCAGGCGGGCTGTCGAGCCCGCCTAGCGCCCGCGTCTGGGTGACCGGAACCGCGGCTTCGTTGCTGTAGTCGGCGATGAAGGTCGTCCGCGTTCCTTCGAGGTTCATGTGGCGCCCGGTCAAGGTTGGAGTCAGCATCCACTGCTGGGAAGTCAACGGCCGTGCGCGGTTCGCGACCACGTCATACACCTCGATGCCGACTCGAACAACCTCCCCGACCGCATATGTCGGTCGCGGCGTCGGCGCCGAAGTCATCAGAATGATGGTCTCGTCGGCGGTCGGAACTCGATCTGGAAATACCTCGATAGCGACGCGGTCGGTCGCCACGTCGGTCAGGTCGCCTCCGGCCGACCGCTCGCGCACGCTCACCGAAACCTCGATATCGTTTAGCAAAGGTAAGACGAAACTCGATGAGCGCCGGCCCCCGAATGTTGCCCACGCCCCACCGCCACCGCCATCATCACCGCCGCTGCGCCATTGCCATTCGAACTCGAAGGCGTCCGGATCGATCGGCTCGCCGGCTTCGTCTTGGAGCATGGCTTCGATTCGCGGCGCTTCAAACTGCGTGAACATCGCCGCCCCGGGCTGATCGACGGGTTGCCCATCGAGCGTCAGCGTCAGGCGAACCGCGTCCTCCGGCTCCGCCGCCACAAAACGAGCGCCACACCACAATCCGGCGTCTCGAGCACTTCCGTCGAGCCGAAGGCGGTCCCCCTCGATGGTCACACCTGCCAGCGGCATCATCGGTACACCGAGGTCGATGGCGTTGGTCGCGCACCGCCAGACGCCTTCCGTGTCGGCCCGCCGCGGCTGCGCTTCGAACACCAGCGGGGAGGTAGCCGTACCAGACCAGCGAACACACCGCTCGTAGTCCACAAGCAATGACGTTGGAACGCTACCGAGACAATCGTCGCCGTGGCCGTCAAGAAAAGTCATGGCCGTCATGGCCTCAGCACGTCCGCCCGCTCCGTCGAGGAGATGCACCTCGACAAAGTATGGTTCGCCGAAGTCGATGCCGATATTATCTAACTCTTCAGCGGGCGCACAGCTCTCGCAGCTCTGCCCCTGCGCGATGAAGGCCATCAGCCCTACGGTCACTACCAAAGACCGTCGCCCCAAGGAACGTTCGGACTTTGCATTGACCGTAGGTGTTCGATCATAGGGACGGCGTGTGCTCCCAGGTTCTTGTAGAGACGAACGTCTCTCTACGGGTGGAGTGCGCGTTGTCGCGGTAAACATGGCGCGACCCTAGGAACGAACCCATCGGCGTTCCATGACTTGGACGCCAGATCCATTGCTCGATCGTCCAAACAAACAGTGAGCCATGTCGCTCTGCGAACGGTCCGCGCTGCGGGCAGCGCCCCCCCCCCAAGACCGAAGGACCAATACGGGATGTATAGGCGGGCGGCTCAGAGGCAGACCTAAGACAACGTTGCTGGTGGCAGCTCGACGCCGCCGATGTCCGTCCGCTCGGGGCAGAGCGCCCGTCGTCGGCGAGAACCGACGACGGGCACCTCGGTCGGAGTCACTCGGTCCGTCGCGTCAGAACACCATCGGCTGGCGCCGCTTCTTGAGACGACGTGGCCGCAGGTCTTCGAGCTCGATCCGGCGCGCCGGGGTCGTCCTCAGGTCGAAGACCTCGACCTCTCCTCCCGCTGGCTTGGCGCAGACCACGAACTCGACGTCCGCCCGGTGCAAGGTCACCCGGAGCCCGCTGTCCGTGGTCTGGTCGCCTCGGTCGAATGCGTCGGCGACACCGCGGAGCGTCGCCCCATCAACATCGAAGCCCGCCCGCCTCGGCGAGCCATCGCCGTTTCGAGGCGCGCAACGGCCCGCGCGGGGCCGGCGGCACCGGGATCACGGTGTTCGCCGAGATGATATAGGCTCCCCCCGTGGCCGAGGTGTTCATCAGCTACAAGTCTCAGCGGCGTCCGGCGGCTCGGCACTTGGCGAAGGTGTTGGAGCTGCACGGGTATTCGGTGTGGTTCGACTGGGGGCTCGTGAGCGGGTCCGACTTTGGGCCCCAGATCGAGCGGGAGCTGCGGCAGGCGAAAGCGGCGGTGGTGCTGTGGTGCACGATGTCGCGCGACAGCCACTGGGTGCGCGAGGAGGCCGACCTGGCCCATCGACGGGGCATCATCGTGCCCACCTGGATCGAGCGGGTCGACCCGCCGCTGGGCCTTCGCCGCCTGGATACCATCGACCTCACCGGGTGGGACGGCGCCCCCCGCAGCCCCGTGCTCGACCGGCTCCTTCTCGAGATCGCGAAGAAGGTGGGGCGCGATCCGGCGCCGGACTTTCAGCGGCTGGTGGCGTACGAGCAGAGCTGGCGCGACTTCGGGCGGCCGTCCCTGGCCAGCTGGACGCAAGACGTCCCGCCCCCCGAGATCCTTCGGGCCGAAGCGGCGGGCGGCCTGCAACCGCGGCCCGCCA
>CAZFIV010000216.1:0-4430 GCA_964519665.1 uncultured Myxococcales bacterium
CCAGCACGGAATCGCGAATGAACTCGAGCGTTTGAGGCGCAGCCTCGCTAATACTCGGCGCCGAGAGTTCCGGTCGCCCCCCGAACTCTCGACGGCGGGCCGCTCTACTTTGGGTTCCGGCGGTCGAACTACCGAGGGGGGAACCCGTCGGATGAGCGCGACCACTGATAACCCGCCCAACCTCGATGAGCCGGAGGTCGACCCGCGTCGTCCCAAGCGCGGACTCGACCGGCTCGACCAGCTGATCCGTGACGCCGAGATCGTCATCGGCGCCCTTCAGTGGCTCGAGGGCGTGGGCCGAAAGATCCGATTGCTCGCCCGTCGCGTCGACGAGGTGGCCGGCGCCGACCCTGATGCCGCGATCGCGGCCGTGCATCTGGTCCACGACCATCGCCAGTCGATCGCCCACACCGTTCACACCGGCATCCTGTGTGCGCTCACCGGCCGCCGCTTGGCCATCGAGCCGGAGCGACGCCACACGCTCATCGCCGCCGCTCTGAGCTGCAACGCAGCCAACGAAAAGCTGGAGAACGAGCTGCACCAGCAGATCAAAAACCCGACCCCCAGCCAGCTCATGGAGATGCGCAAGCATCCGGAGGCGAGCGCTGAGCTCCTGCGACGGACCGGGGTCGTCGACCAGGAGTGGCTGGAGATCGTCATCCAGCACCATGAGCGACCCGACGGCACCGGGTACCCCCATGGACTCGACCGTCAACACATCCGACCGGAGGCCTTGATGGTCGGGCTGGCCGATCGGTACGCCGCGTTTGTAAGCCCGCATCCTCACCGAGCCGCGAGGACCGCTCGCAAGGGGCTGCAGGGCGTATTTAAGGACCCTGCGTACGCCCGCGTCGAACGGTTGGTCAGCGCGTTCATCAAAGAGCTCACGATCTTTCCGCCCGGCTCGTTCGTCCGCCTGAGCTCCAACGAAGAGGCGATCGTCGTCCGCCGGGGGGACGACACCCTCTCGCCGTACGTCGCGGTCATCCCGACCGACCCCGACGCTCCGTGGGAGGCGCCGTTCCACGCCGACGAGTCCCAGATCGAAGATAGTCTGCCCGTGCGCCGACTCCCCGTCCGCGTTCGCCAGCTCTGGGCACCCATTGATGTGCGGTAATTCCGGGGGTATTTTCCCGCCGCAATGAAAAATGCCATCACTTTCGTCCTGGCCTTGGTCGTCGCCTTCTTCGTGGTCGGCTACCTGCTCCCCAAAGATTTCCACGTCGAGCGGAGTATCGAGATCGACCGCCCCGTAGGCTCCGTGTACAGCGAGGTGATCGACCTCAAGCGCAACGAAGCCTGGAATCCCTGGCTCCAGAAGAACCCGGACATGGAGCTCACCTACTCGGAGACCAGCTCCGGCGCCGGCGCTTCGTATAGCTGGACGAGTGAGAACGCGGGCAGCGGCACGCTGACCATCTCGAAAGTGGAGCCCCTGCAGCGCATCGAGAACACGCTGGACTTCGATGGCTCGCCGGCGACCGGCTTTTGGATCTTCGAAGCCGAGGGCGACAAGACCAAGGTGACTTGGGGGTTCGAAGGGACGGCGGAGGGCCCCATCGGCGCTTACTTCGCGCTGCTGATGGACTCGATGGCGGGTTCGGATTTCGAGGAAGGACTCGCCAACCTAAAGACGGTCGTCGAGCAGAAGTGAGCCAAGAGAATTGGCGAGGCCGCGCCTGGTTAGAAACAACGGCATAACATCTCGTAATCACACCTCGGTTTGTTTCGTCCGCTCGGGTCGGCGCAGCCGGTAGCGAACTCAAACGCTCGAGTTCATTCGCGATTCCGTGCTGGCGTTACCTCGCGTCGACAGTCCTCAGCTCGCGGCTTCTTTGTCACGGTCGCTCCATACGGTCTAGAGCGTCCAAACCGAGCCGCCGGGATTGTCGCGCACATCGACGCCCAGCGCTTGCAGCTCGTTTCGCACCTCGTCGGCCCGGGCGAAGTCCTTGCTCGACCGAGCCTCGGCGCGGGCCGCCATCAGTGCTTCGACCCGGGCCACGTCGAGCCCGATGCGGGCCGCCTTCAGGTCGCGCCGCTCGATCAGGAAGTCTTCGGGGTCTCGGCCGAACACCCCGAGAAGCTCGGCCACGGTGCCCATGTCTCGATGAAAGCGCTTCAAAGACCGCGCGCGCTTCTTCTTGTCGATGCCCTTGCCCGAATCCAAGAGCCGATTCACCTCGTTGAGCGGTGCGCTCAGGGCCGCGATGGCCTCCGCGGTGTTGAGGTCGTCGCGCAGGGCGTCCACGAAGGCCGGCAACAAACCCTCGACCGACTCGACAACCTCGCCTTCGCCCGGGTCCTTCGCCGTGGCCAAGAACTGCCGGACCCGCGCCAGGGTGTCGTACACGTAGGCCACCCGGTCGTCGGCTTCTTCGAGGCCCGGAAAGCGAACCTGTTGACGCAGAACCTCGGGCTCGGTCTCGTGTCCGTTCCGGCACCGGCCTTCTTTTTGCTGCTCGCGGGTGAGCAAAACGTTGCAGACGGGGCACCGAACCTCGGCCTCGAAGTTGACCGCGCTTCGATAGTGCACCCCCAACAGAAAGTACCGCAGCGGCTCGGGATGATAGAGGTGCATGACCTCTCGCACCGTGAAGAAGTTGCCGAGGCTCTTCGCCATCTTCTCGCCGTCGAAGTTGACAAAGCCGTTGTGGAGCCAGCCACGGGCGAAGCTCTCCTCTCCGAAGGCGCCTTGACTCTGCGCGATCTCGTTTTCGTGGTGAGGAAAGATCAAGTCACGCCCACCGCAGTGCAGATCGAAGGTCTCGCCGAGGTGTTCTCGGATCATCGCCGAGCATTCGATGTGCCAGCCGGGTCGTCCCGGGCCCCACGGGCTCTCCCAGCTGGGCTCGTCGGGCTTGGCCGACTTCCAAAGCGCGAAATCGTGGGGAGAGCGCTTGCGGGTATCGACCTCGACCCGCGCCCCCGACAGCTGATCCTCGAGCTTGCGACGGGACAGCTTGCCGTACGCCGGGAACGTATCGACCGCAAAATACACGTCGCCATCGACCGCGTAGGCCAGACCTCTTTGCTCGAGCAACCGAATGAGCTCGATGATATGCGTCATGTGCTCGGTGACGGTCGGAGCCACATCAGGCACGAGCATGTTGAGCGCGGCTAAGTCTTCTTCGTAAGCATCGCGGAATCGTTGGGCGAGTTCGCCCGGATCTTCTCCGCGCTCGTTGGCCCGATTGATGATCTTGTCGTCGACGTCGGTGATGTTGCGAACGTACTTGACCTCATAACCTTCGTACCGAAGGAACCGAACGAGCATATCTGGGGCGAGCGCGGCACGAACATGGCCGACATGGCTGAGGTCATAGACGGTCGGGCCGCAACAGTAGACACCCGCCCGGCCGGCCTCGAGCGGCTTGAACGGAGCCTTTTCGCGCGTCAGGGTGTCGAATAGTTGCAGCGTGGTCATCTCGAAGCTCTGCTGTAAACATCTTCCCGGCCCAATTAGCAACCGCCCTGCCCCGCGCTCGGAACACTCATGATGCAGGTCAGCCGTGCGGGCGGGACCCGCGTGAACGACAGAGCACTTCTGTGACGGGCTGCGCACGCCTAACCGGATTTCTCGGCGGACGGGTTTCAACCCGGCACGGCCTGACCGAGATCACGCATCGTTGTGCGGTCTCCGCGCGAACCCGAACGGTCGGGACTGGACGGGTCCCGCTCACCCAGGCAGCGTCAGGGGCGGTGAACTCCGCCAATCCCTCCTCGACGCCCCCGCGTTCGGCCGAGCTCGCCTTCGTACCGGCTTGCGGGCGGACCGCTGGCGCGCGAACCGTCGTGCCGACCATTCCGATCATTGTGTGGGCGACCATCGGAGGGGTTTTGGGCCTCGCCACAGCGGCGTGCTGGCCCGGCACGGGCACCGGCGCCGCAAGCGGGCGCAACGGTGGCGCCGACCGCCCGCCGCCGACCTTGGCCTGGGACGCTCCCCTTCCTCTCCTTCCCGAAGACAAGCCCCCGAGCATCCGGTACCAGCAGGCCAACCTGCGCTGGAGGACGGCCACCGTCGCTTTCTCGCAAGGCCAGTTTCCGGAAGCCGCCGACCGCTTCCTGAAGGTCGCCAAGGTCCTCACGACGCACCGGCCGCATCCTCACGCCAGCACCTTCGCGGTCGCCCGGTGCCTGGCATATCAGAACGCCGGTCGGGCGCTGGCCAACGTGGGCGACCGCCGAGCCGCGTGGACGAAGCTCGAAGAGGCGGTTGCCGACGACCCGGCCTGCCCGCGCACCGTCCGGCACGCGTTCGAGGGACTCGGTGACGAACCCTAGGCTCGAGGATTGAACTCCCCGGGCCGAGCCTCGCAGAGTGAAGACGAAGTCAGCCTCCGCTCCTTGAACAAGCCCGAGCCATGACCCTAGTCTTAGCGAGGCTGCGCCTCAAACGCTCGAGTTCATTCGCGATTCCGTGCTGG
>CAZFIV010000217.1:0-4304 GCA_964519665.1 uncultured Myxococcales bacterium
AGATCGCGACCTTCGCCCAGATGAAGGCCAAGTCGGTGATCAAGGACGTCGCTCGGTGCCTGGAGCTTCCGTTCAACGAGGTGAACGCCCTCACGAAGTTGCTACCGGCGATGTACAAGGACGCGAAGGGGTCCGCCAAGCCGATCACGATCGATAAGGCCCTCGAGATCGAGCCCCAACTGCGTCAGCTCGCCGACGCCAACGACACCTACGCCGAGGTCATCGAGATCGCCAAGAAACTCGAGAATCTCTATCGACAGGCGGGCATGCACGCGGCGGGCATCGTGATTGGCAACGACGATCTGTGGAACATCGTTCCGGTCTTCCGCGGCCACGACGACGAGCTGATCACCCAGTTTTCGATGAACGACGTCGAAGACGCGGGCCTGGTCAAGTTCGACTTTCTGGGCCTCAAAACCCTCGACGTCATCTACCACGCGGAGTGCCACGTCAATGAGCGCCTGGAGCGCGAGCTCGCGGCCGGCGACGTCGACGCGTTGTATCGCCATCGTCATCTGCGCCGGCGGATGTCGAAAGACGAGCTGGCGTCGGCCGTCGAGAGCGGCCAAGCGTTCGTCGACCGGATCCAGGTGCGGCCGGAAAGGGTCGATCTGACCCTGCGGACCAACCTGCTTGAGCTCGAAGACCCAGACGTGTACAAGCTCATCGGCCGCGGGGAGACTCTCGGCGTCTTCCAGCTCGAGTCGACGGGCTTTCAAGAGCTGCTGAAGCGCCTGAAGCCCGATTGCTTCGAAGACGTCGTCGCGGCCGTGGCGCTGTATCGCCCCGGTCCGTTGCAGACGGGCATGGTCGACGACTTCATCGACTGCAAGCACGGACGAAAGCAGATCGAGTATCCGCATCCGACCCTCGAGGACGTGCTCAAGCCGACCTACGGGGGCTTCGTGTACCAAGAGCAGGTCATGCAGGCGGCCCAGGTCATGGCCGGCTACTCGCTTGGCGGCGCCGACCTTCTCCGGCGCGCGATGGGCAAGAAGAAGATGGAGGTCATGGCCAAGGAACGGGTGAAGTTCGTGGATGGATGCGGGCGCAAGAGCATCCCCGAACCCGAGGCTACCCGAGTCTTCAACCTGATGGAGAAGTTCGCCGGATACGGCTTCAACAAGTCGCACTCCGCGGCCTACGCGCTGGTGACCTTCCAGACGGCGTATCTCAAGTGCTACTACCCGGTCGAATTCATGGCGGCTCTCCTGTCGACCGAGGTGGGCTCCACCGACAATATCGTCAAATATATCGCGGAAGCTCGCGGTATGGGCATCGAAGTCTTGCCGCCGTCGGTGAACGAAGCCGACAAGTCTTTTACCGTGCCTGATGGCAAGATTCGTTTCGGGTTGTCCGCGATCAAGGGACTCGGCGACGCGGCCCTGCAAGCGGTGCTCGACGCGAGGGCGGCCAGCGGGAGGTTCTCTTCGCTTTACGACTTCTGCGAGCGGGTGCCGCTTCGGCAGCTGAACAAGAAGACCCTCGAGACGCTGGTGCGATCGGGCGCGTTCGACTGCTTTCACCGCAGCCGCGCGCAGTTGATGGAGGCGCTCGATCGCGCGATCGATGCGGCGCGGTCGGTTCAACGGTCGGCCGAGGCGGGGCAAGGATCGCTGTTCGGCGGCTCCCCCGAGCTCGCCTCGGCGATGAAACCGAAAGAAGTGTACGACGACGATCTTCCGGAGTGGCGCGAGCTTGAAAAGCTCAAGCTCGAGAAAGACGCGATCGGTTTCTATCTTTCGGGCCACCCCATCCATCGCTATCGGCAGGACCTCGCTCGGATGGCCAACGCGACGGTCGGTTCGTTGGAGCAGCGCGCCCACGGCGCCGACGTGGTCGTCGGGGTGGTCGTGACCGCGATCCGCGAGCGGCCGCTCCGCGACGGTTCGGGGCGTCTGGCGTTCGTGATCTTGGAAGACGTGACGGGGCAGGTCGAGGCGATGGCGTCGGCGGACGTCTGGAACGAGCACGAGCACGTGTTCAAGGGCGACCGACCGATCCTCGTGCGCCTCAGAGTGGGCAAGAATCAAGACGTCGAAGGCAACGTCCAACTCCGGCTACGGGTGCTCGGTGCGCGCGCGATCGACGACGTTCGCCAGGAGCGCGCTCGGGCGGTCGTTCTCAAGGTCGACGAACGGGAGGTCACCGATCGACGACTCGAGGCCCTCAAGCAGGTCTTCGATCAGCACCAGGGCCCCTGCGGGGTCCGAATGGTGGTCAGACTCCCCGACACCGAGGTCGAGATGGCCCTGCCCAGAACGATGCAGCTCGCGGCGACCGATGAGATGATGGACCGGGTCGAACAGCTGTTTGGTCACGGCTCGGTGCAGTTCCAGTGAGTGCCGGTCTCGAGCGCTGGCGCGGTCGAGTGGCCGTGGTGACCGGTGCTTCGTCGGGCATCGGAGCTGCGATTGCAAAGAGCCTTGCGTCGGCCGGATTGCGGGTTGCCGTCGGGGCGCGCCGTCAGGAGCGGTTGACGTCCCTGGCCGACGAGCTCAACGCGGTCTCCGGTGGCCGACAGGTCTGGGGTCACGTGCTCGATGTTCGGGAACCGGCCAGCATCGATGCCTTCTATCGCAGCCTCGACGATTACTGGGGACCCGTGCAGGTCCTCGTGAATAACGCCGGCGTCGGCTTTCGAGGCACCCAGTGGGAGCAGGCCTCCGAAGAGTGGGCGCAGATGATCGATGTCAACGTGGTCGGTCTGCTGCGCATGACTCAAGCCGCGCTTCAGCGAATGGAAGACTCAGGGAACGAAGGTCATATCTTCCATGTGTCTTCGATGTCAGGCCACCGGTTGGCACCCCGCACCTCCGTCTACTCGGCGACCAAACACGCCGTGAAGGCCCTGACCGAGGGGCTGCGGTTGGATCTGCGGGAGGCAGGAAGGCCGGTGCGAGTGACCTCGGTCAGTCCCGGCTTCGTCGAGACCGACTTTCTCGACGCCTATACCAAGAGCGCCGCGGAGGCGCAGCGTATCAAGGACGCGTATCCACTCCTCAAGCCTGAAGACGTCGCCAGCGCGGTCGTGTACGCGCTCTCGGCGCCCCCTCACATGCAGGTCCATGACGTTCTGATGCGGCCTACCGAGCAGCCGAACTGACTCTATTGAACTGACGCTATGGAACCGGGACGGCCCCAGGGCGCATCACAGGTTGACCTGGGCGCCGATGGTCAAGCCCCACGGGCCCGAATCTCCGAAAGCCGTCGAGGTCGGGTCGCCGAAGTTGAAGTTGAATTGGAAGCCGATCTTGAGCTGCTCATCGAACAGGAACAGGTTAACGAACGGCACCAGTGACGTTTGGAGATACCCGTCGGTGACGCCTGAATCGCCGACCTGAACCGCCTGCACGCGCATCCCCAGGTCGAACATGTCGATCTCCGCCTGTGCTCCGACGGCGGCTTGGGCGCCGAACTGGGTGTTTCGGTCGCTGCTGTCGTCGGTGGGGATCAGGAGGAAATACGCACCGTCGAGGCCAAGCCGGACTTTGTTGATCTTAAATTCCACCTTGATGGGGGTCACGATGCCGAATGTGTTGGGTTGGTAGAGCCACGGGTCCCAGCCGCCGACGCCACTGAGCGCGAACTGGTAGGCGGCCGCCGTGGCATCGGTCTCGGCATCTGCGACGGGGAAGGCGATGTTGCCGCCGACCGAGAACCGAACCTGGTTTCGGATTTCCACCTGGTACTTGAGGCCCACCTGGGGATTGAGCAGGACGACCTCGTTCTCTCTGACCGTGCCGGTCCCCGTCTCGGATGGCGACCTCAACGTGACCGTCGTCAAACCCCATCGCAGGTTGACGAACAGGGACCTGCTGGTGGGGATTTCGGCGCCGAATCGCGGGGTGAAAATGGTCGCCTCGTCGCCGGCGTTCTCCGTTTGGTTGATCGTGAGCGAGAAGTCGATGTTGGCGTCCGCCGCGAGGCTGGGTCGCGGCGTGTTGGCTGCCGCGAGAACGCCCACGATGACGAGTGTTCTCATTAGAGCCAAACCGAGCTTCATACCGAAGCATCTTAGCGCTGGTCGGCGAGTGACACATAAAAACTGGCCGGTGTCCTAAACCGAAGTTCCAGCGGCCCTCGAAGTCCGGCCTAGATGTGCGGGACGCGAGTCCCGATCCGCTTCGCAACTCGGTTGTTTGCACCTCACCCCTAGCCTACAACCCTAGGATCGCTTCGCTTACGCTCCGCTCGGGTACTTCGCCTCAGAGCGCTCCGAGGTATCGAAACGCTCGGCACCGCACCAAGTCTTAGCGAGGCTGCGCCTCAAACGCTCGAGTTCATTCGCGATTCCGTGCTGG
>CAZFIV010000218.1:0-4261 GCA_964519665.1 uncultured Myxococcales bacterium
GGTCTACTTGCCCGTCAAGGCATGAGTCTTCGTCGGGGTTCTACTCGACCTGCGGGTGTCGAGCCTCAAGCGATTGAGTGGACCGGTCGAGCTGCCGAGCGGGCGGGGCTACAGATATCACGCGGGGGCAGGGAGACTTGATTCCTGCGCGGGGATGGGGCCGCGGTCACCGACGCCAGGACGGCCGGCTTCGAGGGCTTCGAGGAGTTGGGCTCGGGTTGCGTTGATCGCCTCGGCGCATGCGTTCACCTCGTCCTGCGGCAGTTCCGACCGAACCGAAGGCCAGCTTCCTGTTCGGGTCGACCACGCGATCAGGGTCGGCTCGAGCAGCTTTCGCCACTCGAGCACCGTGTCGTCGGGGCGGGGTTCGTTCGTGCGCACCCGCGCTGCGCGCGGAATCGGGCCCATCTGAATCAGGTACGAATCCAGTGTCCGGACCAGCTCCGACCAGCGGGTCATGACTGTCGCCAATGCGTGAGGCTCCGCGGCGACCGGTTCAGTCGGCACTCGAGCGGACGCTTCTAGCCACGCTCCAGTCCAAGCCATGTCGATCTTCTCGCCCCAGCCAACCTGGAGGTCTTGAGGAAGCTTCGAGAAATTCTCGACCGCAAACCCGCCGTCGCCTTCGAGAAACGTCGTGTCCTGCTGGTAGAGTTGTCCCATGGCTTGCGTCAACCTCGCGACCTCTTTGCGGGTCATCTCCAGGTCCTCCCGACAAGCGTAGTAGCCAGCCCAGCGCTCTTCGGGCAGCCCAGTCTTCGTCCATCGGTCGAGCCATGGGTGCCAGCGGGCCAAGAAAGGGCGCACGGACACGCTCACTGCATCGAGGATGTAGGTCTTGGCCGACTTCGGTGCCCCGTTCTTTCGGCTCGACGGCACTATCTGAACACCGCTAGGTACGGCCTCGGAAAGCGCCCTCCGCATCGTTGCAAAGAGTCCGTGCAGCGACTTGAGCGCACCGGCCAAGTTCCCTGTATGCTCGTCCCCGATCCGCAGGCTGCTGGTCGAGATCCGAGAAGCCAACTCGACATAGACGGGCCATAGGGCGACCAAGTCGTCTTCGCTGAGGTCGAGCGTCACCTTACCGGGGCCCACCTTGAACTCGAAGGTCGACACCTTCAGCCGCGACCGGCGAAGCCGCTCCGCGAGGGCAGGATTGGCGACGGCGAGCCAGGCCACAAGCTGACCACCGAACACCCCGAGCGCGGCGCCAAGCCCGACCGACAATAGGCCGAGCACACCCAGGCCGCTCCAGGTCATGGCGGTGACGCTATTCACGGCAACCAAAGTGACGACCGCGGCGAAAGTCGTCGCCCCGCCCGCCGCATTGCGAAGCCAAGCGTTTCGTTCATCCCGCGTAAGCTCTTCCCGAGAAGCGAGGAGCGTTGCGTTTCCCCGCGCAAGCGCTTTATCTGCCTGTTCAGGTCCTTCGCTCGTCTTGCTTTTTTCAGCGGTCATGTTGGCCTCCCCGTTGGGCACGAGTCGTTTGATCTCGATGCGTTCGCCTTATCAGCATCCTGGCTCGCTGCTTTAGACCGGTTGAGAACCGACATCAAGGCGCCGATCTGCGTCCCAGAGACCACACGGCCCTCAGGCGTTCCTGGTCCTCCGACCGACACCATCGAGTCGTCCTATACCCTTCGTTTCGAGCGATAGGCCTGTATCTACTTGAGTATTGAACGCATGACCTATGACTTTGAGGACGCCGGTCGGTGCTCCGCCCCGGAGTCATACAGGGCCTTCATGACCATACCCAGCGTCGACCAGTCGACGGTTCTCGTCTGCAGAAGGTCGGTGATCGTGACGATCTCGATCGTCGTGCGCTCAGTCTCCTGGGCGTTGCCGAACGATGCACGCTCATTGGCGGCGCGTCGCGCGGCCTCCATCTCGGTCTTCGTAAGCGCAGCGGACTGCAGATGGATATGATGCGTGGAGACGGTCGCCGCAGCAGGGCGACTGTCGATGCTCGTGAAGCGATCGGCGGTCAGCGCCAAGCCCGTTTCTTCTTGCACCTCTTGGGCCGCAACTTCTCGAGGGTCCTGACCCGCCTTAACGCTTGAGCCACCAGGTAGTTCGTGAACGAAACCATCCACCGTCCGAGCCGGAGACCGGAACTCACGAATCAAGACGATCTCGGTCTTGAGGAGGGTCTCCATCTTGTAAGCGCGTGGTGGAGGCTCGAACAGGATGATCGAATTGATGTCCGTCCGCCCGAAGATCCACTCGTTTTGCTTATGCCGACCCTCTGACTCGACCCACACTTTGACCCAGAGAACCCCCGCTAAGACCTGCTGGATCTTGGGAAGGTAAAAGACCCAGTGCAACCGAGCTTCATCGAGCCGATTTCCCACCCGCTGGAGGTTTTCATACCAGGATTGAAAGAAACGAGAAGTCCACACGTGCAGGGGTACGTGTCGTTCACCGTCGGTTCGACGGGCCCCTTCACCGAGCCTGTCGACGGCTGCATCCAGGACGGCCGTGAGCGAATCATGGACGGGCTGCTGTGTCGCTTTCGCGTAGACTTCGTCGAGATAACGCGTTTTGGGCGCGCTTGTGGGGTGACCCAGCACAACCTTGTGACTATCCACCCACCGGCCGAACTCAACGTTGGTTGTGAAGCCGGGTAGTACGTCCAAGTCACGCGGAATCCAGAACACGATGACGTCTGCGAAATGCAGGCCCTGCTCCTCCCATTCGACCTGTGCTGAGTACTCGTCCTGCCAAACGCCATCCTCGGGCTCCGGCACGAACACGACGCCGTCGAACTCCATTTGCCGCAGATATTCCAACGCTTCTTGGCGCCAGGAGGTCACGGGGGCCTTCGAACGAGGCGTAGGACCCGCAAGGAAGATCGATTTGGACCAAGCCTTAGGACACGGCTGCCTCGCGTAAACAATCTCCATCCCTCGCCCTCGTTGCGCTCTATCAGCGTCATCGGTGACGGTTGCACGTCTTTGAGCGGTGCGAAAGGTTTCGCGCACCTTTTACCCGGTGATCAAGGGAAGCGTTGCCGGCTGAGAGCAGCTTTGCATGCCACAGCTCCAGTCGGACCTGTGGGTCGCCATAACGCCGAACATACCGCTATCACTGATGAATTCGGCCTTGCCCGAATCATCGGGGCGGACGAGCCTTCTGGCGTGATTCGCGCCATCTTCGCGCTACTCGGCGCGCTCGTCGCCGGCTTCCACGGGTCGGTGCATCTCGTGATCGAGAACGCCGCGCTGCGGCAGCAGCTGGCTGTATTCAAGCAGAAGCGATCGCGTCCTGTCAGGAAACTCGATCTAACCAATATCCTTGATTTTTTCGACGCCTGATCAATCGGGCAGGCATCCACTCACAAGGTGTACTGTGCTAGATTCAGGGATATGAACTCGGCGCTCCAATTCGTGATTCTCGTAGTCACGGGGTGGGTCACTCGCCGACAACAAGCGGCGATCGACTACGTCATCGCCGAGAACCGCATTCTGCGCGAGAAGCTCGGCAAGCGGCGACTTCGGTTGACCGATGCCCAGCGCCGGAGACTCGCCATCAAGGGCCAAGCTGTGGGTCGCAAGGAGCTTGCGAAGATCGCGTGCATCGTCACGCCCGACACCATTCTCCGATGGTATCGAACCCTGGTCGCACGCAAGTACGACAGCAGTGGAAGGCGCAACGCCGGCCGGCCTCGGACCGACGCTGAAATCGAGAGGTTGGTGCTCGAGATGGCGACCGAGAATCCGCGATGGGGCTACACCACGATCCGCAATGCACTGGCGAACATAGGCATCACGATTAGTCGAACCACCGTGGCCAGGATTCTGGCCGAAAATGGCATCGAGCCGGCCCCCCAGAGGCGAAAGCGGATCCCGTGGAAGACGTTTCTCGCCACGCATTGGGACGGCCTCATGGCGGCGGATTTCTTCACTTCCGAAGTCCTCTCGGTTCGGGGCCTGATTCGCTACTCCGTCTTCTTTGTCATGGCGTTGAAGACTCGGCGGGTTCATATCGCCGGCGTCATCCCCGCCCCGAACGAGCAGTGGATGCTGCAGATGGCGCGAAACCTCACCGACGCCGTGGACGGCTTTCTACTCAGGAAGACGCACTTGATCCTGGACCGTGACCCGCTCTACACGCTCGCTTTTCGCGGCATGTTCGTCGACAGTGGTGTGAAGCCCATCCGACTGCCTGCCCGGTCGCCCGATCTGAATGCCCACGCGGAGAGGTTCGTGCTCACTATCAAATCGAGCTGCCTCAATCACATCGTGCCGCTCGGCGAGGCTCA
>CAZFIV010000219.1:0-4053 GCA_964519665.1 uncultured Myxococcales bacterium
GGACTTATGCTCATCCCGATCAATGAGGCTGAAACATGACCGAGTTTCAGGTCAGTGTCCCGATTGGGAAGTACGGGTCATTTCGCCGGCCCTCTCCGGCGACGTTCGTCGCGCGGCCTTCGGCCGCCCTCAAGGGGCTCCTCGGTTTCAGGGGGCGACCCTGCGCCCTGCGGAGCGCAACGAACGTCGTCGAAAATGACTCGACGAATTCTGACCCGTACTTCCCAACCGGGACACGAACAGCATTGCGGTGTGACAGCCAACCCAAGCGTTGCGACCGGTGCGGGCGTCAGATAGCTTGCCCCCCTGTGAGCTGGCATCCTTCGGAGACTTGCGCGTCGCCATGAATCTCGCACCGGAATCCAGTTGTCGATGGTTGCCGCTGCTCACGCTCACCTTCTGCGCCGGGGTGATGGCGGTCGGTGACCGGCTTCAGGCACCTCCCTTCGTTCATGCGGAACGAAGCACGGAGCTCGGCGAAGCCGACACCGCCTTCTCCCCTCGACGCGCCATGGGTCACGTCGAGGTGATCGCCGGCCGAGCTCACCCGACGGGCACCCCCGCGAACGCTGAGGTTCGCGACTATCTCGTCGGCGTCTTGCAGGACCTCGGTGCCGAGGTCGAGGTGCAGCACAAGCTTCAGGTCTACGCGTACGCGCCGCCCCCGGGTCACGGGCGATTCGCCTTCGTCGACAACGTGATCGCACGGTGGCCGGGGCAGCAGCCGGGGCCAGCGCTCCTGCTGATGGCGCACTACGACTCGGTGGCCCACGGCCCGGGAGCCGGCGACAACGCCAGCGGGGTGGCAGCGCTGCTCGAGGTCGTGCGCGCGCTCCGCGCGTCAGGGCAGCCGATGCGCAACCCGCTGATGGTCCTGTTCACCGACGGTGAGGAGATCGGCATGCTGGGGGCTCAGGCCTTCTTCGGCCATCATCCGTGGGCAAAAGACGTCGCGCTCGTCCTGAACTTTGATTCTCGCGGAAGCCGCGGTCCGGTGTACATGTATCAGACCACCCCGGACAACGGGGAGCTCATCGACGCCATGGCCCGTTTCGCCCCTGCGCCCTTCGCCAACTCTCTAATCTCGGCGATTTTTCAGAAGCTTCCGAACCCCACCGACCTATCGATCGCAGCGGCCTCTGGGAAGGCGGGCATGAACTTCGCGTTCATCGACGGCTTCTTCCACTACCACGGTCCGACCGACACGCCAGACCGGCTCGCCTCGGAATCTCTACTGCACATGGGCAGCTTCGCAATGCCCTTTGTTCGCCACTTCGGCGAGGTGCCACTGCCCCCCGCCCAAACGCCGGACCTTCACTATTTCAATCCCCTGGGCACCGTCCTCATCCGCTACCCAGCGTGGCTCGACGGGGGCCTGTGGATCTTCGTCGGGGGGGTCATCCTGATGACGAGCGTCCGGGCCCTTCGCAAACGTGAGTTTGGCCTCCTCGCTTTTCTACGCGGACTGGCCGGCGCCGCGCTGCTCCTTGCGGTGCCGGCGCTCTTCGTCGTGATGCTGGACCGCTGGCTCGATCGATACGTGACCCGTCCTGAGATCCTGGCGCGGGCGGACGCCTGGTTTGTCACTTGGGCGCTGATCGGGACCGGCGTTGCGGTGTGGCTGCAAGGTTCGCTACAGACCGGGATCCGAGCTCGTTCGAGCCTCGTGCTGACCGCGGTGCTCGTCGTTGTGGCCTGGGTCAGTGGTCCGGGGTGGACGCTCCCGCTGGTCGCGGCCGTTGTCGGGGCGGCCCTTGCGCTCGTCGGTCATCGACCCGTGCTTCGTGAGCCGCTCGTCGCGGCAGGTCAGTGCGTGGTCGCGCTGATCGCGCTCGGGCTGCTGCTGCAGGTTCCGGGGGCGGCCCACATCCTGCTTTGGCCGCTCCTCGCGGTGAGCGGGCTGCAAGCGTGGCGGTCGCGGGCCGGGCCCCACGTTTGGCTGCTCGCCCTTCTGCCCGCGGCCGTCTTACTCGGGGGCACCGCCCGAATGCTCAATCCGTTCATTGGCTACGCGTTGCCGATCGTACCCGTCGGCGCCTTGTTGCTTTTGTTCCTATTGGCCGTTCCGCTGCTGGCGAGTCGGTCGGCTCGGAGCACCGGGCTCGCGGTGGGAGGACTCGGCGGGGTCGTCTTGGCCGCGCTGGTCCTCACCCGTCCGTGGTCGGTCGAACATCCGCAGCCGGCAAGCCTATTCGCTCTCTATGAGCTCGACCCGGTCCGTGCCTATTGGGCGAGCGAAGATGCCCAGCTGACCACATGGCATAGTGACGCATTGGGCCTCGAACCTCAGGCCACCAGCACCGCCCGTTTCCGGCCCGACTCGGACCACCCGCTATGGTTGGCCCCCGTCGAAGGATCGACCATCTCGGCGCCGCGGCTCGAAGTTTCGAGCGTCGATCCCACGCAACGCAACCTGCATCTTCGCCTCTACCCGGGACGGATCGGCGACAGGCTGTCGGTGTGGTTGGCGCCCGACACCGACCTTCGCGGCTGGGCGGTCGACGACCAGGTTCTGCCCTGGAAACCGGGACGTGAGGGGCACTGGACTTCATTGACCGGCTTTGCGGTGCCTGAAAAGGGCGTGGCGCTCACCCTGAACCTGGGGCCCGGCAAAACTTGGCCTGACCTGATGCTGACAGACGTGCGCCTCGGCCTGCCGGACGGCATGCGCTTGCCGCCGCCACCTCGGTCTCGGGTGCGGGGTGCCTTCACACCCTTGGGCTCGACGGTCCTCGTGCGGCGGATCGCGGTCGACGCACGTGTTGACCACGGTCCCCGTGGCGACTTCGAGGACCGCGAACCTTGAAATCGCCCCGTGCCCTTTCCGTCGCGACCGCACGGCCCCACCTATTTATCCCGGTATGGTAGTGGTTTGCCGCGTGGAACCGCAGAACAAGATGCTGCGAGATAGGATCGCAGAGACCGACCTCCAAAGCCGAAGTAGCGATGGCGCGTGCGTAGCCCACGACGGTTCCGTTAGGCTCTACCCTCGCCCTACGTCACATTTTCGCTCTCGAGGATGATTCAATGCGGATCCGCCCACTCGTAGCTCCATCGACGCGGAGCGCTCCGCACCGGCCAAGCGCGGTCTGCGAGGCATCGCAGGCGGCTTCGACCCCTGCACGAAGACGACCCGCGCTCGCCGGCGCCGCACCGGGGAGGCACCCGGTGGCCCTGCCGGCCGTTTTTGCCACGGCGTTGGCCGACGCCCGGGACTCGGCGGCCCGGATCCGCGAACGTCCGGCCGGGGAGATGCCGTCGGTGCAACGGCAAGCCGATCCCGAACGGCTGGCCGCCGAAGCCACTTCGCGCCCCCCGCGCCCGGCGCTCGACTTGTTGTTTCCCGATTTCGCGCTTCGAATGCCGGCGTCGACCGAAGCGAACATCGAGGCACTGCTGGCCGACGGCGATTATCCAGCAGCGTTGGCCTCGATGCTCGCGTTCCTCGAGTCGACCGGACAAGTCGACCTGTCGCTTCTCTCCGACCGGACCATCGGCTTCGATGCCGCTCTAACAGGTAGCCCCGCCGGTCGCGCGACTCCAGTGTGGACGAGTCGCATGCGTTCGGACGGAAGATGGCAGCTCAACCTGCAGGGCGTGACGGTTCGCGTTGGCCCCGGGACGATGACGAGTCCGCAGCTTCTGCACTCGAGCCTTCTGCACGAATGGCGACACGTTCAGCAGTACTACGAGCTCGATGGCGAGATTCTCAGCGGTCCGCTCCGCAGCGGCTCGATGGAGCTCGCATGGCTCCCCGGCCTCAGCCCAGCGCAGCTATCGGTGCTTCAAGAGATCGATGCGTACCATTTTCAGGTTAGGCACGCCGCTTCGGGCTCCCAGCTATCCAGCAGCGACGCGACTACGCTGACGTGGTCGCTCGGGCCGTACCGGGGTCCGCTTCAGGCCATGCAGGACATCCTACCAGCCGAAGTGTACGACCATTACTTTTCCATGATCGACCGTACTCTTCAATCGCTATCCCGCTACCGGGAACCCTAGTGTCCCGGTTGGGAAGTACGGGTCATTTTCGCCGGCCCTCTCCGGCGACGTTCG
>CAZFIV010000220.1:0-4036 GCA_964519665.1 uncultured Myxococcales bacterium
CGAGCGACGTCCTTGATCACCGACTTGGCCTTCATCTGGGCGAAGGTCGCGATCTGACCGACCCGGGTCGCTCCGTACTTGTCGGTCACGTAGTCGATGACCTCGCCGCGACGTTCCTGGCAGAAGTCGACGTCGAAGTCGGGCATCGAGACCCGCTCTGGATTCAAGAACCGCTCGAACAACAGGTTGTAGGGCAACGGGTCGAGATCGGTGATGCGCAGGCAGTAGGCGACGAGTGAACCGGCCCCCGAGCCTCGCCCCGGCCCCACCGGAATGTCGTTCTCTTTGGCCCAGTTGATGAAGTCGGCCACGATGAGAAAGTAGCCCGGGAACTTCATTCCAACGATGATGTCGAGTTCGTGCTCGAGACGCTTAACGTACGTCTCGCGGTCGACCTGGTAGGTCATCTCGCGAAAGCGGGCTTCGAGGCCTTTGTTGACCTGGTCGCGAAGATACGCGACGAGGTCGCTGCCGTCGGGCGGCAGGAAATTGGGCAGCTCGGGCCGCCCCAACTTGAGCTCGAGCTCGATCATCTCGACGATGCGCTGAGTGTTCTCGACCGCCTCCGGCGTATCGCGAAACAACGCGACCATCTCTTCGGGAGACCGCAGATACAGCGCGTCGGTGTTCCGCCGCATCCGGGTGGGATCGTTTCGCGACTTTCCGAACTGGATAGCGGTGAGCACGTCGTGCGCCGGCGCATCGTCGCGCATCATGTAGTGCACGTTGTTGGTCGCGACGAGGGGTAGTCCTTCGTCGCGCGCCATCTGCTTGAGTGTGTCGTTGACCTGGTCTTGCTCCGGTCGCCCGTTCTGCTGGAGCTCGACGAAGAAGCGCCCCTCGGCAAACATCGCCCGATGCTCGCGCAAGGCCTCGAGGGCCGCGTCGGGCCCTTGGTGCAACAGTCGGTTCGGAATCTCGCCGCCGAGACAGGCCGACAACCCGATGAGCCCCTCGGTCCGGGCTTTCAGGAGCTCTTTGTCGATCCGAGGCTTATAGTAAAAGCCCTCGCGCCACCCCATCGACACGAGGTACATCAGGTTCCGATAGCCCTGCTGGTTCTCGGCGAGCAGCACCAGATGGTAGTTTTTGGGCTTCTTCGGCCGGTCGAAGCGGGATCCATCAGCGACCCAGACCTCACACCCGAGGATCGGCTTGATGCCGGCCGACTTCGCCTGCCGATAGAAATCGATGGCCCCGAACATGTTGCCGTGGTCGGTGACCGCGCACGCGTTCATGCCCAACGCCTGGAGGCGGGGGCAGAGGTCCTTCATGTGGATGGCGCCATCCAAAAAGCTGTACGCCGAATGCAGGTGCAGATGGGTGAAGTCGGCCATGACCCGGTTCCTCTAGTGAACACACCGCTCGAGACGAATCAACGCGTCGGTGTTCGACGGGCCGAAGCTTGGCCGGCGATCCACCGATTCTTCTGGGGCGCCGGGTCGTCGAAGGGCGGCCGCCAGCCTTCGGGGGGGCCCGCCCACCCGAACACGGCCAGGTTGGTTTTGCCGCCGTCGAACACGACGCCCTCTTCCTTGAGCAGTTTCTCTTGCAGAGCGGGCCTGGCCACCTCCCCCCGATAGGAGATCCTTCCCGCCGAATTGATGACCCGCTGCCACGGTACCTCGATGGTTCGTTCCCGGGGCAACTCCTTGAGAGCGCGACCGACGGCTCGAGCGTATCGCGGCGAGATCACGTACGTCGCGACCTGGCCGTACGTGGCCACCTGACCGGCCGGAATCATTTTGGTGACCTCGTAGACCGCTTCTCGAAACGCATCCGACAGCCGCGGCATCCGTTCATTCAAGCCGGTTCGTCTCGGCTGGGCAATCCCGAATGAACCATCGCCGACCACCGCGCGCCGCCAGGGCGCCGATTCGCTAAACGCGCGAGTCGTCCCGGCGAGCAACCCTTGACACCCTCGAACGGGGCTGCGAACGCTCTGCTCCACCGGTGTCCACTACCTCCCCGGATGTTCTTCTGACTTCGTCTGCGAACGCTCAGGTCGGCCCAACGGTCCGTCTGCCCTCGGTCTCGATCATCGTTCCGACCTTCCGCGAGTCGGCGAACCTACCGCTGCTGCTGGACCGCATCGCTAAACTCCGCGACGAGCGGCGGCTCGACCTCGAAGTCCTCATCATGGACGACGACAGCCAGGACGGCTCCGTGGAAGCCGTCGAAGCGTTCGGGGCCGATTGGGCCCGCATCGTGGTGCGCACCCAAAACCGAGGCCTGAGTCCAGCCGTGGTCGATGGTCTTGCGCTTGCTCAAAAAGACTACGTCTGCGTCATGGACGCCGACCTTTCGCATCCACCCGAGAAGATCCCCGACATGCTTCTCGCGCTGCAGGCCGGCTTTCAGTTCGTCATTGGCTCCCGCTACGTCGAAGGCGGCTCGACCGACGATGACTGGGGCTTCTTCCGCTGGATCAACAGTCGAATCGCAACACTGCTTGCGCTCCCGTTGACCCGGGTCAAAGACCCCATGGCCGGATTCTTCGCGATGCGGCGGGCCGACCTGAAGCGCGCGCCGTTCCTCAACCCGGTCGGCTACAAAATCGGCCTCGAGCTCATCGTGAAGTGCCGTTTTGACAACGTGGTCGAAGTGCCGATCCACTTCGTCGACCGCGAATTGGGCGAGAGCAAGCTGACCCTGGTGCAACAGCTCAGGTACCTGCAGCACCTTCGACGGCTCTACACCTTCAAGTTCGGCACCTGGAGCCACCTGGTTCAGTTCATGGCCGTCGGCGCGTCGGGAGTGCTGGTCAACCTCGGTGTGCTGACGGCCTTGGTGCTGCTCGGGGTCCCGGAAGGATGGGCGGTGGCGGCGGGCATCGTGGTCAGCGTTCTCACCAACTTCGCGCTCAACCGCCGCTTCACCTTTGACTACGCCCGGAATGGGAACGTCTGGAAGCAGCTCGGCGGCTTCATCCTCGCGAGCGTCGTCGGCGGGAGCATCCAGTGGGCGGTGACCATGCAGGTCACCGTCGTCACCCCTCGCCTTCCGATTCAGGTGGCCGCGCTGTTCGGTATCGCCGCCGGTATGGTTTTCAATTTCCTGGCGAACCGGTTCGTCGTCTTTCGGAAGGCGCATGTCCGGCCGAAGCCCGCCGGAGGTATCCTTCAGGCGGGTCGCCGCCCCGCGACGACTTCTCTCGCATCGGCTCCCGCGGCCCGCGAGGACTACGATGACCTGAACGGGTCGGACGGTGAGTCCGCGGCGAACACCGATGCGGAGCCCCCCCCGAACGCCGAAGTCCGATAAAGACTGTATCAGGACGATGTCAGGTAAGCCCCGTACCGCGATGCGGCAGCGCAAATCCGAGCCCAGTCGCCTTGACGCTCGACGGGCGGGGTTTAGACGCGAGGCGCAGAGCTGGCAGCCGCCACCCTGCGGTGGCTAAAAGCCAGACTAGGCTAACTCATTGGAATACAAAGGATTGACCGAACCGCGAACCGGTTCGGAAATCGGAGGTATCAACCATGGCGAATTTTCGTCCGCTTCACGACCGCGTTTTGATCAAGCGGGTCGAGGCTGAAGAAATGACCAAGGGCGGCATCATCATCCCCGACTCAGCCAAAGAAAAGCCGGTCGAGGGCCAGGTGGTCGCAGTCGGCAACGGCAAGATTCTGGACGACGGGAAGGTCCGAGCGCTGGAGGTGAAAGCCGGTGACCGGATCCTGTTTGGCAAGTACAGCGGCACCGAAATCAAGATCGACGGCGAGGAGCACATCATTCTTCGCGAAGACGAAGTCCTCGGCGTCCTCGAGTAGTCAGTCCCTCGCAAACGGAGGTTACGAACCATGCCAGCAAAAGAAATCCACTTCGACATGACCGCTCGCAACGAGATTGCGCGCGGCGTCAACGCCCTCGCCAGCGCTGTCAAGGTGACCATGGGCCCCAAGGGCCGCAACGTGGTCATCGAAAAGTCGTTCGGCTCCCCCTTGGTGACCAAGGACGGCGTCTCGGTCGCCAAGGAGATCGAGCTCGAGAACAAGTTCGAGAACATGGGCGCCCAGATGGTGAAGGAGGTCGC
>CAZFIV010000221.1:0-3922 GCA_964519665.1 uncultured Myxococcales bacterium
TTCGTGCCGATCCGTCGATCCCCGCCCCGAAAAAAACGGGGCCTGAACGCTTACTCACCACGAACCTCGTAGAAGAGACCGTAGGGGAAGCGGCGGAGCGGAGCTCTCCGAACTTCGTTGTCATCAATCTGCTCCACCACCTGGTAACCGGACGGAATAGCCTGCACTCTTTCGCAAACGGCTCGAAACTCCGTCAACAGGTCTTCACCAAGCCCTTCCTGTTGGGCCTCGTACCAGTCGTAGCATCTGCCAGCTCAAGCCCAGCAAGCTCGGAGACCTCAATGGGACGCACGACGCGTTCGGACGGCCTCGAGCAGACGGTCGAGGCCGACGGTCTCCAGCTTCCCCTCGGTCAGTGCACGGGAACGAGCCGAAAGTTCGTCGCGTTGCGCATCGGAAACCGGCACGTCGCGGTCGGGCTCAAGGCTCTCCCACAGTTCTTCAAGTAGCTGAAGTCGCTCTGCTTTTGACAGAGAGTGGACGTCGACGGCCGGCTTGCCCATAGATGAAGAGTGGCACTCGCGCAGGGGCCAAGCAAGCGCGCTCACAGCAAACACGCACAACCGTAGGCCGTGCTGTGAGCGAGCGTATCCCGGTCGCAGGCTGTGCCTACCAGAGAGTCGTCATGCCCGGAATCACTTGAGTTTTGGGACCCAGGGCGCGAGAATGCGCCATGGTCGGCTGGATGAGGGCGGGGATGCGAGACCTCCGTCGTTGGGCGGCCATACGTATACATCTCGTACTTGAGAATCTGGCGCTGCAGCATCAGAAGGCGGTTTTCGAGGGCAGTCCTGGGAAACGACTGCGACTGACGGACTGGGACCGTCGGCTTTGGGTCTGGCTATCTCGACATTGGCCTGGTTGGAGATCTGCGCTTTGTATCGTCAAGCCGGAGACCGTACAGAGATGGACGCGCATGCGGGTACCGTTGAGAAGACCGCGGAAGGTCGGACGCCCACCGATTCCCGATGAGCTCCAACAGCTGATTCGCCGAATGAGTAGGGAGAACTACAGTTGGGGCGCTCCGCGAATCCATGGCGAGCTGGCAAAGCTCGGGTTCCGCGTTTCGCAGACGACGGTCGCCAAGTACATGCTGCCGCGGTCAGAGCGCCGCGGGCCCACTTGGCGCACGTTCATTCGGCTCCATCTGCCTGCCAACCTCGCCGACTTGGATCCAAGGGACGCCACCTTCTACGAGACTCTCGACAGACACCGGGTCGACGACACCGCGGCCATTGAGATTGTAACCGTTCACTCCTCCGGGGGGAGTGAACGGTTACATCTTCGCCAGCTCCGAATCGTCGAGTCCGGAATCTTGAACCTTCGAGCCAGCTCATCACCGCCGTTTTGATGAACGAGGCGCCGCAGGCGTGGGTCGTACGAACGCCGCTTCCGTTGGGTCGCCTGCACGAGCCGATCATGGGCGAATGGCCCGTCATGGCAATAAAGAAGCGATTTTTGACCTGCCAGAATGATCGCTCGGCATGTGGTCTGCGGCTTTCGCGCGCGAACGTTCGCGCACGGAGAGCCACAATGCATTGAGTTACAGCTGGGCTAGATTCTCGTGACACTCGCAAGTGCCCGGTTTCACGGCTGGATGACGAAATAAGCCAGGACGGCTAATACGAGCCGAAGCTTGGGTCCCACATCGAGGCGGCGATGGAAGCGGCGACGATGCCAGCCACGATCAGAACACCGGTCCCTATCCAGGCGCCGGTGCCCAACCACTCGACTTCCCGTCGCTCCATCGACCTAACCAGGGCGCGGTCGAGCCGAAGCTCGCCTCCACCATCGAGCCGCGAGCCCAGCAAGTATTGGCTGGTTACCGACGACAGCTTGAGCTTCACCTCCCGGCAGCCCTGACAACATGGGTTGTCTTCGGGACACCGTGGCCTCTCCGCGGGTGTGGTGCTCGTCGCCACGCCCACTCTCACCCGGTCGCTGGGCTGGAGGGCCTCGGGGGCGCTTTGTGTCGGTAGCGGTCGCCAGTGGTAGCACCCCGTCGTGGCGCCGAGCCATACGATCAGCGACACCAGCGTAACGATCTGTCGATAGATGCGCCGGGCGGTGGGCCGTGCGGAAGACAAGGGGTTGAGCATCGCGTTCTCCATTCGGGGCTCTAGTGCAAACGCGGGGCCATCATCGAATCGGGCCGGTAGCACCGCCGGGCCCTTCTTACGGGTGATGGCTGTGCAGCGGTGCACGCTCGCTGTAAACGTCGATGCGCGCCGGCGTGTACACGGCGGGTGATGTCGGGCCTCGTTGGCAGATGCCACCGTGGGTACGAGCCTTGCTTGTCAGCCCCGCATGACGAAGCGCGCACGCATCCATGCTCGATGGCTTGCCAGCATCATTGCGGGGTGGACGTCGGGCGTCGCCCGGGCCGACGCCCAAACCGCCGAACCTTCGGCGGCCCCTCCGCCGACGGAAGCCGGTCGCGTGGTCGAAGTCGAAGATGGCGTCGCGGTCATCGAGCTCCATCCGGAGCGTCGCTTACCGGTCGGCTCGTCGGTCCGGTTCGTCGCCGCCAAGGCGAATACGGCGACGGTGGGGGCCGAGGGGCCTGACGTCTTGGCTTTCGGTCAAGTCCGCGCCACCTCCGAAGGTCGCGCCTTCGCGCGTATCGAGATCAACGGACGGGTTCGTGCCGGGATGCGGGTCGTGTTCGGCAGTCCCGGTGATGAGACGTTCAACTCGCCTCGCCTGCCCGGCCCATCGATTCAGCTGTCCTTGGTCGCGCGCCCGTTCTTGGCTGTGCTCGACTCGGGTTTCGGAATGCTGAATGAGGTCGAGCTGAGCTACCTATTCGCCGAAGGGCTGCGCTTTCAGCTCGAGGCCGCCCCTTTCGGCTTTGGATTCGAGCCCAGCGGCAGTGGGTACGGCCTTCGTGTGCACGCCACGCTATCTGTCGCGACGCAGTGGTTCGAGGTGGGGATCGGGCTCGGCGAGGTGCGGCTCCAGGACTTCAAGCCGAATCCCGAGTATACCGGCCGAACCACGGGCGGGGACTACGTGCCTGAGTATATCGCGGAGACCATCCGGGCCTTCTCCGTGCAGCCGATGCTTCGCTTCGGCAATGAAGACGGCCTGGCTCTGCGGGGCCGGTTCAGCCTCAGCAAGGCCCAGTTCGGCGACGTCTACGTGGATGCGCGAATCCCTGTGAGCTACGGCGTGCAGCTGGTCTTCGCCGGCGGGGGCGGGGACAGCGGCCACCGCTTCGGCGAGGCGGGGGTTCGGGTGTTGGTGTGGGGCTCCGGCGCCGATAGCTCGGTGTTTCTTCGGATGACGGCCGGAGTCATGGGCTTGGACCGGGCTCCGTTCAACGACGGTGGCCCTAGCGTCGGCGTGGGCATCGACTGGCGCCTGTAGGCGCGAGGGGCCGCGTCCCACCAGCGACGTCGGATTGCTTGGGCCGCTTCGTGCGACTAAATAGCACCACGCGCATGAGCGCGCCCAGCACGAAGGCCATCACCAGGCGCCGCGCCGGGGGCCGCGGACACCCGTCATCGTCAGGCCCCGTGGGCGCGACGCGGTTCAGGCCGTGCGCTCCCGGCAGGTAGGAGGACCGCCGCGGCAACGACGCCCGCGTCCGAGGGGTGACCCGGCCGACGCCACCCCCACAGCGGCCTACACGTTGTAGAGTAGCCCTGTCACCAAGCACAGAGCGGCTGGACCGGGTCAAGAAGCGCCGTCTGTTCCACCGCCCGGGCATCGCTTTCGTATGGCTCGTGCATCCCGTGCACCGCGTCCTCAAGGCTGCCAACGCCGGAGCAAGGCTGCGCCGATAGCTACCGATACGACTAGGCAGCGGGCACGATCGAGGCCGGGCGAGAGTCACCGCCCACTCGGCACGTTGCCGATTCCAGGGTAAGCGTTCAGGCCCCGTTTTTTTCGGGGCGGGGATCGACGGATCGGCACGAAT
>CAZFIV010000222.1:0-3855 GCA_964519665.1 uncultured Myxococcales bacterium
TTCGTGCCGATCCGTCGATCCCCGCCCCGAAAAAAACGGGGCCTGAACGCTTACTTCGCAAGCACCAGAACGTTCTCACCGATCACGACCCCGGGCTCCAGCGTGACGCCGCGCCCGATGAAGCCGCTGTCGGGGAGGGGCGGCTCGTAGCGGAGGTTGTCGAGGACAAGCCGCTGGGTCTGGACCACCGACGGCGGCAGAGGATCCAGAGCGGGGGCAACAACCCGAATTCGATGAATGGACGTCCCGCCGGCGTTAACGACGACCTGTCCGAGGCGGCCGCCAAAGAACGCCGGCTGGCAGATGGGGCCTTGGCAAATGGGCGTGAGGTCGACGTCCTGCTCACCGAGGTAGCTCTCGCTGAGCAGCGTGTTGCCGTCGGTGTCGAACGCTGTCACCTCCAGCTGTCCGCTGGTCGTCGCGAAGTCGAAGGCGACCTCGCGACTCCCATCGACCAGATCGATCTCGATCTGCGCGCTCGGCGCGGGGCCCGTTTCTGAACGTCGCAAATGAAAGCCCTCGAGCGGAGCGTTACCGGGAACGATCCGAACCACCGACAGCTCGTCGTCACCGTCGGTGAGGGTCACGCCAAGCGCAGCGTACTCGTCGCCGGCGATCGTCGTCCGCGACACGGAGTCGACCAGGAAGGGACGCCCTGTCGCACTGCTCTCGAAGTCGAGGAAGTTTCGCTTCGGCGGGGCCAGCGGCACAGCAGTGACCGAAACGACGTTGGGCGCGCTCGGTCCCAAGGGGTCGGAGACGACGAGCTCGGCCTGATAGACGCCGGCGACGTCGGCCACGAAGCTCGTCGCCGGAGCATTCGTTGGACCCAGCGCCGCGCCGCTTCCTTCAGGCGCGGCGGCCAAACGCCATGCGTACGTGAGCGGGTCACCTTCGAAATCAAAGCTATCCGCGCCATCCAACGTCGCCACGGTGCCGACGAGCACAAATTGATCACGCCCCGCCTCGGCAACCGGCGCGCCGTTGCTGGTGATGACGACCTCGTCCGGAGCGCTCGTCGCGCCCTGCGCGTCGGAGACCACCAGCTGCACGATGAAGGTCCCCCGCGCATCGGCGACGAAGCTCGGCCGTGCGCTCGTAGGGTCCTGCAACGCAGCGGTGCTGCCCGGGGGGCGCGAAGTGAAGCGCCAGTCGAAGGTCAGCAACTCTGGCGGCGTCGCGTCGTCGAATGATCCGGTTCCATCGAGGGCCACCTCGGCCCCCCGACGCACCGTCTGATCCCCGCCTGCGGCGGCGGTCGGAGGCGCGTTGACTGACTCGACGCCGAATCGGAAGTTGGCCCCCAAGAACAGGATCTCAACACCAGGCTGCGGCCCCACGACTGTATCCGTCGGGCGGTTCAGCGCATCGACGCCAACGGTGAAGCGGCCCTCGATCGGGATGATCGGGTCGGCGACCTCGGTGAGTCCGACGAAGCCGACCGGCGTCTCGCCGATACTCGGCGACGGGCCACCGAAAAGAATGCCCATCACGTACCGCATGCCGGGAAAAAGGGTGACCGGCCCGATATCCGCATAACGGTAGTCGGCGAAGAGGGCGCCTTCAGTCGCGTCGGAGAAGGTCGCGCTCGCCAACAGCTCGCCGGTCACGTCGTCCCACAGTCCGACTTCGGCCGTTTGGGTGAGGTTGAAAGCCGCGGCGTACGTCACGCCGAGCTCAGAGACAACGATCTCGGATCCGACCTCGAAGGCGTACCCGCACGTACCGCCGTTGCTGCAGCTCGATCGTCCGAAATCGAGGGGGAGGGCGTGTGCGGGGGAAAAGCCGTCGAATGCGGTGACCACAACCTCGTCGGGTGCGCTGACGAGCCCTTGCCCGTCGGTCACGACGAGCCGCAACGAATAGGTCCCCGCGACGTCCGTGACGAATGCGGGAGTCGAGGTCGATCCATCCTGGAAGGTCGCGGCGCTCCCGGGCGGCCGCGAGACCAGGGTCCAGTCGTAGGCGAGAGTGCTCGCGGGCGTCCGATCGTCGAACGAGCCGCTTCCGTTCAGCTGCACCGTGTCGCCCACCTGAACCACACGATCGTCGCCAGCGACGGCGACCGGCGCTGCGTTGCTCGACTCGACGCCAAAGCGGAAGTTCGCCCCTAGAAGGAGGACCTCTACACCAGGCTGCGGACCTGCTTGAGGGTCCGTTGGTTGGGCCAACCCATCGGGGCTGAGAACAGTTCGGCCCTCGATCGGGATGATTCGGTCGTTGACCTCGGTAGCTCCAACGAAGCCAACCGGCGTCTCGCCCGGGCTATCAGGGGCGAATGGACCGCCGAACATCGTCCCCATGACGTAGCGGATGCCTGGAAACAGAATGACCGGCGCGATGTCCGCGTAACGATACTCGGCGACGGGAGCGCCGTCGCTCGCATCAGAGAAGGTGGCGGTCGCCAGCAGCTCCCCGGTCGCGTCGTCCCACAAGCCCACGTCGGCCGGCTGGCTCTGGTTGGAAGCGGCGGCGTAAGTCACGCCAAGCTCGGAGACAATGATCTCTGCCCCAACCTCGAAGGCGTACCCGCACGTCGCGCCAATCCCACAGCCTGATCGCCCGAATCCATCAGGGAGGGCATGCGCGGGGGCGAAGTCGTCGAACGCGATGACCGCGACTTCGTCAGGCGGGCTGGCGAGCCCTTGCCCGTCTGTCACGATGAGCCGCACCGTGTAGGTCCCTGCGACGTCCGCAACGAACGCGGGAGTCGACGTCGAGCCGTTCTGGAGCGTCGAGGCGCTCCCGGGCGGCCGCGAGACCAATGTCCAGTCGTAGCCGAGCCCGCTTCCCGGCGTCTGATCGTCGAACGACCCGGTGCCGTTCAGCGACACGAGGTCGCCCACCTGAGCTACCTGGTCATCACCGGCGACGGCCGTTGGTGTGCCCCCCCCGGTCGCATAGGTAGAAGCTACGAGTTCCGTTCCGTCTGGCGCAGTCACCCTCGCGAGCCGACCCGGCGCCCATCGGTTGGGCGGACCACCGATGGTCGTGATCGCCGACTCGAACTCCAGCTCGGCACCGGCGTTGTTGACGAAGGTAGCCCGAGCCCAAGCATTGATGGGCGGCGCAACGAAACCCGTCAGCCATATGCCCAGGGGGATCGACGGTCGGCAAGAACTCGAAAGGAACGAGGGGTACGAGATCGTCGAGCGTCCACTGAAAGGCCGAGCTTCCGTCGTCGAAAGCAACCGTCAGGGACACCGGGTCGTAGGCCACGAAGCCGTCCAGCTCGCCCCCGAGCGACACCGCCGTTGCATCGTCATACGCGAAAGCCCCCGACAGCGATGCCGCTTCGAACTCGAACTGACGCTCCACAGGCATCGACCACGCAGGAGCCGCAAATAGGACGCAAACGACCACCACGCCCAAGGCCACGCGCACACTCCCGGCGCCCTCCGCCTGCCGGTCGCAGACCCCATCACCGACGCGCCTCACCTTCGTCGCCAACGCTAGTTCGTATGCCACGCAACCCTCCTTCGTGACTCGGCGTGTCCCACAGAAGGCATTGGGAACCGTAGAGCAAATGCCCACACTGATTGCCATCCTCTCACCCATGCAACACCGCACCCCACTCTTATTGCTGAACCCTATCACTACATAGGATCTCCTGTGGAGCACCTGACCCTGAGGACAGCTGCCCCAGAACGTTCGGAAGCCTTGTCCGAGAGGACAGTGACCAATCAGCGACGGCCAGATGACCAGAGGGGATAAGAGCGATTAAGCGTCGGTGCTCACCCTCTATATCGGGTCAAATCTGACATAACGCCTTTTCCCGGCACCTGCCGACCCGCGTCTGAGCCCGCTCCGCCGGCCGCAGGCACCCGGAGCCGGGCCCCTGGCCATGCGTTCCGC
>CAZFIV010000223.1:0-3765 GCA_964519665.1 uncultured Myxococcales bacterium
GGCGCATTCTCGCGCCCTGGGTCCCAAAACTCAAGTGATTCCGGGCATGACGACTTTCTGGTAGGCACAGGGACTCCCGACAACCTAGAAATAGATACCATCCTTCGCCAGGTCGTGGCGGATAGCGTCGCGCACGAACTCCCTCTTGAAGTTGATACCGTGGTACGGCTGCCGAGACCCCACGAATCCCCCGAAGTTGTTCTGCGCGAGCATCTGCATCGTTTGGGTGCTGTCCGGGTGGGCCATCGTCTGGTCGATGCGTTGGTCCAGCTGGGCGCCGAAGCGATCGCCGAGCACGAGTCGCGCGTAGTCGTTTGATGCGACGAGGTCCTGGACCTGGTCTCGAGACACTCCGGTCGTAAGCAGCACTCGCTCGACCAAACGGCGGGCAAGGTACGCATCATCGAGGAGTCCGAAGAGACCCTCGTGGTCAGGAATCACATCATACTCATCGAAGAAGTACTCAACGATGACTTGGAACACCGCGTTGGTTGCCGGTTCAAGGTGCGTATCGATTGTCGACTGGTAGGTTCCCTGCAGCAGATCTGGTGTTTGCGCGACGTAGGCTCGGATGAACTCCACAACCTCGTTGGCTGCGCCGGGCTCGTGGAACCGCGTAGACACTCGATCGTAGACCGCGCCCGTTTCATCTTCATGGGCCAACGCACCCTGGACCTGCGACTGCATCCGGTTGAACACCGACGGGTTGATCCGATTCCGGCGCTGCTGCTCGGAAACCCCACCGACGGCGGCACCCGCGATGGCCCCCACAGGACCTCCAAGCGCGAAGCCCACGATTGCGCCAAGTAACTTGCTCATGCCTGACTCCTTCCTACTTTTTACGGTCGCCAGTCGAGGCCGGCGGATGCGGCCATGCCTTGCAGCTCGGAGACTCTCAGGTCGTAGCGTTGGCGGCTCAGGGCATCGAGATGGGCCATCTGGGTTTGGGCCTGCATTATCTTCGCGGTGAGCGCTTGCTGTTGCTGAGGACTGAGCGATGCGGTTCCCGGTCCTCCCGGTGGCTGCGCAGATGCCAAGAGCATCGATATCTCCTGGAGGAGGCGTTCCATGTCCTGCTGGGAGGCAGCCGCCGCTCCCACCGCGCCACGGATCGCGGTCGCGGCGAGGGCCACCCAGACGAGCCAGCCCAGGAAGCTGATGATCGGGGCGACGACGATGATGCCAATTAATAGAATTTCCATACTTTCTCCTTGCTAAGTGCGTCGCAGGAAGGCCTCGACGGTTTGGGTCAGCCATCCGAGCTGCTGAGGCTTGTAGTGCTCGATGCGCCAGGCTCTCAGCACGGGGGGTAGGGCCTCCGGGCGCACACTGGGCTGAGCCACCAACAGGATGTGTTTTCCAAGGACGTGCCCAAGGCCGAGCTCGATGAGCACGTTGTCATTTAGGTCGGTCAGATCGACCAACAGGTGGGTGGCACGAGCAATCTCGGCCCAGAGGGAGCGGATGATGTGCGGTGCGCCGGTGAAGTCATGCCTTCGGTACTCGGTGCGACCCTCATGCGCAACTCCACTCTCGGCGGCCTCTTGCGCGGGCTTCGCCCATGTTGGTCGATAGGGCATGACGTGAAAGAGGGTCCGATGGTCCGGGGCGGGATAGTCGGGGGGCCATTCGGGCGTCACGACGTCGTATTGGTTCCCGGCATAACCAACGAACCGGCGAATCGCGTCGTTGACGTCGCCGTCGTGCCGGTCCTTCGGTACGTCGAGGACCGTGTCGACCGCGAGATCGAGGTTGTCGCTCCGGCCTCGATAGACGCGCCGCAAGAAGTCTAGGGTGTGGCGGGAGGCGCCACGGTCGAGGCCGGTCGTTGGAGGAAGGAATATCGCGTCGACCGTGGCCCGCTCGATTGCGTCCATGTCATCGGCGTTGACGGGTTCAATGTCCGCGTTGAACGGCAAGCGCTCGCCCGGTTGGCCGAGCAGTACCATGGGGCGGCCGAGGGCTCGCGCCCAACCGAGCTGATAGGCCGTCGCGGCGCGGTCAGGTCCGGACGGCGCGGTGAAATCGAAGATCGTCAACGCGCTTTGCTGAAGCGCCTGCCACTGGTTGTCCGCCGCATCGCCGCCGGCCTGTGGCGCGGCGACGTCGAGGCCGAGTGCTGCAAGCCGCTCCGCGAGGGCATCGCGCAATCGGTCCTGCCCGACGAACAGGACTCGAGTCGGTAAGGCGCGCTGACGGATACGGCCGAGGCTCGGCTGCACGACCATCGCGTGCCCTTCCAGTAGGACTTCGCGGAACTGCCAAAGGTTCGGGTACAGTCGAGATCGGCGCAGCTGTTGGAGCTCCTCGAGCGAATTCAGCGTTTGCAGGTCTTGGTGCACATCGCCGAGACGGAGCATCGGGTGGTGATATCGCGAGCTCGACAGCCCTCCGGGTCCGGATTGCACCATCATTTGGTGCAGTGCTTGGTCGAGTCGGCGGAGATCATGCTTGGCTGCGGGCAGCTTCGTGGACCGCTCGGTGTCTTCTGCGAGGGGGTGCACGGCATCTGTCGCACGTCGCATGGCCGACGCACTCTGGCTGAGTTCCTTGATTTCCTCGCGGAGGACCTCGGGAGGCTTCAGACCGAACCGGGCAAATAGGTCATCTGCGGTGGGGTCGGGGACGGGAGCGGGTGCTTCGGGAGGCCGCAGTCCCTCGCCAAACTGACGGACGACACGCTCCATCTCTTGGAGCCGGTCTGCCGATACACCTTGGCGGGCGCCGCGGGTCTGCACGAGGGCGATGAGCGCATCGGTCAGGGCGGCAGGAGACCCTTCGTCGCGACTATGCTGCTTCACCTGTTCGACGAGCGCCTCTTCGGCGCGTAGCTCGTTGGGATTTTTGTCCTTGGACATAGTCGTCTCCGGGGAGAGCGCATCCACCATCGTCCCGAGCTTCTCGAGCTCCTTCTGTAGGACGGGATAGCGGGCGTCGGCCTGGGCCGACGCGGGAAGGTTCGAAACCGCGTTGCCCACGGAGGCTAACAGGGCACCAAGACCGCCACCGCCTCGTTTCACGTTCTCGAGGGCCGCTCTAGCCGCTTCCGCGTCGCCGCGATTGAGGGCTTGTCGCATGCGCTCCAATTCCGCGGTGTTGTCAGCCACGGTCGCCTTCAGCGGAAGAAGCTCGAGCAGCGACCGAACCGAATCCAGTGCTTCATCAACCTGGGCGAGGACTTGGGGCGCCTGCGTCGCGAATGCCGTGCGAGCGGACTGAAGGCGACGTTGCGCGTCCTCGAGACGTGCTCGGTCGTTGGCATCGATCTGACGAAGTGCGTTGGCGTAGTTGAAGTCTAGCTTGGCCCTCTCGAGTCCGTCGCTGGAGTTGGCCAACTGGCCCTCGGCCGCGCGATAGGCCCGTTCTGCCGATGCCCACAACCCCGGGCCGCGGGCGGGCACGAGGTCAGAGTATATGCTTCCCAAGTAGCGAAAGGCGCGGCTTAACTCGATGCCCGTCACGCCCGCGATTTCCATAGACTGGATAACGCCCTCGAGTTCCTCGGCCGCACGATTCATTGCGCGCTCAAAATCAGAGCCCGTGCGATGGGGCCAGGCACGATCGAGCGCCTGATCGACGGTATCCATGATACGTTCGCGGTCGGCGATGAGGGTAGTTAGACCGGGTGGGTTGGTCGGGGGCACGACATCCTCCTCAATGAAGTGAGCTTAGCGTCGAACCATGGCGCCCACCATCACCCCAATGGACCGATAAGTATATTTTGGAAGTGCCGTTTAGTGCGTCATTTCCCGAGCTGACCCGACA
>CAZFIV010000224.1:0-3747 GCA_964519665.1 uncultured Myxococcales bacterium
TTCTCCCCTCGGACGCGGGCTTCGTTGCCGCGGCGGTCCGCTCCCTACCGGGAGGCAACAAGGCAGCGAAGAAAGCGATCGCATGTGGTTCGTGGCGGCGACCACAAAGCCGCTCCGGACATCGCCTCCTGCGGCGGCCGGGCTCCTCATCCGGCGCAGCCCCTGCCAGGCCAGGTCATCGATACCTCCGGCCTCTTGGAATAGCGGAGGCCGCCCCTGCGAACAGCCAAACGTCGCCTCGAAACGACGAATGAACGCGCTGAGGCTTTGGAACCCGACGTCGAGGGCCACTTCGGTGATGGAGTCACCAGCGCCAAGACGCTCCAGCGCCCGGAGCATGCGCAGTTGGCGCCGCCAAGCGTCGGGCCCGGCAGCTCGGTACCAAGAAAGAGCACGAGAGCCTGCAGCAGGCCGCTCGCCTCCATGGCAGACGGCTCTTGCGGCCCCATCGCCTCCGATTCGGCGTAGACTGTGCGCAGCTGCGTCGGCCCGTGCAACGGAAGGCGTGCGTCCGCGCCGGGGGCCCCCACACGGCACGCCCCGGAGGCACCACCCACTGGCCCGTACCCGGCAGGTGGACGGTGAGCACGCGCTGAAGTGCGAGCACCAACTGGGACTTCTCGTGCGTGTACGGCTCAATCCGGTGTCCTGACGGATAGTCCTCGAACAACACCCTCATCCCGCACTCCACCGCGCGTCGGTGCCCAGAACGAAGCGCCGTGGGGTGCGCAGAGCAGCCCGTTTCGTATGCTCGAATACTCAGACGAACTCGTCTGGAGTTCAAGTGCAGCCGCAGTGAGGCCTCCTGGGAGCCAAGCACCCCCTTCTTCCCAGGAAGAGGTTCGTCGGTGATGCGCAGGTGGTACTATCCGCCCATGGCAACTATCTGCAAAAACTGTCAGCAAGCCGTACCGGAAGGCAGTGCCTTCTGCAATCACTGCGGACAGCGGATGGAAGTCGAAGCCGGGCCCCCTGAAAACGACCTGGCCCAGGCCGCTACGGCGAGCTTCGCAAAATCCTTGAAGGAGCGCTCCGACCGCATATCCGCCGTGCAGAAAGACGTGACGAGCTACCTAGCCCGTGAACCATCGGAGGTAAACGAACCCCTTCACTATCTTTGGACGGCGATGGGGGTGGTGGGTGCAAAGCAAACGCATTGTGTCGGCTCGAACAGAGATCCGGATAGAGAAGACGTATTCACAAATCTCCATTCGATGATCCAGGGCTGGCCAAGCACGCTCGACGAAGTTCCGCCCGTGCTGGAAAGCGGTCTCGTATTGACCACGAATCTGTGCGAGCCCGTGAAGTATCAACACCTCATGGCCATCGCGATGCTTCGGCAATTACAGAGCGAGTACCTCGATCGAGTGCTCGAGGAGGCGAAGAAGAAGGCGCAAGCAGCCATGGTCGGTGATCAAACCAAGGCCCAGCTCAGCAATATGACCTTCCATTCTGCGTTCTCCGAAGCCGAGGTCTACTGGCGTCAGTTCGAGAACAATGAGATCGACGAAGCACAGGCTGGATTCGAGCGCCTGTGCGACCTCGCTCCGCAAGAAGGCTACTTCAGATACATGCTTGGCTCGGTCTACCAGCGGCGAGGACGGCAATTCGACGCCCTTCGAGAATTGGTCCATGCCCATTGGTTGAACCCCCAACACGTGGAGACCTCGGTCGCGTTGGTTCTCGTCCTCGTCTCCGTCGGAATGGGGCCCATCGCTCTCGACGTGGGGCACGGCGCGCTTCAACAGCTGGAGACCATGGACAACCCCATCCAGTCCGCCCAGGCCGAGCTATACATGCGGGCCGCGCGCATTCAGTCTTCATTGACCGGCAGTTGGATGCTCGGGCTTGATTCAAGCGAGGTCCTGCCCGGTCCGACCAGGCTCGACTTGGAACCTCTGCTGCAGTTGATCCCCGGAAAGAACCGCCTCCGCGACGACGAGTGGTTCGTCGGCACGAAGCAGACGGACGAAGAGGGTGATTATCCGCTTGCCGGGGAGAAGGTGTTCATCTCGTATCGGCGAACCGACACGCTGGATGCGGCACGCAAGCTCAAAGATGACCTCACATCCCTCGAGCGGCTCGACGTCTTCTTTGACGAAACCGGCCTCGGAGGGGGGACACAATGGGAAGATACGCTTCGAGACCAGATTGATCTGTCCAAATGGGTCCTCGTCCTGATCGGACCGACTTGGCTGACAGACCGCTTGCAGAACCCCAACGACGTCGTCCGGAGGGAAGTGGCCCGCGCCTTGTCCCAGGCGCGAGCGGTCATCCCCGTTCTCGTAGACGGCGCCTCGGTACCTCCGATGAACGCGCTGCCTTCGGATATCCAGGAACTCGTCGATACCCAGTTCGTGCACTGGTCGTCCGAAAACACACCGTGGTTGGTCCTCGAGGCTCTAAAGCGAACGTTCGTCAAGACGCCGACTCTCGAAGAACTAATGGAGATGAATCTGGATCCCCAGGAGATCAACTTGCCGCGCTTCGTAGAGAAGGAGGCCAACGAAGGTCAGGGCTTCCGAAAACCACCGCTCCCTGACCTGGGGCGCTGGCAGATCACCATCACGGAGGCCGACGGACGAAAGACATCGTACGACGTCGAACTCTCAGATGATCCGGGCATGCCCTTCCGAGGTACGTTCACCGTTGAGCCTGCATTCTTTTGGGAGCAAACGAAGACGTTCGAGGTCGAAGGCAGCCACGCCCAGATATTGGCCAAAGGCAGTCGCCGCTTTCTCGGGCTCTATTTGCATGGTGTCATTGACGGTCGCGAGTTCACACAAGAGGTCCCCATGGACCGCAAACTGGGAGGCATGCTCGTCGGACAGGACGAGGACGGAAGATCCTACGCATCCAACAACGTGCAGCCTAAACGCCTGTAGCGCTCGGAATCTCAACGGGAGGGCGTCGGGTGTGAACGGTCTTCAGCGAACGCGGCTCGAGGTCTACGGACACCTGCCATCGAGCGCCATCGAGTATACCGCACCAAGCCTGGAGTATCTCCTCCGCACGGCCGCGGGTCCATGCAAACTCGAACTGGAGAACGCACGGTTCAAGGGGGCACCCCTGGTAGGTCAAATAACCGATCAGCGCTACGCTTGCAGCGGAAATTGCGACGAATAGCCGCACCCGGGAAGAACGTGACTCTATCCATCTCCAAGGGTGCATTCCTGGCTACCTACGCCACCGCTCCCAGGACCAAGGGCCGGCACGGTGTCGCGGATAGCCGCCCCTCCGCGAACAGAAGCTCCGCGCCGATGGCGTCCCACAGGTGCTGGAAGCGATCTTCGTCGAAGTTGCTCCCGCTCTTCAGCCACCCGGGTCGCAACGCATTCCAAACCCCGGCGTCGGCGCCTGGAGGAACATCCTCTCCGCGGCGGAACATGCCGACCACGTCGAGATGGTCGGCCACCGCGACCCCGCCTAGGACGCCGTACAGCTGACTCAAGGTCGGCACGACCCCGTCGTTGCTCCGAGCATCCAACGCAAACCCCACGTCTACCTGGGCCGGAACTGGGAAGTAAGGTCGCGTCTCCTCGCTGACCGCGTTGGCCGTTCGTCTGTAGAGGAACATGAAAAGGCCGGCGAGCGATACGGGATACAAGCATGTGGGTCATTGTGGGGATGGGATCAGCCCGTTCTCCCCTCGGACGCGGGCTTCGTTGCCGCGGCGGTCCGCTCCCTACCGGGAGTCAGTTGCACGCCGTCCAGAACCCCGGCCTTCAGCCATTTATCAATCATTCG
>CAZFIV010000225.1:0-3740 GCA_964519665.1 uncultured Myxococcales bacterium
GACTTATGCTCATCCCGATCAATGAGGCTGAAACATGACCGAGTTTCAGGTCAGGGTATACTTGCAAATCATCGCGACTTGTGGATGAGGACCGACTTCTCCCGTCAAGGCCTTGCTGCTTCGGACGAAGCTGCGCAATAACCGACCTTACACGTTGAGCGTCGCCCTGCCCGTCACGTCCGATTACCAGCGCCTGTTCCTCGAACACACGCCCCTGCTGGACGTCCGCGCGCCGGTGGAGTTTGCGGCCGGCGCCTTTCCCAACGCCGTCAATCACCCTCTCATCAACGATCAGGAGCGTCATGAGGTCGGTCTCAGATACAAGGAGATGGGCCAAGCTGCGGCGTTGGCGCTCGGCCATGAACTGGTGGGCGGGGACCTCCGCGACCGGCGGATCGCCGCCTGGAACGACTTCCAGGCCACACATCCCGACGCCGTCCTCTACTGCTTTCGCGGTGGGATGCGCTCGCATATCAGCCAGGAATGGCTTTTTATGGCGAGCGGCCGTTCGATGCCCCGGGTTGTCGGCGGTTACAAAGCACTGCGGAACTATCTACTACAGGAGCTGGATATCGCGTGTAGCCTCCCCGTACTGGCCATCGGGGGCCGTACCGGTTGCGGAAAGACGCTGTTGTTGCGGCGCTTCCAAAACGCAATCGATCTTGAAGGCCTCGCCGGGCATCGGGGATCCGCGTTTGGGCGCCACGCGACACCCCAGCCCACCCAGATCAACTTCGAGAACGCGTTGGCGATCGAGCTCTTGAGGCACCGCCACCGCACACGTTCGCCCGTCCTCATCGAAGACGAAAGCCGCAGCATCGGTTCAATCCGCATTCCTCACCAGCTGTTCGATCACTTTCAGGATGCACCCCTGTTCATTCTCGAGGCCACGCTGGCTCAAAGAGTAGAGCTCACTCGGCAGGAATACGTGGTCGCAGCGCTCGCTGAATACCAGGGCAAGTACGGCGAAGATGATGGCTTCACGGCCTGGGGGGCCTACCTCAAGGATAGCCTGCAGCGGATCAGCAAGCGGCTCGGCGGGGCGAGATACAAAGAGTTAGAAGCAAAAATGCGGGCCGCCCTTCGCCAGCATCAAGAGACCGGCGAGCAGTCATTGCACCGGGACTGGATAGCGACGTTGTTATCCGAGTACTATGATCCGATGTACGACTATCAAATTGCCAAGAATCGTCGCCGCATTGTCGCAAAGGGCGACCTGACCGATATCGAGTCGGCAATTTGCCGGTATGGCATCAAGAGAATCTGAGCACCGATATGCGCTCGTGCCTGAGGGCCGGCTCACCTGAGCTGTCGGCCCACGCGCGAGCCATGACACGATGATGATCGAGAGCCTGTACGACGCTCCGACCAGGCCCTGATCGACTTCGACCTCAGGCGGTCGTGAGACATCATGGGGCGCGAATGCTCGTTGTCGATGACCCGCTCAGGCGTTGACCAGCCCCATCTGCGCCTCGGGATACCGAGTGCCGGTGAAGCTTTCGGCGGGCAGGAGCGCATCGAGCGTCTCGAGCTGCGCTTCGGTGAGGCTGACTTCGGCCGCCGCGATGTTCTCCTCGAGGCGACCCATACTTCGAGTGCCAGGGATGGTGACCACCCGTTCGCTTCGCGACAACACCCACGCGAGGGCCAGCTGCGCTGCCGTCACGCCGAGGTCGGCCGCCCAAGCGTTGAGCTTGTCGACGGCGACGAGGTTCTTCTCGAAGGCACCGGGCTGAAAGCGCGGGTTCTGTCGACGCCAGTCGTTGGCGTCGAGATCATCGAGGGACTTGATCTGACCGGTCAGGAATCCGCGGCCCAGCGGGCTATAGGCCACGAAGGTCACCCCCAGCTCCTCGCAGGCCGGGATGACGTCGTTCTCGAAGTCGCGCGACCACAGCGACAGCTCCGACTGGACGGCGGCGATCGTGTGCACGGAGTGAGCCCGGCGAAGGGTCGCCTCGCTGACCTCGCACAGACCAATGGCGCGAACCTTGCCCGCCTCGACCAGCTGAGCCATCGCGCCCACCGTGTCTTCGATCGGCACCGTCGGGTCGACCCGGTGCTGGTAGTAGAGATCGATCACGTCGACCCCGAGCCGCTGCAAGCTCGCTTCGCACGCCTCGACCACGTACTCGGGGCGACCCGAGATGCCCACGAAACGACCATCGGCATCCCGCTTGACCGCGAACTTCGTACACACGATCGCGTCGTCTCGTCGGCCGGCGATCGCGCGGCCGATGAGCTTCTCGTTCTCGCCGACGCCGTACATGTCGGCGGTGTCGAGGAATCGAGCTCCCAGATCCAGGGCGCGATGAATGACCTCGATGGCCGACACCTCGTCGGCGGGGCCGTAGAAATCGCTCATGCCCATGCAGCCGAGCCCGACCGGATGGATGTTGATTGGCGTTCGTCCCAGGGGGCGGTGGCGTATAGTCATGAGCCGACGGTGCCTGCTCCGCCGCGACATGGCCAGACCGGAAGGCGCGAGGTCATTGCCAGATCCTGCGATCGGTCCGCGTGCTTGCCCGATCCTGCGATCGTCGCGCGCGTTCCTGCCGCCCCGATGATTAGGCTGGACGCCGCGGCCCGACAGCGACACGTTTGGTCCGTGGCCAGAGGACTCGAACAGCTTCGAGCCGATGTGGAGCGCTGCGCTCCGGGTGAAGGTCCGATCGCAACGGCCCTTCCGGGCTGCTGGTTCTTTAGGTCCACGCGACGGCTCGGGCCTACGCGGGCCTCCGTCCGAATGGTCACCCTCGCCGTCATCCTCCGGGGCGAAAAGCGAGTCGAGTTCCCGGGCGTCAGTTTCGCGTATCGGCCGGGGAGCTTTCTGTTCGTGACCGGCGAGCAGTCGTACATTTCGACCATCTCGGAAGCCTCCGCCGCCGCGCCGTACCTGTCGATGGCCCTGCAGCTGCCACCCGAGGCGCTGCACGAAGTGCTCCTCGACCTCGAAGACGCGGGCTGCCAGGTCGAGGCCGGCGAAGACGAAGACGCGCTGCTCGGTCGCATCCAACCGCAGATGCTCGACGCGCTGCGGCGGCTGGTCGGGTGTCTCGACGACCCGGTAAGCTGCCGAGTCCTCGCCCCTATCCTCGTTCGCGAGCTGATCGTGCACCTCTTGCGGAGCGCGTCGGGCGGTGTTCTGCGCCGGGCGGCGGCCCAAGACGACGGGCGAATCCGGCGCGCAGTGGCCTTCATCGACTCCCATGCGAGCGAGCGCCTGACGGTGTCCCAGATGGCTCGTCACGTGCGCATGAGTCCCTCGCACTTCGCTCATCGCTTTCGGGAGGTCGTCCGGATGAGCCCGATCCAGTACGTGAAGCATGTTCGCTTGCAGAAGGCGCGGTTGCTGATGCTCGGCGAGGGACTGGGCGCGGCCGAGGCCGGCTCGGTCGTCGGCTATGCGTCGGCCTCGCACTTTGCCCGAGATTTTCGAAGCTATTTCGGCTCGCCCCCTGCAACCTACGTATCCAAGCTACGCGCCGCGGGGTGAGGATCCGTCTGGCTAGTCCGACAGCCGTCTTGCGATCCGCCCCACCGTGTTCCAATTTCGAATTGTGGCCTCCATCTCGAGTTCCCGGTCGATCAGCTCGTTCGGAAAGCCGTAGAGCCCGTTGGATTCAGGAAAGACCTCGCGCAGGTCGGCCATGGACAGCCGGCCGTGACCTGCCACGTTGATGGCGCCTAGAGCGCCGATTCACTTGGATCGCACTATTGTCGCTGGTTCTCACCCCGTC
>CAZFIV010000226.1:0-3705 GCA_964519665.1 uncultured Myxococcales bacterium
TCCTCACGCGACGACCCGACGGGCCGATTCCGGCGCGACAACAGCACGCTCCAAGCGAATCGGCGCTCTAGACAGCGACGTCGTTCATGACGGTGGCTGCAGGCCGACCCGGTCCTGCAGCCATCGAACCATCGTTTCCGCTGCGATTGGGGCACCCGAAACCTGGGTGCTCCGATCCCACCGGTGCGCCGCGTACTCGTTTGGATAGATGCGCCGGCTGTGGCCCATGTTCCTCAAGCGCACGTAGGTGACCTGGCCGGGCCGGCGGCGGTTGAGGGTCCGCTCGATCAGGCGGTGCCCGTGTTCGCCTTCGAACTGATCGAACGCCGCGTACGTCACGAGCACCGGTGCCCGGATGTCGAGCCAGGCGGCCGTGATGTTATGGCCGGCAGCCTGTTGGTGGTACGCGAACGGGCGTCCGTAGTGGACGCCGTCGCCGGTGCCGAGAATGCGGCCCCAAACGCCTTTCAGCTGCGGGTCGGCCCGCTCGATGTCGGCCGGATCCTTGCGCTCGAGTAGATACCGATAGTGAAAGCGTACCCGGCGGGCCATCTCGTCTTGCACGGTGCGGGGGTCGATCTCGTCGCGCTCGAGTCGGATCCGATCGAACGTGAGCATGCGTTCGAAGTAGGGGAGGGCGCCTCCGCCCCCGACCGCGAGGCCGGCGATCCGCTGGTCGCGCGCCACGAACGGGGCCACGAAGCTGCCGAGACTGCTGCCCCACACGACCACCCGGTCGCGGTCGACGGTCGGATGGGTGACCAGGTGGGCGAAAGCCGCCCGGTACTGCGCCACCTCGGTGTCAAAGTCGAGCTCATGGCAGCCGGGGCCTTCGCTGTCGCCGCCGCTCGATCGTTCGACCCTCAGGAGCACCAATCCGAGCTTTCGGGCCACCGAAGTCACGCTGTCCATCGTGGGGTCGCCCGGTCTGACCTCGATGGAGTCGCACGACACCCACTGAACGAAGAACATAGCCGGCCGGCGGCCTTTCGCGCCTTGGGGCACGCTCACGTACGTCCGCAGGCGCGCCCCGTCCTTGGTTCGAAGGACGCCCCGGTGGGTGTCGAAGCCTTCGATCGCCTCGAGCGGCAGGGGTCGCGGCGTCCACGCGACCTCGACGTCGCGGCCTCGGCGTCGGAGCGTCAGGGTGACGCGCTGGCCCCCGGTGCGAAGACTGACCGTCGACGTGGCCCGCGACCGAACGCCGTCGTTCAGTCCGGATGGTCGCTTCGTGTACTTCGCGTCCGACCGTCGGGGCTCATTCGAAGTGTGGAGGCTCGAAGTCGCCACCGGGGCGATGAGGCCCTTGTTCGAAGGGTACGCGCCCCGCGAATTCGGCGGGTGGATTTACTACACCCGGGCTCGGGGCAACGGTTTGTACCGCCGGCCGTTGCGAGAGGCGGCGGAGACTCCGCCCGCTCACGGCGTCTCGGCGGGCGAAGCGGCAGAGGCGTCCGAGGAAGTGGTGGTGCCCGATCTGACGCCGGTCGACCGCCTGAATTGGGCGTTCACGGCTCGGGGTATCGTGTTCATCGAACGACCGGAGCCCTCGAAGCCCCGACTGGTGCGCTTGGATCTCGACACGGGTGCCCGAACGGTCTTCCCGGTCGTTTCTCGGTTCTATCACTTCTCGGGTTTGGCGATCGGGCCGGCCGGCCGGGTGTGGCTCGCCCAGGTGCTTTCAAGCGAGACCGATCTCTATCGAATCGAGATGCGAACGCTCGATTGATGGCGAGGCTTTCGACTTTGCCGCGCTTCTGCGGTATCGCCTCGCCCGATGTCGCAATCCCAGCAGCGCAAGGGGAGGTCGATAGGCCTGTTGGGCCAGGGCCTGGTGGCCCTCGTGGTTACGGTGGGAGCGTTCTGGCTGGCGTTCCGCGACATCGAAGCCGACAAGCTGTGGGATACGATCGGCCGGTCCAACCTGGCCATCGTGGTGCTCTTCATCGTCGGCATGCTCGCCAATCATCTGCTGCGGACGTGGCGGTGGGCCTTGTTGGTCCAGCCGCTCGGCAACGCATCGCCGCGGGCGATTTTCGCCGCCAGCAGCGTTGGGTTTCCGGCCACCTTCTTCGTGCCCCTTCGCTTGGGCGAGTTTGTGCGCCCGGTCATGCTCGTCCGGTCGGGCGTGCCGTTCGCGGGCGCGATGGCCAGCGTGGTGGTCGAGCGGGTCGCCGACGGCGTGTTCAACCTGGGTATCTTCTTCCTCCTCCTGCGCCTGATGCCCGCCTCGACCCCCCTCGACGACCGGGTCCGCGGTGGCGCCAACCTGGCCCTGATCGTCTTCGGGGGCATGCTGATCGTGCTGGTGCTGATGGTGATTCGGCGAAACCAAGCCTTCGCCCTCGTTCGGGCCATCCTGAAGCCGGTCTCACCGGCGATCGCCGACCGCTTGCTCGGCCTCTTGGGCGCGTTCATCGACGGCTTGAGCGCGCTGAGGAGCCCCGGCCGGGTTTTGCTGTTCATCGTCCTCACGGTGGCGTTTTGGACACTGAATGGGCTTCTGACATGGTTCCTGGCCGTAAGCTACCTGCCGGAGCTCCAGGGGCAGCCGTCATCGGGGTTGTTCGTCAACAGCGTGGTGGTGTTCGCGATCATGATTCCTTCGGGCCCCGCGTTCGCCGGGGTGTTCGAGGTCGGCTTCAAGTACGGCTTGGCACCCTATCTGGCCGCGGGCGCGGGCACCGCGGAGAATTTGGACCTCGCCCCGGCACTCGGGGTCGCGGTGGCGATGCACGTCGTCCAGGGGGTGGTGATGCTGATCCTCGGCCTCATCGGGTACGCCGCCGCCGAGCCGGGTCAGCTGAGCTTCTCGTGGACCGCTGGGGCTCCGCCGAAACCGCCCGAGAAAGCCCCCCGGACCCCAGTCGACGAGGGCAGCGCCGAGGGCGCCCCACCGAATACGGCCGAGCCCGCGGCGCCGGGCGCCGGGGGCCCCGACGAAGCCCATTCTTCGTAGCTCGGGCAAAGGCGCGCCGCGGGCGCCAACGTCCGAGGCAGCGCTGGCGGAATCACTTGCGGTCATCAAACCGGAGGTTCAAGCTGGAGGGTATGGAAGAGCTTCCGGACCGCGATGTTCTGGTTTGTCACGCCTGTCAGGGCGAAATCGAGCTAATCGACAAAGTGAAGCGCGCCGATAGCTGCGAGCACTGTGGCGCCGACGTCCACTGCTGCAAGAACTGCAACTTCTTCGATCCGTTCGTCCACAATCAGTGCCGGGAATCCACGACCATGTGGGAGCCCGACAAAGAGAAGGCGAACTTCTGCACCTATTTCACCCCGCGCATCGGCCAAGGCCACGAAGAGGCCGACAAGGGCGCCGCCCTGAACAAGCTCGAAGCGCTGTTCAAAAAATAGGCCGAACCCAGCTTTCCGCTTTGCGGCGCCCACCCAGAAGTGCTATCCCACCCGTCCGTCGCCGGTGGGGTAGCTCAGCTGGTTAGAGCGAGGGTCTCATAAGCCCTAGGTCGGCGGTTCAAGTCCGCCTCCCACCATCCCGAGATCATTCAAGAATCATCCGATCTAAGGCCCGGCCGAGACCTCGATTGCCATGGACTGCCATGGATTCGGGTGCGCTGGGCGAGGAATGAGCGGGTGGGGCCGGCCGCCCTTTCAAACCGTTGGGCCAGGACGGCGTTCACCGGGGGCCAGCCGGACGCGGATGCTTAGGTCGGCCTGACAACCGCTGCGTACGCCGGAGCCGAC
>CAZFIV010000227.1:0-3640 GCA_964519665.1 uncultured Myxococcales bacterium
CATCTTTGTCATAACAATCCGCCACCCATTCCCAGACGTTGCCCGCCATGTCGCAAAGCCCAAACGCCGCTTCCCCCTTCGAGCAGACCTTGGCGGTACCGTGGTCCCAGTCTCTGCCAAACACGGCAAGATCATCGGACGGCGCTGAATCGCCCCACGGATAACGGTCATTCGGTCTACGGCGGGCCGCCCGTTCCCATTCCGCCTCCGTCGGCAGACGTTTGCCCACCGATTCGCAGTACGCCTTCGCGTCGTGCCAACTCACGCAGTTGACTGGGTGTTGGTCGCGACCTCGGCGCCCCCAGTTGCATGCCTCACCCGTCGCGGGTGCTCGGCAGGACTTGCACTCTTTGTAGGCCGCCACCGTGACCTCGGTTCGATCGATGAAGTATGCGTCCAGGTAGACCTCATGCCGAGGCTTCTCGTCCTTGTCGCAACGGCCGTCTCCCGGAACACAACCCATCTGAAATCGCCCCGCCGGGATCTTCACCATGTCCGTGGGGTCGGTCGCGGACGCTCGTGACGTCCGGCCGGCCAACGAGATGTAGTCGTAGGACATGTTGCCAAACCGCGCGTACGGAACCTGGGGGCCTCTCGCGTACTTCTTGGTTCGGGAGGCCAGACCGGTGAACATAATCCGAACGTCCAAGGTGGGCTTGGCGGCCAGCTTTTCGGTCAGCGCCCGCGTGTAGGGCGAGAGGCGGCCGGTGCCGTCGTAAGCGGGCTTACCGGGGGCGGTCGAAAACGCGATCGCCAGCCCCGCTTGGTCGGCTTCGACAGCCGCAAAGCCTCGCGACAGCTCCGCTCTCTCTCGGCCCGGGGCGCCGGTTCGGCACGCGTCCAAGATGACCACCTTCAGCCGTTTGGCCCCAGTGATGGCATCGATCGCTTTTTGGAGACTAACGCCCTCGAATTGTTCGGCGCCCGGATTGTCGAGCCGCGCGTCGACGGGAATGAGATAGTTGACCCCGCCCCACTCCATGCCGTGCCCCGAGTAGAACACCAAGGCGACGTCCGCCTTCGAGGCTCGCGCTCGGAACTGTCCAAGGGCTTTGTAGGTACCGGCGAGGTCAAGGTCTTCTTTCACCATCACTCGAAAGCCGAACGTATCCTTGAGGACCTTCGCCATCGCTTTAATATCCCGCGGAGGATTTCGGAGCGGCTTGGCGTGTTCGTACTTGGCGTTGGCGATCAACAGGGCTTCGTTGGCCGCCCGCGCGGGGCTCGGCACCACGGCTACGGCGCCGACAACCAGCGCGGACATGGCGAATCGAGTCGACCTCTGCATGGCGTCGTTCCCCAAATACGGTGGGACGCTGTGGTGTGCAAGGGCCCGGACCTGTCCGGTAGTGCAACTCGGCGTCGATGGGTTCGTCGGCGCCGACGACGACCGGCGTCTTCGGTGGGGCCTTGAGCCGCGCTCCGCCAGCTTATAGCCTCCCCGTATGTCGGAATCGAACCCGGGTTACTGGACGCGGCGGCGCGTGTTGGCCACCGCCGGATCGTTGGCGGCCGGCTATACGGCGACAGCGATGACGTCGGTCGCGGCGGCTGCGGACGACGATTCGCTGGTCGAGTCCGACGATATCTTTGGCGAGCAGGCCGAGCCCACACCGCCCGGCATTCCGCGCACGAAGTCGATCGCCGACTGGCCGCGGTGGTCGAAGCAAACCCCGAGGCCGAAGGCGATCTGGGCGCCTCAGATGGACCCGGGGGCGGATGGCCGTTGGCTGAGCGACGGGGAGAGCACCGATACCCTGCATCTTCTGCCCGAAGCGTTTTCGGCCGCCGAGTTTGCGCTGACCAGCGACGTCTTGAAGACGGCGCTCGAGCTTGCGTCCATCGACCACACGGCCCTCGGAAAGCGGGTTCTCTTCGGCGTCCGCGGCGCCCGGCGCGTGGTGACGACGCCGCAGCAGGGCACGCAGTGGACGAAGACGGTCAAGATCGCGGAGACGGCCCCCGACCACTTTCATCCCCGCTGCGTGCTTGGCGTTTGGAACCGCACCGACGGCACCCTGTGGACCGGCCCCGGTTCGACGGTTCCGAACGTCGCCTACATGTACGCGCAAGCGCAGGCGCTGGAGCGCGACAAGGTCTCCAACCTGCTGCCGGCCGGCGTCTACCGGTACCGGGTCGGTACACACCGAAACGGGGCGCGCAGCCGTCAACCGGGTGCGTTCCGCTTGGACTCGGAGGTCGTCGTCCAGCGCAACTATCTCGAGGCCGACGTTCGCACGTTCGCGAAGAGCAAGGCCGAGCCCCAGCCGACGACCCTCGCGTTCTCGCCCCGGAGTCTGTGGAAGCGTCGAGGGCCGGATATTTCCGACAACATTCACGCCGCGTTAGTTATGCCGAAGGGGCTGCCACGCTACGCCGCGGCCGGCTGTCAGGTGATCGAAGGAACGGTCACGACTCGGAAAACGCGAGAGCATCCTATGGGGGCCTGGCGGGAGTTTCGCATTGCGGCGGGCCTCAAAGCCGACCCTTCGATCACCGTGATCAACAAAGACCTCCCCCGGTACGTGAAGACCGACGAGGACGGTCGCGTCTTTTATTACGTCTTGCTCACCGCCCGAGAGCTTCGATTGGCGGCGATGCTCAAGGCCAATGACCGCCCCAAAAACCTCCGCAAGCTCCGGCGAGGGTCGTCCGGTCCTCGGGTTGAAAAGCTGCAACGTGCATTGCAGCTCCGTGCGGACGGAGCCTTCGGAGCGGGAACGCAAGACGCGCTGATTCGACGTCAGCTGGCGCGATTGAAAGGCGCCGCCGACGGCGTGCTCACTGAAGGGCGGCTCGAGCGACTCGGCTTACCGAAGGCGCTTTTCGACTGACGGCTTGTGGATGCCGGGGCGGGGCGACCGAACGTTGGCGTCGGGCGGTCGGTCGCGTCACGGGCGAGGCACGACCGTATAGCGGAACTCGGCGAGGGCGAAGCCTTCCCATTCGTCTTTGCTGCGGCTGGGGCCCGAAAACGGGTCGACCTTCTTCTTTCGCTCCAGCTTCACGGAACGGCCCTTCGTCAGCGCTTTCGTGCACCCCAACGCAAAGCTCGGAACGCCGTCGGGACGAACGATGGCGATCAGGCGGCTCTTGCCCACCGGCGGGTCGACTCGGAAGGTGTAGCTGTCGTCGTGCGGCAACACGACGGGACGGTTGGCCTCGATTTCGTCCGTCATGCCCGTCGTCTCCGAGGGATAGATCGGAAAGACATTGTTCTTGGCATCGATGGTCATCAACAGCAGGCGACCCGAAACCGAGGACTGGACGCGAATTTTGGCAGATTCACCGACCTTCCACTTCGTGCGGTTCGGCTGAACCGTGAGGGTCACGTGCCCCTTCGCGGCTTTGAGCTGGGTCAGCCAAGATTCGAAGCGACCCAGGTCGCACACACCTCGGGACGGCGCTGCCTCGGCGGGGGCGGCGAACACCCCGGCCGTGAGGCCGAGGACGGCCATGATGGTGATCGGCGTTTGGCGCATCGTTAGATGGTCTCATATCGGGCCGCGGTCGAACAGAAGCGCACGACGACCAGCATCGTCGCACCGCCGGGAGCAATAAGACTGGACCGATAGGTATGTTTTAGAAGTGCCGTTTAGTGCGCCATTTCCCGAGCTGACCCGACACCGATGGCGATCTC
>CAZFIV010000228.1:0-3561 GCA_964519665.1 uncultured Myxococcales bacterium
CCATAGTCAGCGTTGGCCCCACCCCAGGTCTCGGATTATCGAGGCGGTCTACCGGACGCTCACGTTTGCGGCTTTCGCGCGCTAACGTTCGCGCGCCGCGAGCCACAATGCATTGAGTTATAGCTCGGATGTCGCCCGCAGATGAGCTGCACAGAAGTAGCCGCGCATGCTGTCGCGAGGCACTGTTGACGCGCGCATAAACGAGCCGCCCGTCGCGCGTCGGCATATTTATAAATTAGTCTATCCTTGAGCCCAAAGCGTTAAAGCCTGTCCAGCTCGTACCTAATCCGAATCACAAAAGAGTCCATTTGTAGAGATTCGCTCAGAGCAAGTGCCTCTTCGAGCGCCTCTCGCGCCTCATCGATTCTCCGACGTGCCTTGAGAATCGAAGCTGTTTGCTCGAGCGCACTAACCAAGCCGATGATGTTTTTACTTTCTTTGTAAAGTCTGATCGACTCTTCGAAGTCACTTAGCGCTCTTTCCGGTTGACCCTGAATGCGGTGCGAGTACGCTCGCATGGATAATACTTGTGCTTTTAGGTCTGTTAGCCCAGCCCTGTCAGCAACGACCTCTGCCGTTCCTAGCAGGCTAATGGCTAAGTCAATTCTGCCACTTTGGCCTTCAACCCCCGCGAGATTGTAAATAGCGACACCCTCTCCAGCGGGATTCGAGCTCTCCAGGAACATCTCCCGGGCGGCTCCGTAGGCGCTCCTAGCCCGATCAAGCTCCCCCTTCGCTTGATACACCTGGCCAGAGTTGATTTCAGCCCAAGCCTCATCAACGCTAGAGTCTAGGGCTCTGTATACCTCTTTCGAGCTCCGAAGTAGCTCGAGGGCGCCGTCCCAGTCTTGCTGTTGGGCAAGAATTCCCGCTCTCTGCTGGGCTGCGAATGCAGCCCCATACTTGTTCGAAAGCCCCTCGTAGATCTCTTGAGTCTCCTTAAACAGCTTTTCGGCTCCATCGAGGTCCATCTTGGCGGCCAGTATTCGTGCCTTCAGTATTTTGGCGTCGGCCAGAACGGAGACGATAGTGTAGCTCTCCGCGCTCGCAATGGCTTCGTCGGCTAGCGAAGTCGCTTCAGCAATCCCCCCCTGCGAGAAAATTGCATTGCCTAGTTGTACCAAGCATGAGGTCGACCCCCATTTGTTCCCGGTTTGGTCGAAGTATCTCTTTGCTTCCTTGAACTTGAGCTCGGCGTTTTTGTAGTCGTTGACGGATGCAAGTCGATTGGCCTCTTGAAGCGCCGCCGTGCCTTGCCAGTCGAGGCCACTAGAACGAGCACTTTCCTTTAGAGCTAGTGAGACCCGTTCTGCTTCAGTTGCTTGTCCAGAAGTGCTGTATAGTCCGACGAGCGCGTTCAAGGAGAACAAGTCATCGGGATCTAGCTTTGTAATCTTCTCTAGTACTCCGATGGCCCGTTTCGGATGATACCGAATCGATAGCGACGCTGCCGACCTCAGATGTCGCAGCTTAGCTTTCACGCCCACTGCGTTGTCAGCCAAAGACAGAAATGACTCTATCGCGGCCTCGCTATTGCCTTGCGTCACCATTGCAGCTGCTCGACGCTCGTTCTCGTCCTTAGAAGTAGCTGAGACCGCGAAGCGTTCCACAAACTTTTTTCTCGAGTCCTGATTCGGTGCGCCGTGAGATCCTTCCGGAAGAATTTCTTTTGCGCAAAGCTCACCCAACTTTTCGGCCTGCTCGTAATTCAGGCTTCCCGCCACGATCGCCCGGTGCGTATCCGAACCGACGCAAGACAACGTGACCTTAGTGGCGTTGGGGCCCACTAGAGCCTTCTTGATATCGCTGTGGAACAACAAACCCAGGGCCAGCGCTGCGAGCCCAATAGCCAAGCCGGTCAAACGTAGCGGCCGAGCTTTCCTGCTGATCGCAGCTAACATTTCGTCGACAGTCGAAGCGACTTCTGCCGACACCGAGCCCGAAGGCTCCAGAACCGTGACCGCCTTCAAGTACGTCGGAATGTCCGCCATTTGCGTAGGTCGGACAACAACAGGAAGAACCCTACCTCCTGGTGATGGCCATTGCCGTCGCGCGATCTGCAGCTCGGTCAGTGTGTATCGGCCCTGTTCGAACGCATTGGGACTGACCAAAAAGATTATCAGCGTTGACCGCTTAACAGCCCGTTCGATTTGCTGCTCGTATGTATCTCCCTTGGGCAGACTATCTTTGTCGAAGAATACCGTATGACCCCGGCCCGTAAGAGATAGGTTTAGCGTGTCGGCATCGTCGCGAAGCTCCGATGGATAGGACAAAAAGATTCGCGCCATCTTATCCTGAATCTCCCATAGCGTTGGCTATGGCACTAGCGTAAAGATTTTACGCGGGGTCTGCATTCTGTAGGTCTGGACGTTTGGTAGGGGGCAACCGGATCTGGTCTTGGTATAGGTGTTGATCAATTGGGGATGGAGTAGTCAGCGCCCATCCCGGTCGGCGGTGGTTGTCACGCCCTCGGCGTCGAGGGGCGGGGACGACCTCGTCTTGCGCGGTCGCGCGGGCGGACGAGCGATACGGGATACAAGCATGTGGGTCATTGTGGGGATGGGATCAGCCCGTTCTCCCCTCGGACGCGGGCTTCGTTGCCGCGGCGGTCCGCTCCCTACCGGGAGCTTCGCGATCTCGGCCCGGAGATTGGCCTCGCTTCCGTCGGCCGGTCCGACCGAGACGAGCGTCGGAAGCGGGCGGTTTCTCCAACCCGAGACCGTGGATCTCGGGATACGCTCTCGTCGAACGATGTCGTCGCCGCGCCCTTCGGCGACCAGTCGACGGATCTGCGGGTCGTAGGATCTTCGCTGACGCGGAGCCGCGGACACGGCGCGATGATCACCCGGCTCGCGCATGGGGCAACAGCACACCTGCGACGCGCATCGGGAGGAGCCCGGGTTCACCCCTCACCCGTTCGAATCTGCGTACGCCTGCGACCGGGATACGCTCGCTCACAGCAGCGCAGTCCGCGTTTCGTCTCGCCGACCTCGGTGTGGTGACGCGCAAGCGCGAGCACCGCGTCGTCGTGTCGGTCGTGGACCTCGCTCCGGCGTCGACCATTCGCGTCGGTCCATCGAATCTGCCACTTGTTCCTGATTCGTCTAGGTTTGCTCGTCGCCATGCGTTTCTTCGCATAGCTGCGCACCCTGCTCCGTGGCCCCGGCGGATACAGCGTCGGAATCCGCCGGTGGGATCAAGGCGGGATCGCGCGAACAGAACCGAGAATCGGTCTGGTCGACGAATCCCAATGATCTCGATTAGATGGGAGAGTCGGGGTGAAAGGATTTGAACCTTCGACCTCTTGATCCCGAACCAAGACCGCCTTACGTCGTTGGAGTCTGATCCCAGGCTTATCGGGCACTTAAGGGGCGCTTCAGCGGACATGGATGGACACCTGCGGACACCAGACTGGCGTCAAAAGTGGCGTCAAGTTGCCCTGGTTCGACCGGATGCCGCGGTGCCGGGCCGTCCACCCGGCCCAATGGGTAGGTCGGGCCGGAATCGAGTCCCGCTCCCGGCAATAGCTGAAATCATTGAGCTTTTCGGCCTCCGATCCTC
>CAZFIV010000229.1:0-3557 GCA_964519665.1 uncultured Myxococcales bacterium
ACCCGTTCGAATCTGCGTACGCCTGCGACCGGGATACGCTCGCTCACAGCAGCGCCCGCAGCAAAGGCGAGATTCGACAATGCGTGGATCCACGTTCGGAAGCAGCGTTCTTCACGGCGACGGTCCTCGGCCTCTTCGTGATGCTGAGAGCCAAAGCTCCACCGGCCGTCGTCAAGAGCGCCGTCCGAGTCGGGATCGAGCATCTCGAGGCGCTAGAGCGTAAGTAGCCGGCTGTGCCAACACACCGACGTCGGGGCCGTCCATGTCTCCCTCTGGCAATACCCTGGCGGTTCTACGGGGCGCAGGGCCGCTAGCGCACCGAACTTCAGCCTAGAATACGGACTCCGGGAGCTCCATGAGATCGAGGCGGCTGGCCTCGACGTGCTCGAGGCACAGGCCTACGTTGGGAAGCACCTCTAGGCACCAGAAGCGAGCGACGGCCAGCTTGCCGAGGTAAAAGTCTCGGGCTTCATCGCCCCTGGCTTCGGGGAGCGCGGCGCGCGCGACCGCTGCCTGCTCCACGAGCAGCCACCCGATGACCACTTCTGCCACCGCGAACAGGACCCGGTTGCCCTGAAAGCCTACGTGGTAATGTGATTGCATCGCCTTAGCGGCGAGTGTGGCAAAGATCTGCTCGAGCTGGTTCAGGGCCTTACTCAGCGGCTCGCCTTCCTCCTGCGGCGCTCGCGCTGCAACTTGTCCGGCCCGCCCGAGAAGTGTTCTGAGGGTCTGGCCGCCATCGCGCATGACCTTGCGAAAGATGAGGTCGAGGGCCTGAATGTGGGTTGTGCCTTCATACAAAGTGTCGATCTTTTGGTCCCGGATGTACTGCTCCATCGGGTGGTCCTTCACGTAGCCGGATCCACCGAAGATCTGCAGAGCCATCGGCAGGAGCTCCGTGACCTTCTCGCTGCAGTATCCCTTGATGAGGGGGAGGAGCAGGTCATTGAGGCGGTCGTCTTGTGCGGCCTCTGCGTGGCCGTGGCCCCCCTTGAGCTCGACCAGATCTTGGATGTGGGCGGCGTACAGGGCAAGTGCCCGCATCCCCTCTGCGTGGGCCTTGAGGGTCATCAATGCCCGCCGAACGTCGGGATGCTCGATGATGCGCACGCGAGGCGAGGCCTTGTCTGCGGCCTTTGCCAGATCCGGACCCTGCACCCGCTCCTTCGCATATTCGAGGGCGTTCAAATAGGCCGTGGATAAGGTGGCCATGGACTTCACGCCCACGAACATCCGGGCCTGCTCGATGACTTGGAACATCTGCCGGATGCCGTCGTGGACTTCACCGGCGAGAAAGCCCCGGCACGGTGTGTCTTCGCCCAAGGCCATCACGCAAGTAGCGGAGCTCTTGATGCCCATCTTGTCTTCGATGGACGTCACGAAGATGCCATTACGCTCGCCCATGGAGCCGTCTTCTTCGACCCAGAACTTGGGCACGATGAACAGAGACAGCCCTCGGGTGCCGAGACCAGCCCCCTCGGGACGAGCGAGCACGAGGTGCACTATGTTGTCGACAGCGTCAAAGTCTCCGTTCGTAATCCAGCACTTCGTACCCTCGAGGGCCCAGGTCCCGTCGTCGAGGGGACGAGCTTTGGTGGTGCCGGCCCCCACGTCAGAGCCAGCGTGGGGCTCGGAAAGCACCATGGTGGCGCCCCATCTGTTCTCGAGAATGGGGCGCACGAAGCGGGCGCGCTGGGCGTCTGTTCCCACCCGGTCGATGACGCGGGCGACAAGGGTACCGAAGGCGTACAGTCCGATGACCGGGTTGCTGCCGGCCACCATCTCGAAGCCGGCCCACCCCAGGGAAGGGGGCGCGTTGAAGCCGTCAGCGTGGCTTGGAGCTTCAAAGTAATGCCAGCCGCCGTCGTAGTAGGCGTCGAAAGACTTCTTCACGCCCGGGGGTAGGGTGACGTTGCCCTCGCTGTCGAGCTTGAGCGGAACTCGATCCCCCTCCACGAACGAGGGCGCGAGCTCCGTGCGGGCGAGCTTTTCGAGGGCGACGAGCGCGTCTTGCGCCGAGGCTTCATCGATGCTCGCGAAGGGCCCTCGACCAAGAACGTTGTCCTGGATTCGCAGCCACTCGAAGAGGTTGAACTTAAGGTCGCCAAGATGACTTCGATAGTGGTCCATCCTTGGAATATATAACCAATCGATGCCGGATCCGATAGCATCATCTGCAAGGGGCGCCGTCATGTCGAATCTTGGCGCGCGCTGGATATCGATCGGGCTAGGCGGGGCTAGGCGGTCGTCTGCCGCATCGGGAGTGATCGCGGAGATACTATCTGGTCGGTAGAAACTCGGGTTCCTACAGTTCAGAGCCGTAACCGCGCTTTATTTGTCCTATCCGCTCGAGTACTACTAAGAGTAGGCCCCAGACACGGGGTCAACCGCAACCGCTAAACCCACCTTCGGGTCTGCTCGGCATCAGCGCAACAAAGAGCAGGAGGGCATTCAACGATGAACAGCGAGCACATTCTATATTCAACCGATAAGGGCATTGCCAAAATCACACTCAATCGCCCGGACAAGATGAACGCGATGACCCCGCAGATGTTGAGTGATCTTTTTCGACGCCTGCGAGACGCTGCGGCAGATCAATCGGCAAGGGTTATTGTCCTTACGGGCAAAGGACGGGCGTTCTGTGCTGGACTCGATCTCGCAGCGATCGGTACCGGAACCACTGACGTTGAATTGCCGATGAAAGACGAAAGCCCGGCACCCCAATGGGGGGACGATATAGGTCCAGCGCTTGAGCGATTCTATGCGCATGGTTGGCAGGATTTCATCGTTGCTCGCAAGCCGGTGATTGCTGCTATCAATGGACCGGCCTTTGGCTGGGGGCTCATTCTCTCCCTTCACTGCGATATCCGTTTTGCCGCGAGGTCCGCGATGTTTAATGCAACCTTCGCCCGTCTCGGGGTTCCGGCAGAAAAAAATGCAGCCTGGTTGCTCTCGCGACTGATTGGTCCCGCCAAGACCGCTGATCTGCTCTACACGGCACGACGCTTTGACGCCGAGGAGGCCGAGTCACTAAGTGTAGTCAATGCCGTGCACGATGATGACAAGCTCGACACGTATGTCACCAAATATGCCGAACAGATTGCGCTCAATAGCGCACCACGGTCGTTGGCTGCGATTAAGGCTCAAATCTGGACGGCTATTGACGACCCCTATGGCGATGCCTTCAAAGCGTGCGACAAAGAGCAACGCACGGCGATGCAAACTTCGGACTTCAGCGAGGCTTTAAAAAGCTACGTCGAAAAACGTACGCCCGACTTCAAAGGGGAATAGATCTCTTCTGACCTCGTAGTGCTCCATTCGTCGATCCGCAGCCCAGACCGCCTCCGATAGAGGTTGAGCGATCCACCGAGCCGCTGGTTGCGGACCATCGGCTCATCGTCACCTTGCCTTCGCGCGCCGGCCTCCGAGGTCTCTGCATCCGAGAAGGCCCTTCGACGCGACCATGCTCCTACCCCTACGTGCCCTCCGGTCCGCACGTCGCTTTAGGCCGAACTTCGAGCGACGGCCGAGCGTAAGTGTTTGATATCCTTGCGGCA
>CAZFIV010000230.1:0-3450 GCA_964519665.1 uncultured Myxococcales bacterium
TTCTCGCCTGCGGGCGACTCGCCCTTCGGCGCGCAAGACATGATCGGCAACGTCTTGGAGTGGACCGCGGATTGGTATGTTTACGGCGACATTGGTCGCGGAAAATTCCGCAGTCTGCGCGGCGGGTCTTGGTACGACGAACCGGGGTTCGTGCGCGCGTCCGATCGGGTTAGGGACTCGCCTTCCTATCAGAGCGGCTTCGTTGGTTTTCGCTGCGTCCAGTCAGGCTAGTCCTGAATTCTGATTCCTGAAATTCTGATTTCTGGTTTTCTGGCGCTATGAGCAGCGCTTCACCGATATTCATCAAGACCTTCGAAATGCTGGTTTGGCTTCTCGAGCACACCAAGACCATAACGCCCGTGCGCTACGCGCATGCGCTCGGCACAGTCCTCGTTCATCAGGTCCGCAAGCAGCCCTGCGCCCTGCGGCTAGAAATTCCCAAAGCACCAAAGGTTCGTGATGGCTCAGCGCATGGAGCAAGCGGCGCTGAGCTTTCAGGATAATCTGGTTTGGGCAACCAAGACGCGTCGCAAATATGAGGCTTTGGTAGACGCGGACTTTCATCTGGAACGTCTCAAGCTTTACAATCGTCTCGCGGTCCAGCTTCGGCTTTCGAATGTTGGGCAATACGAACATCTCTCGCGCCAGCTCGACGAGCTCGGCCGACTTCTTGGGGGCTGGATGCGGTCTTTGCGAGAGTCTCATTCACCCATACCTCTGGCGGTACATACGCATCTTCGGCTCTTACTATGGTGGCGCCGCTGCGGCCACGGTGGGTCTCAGACCGTGGCCGCTCGCGGTCACTGGCTCTTCGACTGAATCCAGGCTTCGACCTGCTGCTGCAGTACCGGCAGGCTGACTGCGCCGCCGCCGAGGACGGTGGCGGGAAGGCCTTGATGTCGAATGCTGCGAGCAGTGGACGCCGGGGGCAAGCGCCACCACCACCGTTCCCTGACGGAGCGGATCGTCGAGCACGATGCCTTCGCAAGCAGACCTGCTTTGTGAGGAACCGGATGCGCGCGTCTGCACGTCCTGTTCTGTGATCGGTGGAGGTCAAGGTCCTCGCACTTCATCCGTCGTCGCCGGCGTATGTTCGAAGGTTGCCCCGATTCTGTCACGTGCCCGGCGCTGTGGATGACGCCCTCGCGACGTGTCGCGGCATTTCATCCTGGTGTATACCGTCGGCGATGGTTGGGAAGGCCAGAGGGTGGCTCCATTGGACATGGATGGTCGTCATCGCCGCGTGGGTCGGGTGCTCGACACCGGCGCCAGCGGGGCGGTCGGGCGCAAGCGTTGGGACGACTGGACAGTCCGCCGCACCGCGAGGGGTGGCGGGGCGGTCGGGCGCAAACGTTGGGACGACTGGACAGTCCGCCGCACCGCGAAGGGGAGGCGTGGCGGCGGGACCCAGCGCTGCGGCCTCGACGGCGAGCCTCGACATCGATGCTTGGCTTCGCCGGCCGGGCGTGAAGCTGGTGGCCGTCGAATTTTATGCGACGTGGTGCGAGCCGTGTGTGCGGGCGGTGCCGCGGTGGAAAGCGTTGCAGGAGAAGTATCAGTCCAAAGGCCTGCGCTTTATCGTGGTCGCCACCCAAGACCCGGAAGCGGTCCTCAAAGACATGGGCTGGACCCCGGATGCGCTCGTCTTGGACGACCCGGGCGTGCTCGCCCAACGGTTCGGCGCCACGAAGCTGCCGTCCGCTTATCTATGGAGTTGGCAGGGGCATCTGCTGGCCAGTGGCACCCATGTCGATGATATCGAGTCCAAGATCGAGACCTGGATGCGGACGTCGCCTCGCGTTGAAGTCGAAGTCGACCGCGTGGCGCGAAGCGCGGACGTCGCGCCCGCCGACCTGATGACGATGGTGCGCGGGGAGCTGCGGGCGGCCGATAAGCTCGTGGTGGTCGCGACTCCGCAGGAGCGTAAAGCGCTGCGGGCGATCCTTCGGCGGTCCCTGGTCAATAGTGCAGACGAGAAGCTTCAGTGCAAACTCGGCGAGGCGGTGACCGCCAACTCGTTGGTCAAGGCGAGCGTGGGGGGCAATCGGCAGATTCAGCTGCAGGTGTTCTCGGCCGAAAAGCAGTGTCTGGTCGCCTCGGCCAGCACGCGCTGGCGCTCGGACAATGCGGCGGCCAGCGTCCGCGAGGCGGTCACGGCGCTCGTCGGTCGCCTTCGTCTCACGCGCACGGAGTACCCCTGGGGCGCGTCGGCGCCGCCGGCCGTCGCCGGAGTGGGATTCGGCGCCAACCTGGGGGCCCTTCCCGAGGTGCCGCAGCTCGGTGATGCCCAGCCCACGTTCAGTGGTGGGTCTCTTCAAACCGTCGACCTCACCCGACGACAGCTCATTGGTCGCGCCCGCCGAAGCGAAGACAATAGCAAGCGGTCCTACATCTTGCGCGCCGCCGCGTGGCATCGACTCGCTCGCCACGTCGGTGCCGATACGCCGACGGGCCGGCAAGCCATCCAGCGCGCCGAGGAATGGGAGGCCATCAACGAACAGGTCTGCAAACGACAGGCGCAGCTAGAGGAGATTCGAAAGCAGAAGGCCGCCGAGCAACAAAAGCTCGACGGGCTGTTGGCTCTCGATGCCTACAGCGCGACGCCCGAAGAAAAGCAGGCGTGGCAGGCGGAATTTACGGCGGCCTACCAGGTGTACGAAACGGCGCTGGCCGCGGGCCCCGACCCGCTCGCGCGCTGCGGGAGCGGTGACATGGTCGATGTGCCGGGCGGCCCTTTCTTCATGGGGTGCAACGAGGCGGTGGATAGAGAGTGCGGCAGTGCTGAAAAACCGGGCCGCACGGTCTCGGTAGAGGCTTTCCGTATCGACAAAACCGAGGTGACGGTCGCCGCGTACAAATCGTGCGTGGATGCCGGTGACTGCAAGCGGGATACATTCCTAACCAAGAGCGACGACAAATACTGCAACTGGGGTTATTCGGACCGCGGTCAGCATTCGATGAACTGCGTGAGCTGGTTCGGTGCGGATGCGTACTGTCGTTCTCGGGGCCAGCGCTTACCCTCGGAAGCGGAGTGGGAGAAGGCGGCGCGTGGCACTGACGGCGCCAGGTATCCCTGGGGCAACGAAGGCTTCGGTACGACCAAGGTGGCGAACATCGCCGACCAGAACACGACGTTCGATTGGGCGCTGAAGTCCTACGACGACGGCTATGCGGAGACGGCGCCGGTCGGTAGCTACCCGCTTGGCGCGTCGCCCTACGGCGCCCTGGATATGGTCGGCAACGTGGGGGAATGGACGGCGGATTGGTACGAGCGCGGAAAATCTCGCAGTCTGCGCGGCGGCTCGTGGTACGCCGAACCCAGGTACGCGCGTGCTTCGAGCCGGTACGGCGTCGATCCGGCGTACCGGGTCCCCCTCGTTGGATTTCGCTGCGTGCAGTGAGCGACAGGCTAAGCCTGGCGAAGGAGGATGATGAGGAACTGAAACCTTC
>CAZFIV010000231.1:0-2979 GCA_964519665.1 uncultured Myxococcales bacterium
CATCCTCCTTCGCCAGGCTTAGCCTGTCGCTCACTGGACGCAGCGAAAACCAACGTTGATGGTCTGACTGGAAGGCGAGTTCCTAAGCCGATTGGACGCGCGCACGAGCCCCGGTTTGAAGAGCCAAGACCCGCCGCGCAGACTGCGAAATTTTCCGCGATTAATGTCGCCGTAAACATACCAATCCGCGGTCCACTCCCAGACGTTGCCCGCCATATCCAACACGCCGTACGGCGAGGCACCCTGGGCCTTACTGCCTACGGGCCACGTCGAGTCGCGACCACAACCGTCCGTCTCCGAGCCGGCAGTGGCCGTCGTTGAGCCGTCGTCGAAAACGGCGCGCGCGCACGATGCGCGCTCATTGCCCCAAGGGTACTTGCGCTTGTCCGTGCCCCGCGCCGCCTTCTCCCACTCCGCTTCCGTTGGCAAACGCTGGCCCTGAAGACGACAGTACGCATCCGCACCGAACCAGCTCACGCAGTTCATCGGATGCTGGCCGCGGTCCGAATAACCCCAGTTGCAGTATTTGTTGTCGCTCTTGGTTCTGAACGTATCCCGCTTGCAGTCACCGGCATCCACGCACGATTTGTACGCGGCGACCGTCACCTCGGTTTTGTCGATACGGAAAGCCTCTACCGAGACCGTGCGGCCCGGTTTTTCATCCTCGTCGCACTCCGTATCCACCGCCTCGTTGCACCCCATGAAGAACGGGCCGCCGGGAACGCGAACCATGCCCTCCGCGCTTTCGAGCTGTGCGATGAGGGCTTGGGCTTCGGTGGCGTGCGGGTTGTCTTGCTTGAAGGCACTCAGGTGCTTTTTGAGAATGCCGACGCGCCGCTCGACGGACAGGCGGTCGTTGGTGACCCAGCGCTGGATACGGTCCCAGTCGCGGTTCGCGGCTAGCTCCCGGGCTTTTCGTTCCGCCGCCGCGCGGGCGGCGCGGCGCGCGGCCTGGCGGATCTCTTCATCCGGGTCGCCATAGTCCGGCGCGACTGTTTCGGGAATGCGTTCCGGGATTTGATCAGTGGCGGTAGACGCGCCGGACGCCGAGCGGGCCCGCCCCAAAAGCTCGGCCATCGCTTTGTCGAGCGAGCCCAGTACGCCCTCCTCGGAGCAGGCGCCGCGACCGGAACCCGCCGCCTCTTTCGTCGACTCGCGAAGGTCGATCAGCGTCAGCGTGACGATGCACTGACGCCCGAACTTCGACAGCTCCCCCGACAGCACTTTGCTCGCCGCGAGCTCTTTGCCCACTTCGATCTGGCACGCCTCGGCGTAGCATTCCTTGTAGGATTCGCGGGTCTGCTGCGACAGCGCCACCTTCAGGTCCGCGTCCGGCACCGCTTTGTACCGCCCGAGCGCCACCAGCCGGTTCGCCATATACGGCGTCAGCCGCTCGACCACCGCCCCGCTCAGCGGCACGCCGCTATTCGCCAGCCCGAACACCGCCACAACGGGTCGACCACCCCCGCCCTGCGCCCACGCCGGCGTGACCGCCAGCAACCCAGCCGCCATCACCAGGCACCAACCAACCACACGCATCGCACCTCGAAGCATCAGCCCCGATATACATCAATCGACCGACCCCAGCACGCCCAGCCAACTTGACCGCGTCCACAACAGCAACGGCGGATTGGCGGCGGTGGCGATCATCGGGCCGACGACGACCGCTTGAGGTCGAGGCCCTTGGCGACGTCGTTGGTCGACGTCGGCGCACTCATAGCAGCCCAGCAAAATGTGCGCTTGCTAGCTCTGCGCCTATCGACAGCACTATCGACCAGGTGGCCAACTTCGCAGTCGCTTGATTTCCATGCATAGGTTGTCGAGCTCGGAAGAGGACGAGTTCTCGACGAGCGCTTTACGCTCCGCGGTGAGCTCGATATCGAGGAGCTCACACATATCAAAAACGGCCTTGCGGGCTCTTTTTTGGACTCCACGCGCTTCGGCCGCGGCGAGCTCAACTCGATAAAGTCGCAGCTGGTCCTCTCGCCATCGCGCCAAAGCCTGTGCTTTCGGATCGCGGCTCAACTGCTCGAGCGCGTCGTTGGCTTCACTGATGATGGGATTCGCCACTGCAATCCTCCGTCGTTCTTCGTCGCTTTCAGCCGTAAGAAAGCGGGCCCATGCTTCAACGCCTTCGTCCTCGGCGTCAACCACACCTGTTAACTTCGGCAGTTCGACGACATGGACCTCAAAGTCGCCGCTCAACTGGGTACCATCATGGACCTCAAGTGCCTGAAATGTCGAGTGAAGTCGCTCACCGGGGAGAACGCGATACGAAAGGAAGAATATCACGCGACATCGGTGGAGCGCGGTGAAGCCATCGCCGCGGCCGACACCATCGCGGTACATCCGTGCCCAGTGGTACAGGGCGCGCTTTTCTGTCGCGCCTCGGTCTTGCGCCTGCATCTCGATGTCGCTTCGCGTCCCGTCGTCGTGCACGACCAGGATATCTAGGATGACTCCGCGGTCGTCCGGGGCGTCCTTTTCGATTTCGGGATTTACAACGTCGACCGAGGCGATTGGACTGTCCGGCTGAAGGACGTCGTTGAGCAAAGCGATGAGCAGGCCGCGGTTACGCTTGGCGGCGAAGAGGAGCTTGAAGACGACGTCAAGGCGGGGGTTAAGCGTGGCACTCATCTCTTCCGGACCTACCATCTCGTTCCCGCTGTGAGCTATTCGAACGCGGCGTCCAGAACGAATGTCAATCAGCTTTGCATGCCAAGGTTTGTCGCGGCACGATGACCGAGCTGTTTCATAGAGCCGCCCAAGAGGCAGCGCCTGACCGAATCAATTCGTTGCGTTTGCAGGTTCGGTAGCGGCCTTCCCCAAGCACTCACTGGGCGAACGTCGCGGGGCGGGACCTCGAGGCTCAGCCCCGCGCTCGGTCGCTCCTTTGAAACGGCCGGCGGCGAAAGGCGGCGTCGATGAGGGCGCCGGTCGTTCCGTGCGCCGCGTGGGCGGCCCAGGCCTGTAGGCTCG
>CAZFIV010000232.1:0-2936 GCA_964519665.1 uncultured Myxococcales bacterium
GACGCCTTCGAAGGCTCCCTGGCTCGTGCCCCTGCGGGCCACGACCAGCGATCACCGCTCGCAGAGTTCCGGTGCCGAGCGCCATCATTGGGGCCGGTGTTCCGACGATCACGAATGTGGGAGCGAGTCGGTCGCCGAGCGTCACCATGCCGACGAACACCGCCACCGCGCTGGCGACGGAAAAAGACCCGAACTCCGGTCTCCCAGGCTCGGTCGGCTGCGGCAACCCTCGCCCGAGCGAAACCAGGAAGCTCCGCTCGCGGCCGAGCCTGCGCGCGATGATCAGGACCGGCGCTACACTGCTCACGAGGCAGATGCGCTTCTTTCGCAGTCCTATTCGGGTTAACCCCATAACCACAACGGCCGGACGGACCTATTCTGGCGGATCCAACAACCGTCCGATGGTGTGTTGATCCGACGCATCCGCCCGACCGAAGGTCGCGTCGTGGGCCCGAGAAGTAATGACCGAGTGTATTCGGTCGAAGATCGTCTCAGGGTGCGAGTTCTTTCGCTGCCAGTAGTAGTCGGTCTGGTGCTGTTGGCTTCTTTCGAAGCCCAGGCAAGACCAGCTTGGATCGACGAGGGCCTCACGGTCGCAAGAGAGATCGAAGACAAGGGCCTGATCCTCACGGTCCAGGCCCGACGGCGGCTCGGACGCGAGGCACTGGAGGCTTCCGGACGCGAAAAGCTTCGTCGTCTCGAGGAGCTTCTGTGGCGGCGGGTCGTGATGTACGACCTGGTCGGTCTCAAAGAGTATCTCGTCCACTATCGGGAGGAGGCGACGCTACAGAGGTCAGCGCGAGCCCAGCGCTCAGTAGCATTGTTTGACGCCTTCCTACTTTACTTTGAGACGAACGACCTCGATGCGGCGCTCCGTCAACTCGGTGTGTTGATCGCCAAAGGAGACCTGGATCCCGCGCAGACGGCCCACGCCCACGTCCTCCAGACGGGTCTGTTCGCCTATGGTCACCGTCTCGACGAAGCGGTGGCCGCCATTCGCTACGGGCACGCCGCCGCCGACAAGATTCCCAACGACGCCATAACCCGCGCCCGCCTGGCGGATGTTCACAGCTTCGTGCTGGCCCAACTTCGCGACTATCCCGGCCATGTTGCGGCGCTTCGGCGCATGATCGGGCACTATCAGAAGGCCCGGGTACCCTTTGCGGGTCAGCAGGCGGTCTACAATCTCTCGTTCTTGGCCAACCGGGAGGGCCACCCCGAGGCGGCGCGCGAGGCTAGCGAGATCTTCGACCGTCTAAGTCTTCGTACCGGCGACGTGGATCAGGCGTACGCCAAGTTGCTGTGTGCCACATTGGCGGAAGCGCGCGAGGATCTCGCCACCGCGAAACGGTGCTTGCTCGAAGCCCTCCCCCGCATCAAATTCATCCCCGACCGAGAGTTTACGACTCATTTCCGGCTCGCTCGCGTCCTCTTGGGACTGGGTGAGGTCCAGCGAGCGCGGCGACACTTTCGGGTTGCCAAATCCCACCCCGACTTCGGTAAGAAGCCACAGGATGTCGTGGAAGCGCTCCGTGTCGAAGCCGAGCTCAAGCACGCCTTGGGTCAGCACGATGCGGCTTTCGAGAAGCTCGAGCAGTACTATGAAACGGTGCTCGCGACGCAGATCACGGCACTCGAAAAGGCGACCGGAGAGCTTCGGCTCCTGACCGAGGCGAAATCGCGACGGCTCGAGGAGCGCACCCGCCTCCTCGACGAACAAACCGCCCTTCAGAAGGAAGTCATCTCACGGCAGCGACTAACGGTCTTCCTCGGTGCTTGCATCTTGGTTGGGGGCATCTTGGCCTTCCTCCGGCAGGTCCACACCGGGCGGCGCTTAAAGCAAGCCCGCAACGAAGCCGTGCGTGCGAGCACCGCGAAATCGGACTTCCTCGCCAACATGAGTCATGAGATCCGGACCCCGATGAATGGGGTCCTCGGCATGGCGGAGCTCCTCCAGGACACCAACCTCGACGAGAGACAGAGAACGTTCGTCGAAAGCATCTACAATTCCGGCTCCGCCCTGCTCAACGTCATCAATGACGTGCTGGATTTCTCGAAGATCGAAGCCGGAAAGGTGGAGCTCGACCCTGCTCCCTTTGAACTCGACACCGTCGTCGAGGACGTCGCCAGCCTCCTGGTTTCCAAGGCCCGACAGAAAAATCTCGAGCTCGTCACCCGGTACCAGCCCGGACTACCGCCGGGGCTCCTCGGGGATGGAAGTCGTATCCGGCAAGTATTGCTGAATCTCGTGGGCAACGCGGTCAAGTTCACCCACGAAGGGCACGTGCTCATCGATGTGTCAGGCCACGAGCAGGATGGTCACGTTCATCTCCGTGTTGTCGTCGAGGACACCGGCATCGGAATCCCCGAAGAGAAGCTCAGTGCCGTATTCGAGCAATTCACGCAGGGAGAAAGCTCCACCACGAGACGCTTCGGCGGTACCGGGCTCGGACTGTCCATCACGAAGCGCCTGGTCGAAGCGATGGGCGGAAACATCGGCGTAGACTCCGTCTACGGAGAGGGATCGCGTTTCTGGTTCGAAGTTCAACTACCGCGCGCCGAGGAGCAACCCGCCCCGAAATACGGACGCCTCGAAGCACGAAAGGTTCTGGTCGTCGATGATATCGACGTCAATCGTCGAATCCTCGAGGAGAAGCTCGGCGCATGGGGCGTCTTGGTGACCGCCGTCGCCTCCGCCCAGGACGCACTCTGCCAGCTTCATGCCGCCGCCTCCGCGCGGAGCCCGTACGAGCTGGTCATCACCGACTTCGCGATGCCCGATATGGACGGCGCGGAACTCGCTCGGAGCATAACCGCCCATCCGGACCTCACTCACACCAAGGTCATCGTCCTTTCCTCGGTCGACGAAAGCGCTTGTGCTGCGGCGTTCAAAGGCGTCAAAACGCAATGTATCCTGACAAAGCCGGTTCGCTCCG
>CAZFIV010000233.1:0-2920 GCA_964519665.1 uncultured Myxococcales bacterium
GGCGCGCGTTCATCGCCGCTTCCCCGAAGGACCGCTTGGGGCTGACACGATAGCCCACCCCCCATCACCAAAAGCAAAACCGCCACAGGTCCCCTTGGCCGGAACCCTTTGATTGCTTCAGCCCCCATTTTTCGGCGTTGAAATATCAGCTTGCGGGCGCCAAGTCACCCGGACGAAACGACCCCATCCCGCCTGCTCACCCATTTGCGCAGCCATGAATGCAGGCCGGGCGCACACCGATGTCGAGCCGCGCCCCGTTACTTGCGCGTCGACCCCGCGCCGAACAACAGCAATCCTCGATACGAATCCTCACATCGCTCGAGGGCGTCCGGGCTTCGATCTGCGGCGGCGCGGAGTTTTTGCTTCATGCGACGCTGGAGTTTCCGAGTCGCGTCGATGCCGCCACGACTGATGCGGTATCCCAGGTACTCGAATGGAGCCTTCGTGGATTCGATCGCCGTTCGACGGTTCAGCACCAGCCAACGTTCGTTTCTCAGCCAGTCTTCGATCTGCTCGCGTGCCTCGCGAAGGGGCGCCCTGTCGTCGGCAAAGAGCAGAAGATCGTCCATGTACCTCTGGTAGCCCGAAACCTTGAGCGTTCGCGTCGCGTAGTGGTCAAGACCGTCTAGGTAGAGCGCGCCACTCCACTGGCTCAAATAAGACCCGATCGCAATTCCGCTGTCCGCGCTCGGGCGCGGCTTGTCAGCCAGATTCAACGCTTGAACGGCGAGCGGTGTCTCATAGACCCGGCCCCCTTCGGACAGTTGGGCTTCGACCAGCGACACCGTTTCCGAATCACGAAGCCGCCGCGCGATCAGTGCCAACAACGTCGGGCGATGGACCGACAGGAAGTATCGGTGCACGTCGAGATGCCACCGAAAAGCGAACTTGCGGTTGCACGCCAACGCCCGCAAGACGGCACGATGGGGTCCCCGACCTCGGCCTGATGCGAAACTCCAGGGATGAAAACCTCGTTCGTAGGTGGGACCGATCTCTTGAATGAGCGCCTTTTGCACGATGCGGTCTTCGAGGCTCGGCGTGCAGATCAATCGCTTCTTTGGATCGAAGATCACCTTGAGCCGATACGGCCGCGCCACGTACGCGCCCGAGCGCAGGGCTCGGCTGAGTCGAACGATTCTTCGGTCGGCCTCGACTTCGAAGGCGGCCATCGGAGGGCGACGTCGCTTGCTCCGACGCGAATCCAAGTACGCTTGCCAAAGACGCTCGGTCGATGAAAGTCGTTCAAAAGAACCACGAGGAACGCTGCGCATAAGAAAAAAAGCCCGCCCGGACGGTCAACCGAATCGGCCTACTGGAACGGGCGGGCGGGGCATGCGAGCACCGCCGAGACGGCGCCCGGATAGGTCGTGCATGGGGTGCTTGCGTCTTGGCCGCAAGACCGCATGTTGGGGATGCACACCGGAAACCGTTGTTCCTGTTCCGGTTCTCGGGTTCGTTCCTGTTCCGGTTCGACGCCCGCAACCTCCAGGCGTTGTTGTTGAACGCCCCGCCGCGCAGCACCCGCCCACCGGACGAGCTTTTTTGGACCTATCCATGCTTACGTCCGGTATTGGGGGACGATTGCCAAGTGCCTTTTTGCGACTTTCGAATCCACCCGCCCAGCTGGTGGCCGATGGCATCGAGCCGTTCGGCGGCGAAAAGGGCTTGGCGCTCGTCCAGCAAGCCAACAGAGTTCGCCAACCGAATCCGCATCCGCAGCCGAATCAAGAGGTCGTCGATCGCGTGAAGACGCTCGAGCTTCTCTCGCCCCGACAGCGCCAACGCCAAGAGCTCGACGAGTTCGGACGCTGCCTCGGCGATAAGGACCGCAAGCGGTTGGGGGGTATCGCGAGTTCGGTCGAGCAACCAACGCGCCAACTCGAAACCGTCGACAAAGATCGGCGCTTCATGGGCCGCTCGTTGTGTCTCGCGCTTTCGAGCGCTTGGGCGCGTCATCGCAGCCGACCTTCACTTCTGCGCAGCAACCCCGAAAAGGCCGGCATCAGCTCGCGCTCCAACGCTTGCGCGATGTGAACGCCGTCTGGGTCTTCGCTGAGCAGCAGCAGACATACCGCCCGCGCCGTCAGGTCGCGCGCTTCATGGTACGCCGCCGACTTATCGCTGCGCGCGAAACGATGGCACCCCACCGTCAGAGACATCAGGGCCTCACCGAGATAATCCACCACCGGATGGTCGGCGCCGAGATGGTCGACCGACCGCCGATAAATCGGAGCCGCGCATTGAAACGCGCGCAGCTGCTGCACAGAGTAGCCCGAACCCGCGTCGCTGGTCGGCGAAGCCAAGGCCTGGTCGACCTTTCTTTCGAGGCGCTGGCGTCGACGGGTGGCCACCTGCGCTTGTTGGGGGGCCTGCGGAAGATGGCGGTCGTCGATCAGCCACCGCTTGCCCTTCTTCTTGGCCGGCAACCGCGATTGCGCAATCAAGTAACGCACCTGACGCTCGCTCTTCCCCAGACGTACGGCCGCCTCGCGCAAAGTCAGCTCCACGGCAGACCTCGCCGATTCATCACCCAAGACCGCAACATCGATGCAATGGCGACATCATGGCCGGTGCATGTCAACATAACCCCGCACATGTCGACACAATCAGGCAATTTCGTCTATAGCGCTCGGGTGAGCGAAAGACATTATGGCCAGAGTGTCGACACCAACGACACGAGCGTGTCGACGCCGTTTGTTCAATAATTTCAATACTCTAAGATGCTGGGGATGCACACCGGAAACCGTAGAGCCCGAGGCCCGGAGCCTCGGGTTCGTTCCTGCGCCGGTTCGACGCCCGCAACACCCAGGCGGGGTTGACGAACGCCCCGCCGCGCAGCACCCGCCCACCGGACGAGCACTTGATGAGGGGGTTGGTTGTCACTTTGTCACTTCGTTTGTAAACATCTTTGTCATAACAA
>CAZFIV010000234.1:0-2794 GCA_964519665.1 uncultured Myxococcales bacterium
AGGGCGCGGGCGTTCTCGGTGTAGGCGTCGACGAGCTGGTCGAAGCTGACCGCTCCCGGTAGGGAGCGGACCGCCGCGGCAACGACGCTCGTGTCCGAGAGGAGAACGGCTGATCCTGCCCCCACAATGACCCACACGCTTTTATTCCGTATCGCTCGGTCTGAGGCCGGCCGGCGTTGCGCCTTCCACTGCTGTCGTACTTGCGTGCGACCAGGGTTCGATACCATCGGAGAATGGTGTCGGGCGTGACGATGCACGCGATCTTCGCAAGCTCCTTGCGACCCACAGCTTGGCCCTTGATGGCGAGTCTCCGGCGCTGGGCATCGGTCAACCGAAGTCGCCGCTTGCCGAGCTTCTCGCGCAGAATGCGGTTCTCGGCGATGACGTAGTCGATCGCCGCTTGTTGTCGGCGAGTGACCCACCCCGTGACTAAGAGAATCACGAATTGGAGCGCCGAGTTTATGTCCCTGAGCCTAGCACAGTACACCTTGTGAGTGGATGCCTGCCCGATTGGTCAGGCGTCGAAAAAAACAAGGATATTGGTTAGATCGAGTTTCCTGACAGGACGCCATCCTCCCTTACGCACATCGCCTGGTCGCATTATTTCGTCTATCGGTCGACCAGACGCACAGCCTTGCGTTGCCTCATTGTTATGAAGAACTGTTCAGGAACTCAGTATCAGAAATATGAGGCTTGTTCGCCCGAGCCGCTATTGGTGCGTCGGGTTCCGCCATCGGACGCCATCAGACTCGATGGACTTCAAAGAACATAGGTGGGAGCCTCATCAGCGGAGACCGAAGGCGTGTCGAAGCTCTTCGTCAACTACCGTCGCAGGGATGCCCCCTCGGCGGCCAAGTTCCTGTATATCGAGCTCGAGAAGGCGTTCGGGCGCGACCGGTTGTTCAAGGACGTGGACAACCTGCGCCCCGGCCAGCGTTTCCCTCTTATTCTGGCGCAGGCACTCAAGGCCTCCGAGGTATTCCTAGCGGTTATCGGGCCGCAGTGGGTAAAAATCCGAAACGCAGACGGGACGCGCCGCCTCGACGAGGCCGACGACTTCGTGCGGATGGAGATCGAGCAGGCTCTGGCCCTGGACAAAGTTGTGATCCCGATCCTTGTCGATGGAGCAGTGATGCCGGGCAAGCACGAGGTCCCCGCGTCGCTCCGCCCGCTGACTGATATCCACGCCGTGTCCATCGCCCCCGACCATTTCGAGCGAGACGTGGCGAGGTTGGTTGTCGACATCAACGCCGCCCTCACCGAGCGCGACCAGGCCCGTGCGCTCGAGCGTCAGCGGGCCGCCGCCGAGGTCGAGGCCCTCCGCCGGGCCGAAGCGGAGGAGGAGGAACGACGCTATGCCGAGCAAGAGCGGCGCCAGCAGGCGGCGGAGGAGCGACGCCGAGCGCAGGAGAAGGAGCGACGTCGCCGCGCCGAGGCCGAGGCCCTCCGCCGGGCCGAAGCGGAGGAGGAGGAACGACGCCTCGCCGAGCAAGAGGAGGAGCGACGCCAAGCGCAGGTGGAGCGACGTCGCCCCGAGCAACAGCAGCGACGGGGGGTGGAAGAGGAGCACCGCCAGACGGAGCAAGAAGAGCGCGGCGGGGCCGGGAAAGAGCTGCCCAGACCCAGCAGGATCAGACTCGGTAGGACTAGGGACTTTTTACCGCTCATCTTCCCCGTGCTGGTCGCAGTCATAGCTCTTCGAGAAATGGACTTCGTCGAGCTGGGCCTGTGGATCGCCATCCTGATCTTCAGCATCCAGTTCACCCAGATGGCGTCTGCGCTGGTCGCCCAATATTATCGGCTCTCTCCCGTCGTATGCGGCTCGTTTATACACTTTGAACGCCCCGACCGGTCCCACCACGATGCGTTGATATCCGCGGCGGGGCCGACGTCCAGCCTGCTGCTCGCCGGCCTATCGTTCGCTGCCGACTACTTCTTCGGTGGCCAGCTCATGACCGAACCGCTCGTGTCCGTGGTGTTTCGCGGCTTCTTCTGGATCAACATCGTCTTGGGCTTGCTGAACCTGATGCCTTTATGGCCGAACGTTGGAGGTAGTCTGTTTCGGTTGGGCATGGCGCTGCTATTTGGCGGGGCCATAGGCGAGGTCATCACCCATATCGTCGGCGCGCTGACGTGGCTCCTTGCCGCCTGGTTAGCCTATCCCTACCTGGGTGTCGTCGGGATCCTGCTCGGCGCCTACTGGACTTGGCAGAATATCCAGCGGACGTACCTTCTTTTAACGCCCATCTATCTCGATAATCGCTTCGCCCGCGAGCTCGGCAAAAAGATGAGGGCAGCCTACGAGGCTGGCCAATATGATGAAGCCTACCGGCTCGGTCGGCAAGTCCGCTCCGAGAGCAATCTTGATTCGGGGACGCTGGCGAGCGTGTGGGAAGTCTTGGGCGTGGTCGCTGCGGTTCGTGACAACTACGAAGAGGCGTGGAGTTATCTCAAGCGGGCTCCAGAGCGGGGCCGGGTTCTCGAAGCCCGCGCGGCGTGCATCATCGCGCTCGAGCTCAAGCCTGAAGCGCAGGCATTCATCGCTTCCGGCAAGCTAGGGCGCGTACCCGAACACTTGCAGGTCGAGTTGCGGGCGCTCGCCTCGCTGCCTCGGGGCTGATGTCGGAGGGCGCGGCACTGAGCTTGATCGATTCGCGGACGATGTTTTGGACAATCACATCGTGACCGGAAAAGCCGGTACAACCCAGCAGGTGCAAGTCCTGCCATGGAAGGACTTGCACCCATGTAGCTGAGAAGACGCTTCGCAGGCGAAAGCCGGGGGCGGTGCCTTCTG
>CAZFIV010000235.1:0-2772 GCA_964519665.1 uncultured Myxococcales bacterium
GAGCGCCCAAAGTCCGCTTCTTTGTCACGCTTCGCTCGGAGCAAGTCTCCTAGTGTCCCGGACAGGCGTCATTTCAACATTCCGGTGTTGTCGCGGGGCGAGGCCGCGTTCTTCGGTGGCTCGAGCTAGTAACACATCTAGTGTCCCGGACAGGCGTCATTTCAACACTCCGGTGTTGCCACACGATTGGCGCTGGCCCTTGACCCGGATCCTTCTCCGCGGCACGGTGCGCCGAGTGCAAGAAGCCAGCATTCACGCAAGCGAAGACAAGGGCCGGGCATGGTCTCGACCTCGCGGCGTCGCCCACGATATCCAATAGGAGTTCGCAAGATGAATCGAAAAATACGATTGATCGTATCGCTGTGTACGGCAGCTCTGATCGCTACTGGATGCAAGACAACCACCACTGGTGTCAAAGCCAGCCCGAGCCAAGCCCAAGCAAGTCAAGTCAAACCGAGCAAAACTAAGTCCGGCCAAGCAAAGGACGGCAAAGCGAAGCCACGCCGGGCAGAACCCGCTCGATCGAAAGGGAGTACCTACCTGGCAAAGTGCGGTGGCCAAGTCCGCGATCTCGAAGCGGTGCTATCGCCCATCGTCTCCAAGATGGTCGCGCAGAAAATACCGTACGCGCAGGCCCCCGCCAATGAATGGCGCGACTGCTCCGGCAACTTCCTGCGTCTGACGAGCTACCTCGCGGCGGCCTGCCCCGAGCAACAAGCCAACCTCGTCGCTCCTGCCGGAATCCGTGACTATCGACCAGGTCGCAACAATGTTGCACCGAATGGCGGCCAAGTTGAGGCGCGCACGACCCGGGCACTCGCCAAGTGGTACTACGAGCAAGGCAACTTCACACCGGTGTTCTACGACGGCGCGACCAAAGCGACCGACGTGCCCGCCTCCCTCAAAGCGATCCGCAATCGCGTTCGGCCGGGTGCCGTGCTCTGGTTCTCACGCGGCGCTCCCAAATCGGCCGGCGGCGTCAAAGCGCTCTTCAATCGCAATCGAGCCGGGACCCACATCAATCACATGGCCACCGTCACCAAGGTCGAACGCGACGCGAAGGGCGACGTCGTCCGCTTCGAGATGTATCATGGCCGCTCGAAGGGCAAGAGAGCCACAGTCACCACGAACCACTACTGGGACTGGCCGGAGAGCCTTACCAAAGGCGGTAAAGCCTACCCTGCATTCGGGTACTGGAGCCAACGAGTCGTCGGCATCGCCACGGTTGTGCCAACCACCGGCGGTTGATGTCATGTAACCTGCTCCCATGGCCATCCGCTCGCCGCACCATCGAGTTCGAAGAGCCGACGTTTCGATAGTTGCACCACAGGTCGACGACGCTCAGCAGGCTCAAAGTACAGACGACGCGGGGGGTCGACGCTGCAAGCGACCAAAACGGCGTCGATACCATCCAATCCCTCACTGCAAACCGGGTCGGTTTCCGATGAATCGGCCCCCTTTGAGCTCTTCCTTGCTCCGGCGGCCGCTGGCCAGAATTTCGCAGCGATTCGCGCCTGTTGGCCACCATTCACCACCATTCGCCACCGACGGTCTCGGTGACCATTGACGGATGGCGGGGGACGCGCTCAGGGTGTCGGGCATGACCGAAGACAGACTCGAACTGCCCACCGGCGTCATCACGGGCGAGCTCGTGCAGAAGACCTTTGCACACGCGAAGGCCCATAAGTACGCGCTTCCTGCGGTCAACGTGGTCGGTACGAACGGAATGAACGCCCTCCTGGAGACGGCGAGGGATCTGAAAGCCCCCGCGATTTGTCAGTTTTCGAACAGCGGCTCCTCCTTCGTGGCTGGCAAAGGGCTTTCGAACGCCGACCAGCGCGCTTCGGTGGCAGGCGCGATCGCGGGTGCGCGGCACATTCACGAGCTCGCCGAGCTCTACGAAGCGTCGGTCATCCTGCACACCGACCACTGCGCGAAGAAGCTGCTCCCATGGGTCGACGGCCTTCTCGACGCGGGCGAGGCCTACTACGAATCACACGGTCGCCCCCTGTTCAGCTCCCACATGCTCGATCTCTCCGAAGAACCGCTCGAAGAGAACATCGCGACCTGCAAGCGATATCTCGAAAGGATGAGCAAGATGGGCATGACGCTCGAGATCGAGCTCGGGGTCACCGGCGGCGAAGAAGACGGCGTCGACAACACCGACGTCGATGCTTCACGCCTGTACACGCAGCCTGAAGAGGTGGCCTACGCGTACGAGCAGCTCGGCTCGGTCAGCGATCGCTTCACGGTAGCGGCGTCGTTCGGCAACGTGCATGGGGTGTACAAGCCCGGTAACGTGAAGCTTCGGCCAGCCATCCTCGACAACTCCCAGAAGTACATCCAAGAGAAATACGGGACTTCCGACAAGCCCGTCGACTTTGTCTTTCACGGAGGGTCCGGCTCGTCGCTCGAAGAGATTCGAGAGGCGATCTCGTACGGAGTCATCAAGATGAACGTCGACACCGACCTGCAGTGGGCTTTCTGGGACGGCATTCGGAAATACTACCTCGACAAGGAAGGCTTCCTGCAGGCCCAGATCGGCAACCCCGACGGAAGCGACGAGCCCAACAAGAAGTACTACGATCCCCGGGTGTGGCTGCGAAAGGGCGAAGCGTCTTTCACGGCTCGGCTGACCCGGGTCTTCGAAGACCTCAACAACGTCCAACGGCTCGCTTAGGCCGAACAGATCTAGAGCGCCGATTCACTTGGAGCGTGTGCTGTTGTCGCGCCGGAATCGGCCCGTCGGGTCGTCGCGTGAGGAGGGCGCGT
>CAZFIV010000236.1:0-2715 GCA_964519665.1 uncultured Myxococcales bacterium
CGGAATCGCGAATGAACTCGAGCGTTTGAGGCGCAGCCTCGCTAAGTCTAGGGGAGCGCTTGATGCGCACTCCGACCAATTGGCGATGCGGGGGAGGAACGCGTGCGGTAGCGAGACGAAATCGCCGCTCCCCGAAGACGACGAATGTATCGTGCCGCCGATGGAGTGCACATTTTGACTCCCGACCCCGAAAACGAGCTCAATATCGAGTACTCACGATACGTGCCGCATCCGCGCTCTACGTTGATGATCGCGAATCTCGATGGGGTCCGGACCAAACGGATTGGGTCCAGCGGTGCCTGGCAGAAGTCCGACCTCGATGAACAGCCAAAGCGGTCCGATGATCGGAATCAGCCAGATGAGGAGAAACCAAGCCGGCTTGCCTCGGTCGTGAATGCGCTTGCTGAGGACGGCCAGCATGGGCCACAGCATCGCGGTGGTCATGGAGACCTGGTGGTAGGTGAGGTTTCGGACGATGTTGTCGAGAAGGTTTCCTTTAGGACCGTCGAGGAACAAGACGGGCATGGCCTGGCCGATGATTACGGTCAAGTAGAGCACCACGAGATAGCCCGTGAACGGCAGCCAGTATTTGAGCCAGTAGTCGGCGCGCGTGGTCCGCCCGACCGGGGACATCAGGAAGTAGAACCAGGGCATCAGCCAGCGGTAGCTGGCGTAGGCCAACGCCACACTGATCGTCGTCGCGATGAGCGAGAGGCCAAGACTCAGGAGCAAAAAGGCGTTGTCGATCAAACCCGACCAGTCCGGCTCCAGGGTCAACGAGACGATCAAACGCGACATGAACGGGCGGGCGCCCGCGTAGACCAGCTCGCTGACTAGAGGAACCAGGAGGAAGGGACCCAAGTACGCGTAGGCCGGATAGACCCTCGGCTTGGCGTTACCGGCGAAATGGAGGTTGGAGGCGGTCATCGCCGATATTTTCTGCTAGGGGGACGGTCGTCGTCGAGAACGGCCCATCTCGTCGCCAAGGAGGATTTGCGGGTTTATCCGGTCAGCGAGGGCGCTGACAGGGGCTTTGTAGGTAACGCTACCGGAGTCCGGGCATCTCGAGAGGAGTAGGCTATGAGCACGACGAACTATGACGTCATCATTATCGGGACCGGGGCCGGGGGCGGAACGCTCGCCAAGATCCTGGCCCCCTCCGGCAAACGCATCCTGTTGCTCGAGCGAGGGCAGTGGCTGAAACGCGAAAAAGACAACTGGGATACGAAAGCCGTTTTCCTGCGCGGCAAGTACAAATCCCACGAAAAGTGGCAGGACAAGTCCGGTGGTACCTTCGAGCCGGGAATCCAGTACTGGGTAGGGGGCAACACGAAGGTCTACGGCGCCGCCCTCCTGAGGTTCCGCAAGGAAGACTTCGGCGAGCTCAAGCTGGAAGGTGGCGTGTCACCGGCGTGGCCCATAACGTACGACGACCTCGAGCCTTACTACACGAAGGCCGAGAAGCTCTATCACGTGCACGGCCAGCGCGGCGAGGATCCGACCGAACCGCCGGCCTCCGAGCCGTTCCCCCATCCTCCGATCAGTCACGAACCGCGCGTCTCGGAGCTCTTCGAAGACCTCAAGAAGTGCGGCCGGTCGCCGTTTCACCTCCCGATGGGCATCATGCTGAACGAGGCCCAGCCGGGCCAGAGTGCATGCATTCGCTGTGACACCTGTGACGGCTTTCCATGTCTGGTTCAGGCCAAGGCCGATGCCGAGATCGTCGCCGTTCGCCCGGCCCTTCAGCACGACAACGTCGACCTCGTCCTCGGTGCCTTCGTTGAACGGCTGGAAACCGACGCGTCCGGCCAAACCGTGACCGGCGTGCACGTGGAGCGGGACGGCGTCAAAGAGGTGTACAAGGGCGATATCGTGGTCGTCAGCTGTGGCGCGATCAACTCGGCGGCGCTCCTATTGCGTTCGGCGTCCGACAAACATCCGGCCGGCCTGGCCAACGGGTCCGACGTCGTCGGACGGCACTACATGCACCACAACAACTCGGCCATGCTCGCGCTGTCGAAGCGACCCAATCCAACGTCTTTTCAAAAGACGCTCGGGCTCAACGACTACTACTTTGGCGACGACGACTTCGAATACCCGATGGGTCACATCCAGATGCTCGGAAAGTCCAACGCTACGATGCTTCGGGGAGATGCCCCGTGGTTCACTCCCGGGTTCGTTCTCAGAGGCATGGCGACGCACGCCGTCGACTTCTGGCTCACATCCGAAGACTTGCCCGACGCTGAAAACCGGGTGACGCTCACCCAGAACGGCCTCCGACTCAGCTACACGCCCAACAACGTGAACGCCCATAAGCAGCTGACGCGGCGCCTTAAAGGTCTACTCAGTCGAATCGGCTGCCGGCAGCGACTCATCAATCGGAACGTCTACCTCGGTAAGAAGATCCCCATCGCCGGTGTTGCGCACCAGTGCGGCACGATTCGATTCGGAACCGACCCCGCCCAGTCCGCCCTCGATATCCACTGCCGGTCTCATGAGGTCGACAACCTGTACGTGGTCGACGGTAGCTTCTTTCCGTCCAGTACATCCGTCAATCCGGGCCTCACCATCATCGCCAACGCGATTCGGGTCGGCGAGCACCTCCGGGAGCGAATGAGCTAGAGCGCCGATGCACTTGGAGCGTGCTGTTGTCGCGCCGGAATCGGCCCGTCGGGTCGTCGCGTGAGGAGGGCGCGTATCGGGAATACGCAACCG
>CAZFIV010000237.1:0-2572 GCA_964519665.1 uncultured Myxococcales bacterium
CGTCGAACAGTCGGGCGGTGTTGTCGTAACTCCATGTCAAGACGGTTCGCTCGTCATTGGAGAAGACGGCGCCTCTGACGTCGCCCTCGCTGCGATACATGTTCCTGAGGCCAGGGACGAAGCGACGCAGGGTGAGCGTAGCGGCCTCCCGCGCGTGGCGTTCGCGCACGCCCAACCGCGCGGCGTCGAGGAGATGGTGGACGGCCATGTCGTAGGCGCCGCGCTCGATGGCCCGGCCCGCCCGTCGCCAGTGAATGTTGCCGAGCTGCTCTCTGAGTTGGCGTTCCTTAACGACGGCCTGCTCGGTGGCACGGGAGGCCTGGAGGAAGAGGAACCCCGATACGGCAGTCAGAACGACCAAGGCGGCAATGCCCACGCGCTGAGCGACGGTTCGGCGCCAGGCGCGGATCCGACTCTCGCGGATGAGTTGCTTTTCGTCCTCCGATAGCCACTCAGGGTGCGCGCGCTGCACAGCCCGGCCCGCGGCGAGGCGACTGCCGACCAACAGGTGGTCGCCCTTGCGGGGCGCGGCGGCCCACTTCTTGGCGTCTTCGATGAGGGCGTCGTGGTCTCGTTTTTCCGGCGCCTGCAGCCACGCCTGGTAGCGAGGCCACTGCGACACGAGCTGCTCGTGCGAAAGCTCGACCGTCTCTGCTCCGGCCGCCGTGTCGCCCGCGGCCGAATGGTGACCGGCCGAAGACCCGATAAACAGCAGGCGTCCGTACGCCTCGCTGGCCAGCTTCTGCAGGACGGTCCACGCGTTGTCCGAAAACTCGTCGCGGCTGGCCACGCGACGGGTGGTGCCGCCGGTTTGGCCGAGCCGCACCAGGCGAATCAGCGCCGCCCCGGCGAGCCGCTGCTCGATCGATGACAGCTTGGCAAAGCTCTGCTCGGCGACCGTGGCCAGCGCGCCGGTCACGCCGCCGATGGCAATGTACGCGTCGAGCAGATTGTCTTGGTGCTCTTGGCGCCGGTTCCAGGTCTCGGTGAGGGCCATCTCGAGCAGGGCGAGGTCGCCGGGCTGGTCGCCGACGTCCTTGAGCACCCGCTCGGTGAACACGGGGGGACTGTCGACGCCGGCCAGCTTGAGCGGCCCCTCGATACACGCCCGCAGCTGCACGTCGGTCATGCGCCGCATGGGGAACTTGGCGGGATGCTCGGGATCTTCGAGCCGCGCGAACAACGCCTCGTGCTGGTGGCACAGGTTATAGTAGTCGCGGCGAATGGTGCCGACGATGCGAAAGTCGTCGTCGGCCAGGTGCAGCAGCACGTCGAGGAACCGCTCCCGGTAGGCCTGCTCGCTGAGGGTGAACAGCTCTTCGAACTGATCGATGACGAGCAAAATCTCGGCTTTGAGCGGCGCGCCGTCGCGCAGCGCCGCGGCCACATCATCCGCGCCCTGTGCCTGCACCATTTTGCGCAGGGCGTGAATGTCGTCTTGGCTGCGGCCGAGCGCGCGGGACGTGTCGGCCACGGCGTCGGCGAGGGCCGCGAACGGGTTCCTTTTCGGCCGCATCTCGACCACGTGCCAGACCGTTTCGCGTTCGTCGTACCCGGCCCCTTCGGCGAACGCGCCGCCGCGATACCGCGGGATGAGCCCGGCCTTCACCAAGGACGACTTGCCGGAGCCACTGTCGCCCACCACCATGACCAGGCGCCGCGCCTGCACGAGCGCGAGCAGCGCCTCGGTGTCTTTATCCCGACCAAAGAACAGGTGGGTTTTCGAGGCCTCGAACGGCCGCAGCCCCTGAAACGGTTGGTCGACGAGCGCCACCGGTGTGCGCTGGTCTTGCCGGGTGACCGCCCGGATAAGCTTGGCCAGCTCGTCCGCGTTTTCGAGCGGATCAATGACGCCTTGGTACTGGCTGGCGAACGCGGGCAGTGCGTCGACCCCGGCGCCGTCGGGGCCCAAGATGGGGACGAAGGGATAATCAGGGTCGCTGACCGCCCGGGTCAGCGCGACTCGGACCTCCATGTCGACCCAGTTGATGACGCCCCTGCCGCCGATGTACATCGCGAACGCCGTCGATTCGTCTTTGAGCGCGCGCTCCAGCTGCGCCTGCCAGCCGGGTCCGGCCTCCAGGTCGTCTTTGTCGAACCACACTCGCAGGCCGGCTTCCTGCGCCGCGGGGGTCGCTTCGATGCGATCCTTTAAGCGCTTGGCGGCCGCCGTATCGGCGCCGGCGTGGCTCAAAAACAAAAGGGGCGCCGTCATGGACGGCCGGAGCCTCGCGGAAACCGACGGCCATCTCAAGACCCGTGCGCAACCCACAGCCTTCGGTTGCGTCCGTCGCCCCCATGGAGTGCTGCTGTTCAGTCCGGCCAACTTCGGGTCGTCATGAGGGCATCGCGAAGGCGGTCGATTTCGTCGAGCGTCGCGCCGTTGATCTGCGCCTCGCGTCCCTCGGTGACCTCGATGCCCAGGGCCTGACAAAGGACGCGCAGCGTCCCCCGCGCGGACCGTAACCCCTGTTCTTGGCCTTCTTGCCGGCCTTCTTGCCGAGCTCGGCGCTCCATGGTGGCGAGCTCGACGCGGTATAGCTTCAGCTGGTCCTCCCGCCACCGGGCGAGG
>CAZFIV010000238.1:0-2539 GCA_964519665.1 uncultured Myxococcales bacterium
TTTTGACTTCTCGGCTGGCTGGTCAGATTTCTGCGTTTCTCAGGGGTCAACGACACGATAATGGCCACGAGATACGCAAAGCCGCCGTTTAGTGGAATGTACGTGATATCGGCTGCCCAGACCTGGTCGATCCGGTCGATGGCCAGGTTTCGCAGCAGGTACGGGTACACCGGGTGCTCCGGTGCCGGCTTGCTCGTTCCCGGCTTCGGGGCCAGACTTTCGAGGTCCATCAAACGCATCAGCCGCTGGATGCGCTTGCGATTGACCAGCCAGCCCTCCTTCTTGAGCGTCTGCGTCAGCATACGGCTGCCGAAGAACGGATACTGCAGGTGTAGCTCGTCCATGCGGCGCATGAGGCGCAGCGTCTCGCCATCGACCTCCACGGGCTCGTAGTAGAGGCCTGAGCGACTCAACCCCAAGAGCTCGCATTGCCGGCGCACCGAAATCGAAGCCGCGCTGTCGACCATGCCTCGGCGCTTCATGGTTTCGACCGACCGAGCCCGTTGGACAAAAAATCGCGCTCAACCGTGAGCTCGCCGATCTTGCGAAGCAGCTCGGCTTCCCGCTCAGACGCGTCCGCGTCATCCCGAGCATCGGTTTCAAACACGACCGCGAGATTGTCCAGCAGCTGCCGCTTCCACTTGTAGACGACGTTCGCGTGCACCTTGTACTTGCGTGCGATATCGGCCATCGGTGCGTGTTCTCGCACCGCCTCGAGCGCCACCTTCGCCTTGAATGCCGCGCTGTGCTTCGCCCGTTTCTTCACCATCGATGCTGCCCCTTTCTATCACGGGAGCAGGTCCGCATCTCTCCTTAGCACTTGGTCCTAAACCGGACTTCGAGGGCCCTGTCCCCCTGTGTCAGCGTAGTTGTCGCCTCTTGCTGAACCTCGAGTTGGGGGCGGAAGGAGGCGGCGGTGTACTCGCCGAAGTTCAAGGAGAAGATGTTGCAGCGGATGCTGGAGGGCGCCGTCGTGTCGCAGCTGGCCGAGGAAGCAGGGCTCTCGGCGGGGACGCTGCACCGGTGGCGGCGTGATAGCCTCGCCGGGCGGATGGCTGACGACGCAGACGAGACCGTCGAGGTGAAGAACAAGCGAGAGCTCACGCCACTCGACAAGGCACGGCTACTCGCGGAGGCCGACCAGATCGAGGAGGAGGAGCTCGGTGGATGGCTTCGAGCGCGGGGGCTCCACCGAGCGGATCTCGAGCGGTGGGGGTCAGCGATCGAGGACGCGCTGGATCCTGCGAAGGCGCGCAAGCGCAAGAAGGCGGAAGACAAGCGAGTTCGGCAGCTGGAGCGCGAGCTGCGCAAGAAGGAGAAGGCGCTTGCGGAGGCGGCGGCCCTACTGGTGCTCAGAAAAAAAGCCCAAGCGCTCTGGGGGGACGAGGACGACGACACGGACCCGAGCTGAGGTCCGAGATCATCGACCTGGTCGCGGAGGCGGTGTCGAGCGGGGCGCGGGTACAGCGGGCCTGCGCCGAGCTCGGCATCAGCGTCCGCACCCTGGAGCGCTGGCGGCAACGCCGAGTGGGTGAAGACATGCGGTGCGGGCCCAAGAGCGAGCCCAAGAACAAGCTCAGCGCCGCGGAGAGGAGGAGGATCTTGGAGATCGTGAACCGACCCGAGTTCGAGAATCTGAGCCCGAACGAGATCGTGCCCAAGCTGGCCGATCGTGGGATCTATGCGTGCTCCGAGTCGACGATGTATCGGCTCCTGAGGGAAGCAAGCCAACTTGCTCATCGCAGTCGGAGCAAGGAGCCCGCGGACCGCACGCCGGTGGTCCGGGTGGCCACCAAGCCGAACCAGATCTGGAGTTGGGATATCACGTACCTCAAGAGCCCCGTCAACGGCTCCTTCTTCTACCTCTATATGGTGGTCGACGTCTGGTCGCGCCTCATCGTGGGCTGGGCCGTGCACGAGGAAGAGTCGATGGACCACGCCTCGAGGATGATCGAGCGAGCGGCGCGAGTGCACGGCGTGGGGCTCGACGAGTTGACCCTGCACTCGGACAACGGCGGGCCCATGAAGGGCTCGACGATGCTGGCCACGTTGCAGCGCCTCGGCATCGTGCCATCCTTCGCCCGGCCTCGGGTGTGCGACGACAACCCGTTCTCGGAGGCGTTGTTCCGCACGCTCAAGTACCGACCCAGCTACCCCGACGGGCCCTTCCACAGTCTCACGGACGCCCGGGCGTGGGTCGCCGACTTCGTACGCTGGTACAACCACGACCACCTCCACAGCGGCGTCTGTTTCGTGCGCCCTGTAGACCGCCACGACGGGCGCGACCTGGCGATCCTCGAACGCCGTAAGGCCGTCTACGAGACCGCCAAGGCTCGTCACCCTGAGCGATGGGGCTCGCGGCCTACGAGGGCCTGGGAGCCGCCCAAGCGCGTCTGCGTGCGGGCGAAGCCCAGCGCGACTGACCGAGAGGAGGCACGAGCAGCCTGATCGACGAAGATGCGACAACTACCTTGAGATCCACCGCTGTCGCCATAAGCTCCTGATTTTCGATCGGATTTGGCGATACCGCATCGCGCGG
>CAZFIV010000239.1:0-2513 GCA_964519665.1 uncultured Myxococcales bacterium
CCGCGTCTACGTGAAGGTCGTCCAGGACGTCGCCCGCACCAAGAACCGCCTCAAGATGGTCTTTCGTCTCGAGGCATCGCGGGTGAAGGGCCGGCCGGTTGTCCCGTCGGACGCGGGCGTCGTTGCCGCGGCGGTCCGCTCCCTACCGGGAGCGTTTCAGACGATGCGGCCGATCGCTTGCGGTGGAGGCATCGAGTCGTTCGACGCCCTGTGCCAAGCCGAAGCCGACGGCGCAGAGCTGGACGGGCGCACGTTCATTTCCCTGACGGCCCCGAGCAGGGGCCGGAGTGTCCTTTCCCGGCTGAGTACGGACGACGGTCCATGGTACCGGCGCGATGGTGTCAAAGTCGCCCACGACATCCGGACGATCGCTTCGGATGCCCTCATCACGCCGGTCAATCTCGACGCTCAGGGCGACAACTATCAGCATCGGCGTATCTTGGCCGGTACTATCGGAACGAGAAATGACGCCCTGTCCTGCGGAGACTGGACGTCGTGCCTGAGTCAGACGCGAATCGGGAAGTCTGGCTCCTCCACCCGCTTCTTCGTCGGGGAGTTCGTGCCGCGCTCGTCATCGGCGCACCTTCTCTGCTTCGAAGTCGAGCGACGTTAGTTGGAAGGCAGACATGACTGAGCTCGGGATAGTCACAAACCGCTTGGGCCTTGTGGGCATCATCGCGATTGCGGCGTGCACCAGCGCGCCGCCGCCGCTCGAATGCTTCGACGACGAAGACTGCCCCCCGAGCAACGTCTGCCAGCAGCTGACGTGCGTCCCCGGCGTCCAGCACCAGACCGGCGACGCCGGACAAGCGTGCCCCGACGCCGGCTGCGGAGTGGACGGCGGTGAGCCCACCCCCGACGCTGGCGCCCCCGACGCCGGCTTCACGACCCCGGACATCGGCGTTGTCGACCACGACGCCGGCGAGCCCCTTGCCCTATTCTGCTTCGGAACCGGCCAGACGGCGCCCGTCGCCCCGCCCGAGCTTCCTGCCGATGCGCGAATCGCTTTTTCCACCACCGAACGGATCAGGTCCGGCGGAGGGCTCGCGTCCTTGGATGCGCTCTGCCAGCGGCAGGCGGACGAGGCCGGGCTCATGGGTCGAACGTTTGTGGCGCTGACCGCCCCCGGGCCGGGCCTCAACGTGCTGTCTCGCTTTGAGCTCGACGATGGCCCCTGGTACCGGCCCGATGGGGTCAAGGTCGCCGACGGTCTTTTGAATCTCGCCAGCGAGCCGCTGCTGGCGCCGGTCAACACCGACGCCGCGGGGGTCTACGCTTTCAACCGTTCCATCCTCGCCGGTGCCTTCGGAACAGCTTCGGCCGCCCTCCACTGTGGCAGCTGGACCTCGACGCTGGGCCAGACCCGCATCGGGCAGTCAGGTTCCTCCACCCGTTTCTTCCGCGGAATTTTTGCGCCCTGCACGTCCGAGCTCCACTTGCTGTGTTTTGAGGTGGCCTCGAACACCGGAACCTAGCCTGCATCTGACGTCCCGATCTTCGCGGCCATCGTCCAAGCAGCCCCGTTGCAGGCTTGGATCTGTCGTCCCTGTGGCGGCCAACCGCGGGGCGGATGGGCAGCAGCGTCACCAGCGTCGACGCCCCGCCGTTGACGTATGATATGCTCAATGCATATATGGCTGATATGTCTACGCGCACTTCAATCGTGCTGGATGTCGTGACGCGCGAAGCAGCCAACCAGCTCGCCGCGACGTACGGGTGCACGATGTCGGATGCTATACGTCGGGCGATCGTGCAACAGCGCGACCGCGTGGTGGGGGTGAGCGAAGAGCGCCGCAAGGCGCGCCGAGAAGCGCTTGAGAAGCTCATCGGGCTGACGGACGGCAATGACCCCGAGGCTGAAGTCGCACGCATCAAAGCCGAGGACCCGCACGGGTGACCAGCTACCACATCGACAGCGACGTTCTCGTCTATGCGACGTCGGTCGCTGGCCCCGAGCGGACGCGACTGCTAGCGCTCGCTGACGCGCCCGCGACCCTCCACATGAGCGCGGTGGCTTGGTACGAGTACTCGCGTGGCCCGCGGCTACCGGAGCAACTCGCGTTGGCGCGCCACTTTCTTGAAGAACACGACGGCGTGGTGTCCCTCAGCGACGAGTTTGCAAGTCGAGCAGCCGAGGTGTTTCGCCGGCTCGGCTCACCACGAAGACGCGCCAACGACATCGCGATTGGCGTCACTGCTGCCGCGTGCGACGCCGTCCTTGTGACTCGTAACGCGCGTGACTTCGTCGGCGTCCCTGACCTCCAAGTCGAAGAGATTTGTCCATAGGTAGGCGCCTGAGAGATCGGTTTTTGAGCGGCCGAGGTCGTCCGCGAACGATCATCGAAGGACGCCGGTGCTGGCGTAGTGTTTGAGGCGGCGATCGAGGCCCCTGGCGGACTCGGTGCCAGTGAGGGCCAGCAGGAGGCTGCTGGCGTCGGGAGGTCGAGAGTGCCTGACGCCGTGTGGTCAAGGCCGAGGTGGTCGAGGATTCGGTCGATGACCGACCGCTCCTG
>CAZFIV010000240.1:0-2506 GCA_964519665.1 uncultured Myxococcales bacterium
GGGGGCACGGCGGAAGTTGTGTTGCAGGTCGGCTACAGCGTCGCCGACATCGCGGCGAAGTGTGGCTACGGTCTGATGATCTATCAGATCGCTCGCGCCAAAATGGCAGCCGAGGGGCTCGACGAGACGGGCCTGCGCGCCGGTTCGCCGATTACGGCGTGACATGAGCCAACGGGAAACCGATGACCACGCCGACGGTCACTTCAAGACGAGCGCTCAAGTGTTGCTCGGAATTGGGAGCCTCGGCGTGGTCATCGGCGGAAGCTGTCTGGCATTGGGTGTCACCCCCCCGATGCTCGACGCGGAAGGCTTTCTGATTACCGGCGTCATCATCGCCCTCGTGGGTCTCTTGATGGTCGGACCGAAAGCCTGAAGCTGAATTGGAGGAGAGGAGGAGCCGGCATGGTTCGCAATTCGAATGAAGTCATCGTTCTTGGAGCGGGCCTGTCCGGACTCCTTCTCACTCAACGCCTGGTCACCCACGGCCCGAAGGACCTTCACATCACCTTGGTCGACCCAAACTTCAACCCGACTCCGGCACGCACCTGGTGTTTCTGGGGCGAAATTCCAGACGCGCTGCGCGGGCGTATCGATCGGACCTGGCGTCAGCTGCTGTTGCGCCACGGCGACCGCGAAGTGCTCGGAACGCTCCGAAGACAGCCGTACCACATGATCGCCGCCGACCGTTGGGTGCCCGCAGTACTGAGTGAGCTCGCCGCGTGCCCGAGGGTCCGATTCGTCCGCGACTCGGCTCGGGCGGTCCGCGACGAAGAAGATGGTGCGACCGTGTTCCTCGCCGGACGAAGCTTGCGCGCCCGAACGGTCTTCCGGAGCGCGCCCGCGCGAGCCCGACCGGCGCGCCTCGTTCAACATTTCGGTGGCTGGGAGATCCAGACCCACCGGCCGTCGTTCGACCCGTCCACTGTCACCTTCATGGACTTCGACCGCCGCTTCACCGACGGAACGGCGTTCTACTACGTACTCCCGATCGCCAGCGACCGGGCGTTGGTCGAGTACACCGTCATTTCCGAGCGACCGTGGGCTCGTGCCGAATACGACCGCCACGTTCGTCGGTACATCGAAACGAACGTGAAGAGCGCATGGAACGTTCACCGCACCGAGTACGGGAGCATCCCGCTCGATGTGGCGCCGCCCCAGCAGGTTGCCGGCCGACACGTCATCAACATCGGCCGGGCCGCAGGCTTGAGCAAAGCGAGCACGGGCTACACCCTTCGTCGAATCGTCGACCAGACCGAACACTTGGTCTCGAGCCTCGTCGCCGAAGGCCAGCCCACTGCGCTTCCGCTCAGTGCCGGTCGGTTCGCGTGGTACGACCGGGTGCTGCTCGACGTGCTGCAACAGCAACCGGCCTTGGGGCCCGAGATTTTCTATCGACTCTTCCAGTTTCACCCCTTCGACCGCGTCCTCTCTTTCCTCGACGAAAAGACGTGGCTCGGACAGGAGGCGTTGCTGTTTGCCACCCTACCGATCGAGCCATTCGTGCGCGCTGCCGTCGGTGAAAGGCCGGCGCTCCCCTACCGGGCGACGACATGAGGATGCAGTACCGGGCGGGCGCACGGCTCGGGTGGCTAGGGTGGCTCGCACTCCTCGTGGGGATCGATGCCGCGTTCGGACCATTCGGCGATGCCGTTTACCTTGCGCCGATAGCGACTCTGTTCGTCGTGCTCGGCGTGCCTCATGGCGCCTTCGACCTCTGGATCTTCCAGCGAGCGTACTCCGGGCACCCCAAGCTACTATTCCTCGCGGGCTACGTGTTGTTGGTCATTTCAATGCTCGGTCTGTGGCGGCTTTCGCCTTCGACGGCGTTTGTTGCGTTCCTCGCCCTGTCGGTCCATCACTTCGGCGAGGGAGACCTTCCCGATGGTTTCCCCCGGTTCAAAAAGATAGTCCGCGGCGCGTTCTTCGTAGCCCTACCTCTGCTCGCACACGGGGAAGCCGTAGCTCCGATTGTACGGGCGATGGGGGTTCGTTACGAACCATCGGCCTCCGCCGCCTTCGCGGCCATCACCAGTATCGTGCTCGCTCAGATCCCGATTATCTTGCACTCAGGCTGGTCGACCCAACGGCAGGTCGAAGAACTCATCTACGTAGCGACCTGGTGCATCGCGTTCATTCAACTCCCCCCGCTCGTGTCGTTCGGCCTATATTTTTGTTTATGGCACGCCGTCGGCCATCTGAAAGATCTCCGACAGCGCTTCACGCCCTCGCGAGCAGACCGGTCGTCACTAGACTGGAGGACTTGGTTGCCTTACGCGGTGGCACCCAATCTCGTGCTGCTGTACGCCGCGTCGCGACCACAGGACGCCTCGACCGTAGAAGACTTTGCCTCGTTTGCGCTCATGTTGACCGCGAGCTTGACGCTCCCCCACGCCGTGTTGGTCACTTTGATGCGAAAGCACACGCGCACCCCAGCGCCCCGTTTCAGCGGCGCTTGATAGACCTCCATAAGCCGCCGTATTGATACGAAGGGCTCGCTCGAAGCGCG